>NZ_NEVS01000004.1:0-601671 GCF_002261215.1 Bordetella genomosp. 11 | reverse complement strand
GACCCGTGAAAACCGCAAACGGCATGCCAGCCGCGCATGGCTGCCCTAGCGCCGCATTCCCACGCCGATCGCCACCACGCCCACCACGATCGCCGCGATGCCGGCCCATTGCGGGATCGGCACCGACTTGGTGGTCTCGGCCGTGGCCTTCACGGACCCGATCTGCACAATGGTGTCCTCGGATTTATAGCTGAATCCCTGGTATACGAGCGCAACCACGCCCAGGACGACCAGGATGGCGCCGATGAAAGTGATAGGTTTCATAGGTCTCCCACGATGTGTTATCGCAACCTCTTGTTTGCGCTGCGGCGGACGATACTCCAGAGCACGGCGACTGTCCGTGACAGAACGTGTCGCTGACACGCGCAGCCCCCTGGATGGGCGGGTCGTATAGAATCGTCGCTTTTGCCCGACGCTCATGTGGTTCAAGAATCTAAAGATCTACCGCCTTTCCCCGTCCTGGGCCTTGAAGGACGACCAGCTGGAGCAAGCCCTGGCCAAGTTCGCCTACCAGGGTGGCAATACGCTGGAAATGCAAAGCCTGGGTTGGATACCGACACGTGAAAACGGCGGGCTGGTGCATACCGTCAACGGCCAGATGCTGCTGACCCTGCGCGCCGAAAAGAAGCTGCTGCCCGCCACCGTCGTCAATCAGGTCGCGAAGGCGCGGGCCCAGGAAATCGAAGAGCAGCAGGGCTACAAGCCGGGCCGCAAGCAAATGAAGGAAATCAAGGAACGGGTCACCGACGAACTCCTGCCCAAAGCCTTCAGCATCTACCGCGACACGCGCGTCTGGATCGATCCGGCCAACCGCTGGCTGGTGATCGACGCGGCGGCCTCGGCCAAGGCGGACGAAGTGCTGGGCCTGCTGGCCAAGTCGATCGACCCATTCCCGCTGGAAAGCCTGTACGTCGTGCAATCGCCGGCAGCGGCGATGACGGGATGGCTGGCGGAAGACGAGGCCCCCGCCAATTTCAGCATCGACCAGGACACGGAACTGCGCGCCTCGGGTGAAAGCCGCGCCGCCATCCGCTATGTCAAGCACACCATCGATGCCGACGATGTGCGACGGCACATCCAGTCCGGCAAGCAATGCACCCGGCTGGCAATGACTTGGGCCGACCGTGTCTCTTTCGTGCTGACCGAATCGCTGGACGTCAAGCGCATCGCTCCGTTGGACGTGCTGAAGGAAAACAGCGATAGCATGGCCCAGAACGATGACGAGAAATTCGACAGCGACATGGCGCTGATGACGGGCGAACTCGCCAAGCTGATGGCCGAACTCGTGGACGCCCTGGGCGGCGAAAAACGCGACTGACCGCCGCCGCGCCCGGGATGCCCCGGGCGCGGGGAATCAATCCAGTCCGTGGAAGGCCGAATCGTCCGGCCCGACATGGGAGGGATGCCGCCACGTGACGTCGCGCAGAGAATGCTGCACCAGCCCTTCCACGCCCAGCAGCACCGCGAATATCGCCATACGGATCGGAATACCGTTGTCCGTCTGGCGGAAGATCGCCAGACGGGGGTCATGGTTCAGGTCCACGCTGAGGTCATTGGCGCCCGGGCGGCTATCGCGCGGCAGCGGATGCATCACGATCGTTTCGGGGCCGCAATACGTGTCGATGATGGCGCGGTTGATCTGGAAATCCGGCGCGTAGCCTTCCTGCGCTTCATCGGCGAAGCGTTCCTTCTGTACCCGCGTCGCGTAGATCACATCCGCGCCAGGCAGCCCCTCGGCCAGCGACTGCTTTTGTTCGATGACGTTATCGTGCTTGGCCGCCTGCTCGATGATGTAGCCCGGCATTTCCAGCCCGGGCGGCGAAATCAGGGTGAACTTCACGCCGCGGTACAGGGCCAGCAGCTTGATAAGCGAATGCACGGTACGCCCGTACTTGAGGTCGCCCACCATCGCGATATGGGCGCCGTCCAGCAATTTCCCCAGGCGCGAGAACTCGGTCAGGATGGTGTACAGGTCCAGCAGCGCCTGGCTGGGATGCTCGCCAGGGCCGTCACCGCCATTGACGACGGGAATATTGGTCGCGCGGGCGAATTCCGCCACCGAGCCCTTTTCGGGATGGCGGATAACCATTGCGTCGACGTAGCCGCTCATCACGCGGCTGGTGTCGTAGATCGATTCGCCCTTGGCCATGGACGAAAATGTGAAGCCCGTCGTGTCGCACACCGAGCCGCCCAGCCGGCAGAATGCCGAACCGAAACTGACCCGTGTGCGGGTGCTGGCCTCGAAAAACAGATTGCCCAGCACGGCGCCTTCCAGCACGCGCGACACCTTTTGCCGGCGCGCAATGGGCTGCATCATGTCGGCGATCCGGAACAGGTCCTCCACGGATTCGCGCGAAAACTGGTCCACCGATAACAGTTGATGCTTGCCTTCCACGCTGATGCGGTCGCGCAACGGCCCGTTCTGCGTGCTTTGCGTATACTTTTCTCGCAGGTCGCCGTTCTGTACGATCTCCGTCACGAATCGCTCGACGACTTCGGGCATCGCGCGGAACTCCTGGGACCCTTCCGGCAGCAGCCAGGTGTCCAAGGCACGCCGCTTAACCCCTATCCGGGCGGCGAACACGTCGCGGGTCAAGTTGAGGCGACGCATCGCATCGCGCAGGAAAGCTTGCTGGGAAATGGACATGGCGGCCTCGTATATATACGCTTTGCGTATATTACGCACGCCGCCCAGCCTCGTCCAGACCTTTTGCGTATATCAAACCGGCACGACAGCAGCCGATGCTTTGGTTTTGCGTACCTGCAACGCGATAATCGCAGCCACGATCCCCGTGGCCCCGGAGATGATGAAGGCCAGGAAGTAGCTTCCTTGCGCCTGGCGCAGTGCCCCCGCCATGAAGGCGGCGCTGGCGGCCCCCAGTTGGTGCCCGGCGACGATCCAGCCGAACACGATGGGCGCATCGCGCTCGCCGAAGCTTTCCACCGCCAGCTTCAGGGTCGGCGGCACGGTGGCGATCCAGTCCAGCCCGTAGAACACCGCGAAAATACCCAGGCTGTATATGGAAAAGTCGGAGAACGGCAGGAAGATCAGGGAAATGCCGCGCAGGCCGTAGTACATGAACAACAGCTTGCGTGGATCGTAGCGGTCGGTCAGCCAGCCCGATGCCGTCGTCCCGACCAGATCGAACAGGCCCATCATCGCCAGCAGGCCCGCCGCGCGCACTTCGGCAATGCCCTGGTCGCTGCACAGCGCGATGAAATGGGTGCCGATGAGGCCGTTAGTCGTGAACCCGCAAATAAAGAAGGTGGCGAAGAGGAACCAGAAATTCCGGTTACCGACAGCGCGGTTCAATGCACCGAAAGCGGCTTTCAGCGGATTGGCGTTCACGGCAGGGGGCGGCACATGGTCCGGGTCCGCGCCGTAGGGGACCAGGCCGATATCGGAGGGCCGCTCCGGCATCAGCCACCACGCCAGGGGCACCAGCGCCAGGCATACCGCCGCAATCGTGATGACGACCGGCCGCCACCCGCCGGCTTCGGCCAGTGCCGCCATACCCGGCAGGAAAATCAGTGTGCCCGTCGCGGTGCTGGCCGTCAGGATGCCCATCATCAGGCCCCGATGCTTGACGAACCAGCGATTGATTACCGTGGCCCCGAACACGACCGCCACGCATCCCGTGGCCAGCCCGGACACCACACCCCAGGACAGCACCAGGTGCCAGGGCTCGGTCATCCACACACTGGCGCCGCTGGCCGCGGACATCAGCACCAACGCGCAAATCAGGGTGCGCCGCACGCCAAAACTCTGCATCAGCGCGGCGGCGAAGGGGCCGACCAGCCCATAAAGGAAGATGCCGATCGCGGCCGACAGCGAGGTCACGTCCCGCCCCCAGCCGAACGCCTGCTCCAGGGGCACGATCAAGACGCCGGGTGCCGCCCGCTGGCCGGCACCCACCAACAGGGCGACAAAGGCTATGGCAACCACGACGAAGGCATACTTCTGTCCAAAAGGCCGGGAACGAGCTATAGTCATGTTACTTACCGGTACGTTTCTGAGCGTCGAATCTTACGTACCGCTCGGTAACATTGTCAAGCAGATTTACCATGACTCTCCGCCCCCCCCCTGTGCCCCCGCCCGAAGAAGCCGCCGCCGGCGGCAAGCAGCCGCGCGCGGCCGAACGCATCCGCCGCACCGCGCGCGAACTGTTCTATCGCGAGGGCATCCGCGCGGTCGGCGTGGATGAAATCGTCACGCGCGCAGGCGCGACCAAGCCCACCCTATACCGCAGTTTCGGCTCCAAGGATGAACTGGCGGCTTCCTACCTGAAGGACTATGACGCCGCGTTCTTTCAGCGCTTCGACAAGGCGATCGAGCCCTACGCGGGCAATCCGCGGGCGCAGTTGCTGGCTTACTTTCGTCATGTCGCTCAGCGCGTCAAAACACCCGGCTACCGGGGTTGCGCGCTGACCAACGCCGTCGTGGAGTATCCCGGCGACGCGGCCGTGCATCCCGGCCGCGCCATCGCCGAAGCCAACAAGCGGGCATTGCGGGCCCGCCTGCGGGAATTGGCCGCCTCGGCGGGCGCCAAGGACGCGGACACGCTGGGCGATGCCCTACTGCTGCTGCTGGAAGGCTGCTTCGTGTCGGCCCAGATTTTCGCGGGCGATGGCGATGGGCCGGCGGCCGCGTTGACCGACGCCGCCGAAAAACTGATCGCCGCCTATCTGCCCGAATGAGGCTGGGCGCGCAGGGTTAGCGATGGCAAGGCCACCGCGGCATCGGCGCGATAGGACACATCATTCTGAGGTGCATTGGCGGCAGCGGTCGCCGCGCCCCAGCATCCCATGACGAAAGCCGCGACGCTGGCGAAGTAAGCCAGCGCGGACACGATCATGGGAAGCCAATGCCCCTTACCCGCCCGCCCCGCCGCAATCTGGCGGAATACGCTGAAGTGCGCGAGGTAGGAAAACAGGACGCCGGTCGCGCAGGCAGCCAGGCCCAGCGCATACGCGGATATCGGTTGTCGCAGATCCGGCGGATCCACATCGCCGCCGACAATCCCCAGCGAGAACGCCAACAGCATCAATGCGGCGATGCCATTGATCCATCCCAGGAAGCGGAAACCCGACAACGCATGGAAAGTGAGTGCCTGATAGGCGTTGGAAGAGCGCGGCTGATCTATGTGATCCATGGTTCCATGCGGTAAACGACAGCAGACGCAAGCATAGCGGGGATTTTCCGCGACGGGAACGCGTCTTGCAGCCGGGGCTTCACATCATGAGGAGCGCAACATGGAAAAGTCGTTTCCACGCCAAGGGGCGGAAAGCGGTACGCCACGCCGGGCGCAGGCCGGTTCCCAGGCCAAGGTATTTCCGCCCGATTCGCCGGTCGATGTCCCGAACCTGCCGCGCCCGCCCCAGGACCCCGCCGCCGACGAAGCCCGCAATGCCAGCCAGCCCGTCGAGGATGCCGCCAGCGGCTCGAGCTGGGCTGATAACACCAAGCCCGCCCCCTACAAAAAGCGCGTCCGCGATTCGAATATTTTCTGAGCCGGCGCCCTGCAAAATTTGCCGCATTGGCAAGCAAAGTTTGCATCGTCGCCAGCCCATACCGGAGCCCCACCATGCCTGAAGCACGCCCAACCGGAACGGATGTCCGGTCTACGACCCCCGACGCGGACGAAAAAGCGCGCCTGGGTACCCGCATCCTGCCGGTGCCCGACAAGTCTCCCACCGTCGCCGGCATGCCGCGCAACGGACGGGCGCTCTCCGACCCTGGAGACCCCGGTATCCCGCGCCCCGAAGACGACGTCTATGGGAACGATCCCGCCGATCTGTCGGAAAGGCGGCCCGAGGATACGTCGCCCTAGCGCCCGCCCCCCCCGCCGGTCACCCCTTGCCGGCGGGGCGACAGACCGGTGTGGCGCTCTGGATGGATTGCTTGGCGGCGGCGAGTTCGCCCGCGTCCCACAGGCCTTGTCCGAGCACGGTGACAGTCACCGTGGAGTCCGTTTTGCCCTTGGGTTTGGTCTCGATCACCTCCAGATGAACCGCCGGTTCCGGTACCTTGACAACGACGATCCGGCCCACGGCGAATTTGTCGTCCAGGGTTTCGCTGGCCCGGTATTCGACGCCGTAGGGATGCTCCGGCGCGGTATGGCAAACGCGGGCGAATTCGGCGGCGCGTCGATACGCCGCATCGTAAGGCGTGGTGACATCGAAGGTCACACTGGGAAAATTACCGCCGGGCTCGATGCCCGAGGCGCATCCGCCCAGGCATATCAGCGCGGCAAGCAAGGAAAGACGGCATCGGGGCATACCCACTCCAGGTTGCTGCTCAACCTCGGAATTATGCATCACCGCGCCAAGCCGTCAGGAACGGAGCGGCTCCCGGTATGCGCCCAGCGCTGCCGCGCCGGGACGGGTCACGGTCGACTTGCCGTCGCGCTCCTCGATGTAGTTCAGCGCCTCCAGTTGTCCCCGCACGGGCTCCGGCACTTCGAACCCCACCAGCGAGGCGCGGGAACGCAGTTCTTTGAGCCAGCGGAATTGGTCCGGGGTCAGCGAGGGCATGGTTTTGAACATTATTGTTGCCTCCAGTTGGCCTTGAATCAAAACGATGGGGGCCGCGTCCCTGGCGGGGCGCGGCGTATGGGTAGCGTGATATGTGCGTCGATCAATTGTTATGCCGGTCCGCGGCGCCCTGGATCTTTTCGCCTCCCCGCTCGATATCCTTGCCGGCGCCCGAAACGGTATTGCAACCGGCCGACAGGGTGGCAATGGCGAGAAGCATGGCGAGAATGACTTTGTTCTTCATCGGTCTTTCCTTTTATGGGTCGGATTGAACGGAAAATTCCGGTTCCCGGACGACGCGGGCCGCCCGGACGGCCCTGCCTAGCAATTGGCGTGCCCGCCCCCCCCCACGGGATTGTCCGATTCCGTCTATGCCGGGATGGGTATGACGCTTGCACCTCTGCAGATCCTTTGTCCCAGGGGAATCGCCATGTCCGTCGCGCCCAACACACTGAACCCTCGCACCCCGAGTTCTTCCAACATCGCCGAGGAACTTACCGAGCACATGGACGATGCGCCGCATCGTGAACCGGCCCCCGGCGAGCCACCGCTGCCGCACGAGCCGCCCACACCGGGCGACCCGCCCGATTCCCCGCCAGCCCCCGAGGCGAAGACGCTGCCCCTGGCATAGGCAAGCGCGACAAGCGAGGGCGCCAGGCGGCTTGCTAAACTGCCACCTGCGCGCCCGGCCGGGCGATCGCATCGATGCGCCATAAGCGGCGCCGGATTGCCCCATCATGCTACGTATCTCCGAAGTCAAGCTGCCGCTGGACCATCCCGAAGCGGCACTCTCCCAGGCCCTCGCCGCTCGCCTGGACATTCCACCCGCCGACCTGATGTCCTTCCACGTCTACCGCCGCGGCTATGACGCGCGCAAACGGGACAATATCCAGCTGGTATATACAGTCGACGTGGAAGTACGCGATGAAGCAGCCGTGCGTACGCGCTTTGCCGGCGATCCGCATGTCGTCCCGACGCCTGATATGCAGTACAGATTCGTGGCCGATGCGCGCATGGCGCCGCAGGCGGCACGTCCGGTGGTGGTGGGCATGGGCCCATGCGGGCTGTTTGCCGGACTGATCCTGGCGCAAATGGGCTTTCGTCCGATCATCCTGGAAAGAGGAAAGTCGGTTCGGGAAAGGACCAAGGACACCTTCGGACTGTGGCGCAAGCAGGTATTGAACCCCGAGTCCAATGTGCAATTTGGCGAAGGAGGCGCGGGCACCTTTTCGGACGGCAAGCTCTATAGCCAGATCAAGGATCCGCGCTATCTGGGCCGCAAAGTGCTGGACGAGTTCGTGCTCGCCGGGGCGCCCGAGGAAATCCTCTACGTCAGCAAGCCGCATATCGGCACCTTTCGCCTGGTCAGCATGGTGGAAAAAATGCGGGCTTCCATCGAATCCCTGGGCGGCGAGATCCGCTTCCAGAGTCGCGTGGAAGACCTGGACCTGGATGGCGGCCGCGTGCGCGGGCTGAAGCTGGCCGGCGGTGAGTATCTGCCTTGTACACATCTGGTGCTGGCGATCGGGCACAGCGCGCGGGACACCTTCCAGATGCTGCACCAGCGCGGCGTCTACGTGGAAGCCAAGCCCTTTTCCATCGGATTCCGCATCGAGCATCCTCAAAGCCTTATCGACCGCAGCCGCTTCGGCAAATATGTGCGCCACCCGGTACTGGGCGCGGCGGACTACAAACTCGTGCATCACTGCCGCAATGGCCGATCGGTGTACAGCTTCTGCATGTGCCCCGGCGGCACCGTCGTCGCGGCCACTTCCGAGCCCAACCGCGTCGTCACCAACGGCATGAGCCAATACTCCCGTGCCGAACGCAATGCCAATGCGGGCATCGTGGTCGGTATCACGCCGGAAGATTATCCCGGCGGGCCGCTGGCCGGCATCGACTTCCAGCGACATTGGGAATCGCGCGCCTTCGAATTGGGTGGCGGTGGATATCTGGCGCCGGCCCAGCGGGTGGAAGACTTCCTCGCACGCCGGCCGTCGACCGGGCTGGGCAAGGTACTGCCCTCCTATACGCCCGGCGTCACGCCCACTGACCTATCGACCGCACTTCCCGACTATGCCATCGAAGCGATCCGCGAAGCGCTCCCAGCGTTCGACCGGAAGATCAAGGGATACGCAATGGCCGACGCCGTGCTGACGGGCGTTGAAACCCGGACGTCTTCGCCACTGCGCATCAAGCGCAAAGACGACGACTACCAGAGCATCAATACCGTCGGACTGTACCCGGCCGGCGAAGGGGCGGGCTACGCCGGCGGCATTTATTCCGCGGCCATCGACGGCATCGAAGTGGCGGAAGCCGTCGCCCGGGATATTGTCGAAAACTTCGGCGCCTGAGGCACTAAACGCCGTGCAAGCGGCGGTTCAACGCTGCAGCGCTGTGCTGCAGCGCCTTCGCCAGCCGGGCGCAGCGCGTCCACCAGGCCGCGAAATAAGGCTGGGGCGGCAGCACCCGCAGGCTGGACGACTGCGTGGCGCGTACCAATACCTGACCGCCATATGCCAGGACATGAGTTTCGCCTCCGCGCAGCGGGATGCACAGGCTGAAACTGGCATCGCCCAATCCGTCCACGCGCTCGACGACTGTCGCCCGTCCTTTGATACCCAGGATCAACGCCCGCGGTGGCATATAAACCACGCGTGTTTCACCGCATGAAAGTGAAATATCCCAGGCCGACCGGTCCATTTTCACGATTACCTCCAACATGTGTAGCAGAACGTTGTGCAGCTTAGACCCCGCCTGCAAGGCCTCCCAGACACAGGACCGGTATTTGTATATGGCAGCAGCTGACATCAACCATTTCTGTTACTGTCGGATTCCACCTCAACTGTGCCTATTCCGTCTCGGCTGGCATACGCAATGATTGCGCAATGGAACAGCCTCTGTATCAACGTTTGGCCGAGCACTACCGGCAAGCCATCTATTCTGGAGTTCTCGCCCCCGCGACGCGCATGCCATCCGTGCGAACGCTGGTCCGGCTACACCAGGTAAGTATCAGTACCGCACTGCAGGCTTGCCGCAGTCTGGAGGATGACGGCCTGATCGAAGCCCGCCCCCGGTCAGGCTATTTCGTACTCAAAAACCAACGCAGCAAGCTGTTACCCGTCGATGAACCGGACACGCGCCAAGTACTGGATGCCGCGTCCTATGTCGGCATTCATGACCGCGTATCGGACTTCATCGCCAAGAGCGCGATGCATCCACCGCGGATCGACCTGGCCAATTCCGTGGCACCGCCTGACGCCTATCCGGTAGACGCCCTGAAGCAGGCGATGCTGCGGGCAGTGCGTCGGTATCCGGAAGCGATGACCCGCCCTCCGCCGCAACAGGGCCATCCCTATCTGCGCGCGACTTTGGCACGGCGGGCCCTGGATGCGGGAATCAGCGCCAGCCCTGACGACATCATCGTGACCAATGGCTGTATCGAGGCGCTCAATATCGCACTGAGGGCGGTGGCGGGTCCCGGCGATACCATCGCCGTGGAGTCGCCGGCGTACTTCGGCTTGCTGCAAGTGATCGGCAGCCTGGGAATGCGCGCACTGGAAATTCCCACCAGCCCGCAACGCGGCCTGTCGATCGAAGCGCTGGACCTGGCCTTCCAGACCCATGCGGACATCAAGGCGGTCGTCGTGGTGCCGAACTTGCACAACCCCTTGGGCAGCATCATGCCCGATGAAGACAAGGCGCGCCTGGTGGCCCTTTGCGAACGGCAAGCCATCCCGTTGATCGAAGACGACACCTATGGCGCGCTGGCCGATGGCGACGAGCCGTTGCGCGCGGCCAAGGCGTGGGACCGCGACGGCAATGTCATCTACTGCGCGTCCATGCAAAAAACGCTGGCACCCGGATCGCGCATGGGCTGGATGATCGGCGGCCGTTGGAAGGCACGGCTGGCCATGCTGAAGTTCGTGCAAAGCCGGCCGAACACCGCGACCTCGCAAATCGCCATCGCGGAAGTGTTGCAGTCCAAAGGCTACGACCGCCATCTGATGCGTCTACGACGCCGGCTGAAAAGCCAGCGTGAGGGCATGGCCCGCGCCATCGCGGAACATTTCCCGCGCGGTACCCGTTTGAGCGTGCCGCGCGGTGGCATGCTGCTATGGGTGGAAATGCCGGATGGACGTTCGTCGAAAGACGTCTTCGAGCTGGCCCTGGAAGACGGCATCCGGGTGGCGCCGGGCCGCATGTTTTCAAATTCGGACCGCTACGAGCACTTTTTGCGTATCAGCTGCGCGCATCCCATGAACAGCGATTTTCAGACGGCGATACGGACCCTCGGGCGCATAGTGGGCAGCAAGCATTAGGCATGCGGCAACGCCGCCGCCCTCTCGCTAGCGGCCGCGCCAACCCTCGCCGGAAAAGTCCGACTGTCCCAGCATGACGGGTAAGGGGTGGCTTTCCAGGAATTTGCGCTGCGCCAGGGCATGCAGCATGCGGCTGTTTCCGCGATAGGCAATCAATAGGTCTTCTTCCTCGGCGCCCGCGCCGAAACGGTCGCGCAGCACTTCCCAGGAAACGCCCGCCTTGATCCTGCGCGCCCCGGCTGAGGTTTCGAACCAGATCACATGCGCGGCCCGATCGTTGAATGCGTTGTTATCGTATGTCATGTCGATCTCCGTGCAAGGTCCACTTATCGTATCGAAGCACCATATGTCAGTGTGTAACGACTTTGGCGTAGCGACGTATTTGGACAACACCGTGCGTACGGATGATTTGCTTTCTTGACGGATAGTGCTTAGGACCCGCGCGCTTGATGTTCCCGGGGTCGGGTCCGATTTTTGCTCCTTACTCAACCGTGATGCGAATGGCGCATTGCCATACGGGTTGGTTGGCCACCCAAGTGAATAAGGAGAATGACATGACCCTGGGAACCATACTGTTGATCATTCTGATCCTGCTCCTGATCGGAGCGCTGCCGACCTGGCCCCACAGCCGGGCCTGGGGCTACTATCCCAGCGGCGGGCTGGGGCTGGTATTGATCATCGTCATTGTTCTTTTGCTGGTGGGCGCCATATAGCGCCGCCCTGGCGCCAGGAGAAAACGCCGCGCGCTCCGGACGAACCGCCCCCCCCGGTTGAACCTGCCTGACCGGCTGGGCCGGTGCGGGCCCGGAGCCCGGCGTTTTTTCATATCGGGAGAGGCGCGCGCGAGCGCGAAGCAGCAGACACGCGCGGCCCCGGAGCGCGAAACCACGAAAGCGCGAGGACAGGCACCCGCGCCCAGGTGCGGATCACGCCCGCCCGCCCGCTTCCGACCGACTCGAAACAGGCGCCGGTCGGATGTACCGACGGCCCTATGCGCGGGGAGGCATAGGACAACTTCTCGCCTTGCGCGGACCGTGCGGCCGCAATGCCAGCGCGCTTCCCGGAGCCCTGAAAATGGGCGAATGCGTACTATAGTACCGGGCATATAACCATAAAACAGCGCGAGGAGACAACGCATATGCAACGTTGGAATCGCAGGCCCGACGGTTCTACCTGGGGCGACTATGGCGCGGACGACGAGCTCGGCCGCCTGAATCTTCTGACCGAGGAAAAGGTACTGCAGGCCGTACGGGAAGTACGCGTCGGCAAAGTATTCTGCCTGTCGTTGCCACTCGATCTGCCGGGCGGCAATGTACTGAATCCCCGTCGTCACCCACCGGTGCTGTCCCCCACGGACAGGAACGGACATCCCAACATGAACTTCGCCGTGCGGCGCGAGGACGCGACCGCCGTCGACGTGCTGAACGACGACCGGGTGATGTTGACGCTGCAGTATTCGACGCAATGGGATGGCTTGAGCCATGTCGGCGCGCTGTTCGACACCCAGGGAGACGGCAGCGAGCGCCTGGTCTACTACAACGGTTTCGAGGCGGGCATCGACATCCTCGGCGGGGACGATCCCGCGGCGGCGCGCGATTGCTGCCCACCGGGCGGCTCTTACGCGCGCCGCCTGGCCATCGACACCTATGCCCGCAAGGGCATGCAGGGCCGCGGCGTCATGGTGGACCTGGCCCATGCCCTGGGCCGCGGTCGCACGCTGGTGGACAACACAGTGCTCCAGGAAGTCATGCGTGAGCAGCAAGTGTCGGTGGAACCAGGCGATATGCTGGTGCTGCGCACGGGATTTGCCGAAGCCATCGTGCGCATGGCCGGCAAACCGGATCAGGCGGCGCTGGAACAGGCAGGGGCCGTGCTGGATGGCACGGATACCGCCCTGCTGGACTGGATCGGCGCATCCGGCATCGCGGCAATCTGCGCGGACAACTATGCGGTAGAGGCCTACCCCGCGCGCACCGCCGGGCCGGGCCGCTCCATCCTGCCGCTCCACCATCACTGCCTGTTCAAGCTGGGCGTTCCGCTGGCGGAGCTCTGGTACCTGGAAGAGCTGGCGGAGTGGCTGCGTGCGCATGGACGCTCGCGCTTCCTGTTGACCGCGCCACCGCTGCGGCTGCCCGGTGCCGTGGGATCTCCCGTCACTCCCGTGGCCACGGTATGAGCCGCTTGCGGCGGGGACTTTCGCGGGCCGGCGGGGCGCTCGGCCTTCCTACGTTCCGAGACTGCACCGCCCCGCTCGAACCGCGGCCGTTCAACTGGCGACGCGCTGCTGTGCCGCCTTGAAATTTTCCTCCAGGACCGCCAGCACCTCGTGGCAGACCCTGATCTGCTCCGCCGACAGGCCTTGCATGGCGTGGTCGAAAAAGGCCGCTCGGCGCGGCAGCGCCTCGGCGACCACGCGCTTGCCCTGCGGCGTCAGCATCGCGTTGATGAGACGGTTATCCTGTTCGTCGATGGCGCGGCTGATCCAGCCGAGGCTTTCCATCGCCTGGAGTTGTCGCGTCAACGATGCGGGATCCAGCCGGCAGCGCTCCGCCAACACCTTCTGCGACAGGCCCCCCGCCTCGTGCAGCGCAAGCAGGATGCGCCAGCGCGGCAATGCGTGGCCTACATTGGCCTCGAAAGCCGCCATCATGGTGCGATAGGCCTGCCCCAGCATCTGCACGGTATGCAGGCCTTGTTGCTCCTTGGGCATGGCTTACTCCGCGGGCGCGCTGGCCACTTTGCTGCGGCGGGTAAGCCGCACGGGCGGCACACGCCGGACGAACCATAGCGATAGGATGGCGATTGCCAGCACGATGATCTGCCCGTCGTGGATCGCGCCGACCAGCGAAACGCGCGCCGCTTCCAGATACGATGCGCCATCGCGGCCGACCGCGGCTACCTGCTGGAGAAACTGCGCCTGCGCGGCGGGGTTGACCAGTATTTGCGGGTCGTCCAGCGTATCCAGCCAACGCAGCGCCTGGCTGCTGTCCAGGGATGCGCGCACGCCGCTGATGTAGCTGTGGTTGACCATGGTTCCCACCACCGCCGTGCCCACCATGCCGCCCACCATGCGCAACGACTGCAGCAGGGCGGTGGCGATACCCAGGTGCTCGCGCCCGGCGGTTTCCTGCGCGAACACCGTCAGGTTCGGCATGATGAAACCCAGGCCCAGGCCGGCCGCCAGCATATACGTGGCGATCAGCCAGCCCGGCGTGTAGTTGTGCGTGGAAATAATGCCCGCCGTGGCCAGGCACATCAACAGGAACCCGACATAAAGCATGTTGTTGGGATTCTTGATGCGGGTGACGATGCGGCCGTTCGTGATGCTGCCGACGGTAATGCAGACCACCATCGGGGTGATAAGCAGCCCGGCGTCCTTGGGCGACAGCCCGAAGCCGCCCTGCAGCAGCAACGGCGCATAGAACAGCAGCGAGAACATCGACACGCCGACCAGCAAGGCCAGCATGAACAACGGCGCCAGGCTGGCATTGCGGAACATTTCGAAAGGCAGCAAGGGCTGTTCGCAGCGCCGCTCCCACCAATACAAGGCACCGAAGGCGATGACGCTGGCGATGGCCAGGCCGATGGTGAAGCTGTCGATGCCCTTGCCGGGCAGCAGCTCCACCAGCAATTGCAGCCCGCCCAGCGCCAGCGCGATAAGCAGCGCGCCCGGCCAGTCCAGGCGGATTTTCCTGGTGGGATCGCTGTGCCGCAGGTGCGGCAGATGGCGGCACACGAACCACAGGCCCAACAGCCCCACCGGGATGTTGACGTAGAACACCGAACGCCAGCCGTAGTATTCGGTCAGGAAACCGCCCAGCGAGGGGCCGACGGCGTTGGCGATGCCGAAGGCGGAACTGAACATGACCTGCCAGCGCAGACGCACATAGGAATCCGGGAACAGATCCGGAATGCAGGCGAACGCGGTACCGACGAGCATGCCGCCGCCGATGCCCTGCAGCGCGCGGGCAATAACCAGGAAGAGCATGCTGTCGGCCGCGCCGCACAAGGCCGACGCCGCCGTGAAGACGACGATGGCCAACACGACGAAGGGCTTGCGTCCGTAGTAATCCCCCAGGCGCCCGAAGATGGGCACCGTGATGACGGAGGTCAGCAGGTACGAGGTGGCGACCCAGGCGTACAGGTCGAAGCCCTTCAACTCGGCAACGACGGTAGGCAAGGCGGTGCCTACGACCGTCTGGTCGATGGCAACCATCATGACGACGAAGCACATGCCCAGCATCGCCATCAGGGATTGGCGGAACGGCAATACCTGGCCTGCGGAATGGGGAGTAGAGGGAGCGCGGGGGGCCATTTCGTGGACGCATCAATAATTGATCTATCAACGATTCTAGCGCGATCGCGGCGAAAGGTCGAACGAACATTGCGGTGCTACAGTAGCGCAGCCCCCAAACGGCAACATTCCCGCCCTTCCCCATGCAAGAAGCCCTAGACGATCTGGACCGCCGTCTCATCGCCCTGCTGCGCGACAATGGCCGGCTGACCACCGCCACGCTGGCCAAGAAGCTGTCGGTGTCGCGCGGGACGATCCACAACCGCATAGACCGGCTCGTCCGAGGCGGGACGATCCTGGGATTCACCGTTCGCCTGCGCAGCGAAACCGAGAACGACGGCGTGCGGGCCATGACCTTGATCGAAGTGCGGGGAAATGAAACCGACGCCGTGTTGTCGGCACTGCGTCGCCTGCCGGAGATCGTGCAGGTGCATTCGACCAGCGGACGCTGGGATCTGGTGGCGGAGATCCGGGTCCAGGACCTGGCGACGTTCGACCGCGTGCTGCGCGATCTTCGCCGCGTCAAGGGCATCGCCAACTCGGAAACGAATCTGCTGCTGGCCGTGTACAAGTAAATACCCGGACCATCGATAGCGGCCCTTGCGGCCGCCCTGCCGCGGGGCTGCGCGCCGTCCCGGGACGCGCGGGCCGGACGTGCCGCGCTATGCCGCGGCGCGCAAGGCCGCGCCGTCTTCGCCCAGCGCGAGGGCATACAGGTCCTTGGGATCTCCGCCCGATGGGATCAAGGGTTGATCGACGCCCACGCCGTGACGTTGCGCCAGGTCAGCGACGAGGCACAGCGCGGAGTAGTCTTCCAAAGCGAAACCCACGGAGTCGAAGAGAGTGACCTGATCCGGCGACTCGCGCCCGGGCTGCTCCCCATTGAGCACCCGCCACAGTTCGATGACCGGAAAATCCGCGGGCAGCTGCTGGATATCGCCTTCGATGCGCGATTGCGGCTCGTATTCGACGACGACGCGCGCTTGCCGCAGGATGTCGGGATGTATTTCCGTCTTGCCGGGACAATCCCCGCCCACGGCGTTAAGGTGCATGCCCGGCTCTATCATGTCCGGCGTCAGGATAGTCGCGTAGGCCTTGTCCGCCGTTACCGTTGTGACGATATCGGCGCCGCGCACCGCCGCGGCCGTGCTCGGGGCCACGACGACATGCATGGCAGGCGCGGCATGCGCCAGGTTGCGCTGCAGCTTGGCGGTGGCCCGGCCATCGATGTCGAACAGGCGGACCTCTTCGATCCCCAGCATATCGTGAAAGGCAATCGCCTGGAATTCGCTCTGCGCGCCGTTCCCTATCAGTGCCATGACGCGCGCCTGCGGGCGCGCCAGCGCGGCCGCGGCGACGACCGACGTGGCCGCGGTACGCATTGCGGTGGTCAAGGTCAGCTCCGACATCAGCAAGGGATAACCGGTCGCCACGTCGGCCAACACGCCGAACGCCATGACCGTAGGCAAGCCCAGCGCAGTGTTGCCCGGATGCCCGTTAACGTACTTGAAGGCATAGCGCGCGGCATGGGAGACCGGCATCAGTTCGATCACGCCGACCGGGGAATGCGACGCCAGCCGCGCGGATTTTTCGAATTCCGTCCAACGCAGATAGTCCGCGCGTATGCGATGCGCGAGTTCGCGCATGAACGGGGCGACGCCGACCTTGCGCATCAGGGCGGCCATCGCCGGAACATCGATCATTCTTGTCATGGTTCTCTCTCTTGTGCCTGCACAGAAGAGAATCATGATCGGGACTCGGGCTAACGAAAAGCCAGCAAGATGCTCGTACGTGCCGCATGGACTGACGTTATGACAGGAATTTCTGGCATAACGTCAGCCGCACGCGACCGGCGTCACGCCGGGGGCTGCTCGTTCATCAGTCCATACACCCACAGTCGCATGCTGTCCCAGCCGCGCGACAGCATGCCGCCTCGCTCCACTGGCTGCAGGGCCAGGACGGGATAGCTCTGGATGGTGCGGCCGTCGACCTGCAAGTCGACGGTGCCGATCTGGCTGTCCAGCGCAAGCGGCGCGACCAGCGGCCCCTGTTGCGTGATGACTTTCTGCAGGCGGGGCACCCAGGCGCGTGGAACCGTGGCGTAGATGTCGCGGTCGAAGCCCGCCAGCACCTGCGATTGCTGGCCTTTCCAGACCCTCGAATTGCCGACCGACTGCCCCTTGGCGTAAAGCTTGACGGTTTCGAAGTTCTGGAACCCCCAGTTCAAGAGCATCGCTGTCGTTGTCGTGCGGGCCTTGTCGGAGGGCGTGCCCATGACGACGGCGATGAGCCGCCGCTGGCCGGTAGCGCCCGGACGTACGGCCGAAGCGATCATGCAATAGCCCGCCGCCTCGGTATGGCCGGTCTTGCCGCCATCCACCGATGGATCGCTCCACAGCAGGCGGTTGCGGTTGGGCTGCGTGATGTTATTGAAGCGGAACGACTTCACGTGATCGTAGCGCACGTAAAGATCGGGGAAGTCGTGGATCACGCGGGCGGTCAGCGTTGCGAGATCGCGCGCGGTGGAATATGTCTGTGGATCGGGCAGGCCGTGCGGGCTGTTGAAATGGGTGGATTTCAGCCCCATGCGTTCGGCCATTTCATTCATGCGCTGAACGAAGGCGCCTTCAGACCCCGCGGCGGCCTCGGCCAGCGCGACGGCCGCATCGTTGCCCGATTGGATCAGCAGGCCCGACAGCAAGTCGTCGATGCTGACATGCATGCCCGGTTCCAGGAACATCTTGGAGCTGCCCGGTGCCACCTTCCATGCGTTCGTGGAGATGGTCACCTGCTGATTGAGATCCAGCGTCTTGTCGCGCAGCGCCTGGAAGATCAGATAGGACGTCATGATCTTGGTCAGCGAAGCGGGCTCTACGCGTTCGTCCGGATTTTGCGATGCGATGACCTGGCCGCTGGTGGCGTCCAGCAGCAGCCACGACCTGGCATCGGGTGTCGGCGCTTCCGGCGCGGGCGGTGCGGGAGTGGCTGCGCCCTGTCCGGCAGCGGCGGGCTGCGTCGCGGCGGCGGAACCCGCGGCGGGCGTGGCGGCGGGAGCGGCGGCCCGGGCAGCGCCCATCGTGCAAACGGCCAGGACGGACCACAAAACGACAATAAGCTTCTTCATAAATTCCACGGAGTGAAGATAAAAACCGACGTGAGCCTTAGTCCGCATGGATCGGATAAGGTTCAGCCGTGCATATCGGTCCATGCGGGCCGTGCGCCATGCGGCGTACGGCATCGGGATCATCCTGCGGGAGCCTTAGCGCATCGACCGGATACCGGCGCCGAATGACGCTACCTAGACTAAGGCCTGCTAACGCTGGATGGGGCTATCGGATAGCCCATATGCCTTGGACCGGATGCGTGCGGGGCCCAATGTTAACCCCTGGACCTCGGGAGGACACGATGGGGGCGATCTGGGAGATATCGATGGTCGATGGCGGTGCCACCTTCTGGCTGGAAACCGGCCATCGTTATGTGGCGTGCCGCTGCGCGGCCGAGGTCCTGCGACGGGTGGAGCGCGGCACCGGGCTGACAGGTGCAGCCGCCCTGCGCGCCGCCGAGAATGAACTGGTGGAAGAAGCCAATCGCAGGCTGGCGGAGCGCGAGGCCTTGCCGCTGCGCCTGGCCTATCACGATTAGCTCGCACGGCCGCGGGGCGGCTTCATCGCGCCGCCGCCGCACGGGACGGACCGAATGGCTACACGGCCGCCACGACACGTCGCGCGAACAACCACGCCACGGCCAGGAACACGGCCAGGCCCAGCCATGAAGCGATGGACGAAAAACCGGGGCCGACGATGGCCAGCGGCGCCTCCTTGCCGCTGGCGCCGATCACCACCGCCATGACGACGCCTATCAGGCTTTCGCCGACAATCAACCCGGAGGCGATCAGTACGCCGCGGCGTTCGGCGGCGGCAATGGCTTGATCGTCCGCCCGGCCGGCGGCCCGGCGGCGTTGCAGGGCGCGGCCGACCAGCCACGCGAGCACGGCGCCGAGCACCAGCGGCGCGCTGACGGTGGGCGGCAGGTAGATGCCGATACCCACGGCCAGGACCGGCATGCGCGCCACCTTGCAGGTGCGTTTCAGAATGCTGTCCACTACGATCAGGCCGATTCCGATACCCATGCCAATCACGATCATGCCCCAGTTCAGCTGGTGCGTGAAAATGCCTCGCACGATGGCCAGCATAAGCGTGGCCTGGGGCGCGGACAGAACCTGCGAGGGATCCATGCCGGCGCGCGGCATGGCATCGGCGAAGCCATAGGCGTTGTACAGCAGGTCAAGCACCGGCGAGATCACGACGGCGCCGGCCACGCAGCCGATCAGCAACGCGACTTGCTGCCGCCAGGGCGTGGCGCCCACCAGCCAGCCCGTCTTCAGATCCTGCAGGTTATCGTTAGAAATCGAGGCCACCGCGATCACCGCCGAAGTCGTGAAGATAGCCACGGCGATGGCAAGCTGCCGGCCCGACTCGGTCGCAAGCAAGCCGTCGCGGCTGCCGATGGCCAGTATGAGCAGCGATACCAGCACGATGGCCACAATGCCGACGCCCGAAATGGGACTGGTCGACGACCCCACCAGCCCCGCCATATAACCGCAGGCGGCCGCGACCAGCAGGCCGAAGACAAAAGCGAAGATAACGGCGTAGATCACCAGCCGCCACGTCAGCCCGGCCACCAATGGCGCGCCGGACAGGAAGGCATGAAAGGTCAATAACAGTACAACCACCATGACCAGGCTGATCGCCGCGATCCAGAAGCCAGGCAGATCCCGGTCCGTGCGTGGCGCCGGTCCGGCGCCATGCGCTCCCGCCGCGCCCAAGCTGGAAAAGGTCGCTTTCAGGCCGCGCGCCATCGGCGCGGCCAGCGTGGCGAGCGTCCAGACGGCGCCCACGCCGATCACACCTGCGCCGATGAAGCGCACCTGCGACGACCACAGGCCAGTGGCGTAGCTTGCCGCCGAGGCGTCGGCCGGCATGGGATGCAGCGCCGTCAATACAGGCACGGAGATTCCCCAGGCGATGATCAGCCCCGTCAGCATCGCCAGCCCGGCGACAATGCCGATCAAATAGCCCGCGCCCAGCAAGGCGGTGGAAAACCCCATGGGAATGCGAAAGATCGCCGCGCCGGCCGAGAACCAGATGCTCACGCCGTCACCCAGCACGCGCAGCCCGCCGGCGGCGAAGCTGACCGCCGCGGCCACCACCCCACCGGTGGCGATGTCCGCCATGCCGGTGCCGGACGCGCGCCGCGCCCCGGACGTGCCGGCAGCCGCTTCGCCGGCACCGGCCTGGGAGTCCGCCGATGCAGTCGCGCCCACGCGCAGGATCTCCGCGGCCGCCACGCCTTCGGGATAGGGCAGATCGCTCTGCACCACCATCACGCGCCGCAGCGGGATTGTGAACATGACACCCAGCATGCCGCCCGCCGCGCACACGGCGAGGGTGAGCCAGAACGGGAACCCTTGCCAGTGGCCCATCATGACCAGCGCGGGCAGGATGAAAATCACGGACGACAACGTGCCCGCCGCCGAGGCCTGCGTCTGCACCATATTGTTTTCCAGGATGTTGGCATCGCGGAACAGGCGCAAGACCGACATGGAAATCACGGCGGCGGGGATGGCGGAAGAGAATGTCAGGCCGACCTTCAATCCCAGATAAACGTTCGACGCCGTGAACACGACCGTGATGAGCGCGCCGAGTATGACGCCGCGAACGGTCAATTCGGGAAGCGAGACACGATCGGGGATTCGGGAAGTATCTGTCATGGGGATGCCGGCCAGGGTCGTAGACGAAACGGGCGATTTTATTCCCCGCGCGACGCAATAGCCGTACCCGCGTCAATCGGCAAAAGCGGCGCCATCACGATCATTTACCGCCGGCACGGTGTGCTTTGCCCGACGTTGGCCGCGACATCGCGACGATCGCGCTGCCGCGCGGCCGCTTCAGCTCGGCGTAATGATTCGCGACCGGACTTTGCTTCGACCGCGATACACCGGATTGACTATTAACAGCAAACCGTACATGCTTTGCGCCACTGTACGACTGTATGATTGGATGCAGTGGAGCGACAAGGGGAGGTTCCACAGGGTGTCTCATGCTGCAAATCGGGCCGTAGCGATTCCCGAGGGATACCGCTTGCGCCTGCCCGGCCCCACCTTCGTACCCGAACGCATCCGGCAGGCTACCGCACGCCCCATCGTCAACCATCGCGGTCCGGAGTTCCGGGCGATGCTGGCCGATGCCGAGGAACGCCTCAAGCCCATCTTCGGCACGCGCAACCGCATTCTTTTTTTCGCCGCCTCCGGCAGCGGCATGATGGAAGCGGCGGTCGTCAATATCGCCAGCGCCGGCACGGAACTGCTGTTCGTTTCGCACGGCCAGTTCGGCGAACGCTTTGCCACGATCGCGCAGGAAATCGGCGCTCGCTTCGATCGGCTGGACATGCCATGGGGCAGCGACATCGACATCGACGCGGTGGCGCAGCGCCTGCGCGAAAAGACCTACCGCGCGGTATTCGTCATCCACAATGAAAGCTCGACCGCCATTACTGCCGACCTCGCGCGGCTCGGCGCCCTCGTGCGCGATACGCCGACGCTGCTCGTCACGGATTCGGTCAGCGGGCTGGCCGGCACGGAGATGAAACAGGATGAATGGGGCGTCGACGTCGTCGTGTCAGCATCGCAGAAAGCCTTGATGTGCCCGCCTGGCCTGGGCCTGGCCAGCGTCAGTGCCAAGGCCTGGGAGGTCATCGATCGCGGCGACCACCTTCCCGCCTTCTATTGGAGCTTCAAGCGCGCGCTGGCATCGCTGGAAAAAGGCGAAACGCCGTTCACGCCCGCCGTGCCCGTCGTCTATGGACTGCTCGAGGCCCTGGACATGATCCACGCCGAAGGGCTGCCCCGGGTACTGGCTCGTCACCGCCGCCTCTCGACAGCCCTGCGCGATGGCGCGGCCGCCATCAACCTTCCCATCTTCGGCACCGGCCGCAATCTGTCCAGCACCGTTGTCGCGCTTTCGGTGCCGCAGGCATTGGATGGCGCGGCGATCGTCAAGGCGCTGTACGAACGCCATCGAACGGTGATCGCCGGCTCGCGGAACCGACTGTCCGGGCGGGTTATCCGCATCGGCACGATGGGGGACTTCGACGATGACACGATCCTGACCGACCTGGCGCACCTGGAAAGCGTTCTTGCGGACCTGGGCCATGCATTCACCTCCGGTGCCGGCATCGCCGCGGCACGCGCCAGCCTTGCCGCATCCATTCAACGATAAACAAGGGGAAAACATGAAACGCCTGTCCGCCTGTATTGCGATACTGGCCCTGACCGCCGTCGGCGCAGCCGTGCCCGCGATGGCCGCGTCCGACCATGTGGTGCTGTACTCGGCCAATGACGACACCGTCAACAAATTGGTGGCCGACGGTTTCAAGCAGTCCACCGGGCTGACGGTGAACGTGATTTCCACCGGATCCGGCGTGCTGTTTCGCCGTATCGCCTCCGAGCAGGGCAATCCGCAGGCCGATGTGGTGTGGGGCGTCAGCGCCGCCCTGCTCAAGCAAAACAGCAAGTATTTCCAGCCTTACGCCGTGCAGGGACGCGACGTCGTTCCCGCGCCTTATCGCGATCCCGACAATCTGTGGGTCGGTACCAATATCCAGGTCGTCACCATCAACCGGAACAGCAAGGCCATTCCCGATAAGGACGCGCCCAAGCGCTGGGAAGATCTGCTCGACGCCAAATGGAAAGGCCGCATCGCCTATACCGATCCCGCCAATTCCGGGTTTTCCTATGCGGCGGCCACGGCCCTGCTCCAGGCCTGGGGCGACAACGATGCGGCCTGGCAGAAATTCGGCAAGCTGGTCGCCAATGCCAAGGTCCTGAACCGCTCGACCCTGGTGTTCGACGGCAATGGCAGCGGCGAGTATCCGCTGGGAATTTCCCTGGAATACGCGGGTTTCCTCTGGGCGCACAACGGCGCGCCGGTCGCGGTTGGCTATCCCGCCGACGGCACGGTCGCCCTGGCCGAAGGCGCGGCCATCATCAAAGGCGGCCCGGACCCGGACAACGCCCGGAAGCTGATCGACTACCTGGCCAGCAAGCCCACCCAGGAAATGCTGCTGAAGGCCACCTTCCGCCGCCCCGCCAGACAGGACATCGACTTGAGCGTGGCAGGCAATATGCCGCCCTTCAGCGCTATCAAGGTGCTGCCCTACGACGATGCCAAGTGGGAATCCACCCGCGCCGAGACCCTGCGCCGCCTGAAGACGACCATCCAGGAAACGCGCTGAGCGCCCCGTCCCGCTGCTTCCATGACGACCATACGGATTGACGAGCTGGTCTGCAGCTACGGCGCGGCGCGGGCGGTGGATGGCATCTCGCTGACCATCGGCGACGGAGAGCTATTCACGTTGCTCGGCCCTTCCGGCTGCGGCAAGACCACGCTGCTGCGCAGCATCGCGGGCTTCACCGATATCGCGTCCGGCAGCATCCTGCTGGGTGAAACGCGTATCGACCGCCTGCCTGCGCACCGGCGCAACATCGCGATGGTGTTCCAGAATTACGCCATCTTTCCCAACCTGACCGTGGCCGACAACGTGGCATACGGGCTGCGCGCGCGCAAGGTGCCGGCGGCCGCCATCGAGGCCCGCGTGCGCAAGGCGCTTGAACGGGTACGCCTGGCGAACTATGGCCCGCGCTGGCCCCATCAGCTGTCCGGCGGGCAATTGCAGCGTGTGGCCATCGCGCGCGCGCTGGTGATCGAACCCGCGGTGCTGTTGTTCGACGAGCCGCTATCCAACCTGGACGCCCAGCTACGCGTGGAGATGCGCGTCGAGATTCGCCAGTTGCAGAAATCGCTGGGCCTGACCGCGGTCTATGTCACCCACGATCAGGAAGAGGCGCTGGCCATTTCGGACCGCATCGCCGTACTGCGCGACGGCAGGGTCGAACAGGTGGGTTCGCCTGAAGCCATCTACCAGCAACCGCAAACGGCCTTCGTTGCGGAGTTCCTGGGAGGCACGAATATGCTGCCCGGCGTCGCCGGCCGCTTCGACGGCCAGACCAGCGAAGTCGCGGCGGGCGGCACGACGATATCGGTGCAGGGCAAAGTGGCGGAACCGGGCGGCAAAGTGCTGCTATCGATACGGCCCGAGGCGTTGCGGCTGGTGGACCAGGCGCCGGGGCCGCTGCTGCGTGCCAGGCTGGTGCTGCGCGAATTCCTGGGCCAGATCCAGCGGCTGCACGCCGCGCTGCCCGATGGCACGCCGATCCGGATCTCCGCGCTGGGCGCCTCGTTGGGCGGGATGGCCGAGGGCACGCCGCTGACCCTGGCCTACGACCCCGCCCACATCATTGCGTTTCCCGTCTCATGAAGGGCTTTCGCTATGCGGTGTCCATCGGCGCGCTGGTCCTGCTCGCGCTATTCCTTCTCTATCCCCTGGCGCTGGTGCTGAACGCCAGCCTGCGGGTGGACGGCACCGGGCCTTTTACACTGGCCAACTATGCGGGGATCTTCAATAGCGGCTATTACATCAAGAGTGTAAGCAACAGCCTGATCGCGGCGGCTTGTGCCACGGTGGGGGCCACCGCGATAGGCGTACCGCTGGCCTTCTGCATGGCCCGCGTGGACCTGCCCGCCAAGACCCTGCTCTTCACGCTGGCCTCGCTGCCGCTGGTGCTGCCTTCTTTCGTGGCCGCCTATGCGCTGGTGCTGCTGTTTGGCCATGCCGGTGTCATCACGACCGCGCTGCGCGAAATCGGCGTGCCGATCGGGCCCATCTACGGCTTGCCCGGCATCATCGCGGTGTTCTCGCTGACCCTCTACCCCTATGTGCTGATGCCGGCCATGGCCGGCTTCAAGGCCATCGATATTTCCGTCGAGGAAGCCGCCCGCAACCTGGGCGGTTCGCGCTGGCACGTCTTTCGCACCGTACTGCTGCCGGTGGTAATGCCGGCGGTACTGGCGGGCGCCCTGCTCGTTTTCATCGAAACCCTGGAGAATTTCGGCGTACCGTCCGTGCTGGCCGAGGACCGGCCTTTCCTGGCGGTCGACATCTTCAAGCTGTTCGCGGGCGAGGCGGACAACAACCCGGCCGCCGCCGGGGCCCTTAGCGTGCTGCTGATCCTGTGCACGGCACTCGGACTGCTGGCGCAGCGGCATTACCTGGGCAAGCGTCGCTTCACGACGAACGCGCGCAGCGCACCGCCGGCACTGCCGCTGTCGCGCGGCTGGCGCGCGGTGGCCATATGCTATAGCTGGGGTGTCGTGCTGCTGTCGCTGATGCCTTTCATCGCCGTACTGGGCATTTCTTTCCTGCGCTTCAGGGGGCCGGTGCTGACGTGGGAGCTGGGGCTGGGCAACTACGCGGGTTTGCTGGCCGGCTCGTACGAGCCGCTATACAACACCTTGATTTTGGCAACCGTGGCGGCCCTGGTGGCAACGATCATCGGCGCGCCCATCGGCTACATCGTCACGCGCCATCGCGGCCGGCTTTCCGCCACGCTGGATATGATAGGCATGGTGCCGTTCGCGGTGTCCGGTACCGTAATGGGCGTGGGGCTGATCCTGGCCTTCAACAACCACCCCCTGGTACTGACTGGCGGCTGGCTTATCCTGGTGATTGCCTACGTCGTGCGCAAGCTGCCGTTCAGCGTACGCTCGGCGGCCGCCATCGTGCACCAGATCGAACCCAGTCTCGAAGAAGCCTCCATCAATCTCGGCGTCTCCCCATTCAAGACCTTCGTCGGCCTGGTCGTGCCGTTGATGGCCGGCGGCCTGGTCGGCGGCATGGTACTGGTGTGGATCACGGTAGCTTCCGAACTGAGCTCGACCATCGTGCTCTACACCAGCCGCTGGTCCACCGTCACGGTGCGCATGTACCAGTTGCTGGAGGGCACCGGCGCCGGATTGGCGGCCGCGGCGGCCGCGATATTGATATTTTTTACCGCGGTCCCGCTGCTGCTGCTCCAACTGCGTATGCGACGGCGCGATAGCCCATTGATGTAGCGTCGACGATGCTGCCTGGAGTCCAAGGTGAACGATTCCCCACCCAAGGTCACGCTGAATTTCCGTAGCGACAACGTCGGTACGGCAAGCCCGGAAATTTTGCGCGCCGTCGAGGCCGCCAATCGCGATCCCGCCGCCTCCTACGGCGACGACGACTACAGCGCGGCCGTCAACGATGCCTTTTCGGCGCTGTTCGAAGCGCCGGTCACGGTGTTTCCGGTCGCCACCGGCACGGCGGCCAACGCCTTATCCCTGGCCTGCTGCGCACGCCCGTGGGGAGCGATCTACTGTCATCAGGAAGCGCACGTTCATACATCGGAAGGCGGCGCCACGGAGTTCTATAGCGGCGGCGCGAAGCTGGTGGCGCTGCCCGGCGAAAATTACAAACTGCCGGCGGCAACCCTGCGGGATGCCCTGGCGGCCGCCGAGCGCGGTATACGCAACCGGTCCCAGCCCGACGCGGTCACGATCACCCAGGCCAGCGAATACGGAACGGTGTATCGCCGCGAAGAGATCGCCGCGATCGGCGCGCTGGCCCGCGAAGCCGGAATCCGATTCCACATGGATGGCGCGCGCTTCGCCAACGCACTCGCCACGCTGGGATGCAGCCCGGCCGAAATGACGTGGCGCGCCGGCGTCGATATCCTTTCCTTCGGTGTCACCAAGAATGGCGGCATGAATGCCGACGCCATCGTCGTATTCGATGCGGACCTGGTGGAGCCCCTGTCCTATCGCTTGCGCCGCGCCGGCCAGACCTGGTCGAAAATGCGCTTCGCCTCGGCCCAATTGCTGGCTTACGTGCAAGACGACCTGTATCTGCGCCTGGCCCGGCATTCGAACGCCATCGCAGCGCGCATCGGACAGGAATTGGCCGCATTGCCAGGCGTGGAACTGGCCGCCCCGGTCGACGGCAACATGTTGTTCCTGCGCCTGCCCGACCCCGCCATCCAGGCGATCGCGGCCGCCGGCGCACGCTTCGGCCGCCGCCGGGGCGGCGTGATCCGGTTGGTCACGCGCTTCGATATGGACGAGGCGGAGGCTGCCACGCTGGTCGATATCGTGCGACGCGCCCTGCCCTGACGCCACCCGAGCCGGCTTCCCGGCCTTGCCGAAGCGGGCGGTACGCGTCTCCAGCGGACATGAACGGCGTTGCGCATGGGGTCGCGCGCAACGCTGCGGCCTTGCGCCGCCCCAGGGTCGAACCAACGCAATATTTGTATCGACTGGTATTTCAAGTCATCGAGACCGATCAGCCTGGCAGTGGAAACCGCGGCCAAAAACGCAGTTTTGTATTTCGGTTCACGCAAAGCCGAAAGACACATTTTGTTTCACGGCCACCGGGGCCGCAACCCTTGCCGGCAAGGACGCTTTGGTACTGTTGCGCGTCCGCTTTTTATCGGTTTCGCAGCACCGTATAAGCGAACGTAGCGCACTTATCGCCACGGCCCCGGCCGTGGCGTTTTTTTTTCCCGGTTCAGGACGGCTGCGTTTCCCGGCGAAGCCGTACGGCCAGACCGAGCAGGAGGACGGTGGGCAGCAGTACGCTCCAGAATGAGCCCAGCTTGAACGCGAACGCCCCGATGATGGCGCCCAGGGCGAAACCGATCACCGCCGGCAACATCTTTCCCATCCTGCGCCGGATCGCGGCGCGGGCCTCGGGCGTGGCGCGAGGCAGGTCCACCGCATCGATCACGATCTGTGTCGTATTACCGGTCATGATGGTGGTGGGACCGGCATCGGACAGAATGGTGCGCGACATCGCGTTTTGCACACCCATTGCGGCCACACCCAGCAAGCCGCATAGGACGACCAGGGGCGCACTGGGATCGCTCATGGGACTGGCCACCAGCCCTGCCACCATGAAAGCCGCCAGCAGCGCACCCTCGAGGAAAAACAGCACCGCAATGACGGGTAGTTCCCGGCGGCGCAGCGCGGTTTCGAGCAGACGGGTGCAGCCCACCGCGAGGACAAAGGTCGGCAATGCCAACAGCTTGGTGAGCAGGCCCTCCGACGCGCCGATAAGCTGCACGCCGATCATGATGAAGTTGCCCGTCACATGCGCCGTGAACAGGCCGAACAGCGCCGCGAAGCCCACGACATCCACGTAGCCGGCGGCGAACGATAGCAGCCAGCCCGGAATGTCGGCCGCCGCCGATTGCGAGGTTCGAGGCGCCTGGGACGTCGATGCCATCATTGGCTCCTGGACGGTGGATCGCAGTCGGCGGCGCCGGCGTCCGAGGACGCCGCGGCTTTGGGTGCATTGCCCGTAATCTTGGGCACGCATTCCTGCCGGAACCAGGCCGTCGTGACCGGCTCCCCGGCCATCATCCGCTTTACTGGCGGCAGGACCTGCTCTCCGATCAACATGCCCAGCAGGCCCACCAGGGCGATTGCCGGCGGAGCCGGCGATCGCACGCCGAGCAGCGAATAAATAACGCCCACCAATATACCCGCGCCCAGCGAGATCAAATACACCTTCATGACTGCACTCCTGTGATGGTGCGGGGGAAAGCATGGGTCGACGAAGGAGCATGCCGCCTGGACAAGTCCTCCCACGCGACCAGCAGGAAGCCGCCCACCAGTCCCAGGTGCTCGAAGAACGCATTCGCCATCGCGAAGCGGGCATCGGGCGGCGCGCTCCAGAAGCGGAGCGCGAGAAAGGTGGCGGCCAGCGTGAACGCAGCCAGCAGCAATGCGCCCAGCCAGCGCCACCGTCCCAGCAGGATCATTGCCGATGCGCCCAGCTCCAATACGATGACGGCAACGGCCATGGGCTGTGCCGGTGCCAGGCCCAGCCGCTGGATTTCCGTCACCGCGCCGGGGAAATCATAAAGCTTGACCAGGCCGCCCTGCAGATAGGCGGCGCAGAGCAGCAGCAACGCGACCCAGTGGAGGCCGCGCGGCAAGCCCGGATGAGCGCCGGACCGCGGCGAGGAAGAATCGGACAATGGATTCATGGCGCGTTCCGCTCGTTCAAAAAGCCCAGCAAGAGCAGCCCAGCGCGCCCCAGAATGTTTTTTCATCGGAAACGGGCGTGCTGGAGGTCCACGCCCGCGCGTGCGCATGACCGTGCACGCCGCAAGACTGCGCGCAGCCGCACAGGGTCTTCAACGCCGCGCGGCCGGATGCCTGCGCGCGCGCCTGGTAGCCCCCATGGTGACGCACGGGCGACCAGTCGGGCATCGCCGGCGGGATCTCCGGGGCATGTCCGCCGAACTCGCCGTCGCCGTAGACGACCTTGCCCCCCAGCACTGTCATGACGGACGTGATGTCCTGGATTTCGTCGCCGGGTACGGCGAAGTAATCGGCGGAAAGTACCGCCAGGTCGGCCAGCTGGCCGACCTTGATCTGGCCCTTCTTGCCAACTTCCGACGAGAACCAGGTATTGGCTTCGGTCCAAAGGCGCAGCGCGGTTTCACGATCCAGCACATTGGCCTGCGGATACATGGACGTGCCACCCACGGTCTTGCCGGTCGTTAGCCAATACAGGGAGACCCAGGGGTTATACGATGCCACGCGCGTGGCGTCGGTCCCGGCGCCCACCTTGACGCCCTTCTCCAGCATCCGCTTCACCGGCGGCGTAGCCTCCGCTGCCCTGGCGCCGTAGCGTTCGACGAAGTATTCACCCTGGTAGGCCATACGGTGCTGCACGGCGATACCGCCGCCCAGCGCGGCGATGCGATCGATATTGCGGTCCGAGATCGTTTCGGCATGATCGAAGAACCAGTTCAGGCCGTCGAAGGGAACGTCGCGCGCCACCTTCTCATAGACATCCAGTGCACGGGAGATGGTCTGGTCGTACGTGGCGTGCAGGCGCCACGGCCAGCGCTTTTCCGCCAGCAGGCGAATCACCGGTTCCAGGTCTCCTTCCATGGAGGGGGGCATGTCAGGACGTTCGACGCGGAAATCCTCGAAGTCCGCCGCGGAATACACCAGCATTTCGCCCGCGCCGTTATGGCGGTACAGGTCGTCTCCCTGCCCCGGCTTGACGGCGGCCGTCCACGTCTTGAAGTCGTTCAGTTCTTCCTTGGGCTTTTGCGTGAACAGGTTGTAGGCGAGTCGCACGGTCAGTTGCCCCGCCGCGTGCAGCTGTTCGATGATGGCGTAGTCCTCGGGGTAGTTCTGGAAGCCCCCGCCGGCGTCGATCACGCCCGTCACGCCCAGCCGGTTCACTTCCCGCATGAAATGGCGCGTGGAATTCAACTGGTATTCCGGCGGCAGCTTCGGCCCCTTGGCCAGGGTCGCGTACAGGATCGTCGCGTTGGGCTTGGCCAGCAGCAACCCGGTGGGGTTGCCATGGGCATCCCGCATGATCTCGCCGCCGGGGGGATTCGGCGTGTCCTTGGTATATCCCACCGCGCGCAGCGCGGCGGCGTTCAATATCGCGCGGTCGTACAGATGCAGGATGAATACGGGCGTATCGGGCGCCGCGGCATTCAATTCGTCTATCGTCGGCAGACGCTTTTCCGCAAACTGGTGTTCGGTAAAACCCCCTACCACCCGCACCCATTGCGGCGCGGGCGTGCGCGCTACCTGGTCCTTGAGCATGCGCATGGCGTCCGATAGCGAACGCACCCCATCCCAGCGCAGCTCCATGTTGTAGTTCAGCCCGCCACGGATGATGTGCATGTGGCTGTCGATCAGGCCGGGAATAACACGGCGGCCATTCACGTCTATCACCTGCGTGCGCGGGCCGGCCAGTTTCATGATGTCGTCGCGCAGCCCGACGCCGACAAAACGGCCATCCCGCACCGCGACCGCATCAGCCTGTGGGTTGGCGCGATCCAGCGTGGTGAACTTTCCGTTGACCAGGATAAGGTCCGGAGTGGAGGGTTCGGTCATGACGAAACTCCGATTGCGAGTACCGCCCGCGTTGGGGCCGGCGAGGAACTAGCGGTGGTTGATTGTGGCGAGAAAACGCAGCCGCAAGATACCTTGCCGGTCGAAAAGGGTATTGGACAAAAATGTGGTGATTTGGATAAAACGGCGACAGCCTACCTTCCCGATCCGACCGCTCGCAATACTGACAGACCCTAGTTTTTTCTCCACCGGGCGGGCGACACACCTGTCAGCTTTTTGAACACACGGCTGAAATGGCTCTGGTCCGAAAAGCCGCAGCTGTTCGCGATGCTGGCGATATCGATATCCTGGCGCAGCATGTCCTTTGCCAGATCGACACGGGCACGCAGGATCCATTGATGCGGCGTCAATCCCGTCGACTGGAAAAACGCCTTGGTGAAATGTCCCGCCGAAATTCCGCATTCGGCCGCGATGTCCTCGACGGATATATCGGTGGCGACATGGTGGCGCATATATTCCACGATGCGCCTTTCACGACGCGCACCCAACGTCGGGACATAGCTGCCGCGTCGCAGGGGGCCGCCGTAGGTGGAAATAATATGGATCATCATCGCGCTGGCGATGTGGTCGATATACAGCCGGTCCAAATCACTGCGGCGCTCCAGGGCCGGCGCGATCGCATTGACCAGCGACTGCATCGTCCTGTCCACCTTGCCCGCCGGATTGCGCAGGAAAAAATCGCGCGCCGCGCCGCTCTGGGCCGCCAGCTCGCGCAGTCGTTCATGATCGATCTGGATGCGGAAATTATCGAACGCGGAAAGATGATGGCATCGCCACTCTTCTTCCAGATTGGTGATCGAGATGCCGCCCGCCTTATGGGACCCTTGATACACCAGTTTCCGCGAGCGCCACAGCCGGTGCAGCGGAAACGGCCTGTTCTGGACGATGATCGCCGTGCGACTGGCAACCGGCACATCGATGGGATCGGCCAGCGGCGCCATAGATTGCGCTCTTTCGATTCCCAGCGCACCGACTTCCAGCTTGTAGGCCTTACGGGGCTGCGATCCCGACTCGTTCGTTGACGCCATGCCGATACTCGTATCCAAAGACCGATTATTTAAGCAGGTCTGGCGCCGGCCCGATAGGAGAACGACCACACGATGGCCACGGGACGCGCATGAAAAAAGGGCTTACAACGAAGAACGTTGTAAGCCCTTGATTTGCTTGGTAGGCCCCCCGAGAGTCGAACTCGGCACCAACGGATTATGAGTCCGCTGCTCTAACCAGGCATGAGCTAGAGGCCCTTATTGATCTTGTATCCTGCGCGCGCCCTGCCTTGTTACTGGCCTTCCAGGAAGCTCTTCAGCTTGTCGGCACGGCTGGGATGGCGCAGCTTGCGCAGGGCCTTGGCTTCGATCTGGCGGATCCTTTCGCGGGTGACGTCGAATTGCTTGCCGACTTCTTCCAGCGTCTGGTCCGTACTCATCTCGATGCCGAAGCGCATGCGCAAAACCTTGGCCTCGCGCGGAGTCAGAGAGTCTAGCACTTCCTTGACCACATCGCGCATGGAACCGTGCAAGGCAGCATCCGAAGGCGCCAGGGTGGCCGTGTCTTCAATGAAATCGCCCAGGTGCGAATCGTCGTCGTCACCGATGGGCGTTTCCATGGAGATCGGTTCCTTGGCGATCTTCAGGATCTTGCGGATCTTGTCTTCCGGCATGTCCATCTTCTGCGCCAGCGTCGCGGGATCGGGCTCGGCACCCGTTTCCTGCAGGATCTGACGGCTGATCCGGTTCATCTTGTTGATCGTTTCGATCATGTGGACCGGGATACGGATGGTCCGCGCCTGGTCGGCGATCGAACGCGTGATGGCCTGGCGGATCCACCATGTGGCATACGTGGAAAACTTGTAGCCGCGCCGGTATTCGAACTTGTCCACCGCCTTCATCAAGCCGATGTTGCCTTCCTGGATCAGATCCAGGAATTGCAGACCGCGGTTGGTGTACTTCTTGGCGATGGAGATCACCAGGCGAAGGTTGGCCTCGGTCATTTCGCGCTTGGCCTTGCGAGCCTTGGCTTCGCCGGTGGCCATGCGCTTGTTGACTTCCTTCAGGTCCTTCAGCGGCAGAACGACTCGCGATTGCAGATCGATCAGCTTTTGCTGCAGTTCCTGCACGGCCGGAACCTGGCGTTCCAGGGTCTCGGCGTACGGGTGGCCGGCGGCGACTTCATCCACGACCCATTGAAGGTTGGTTTCGTTGCCCGGGAACACCTTGATGAAATGCGACCGCGGCATGCCGGCACGATCCACGCAGGTGTGCAGGACGGCGCGTTCGAGCTGGCGCACTTCCTCGACCTGGTTGCGCAGGGTGTCGGCCAGGCGCTCCACCATCTTGGCGGTGAAACGGATGCCCATGAGCTCGTTCTGAATGGCTTCCTGCGCCTTCAGATAGGTGGTCGACCGGTAGCCGTCCTGTTCGTAGGCACCGCGCATCTTTTCGAACTGCTTGCCGACCTCGTCGAACTTGGCCAGGGCCTTGACGCGCAGGTCTTCCAGCTGCTTGCTGCTCATGCCGCCGGCCGGACCGTCGTCGTTCTCGTCCTCTTCGGCCGTCACGCCGGCACCGGCGTATTCCTCGCCGTCTTCCGGATCGACCAGGCCGTCCACGACTTCGTCGATCTGCGCCTGGCCTTCACGCACGCGCGTGACATGGGCCAGGATCTCGTTGATCGTGGTGGGGCAGGCGGAAATCGCCATGACCATGTGCTTCAGGCCGTCTTCGATACGCTTGGCGATTTCGATTTCGCCTTCGCGCGTCAGCAGCTCGACCGAACCCATTTCACGCATGTACATGCGGACGGGATCCGTGGTGCGGCCGAAGTCGGAGTCCACCGTGGTCAGCGCGGCCTCGGCCTCGTCTTCGACGTCATCGTCGTTGGACGCGACCGGCGCGTTTTCGCTCATCAGCAGGGTTTCGGCATCGGGGGCCTGATCGTAGACCGCGATCCCCATGTCGCTGAACGTGCTGATGATCCCGTCGATGGCTTCCGCATCGACCAGATCGTCCGGCAAATGGTCGTTGATTTCGCCGTAGGTCAGGTAGCCGCGGTCCTTGCCCAGCTTGATCAGCTGCTTCAGGCGGTTGCGGCGGGCTTCGTATTCTTCCGGGGTGACGGGGCCGCGGGCAATCAGATCCTTGGGATCGCCCTTGCCGCGCTTGCCGCCGCGCTTGACCGGCTTCAGTTCAGGCAGGACTTCGCCTTCGCCATCACCGGCATCGTCGAAATCGGCGTTGTCGTTGTTCTGGTTCTTGGCGGGCCGGCCGGGACGGCGGCCGCTGGGCACGGACGCGGGGCGGCCGACCAGTTCGGCCAGCTTGTCTTCGGCCTTCTTCGCCTTGGCGGCCTTCTCGGGCGTGTCGGCCTTGGCGGCTTTCTTCGCGGCGACCGGCTTCACGGTGGCGGACTTGGGCGCAACCTTGACGGCCGCTTTGGCCGATGTCTTTTCCGCCGCCTTGCTGGCAGCGGGCCTGGCCGTTTTGGCTTCTTTGGCCATTTCAACTGCTGAGGAGGTTTTGCCGATGGATTTCGTCATAGTCGCTTCCGTGGTCGTTGCAGGCAGAAAGCCTGCCGCACCGCTATCGACGGCCCGGGCTAATGCCCCGGCCGAGTCAAGCCGCGTACTTTAAAAACTAACAACAGTGCTTGGTGATCGGGCGGTTCGTCACGTCCCATGCGCGAACATTGCAGAAGCCCCTGATGGGCGAGGCTGCGGGCCTGATTTTGGCGTTGTGCAGCACCTGGTCTTGCAATCTTCGGGCACATGTGCCGCAACTTACGTCCTATCCCGGTTGGCCACGCAGAAGTCCGGTAATTTCTGTCCTGCGCCATCCAACTATTGGGCCCTGCTCTTCCTGATTTCTGGTACCTTGAGTAATCTCGTGTCAATGCTTTGTTACGATGCCTTCGGTAGAATGCCTGCATTCAATCGGGACAACACAACCGCCAAGGGCTCATCCGACACGGCGAACATGACCGCGGAATCGCCATACGGCCCGATCACGGCCCAACCACAGCCGAATGCGGCCGAAGCCAATCCGAACTACCCGGATCATCCGCAACTACCCGGATCATCCACAACTACCCGAATCATCCACATTAGACAGTCCCGCAACCGTGTGGTTCTGGACAGCCCGGATGGAAGGGGTAGACGAAGCTGTAGACGCTCGCCGGACAACCTTTCCAGTCAGGAAAACCCTTGATTTTACCCTATTGAGTCACTCCCGGCATGCTTAATTGCCGCTAAACGCTTGGAAAGTTCTTGATACCGATCCCGGTCCTGCTGCGTCTGCAGGCCGGACCGCGCCAATTCATCGATCTCGGCCCGAATGGCCACGAATTCAATGCGGTGTAGCGCGTCGTCCCATTCCGCCTGAGGATTGGGCAATTCCTCTTCACCGACCACGTCCGCGCTCATGCTGCGCAATACCAGCTGGATATCCGATTCGGGCTCCGCGGCCTCCAGCAAGGCGCCCAAATGGCGCGCGCCGCTGCGCTGGGCCAGCACGATAAGATCCCTGACCATACCAAGGTGGGGTCCCCGATCCAATACTTCAAGCTGCTGATCCCCCATGGTATCCACCAGCTCCGGGTGAGAGAGCAGCAGCCGCAGCAACCGGCGCGCCATGGTGGGAACGGGGCGACGCGGCTCTATCACCCCGCCGACCTTGTCCCGTTCGTCCCGGCGCGACCACTTTCCGCCCGGCTTGGCGTCGAAGCGCCGACCGCTGAACCGACCCTTTTTTTCCTGCCGCCCACCTTCCCATGAGGGCTCGCCGGCCCCGTCGGGAATGGGCTCGTAGGAGAAGTCAGGCGGCGGCGCGTCCGCGTCCATGCCCATGTCGAATGGCGCTTCCGAGCGCGGCCCCGGCGAATGCCCCGAGGCCCCCACCGCGACGACACCCGGCGGATTGGCGGTGGGCCCCGCGGGCTGGGCCAGAGCCTGGGCGACTTCCTCGGGCGTCAGTTGCACCAGTTTGCCCAGCTCGCGCTCTATCTGCGTCTTCAACCCGCAAGCCGGGATCGCGCCCAGCAGGGGCCGCGCCTCGTGCATGCAGGCCGCCCTGCCCTCTGCTTCGGCAAGGTTGTGGCGGGATGCCAATTCGTCGAGCAGGAACCGGGACAGGGCCGCGGCCTCGCCCAGGCTGGCACGGAAGGCCTCGGCACCGAACTCGCGCACATACGAATCCGGATCGTGCTCCGCGGGAAGGAATAGAAAGCGCAGATTGATGTCATCGCGCAGGACCGGCAGACAGGCCTGCAAGGCACGCCAGGCCGCGCGCCGTCCTGCCTTGTCGCCGTCGAAGCTGAACACCACGCGGTCGCTGGCGCGCAGCAGTTTCTTGACATGGTCCGGCGTGGTTGACGTGCCCAGGGTTGCCACGGCGTTGCCCAGCCCCAACTGCGCCAGGCCAACCACATCCATATAGCCCTCGACCACGATGACCTGGCCCTCGACGCGTATGGCTTGCCGCGCCTCCCATAAGCCGTAGAGCTCATGACCCTTCGAGAAAATGGGGGTTTCCGGAGAATTCAGGTATTTGGGCTCGCCCTTGCCGATAATCCGCCCGCCGAACCCGATCAACACGCCGCGGGCATTGCGGATCGGGAACATGACGCGCTCGCGAAAGCGATCGTAGCGGCGTCCGTCTTCGGACTCGATGACCAGGCCGGCCTCTACCAGCACGGGATCGTCGTAGCGGCTGAACACCTGGGCCAGCCCCTGCCGATCGGTACCGGACCATCCAAGGCCGAACTGACGTGCGATTTCGCCCGTCAGGCCACGCTGCTTGAGATAACGGATGGCGGGCGCGGAAGCCCGTAACTGCTTCAGGTAGTAAGCCTGAGCCGCCTCGAGCACCTGGGTGTGGCGCGAGACCTCTTCCTTGCGCCGCGCGGATTCCGCGCGCTGGCGCGGACTGCGGTCCTCTTCCGGCACGGTCATGCCGGCGGAGCCCGCCAGCGAACGAACTGCTTCGGGGAAGCTGGCGCCCGTGTGCTCCATCAGGAAAGTTATTGCGCTGCCATGAGCGCCGCAACCAAAGCAGTGATAGAACTGCTTGGTCGGACTTACCGTGAAGGAAGGACTTTTTTCGTTATGAAAGGGACACAGGCCAAGCAGGTTGGCCCCACCCTTGCGCAACTGCACATAACGCCCAACCACATCGACAACGTCGACTCGGGCGAGTAGTTCCTGTATGAAAGATTCTGGAATCAATCAAATTCGAATCGATTTGAATCGATCCACAAATCAAAATACAGGCGTCAATACAGACGCGGGGGCAGTTGCTGGCTACGAATCCGCTTATAGTGGCGCTTCACCGCGGCGGCGTGCTTGCGCTTGCGCTCTGCCGTAGGCTTCTCGTAGAACTCGCGCGAACGCAGTTCGGTCAGAAGACCCGTTTTTTCGATGGTGCGCTTGAAGCGACGCAGGGCGGCTTCAAACGGTTCGTTTTCCTTCAGGCGAACAATAGGCATAGGTGCTGAGCGGTGCGGAGCAAAAAATAGGGTGAAGTCGTCAGGGTAAATCGATGTCTTTCGATACCCTCTCGATACGGTGCCGATACTGAGCTGGCGCCGTACCCGGACCGAATGGGTACTGCAAACGGGTACTGCAAAGTCGAAACCCTGACTTGGTAACAGGAGATTATAGCACGCCGAAAGTCAGGACGTCGAGCCCTTCCTCGTCCATGCCTCTAGCTGATGGGGCCGCAGGCTGTCGTAGTCCTCGAAGGGCTGATGTATCCATGGATTGGTCATCAGTTTGCTTACGTAGTAATCAGGGACAGCTTTGGCATGCCCCTTCCACCATAGAACGGCGCTGCGCAGCTCCGTAATCGCGGGAAACTGGTGACGCAGATGTTCCATTACGCGGTTGAAGGTCAGGCCGGTGTCCACCATGTCGTCGACCATCAGCACCCGGCCCGCCAGGCTGCCGCGCGTGATGGTGATGAACTGGGCGATATCCAGGGCACCCTGCTTGGTACCCGCGGCCTCGCGGTAGCTGCTGGTCGCCAGGATGCCCAGCGGCACATCGAAAATACGCGAAAGCACATCCCCTACCCGCACGCCGCCGCGCGCCAGGCACAGGATCTGGTCGAACTGCCATTCCGAACGGTAAACCTGCAAGGCCAGCTGTTCGATTAGCCGGTGGTATTCATCCCAGCTGACCCAGAGGTCTTTGTCGGTGCTCGGCGGTAGAGCCATGGCGGTACGCTCCTACCCCTTCAGCGGATGACGCAGGACGATGGTTTCGGCACGATCGGGACCGGTGGACACCAGGTCGATCGGCACCTCGCATACTTGCGCCACGCGCTCCAGGTAGGCGCGGGCGGCAGCCGGCAGCTTTTCGTATTCGGTAATGCCCACGGTGGATTCGGACCAGCCGGGCAATTCCTCGAACACCGCTTCGGCCTTGGCGACTTCCACGGCGCCATAGGGCAACACGTCGCGGAATTCGCCATTGACCCGATAACCCACGCCCAGGCGGATGGTTTCGAGTCCATCCAGCACGTCGAGCTTGGTGATGCACAGGCCGGTGATGCCGTTCAGGCGCACGGAACGCTTAAGGGCAGCGCCGTCGAACCAGCCGCAGCGGCGCGGGCGTCCGGTCACGGAGCCGAACTCCTTGCCGATGTTCGCCAGCCGCGCGCCGATTTCGTCCAGCAGTTCGGTGGGGAACGGGCCGGAGCCGACGCGCGTGGTGTATGCCTTCGTGATACCGAGGACGTAATCCAGCGACTGCGGACCGACACCCGCGCCCGCCGCCGCCGCGCCGGCAACGCAGTTGCTGCTGGTGACGTACGGATAGGTGCCATGATCGACATCCAGCAGCGCGCCCTGGGCGCCTTCGAACAACAGGCGTTGTCCGGCTTTCTGCGCGGCGAACAGATTGCTCGATACGTCGCGCACCATGGGGGCGATGGCCGGCGCCAACGCCATGGCCTGGTCGCGCACCTGGTTGGCGGAGACCGGCTCCGCGCCCAGGTACTGGGTGAGCACGAAGTTGTGGTAATCCAGCACTTCGGCCAGCTTCTGGTCGAACAGGTCGGCGTCGAACAGATCCTGCACGCGCAGGGCGCGGCGGGCGATCTTGTCTTCGTACGCGGGACCGATGCCGCGGCCGGTCGTGCCGATCTTGCCTTCGCCCTTGCGCTTTTCGCGAGCCTGGTCCACGGCGACGTGGTACGGAAGGATCAGCGGGCAGATTTCGGAGATCTGCAGGCGCGAGCGCACATCCAGGCCGGCCGCTTCGAGCTCTTCGATTTCCTTGAGCAGCGCTTCCGGGGACAGCACGACGCCGTTGCCGATGTAGCAGGTGACCCCCGGGTGCATGATGCCCGACGGGATAAGGCGCAGGATGGTTTTCTTGCCGTTGATCCACAACGTGTGGCCGGCATTGTGGCCACCCTGGAAACGCACGACGCCGTGGACGGACTCCGCCAGCCAGTCGACGATTTTTCCTTTGCCTTCGTCACCCCACTGGGTGCCGATAATGACTACGTTCTTGCTCATGATCGAGATTGAATATCGAGTTTCGCGGGAAACCGCGGATTCCGTCGGGACCCTCTTGAAAGAGGGGATGAGTCAAAGGTTGCGAACCTGCCATGCGCCGTTCTGGAGCGTGAGCTCACGGTCGCAGATGAATTCGTCCTGATCGTGCTCGTGGCCCGGAAGCACCTGCACGACGATCTCGCCGGACTGACGCAAGCCGCGGACCGCGGCCACCAGGCCGGCGTCCTGGCCCCAGGGCGCGCGCACGGCGCTCGAACGTTCCGCCGGCGGCAGGCCGGCGGCCAGTTTGCGCAGGTCCAGGCTGAAACCGGTCGCCGGGCGGGCACGCCCGAAGACGCGGCTGACATCGTCGTAGCGGCCGCCGCTGACCAGGGCGTCGTGCCAGCCTTCGGCGTACAGCGAAAAAGTCACGCCGGAGTGATAGCCGTAGCCGCGCACATCGGCCAGATCGATGCTGACGCGCAGTTCCGGCAGCGCCCGCACCAGTGCTTCCAGCGCTTCCAGCGCCTGCGCAATGCCGGGCAGCGGCGGGAGTTCGGCGCGGGCGCGGGCCAGCGTGCCGATGTCGCCATAGAGGCCGGCCAGCGTGCGCAGCGTCTGCGTGGTCTGCGCGCTGGGGCCGTCCGGACTGCGGCCCAGATCCAGCAGGCCCGGGACGTCCTTGTCACGCAGCAGCGCGTGGATCTGCTCGCCATGGGCCTTGGCCGCCGGGTCCGCGTCAATGATGGCGCGCACTACGCCCGGGTGGCAGAGATCCAGCCGCGGCTGATGCACGCCGGCGATAGTGACGGTATCGAGCACCAGCCGCAGGATTTCGATGTCCGCTTCCACGCCCGCATGGCCGTAGATTTCGGCGCCGATCTGCAGCAATTCGCGGTTGGAGAGCAGATCCGTCGGACGGGCATGCAGCACCGTGCCGCAATAGCACAGGCGGGTCACCCCCGCACGGTTCAGCAGGTGCGCATCGATGCGCGAAACCTGCGGCGTCATGTCCGCGCGCACACCCAGCATCCGTCCCGAAAGCTGGTCGACCAGCTTGCTGGTGCGCAAGTCCAGGTCGGTGCCCGTACCGGACAGCAGGGAGTCGATGTACTCCACCAGGGGCGGCGCGACCAGCTCGAAACCGTAGGTACGGTAGAGATCGAGCAGTTTGCGACGCAGTTCCTCGATGCGCCGGGCCTCGGCGGGCAGAATGTCCGCCAGGCGCTCGGGGAGCAACCAGTTGCCCATGTTAGTTACCTGATCATGCCTAGAAAGAAAGACGCGGGCCGCGCCAGACGATACCCGAACGACAAACAAACGAAAAAGCGGCTGAGGGGCGTAAGCCCGCTCAGCCGCTGCGGAATGTTTTAAAGGTCGGGTAGGGACAGGCCATTGCTGGCCCATCCCCCCCTAAGAACCGTGCGTGCTAGTTTCCCAGCACACGGCTCAAGCGCAACGCGCGACCCTTTAGCTTACAGGTAAGTATAACCTGTTTGCTCGTTTGGATCATCTAAGCCCGTTTCCGGACCGGCTTCACAACAGATAGCCCAAGCGTGTGAACTCGGGTGTGACATACGGGATGTAACAGAACACGGTTGGACAGGGCATCCGACCCGCCATGCACCTTGTACACCAGGTGATGATCGTGCCACCCTGTTTCCATGTCCATCGGGCATCCGCACAAAGCGCAGCGTCCTTGCTGATCCACCCAAAGCGTCGCCCACTGCTTGCGGTACGCCATGTTTTGCAACAAGCGTTCCGATTGCAGGGCCTCACCATAGGCTTCCCAACTTGGATCAAAGGGGTTGTACGCCCCTTTGATTTTCTTATGCCGCACGATTGCCGTATCAACCAGCCGATACAGCATGCGCATCTGCCTTTGACCATCCTTGCCTACTGCGGGTGCTGCGAACATCCCCCTCCGATCTCCTACTGTTCGCCAATACTGCTTGAGCGACCAAAAAGTGGTCTTCTTGGGATGCCGCCGCTTTGCCCAACGCACTAGCCGCCAACGAATCAGCGCGTCTAGTTTGTTGAACGTCGCCTTCGACACAACGGGGCTGTGATACTGCGACCAGCCCCGCAATACTGGATTAAGCAACGCGATCAGATCGACCTGTCTAGCCGACAAGTTTTCTCCGATGATTTCCCTGACCTTGCCATAGAACGCCTTGACGTTCTTCTGACTCGGCTTGATGAGCAACTTTCCAGAGTACTTCCTGAAATTCCACCCGAGGAAATCAAAACCTTCATCGATGTGGATGATGCGCGTCTTTTCCGTGGACAGTTGCAATCCTCGAACCGCAAGAAAGCGTTCTATCCAAGGCCTGACTTCAGTATCCAGCACGTCTTTCGATGCACCGGTAACAATGAAGTCATCCGCGTATCGGACCACATGGACTTTCAACCGTTTGGCCTTAGTCCAACCCAGCTTCGTACCCAGGTACTCTGCCAAGTCCGTTTCCAGCTTATTGAGCGTCACATTCGCCAAGGTAGGGGAAATAATCCCTCCCTGTGGCGTACCAGCAGTAGTAGGCTGCAACTGGCCTTTGTGAATCACGCCGGCCTTCAACCACTTGCGCAACACTCGCCGGTCCATAGGGACGTTGGCGAGCAGCCACTCATGGTTGATCCAGTCGAAACAACCCTTGATATCCGCTTCCAGTATCCATTGGGCCGAAGCCCTGCCGGACAATGTGACGAATATCTGAGCCATCGCATCGGCCGTCGAACGTCCTTTTCTGAACCCATACGAGTTCGGATCGCTCGTCGATTCCGATACCGGTTCCAGTGCCAGCAGATACAAAGCCTGCATGGCGCGGTCCCGCATGGTAGGAATGCCCAGAGGGCGCTCCTTGCCATTGGATTTGGGGATATAGACCCTCCGTAAAGGCAGAGGCCGATATCCCGGTTGCCGCAACCTTCCGATTGCCTCCCACTTGCTCTCGGGCGAGTCCCACAGCACACGGTCGACACCTGCCGTCCGTTTGCCTTGGTTCTCTGTCACTCGCCTGACCGCCGATGCTTTGGCGGAAAACGAGCGGACCAGCGATCTTTGCAGGGCTTTCACCCTACGCCAATCGCCCGCCTGCGTAGCCTTCGCTATACGTATCTGCATAGCCCTCACATTCCGCACGACTCGCCGCCAGTCTATGGTCGGCCAGCTATCCGGGACGCGCGAGGACGCAGAACTGGGATTAACAGTTTCTTCCATGCTGAACCTCGGGGTAGTAAGACCCTAAGAGGACGCACGGCTCCCCGAAGGGATGGTGAGTCCCTTCGGGCCTGTAGAAAAACACGAGACATGAAAAACCATGGCTCGCTACCTGGACTGATACAGCCGTCAGCGACGGTTGCACCACGTGGAAGTCTGCTGCCTTTCGGCCGGGGCAAAGTTCGAACCCCTATCCCGCCCATTACAGGCGGGCCTTCGCTTTCTCCACGATCCTCTACCCCCTCCGCCAACAGATTGCCTTGCGGCTTTCCTGCCTTCGTCGCCTGAGCGATTGGGGCGGCGAGTGGGGTTTACCACGTTCCCTCGATTACCGGCGCAACCCAATACCAGCGTTGCGCCTGCCCGTTTAGGACCCATCTCTCCCCCGGTAGCTTTGGATGACGACGTGACCGCACGTAAGACGCGGCCAACCAGCTACGATGCCTTTTGGCTACGGCCCAAAAGCAGCTTTGGCCGTTCAATAATCACGGGGGTTCAGACGATGGTTCACATTCCGTTGCCCATGCGGGACTAGCCTAGCCTCTCATCCGCCCTGGCTGCTGGCAGAATCCATCCCCAGCCTCACGGCAGTGGATACTGTTGGAGTACACAGGAGTACATTGTCGAGTGGGCTTCAGACAGGGCCGTTACCGATCCTGCCCGCCACTGTAGGCTACCGTCAGTCGTATGACGGGTCACAGCGACACCACGAAAGTGCGTGTGACAAGGCAATCGAGAGCATTTCGCTCGTTGTGATGAGAAAACTCCATAGTGAAAAGCATGGGAAACCGAGGTTTCCGTGTGTCTTTCACCCAGGGCCGATACTACTTTGGAGCCGAGCCCTGTTTCTTTACTACTCAGCAGCTTACGCTGCGTCTCTCTAGGGCAGCCACAAGGGCTGCAAAAGGTGCCGATTTATTTAAAGAGGCCCGACGACCTCCAAGGGCGATGCTGATTTACCAGGGCATCAACCTGGGACACGAGCGATTCGTGTCGCACCTTACGGGGTATTGTACATGGTTCGGGCGATCCCGCCAGCCCGTGCCGCCACCCCGCTATCCCCTACTTTTTGGCGTCCGGCAGGGTCCCCGGCGTGGTGCTGCCCGGGATACCGCCCAGGGTGCCGCTGGGCGCGCCGGGCACCCCTACCGAGGACTTGAAGAACTGGAAGAACTCCGAACTGGGATCCACCACCAGCAGGTCGCCCAGCTTCGAGAACGACGAGCGGTAGGCTTCCAGGCTCTTGTAGAAGGTGTAGAAGACCGGATCCTTGCCATACGAATCGGCATAGATGCTGCTGGCCCTGGCGTCGCCCTCGCCCATGATGGCCTGCGATTTCGCATAGGCATCGGCCAGGATTTCCTCGCGGCGCCGGTCGGCTTCCGCGCGGATCTTTTCACCTTCGGCCGCGCCGATCGAACGCAGCTCGTTGGCCACGCGCTTGCGTTCGGCTTCCATGCGGCGATAGACGGACTCGGAGATCTCCGGCGCGAATTCGATCCGGCGCAGCCGGACGTCGACGATCTGCACACCCAGAGGGGAAGCCCGCTTGGCGACGTTGGAGAGGATTTCCGCCATGACCTTTTCACGTTCGGCCGAGACCACGTCCTTGACCGTACGGACGTTGACGGCCGCGTTCAGGGCATCGCGGATCTGTGCCTGCAGGCGTTCCTGGGCAGCACGTTCGTTGCCGCCGAAGGTGATGTAGTACAGGCGCGGATCGGCGATGCGCCACTTCACGTACGAGTCGATCAGCAGGTTTTTCTTTTCCGCCGTCTGGATACGTTCGGCGTCGGTCGACTCGATGGTCAGGATGCGCTTGTCCAGCGTGACGACGTTCTGGAACGGCGGCGGCGCCTTGAAATAAAGGCCGGGCTCGCTGATGACCTTGCGGACCTCGCCCAGCGAGAACACCAGTGCATAGTCGCGTTCGCGGACGATGAAAACGCAGGATGAAAGCGCGGCCAGCACGATAAGCAGGCCAACCAGTATGGGCAGTAGACGTTGCATGTTCAGGGCTCCTCCGGTTAGCGCGACAGGCGATCGCGGGACAGCGTGTTGCCGCTGCCGGGGTTGCCGGATGTTTGCCCAGGGACGGGACGTGGAGTTGGCGGGATGGTCGGCTGGCTGGCGCCGGGCAGGCTCAGGGAGCCGGACGCGGGCGACTGCTTGCCGGCCTCCTGCGCGGCCTGCTGGATGATCTTGTCGATGGGGAGGTAGACGACATTATTGCCGCCCCGGGTATCGATCATGACCTTGCTGGCGCGGGAGAAGATTTCCTCCATGGTTTCCAGGTACATGCGCTCGCGCATGACGGCAGGCGATTTGCGGTATTCGCTGACGATGCTGTTGAAGCGCGAGGTATTACCCGTCGCATCGCCGATGACCTTGGCCTTGTAGCCTTCGGCTTCCTGGATCATGCGCGATGCCTGCCCGGCGGCCAGCGGCACGACCTGGTTGGCATAGGCCTCGCCTTCGTTGATCTGGCGTTCGCGGTCCTGCCCCGCCTTGACGGCGTCGTCGAACGCGGCCTGCACCTGTTCAGGCGGTTGCACGTTCTGGATCGCCACAGTGCTGACCTGGATACCGGTGTCGTAGCGGTCCAGGATCTGCTGCATGAGCGCCTGCACCTGCGTCGCGACGTTGGTTCGGCCTTCGTAAAGGACGTAATCCATGGGCTGCTTGCCCACGATCTCGCGCATGGCCGTTTCCGCGGCCTGGCGGACGGATTCGTCCGGATCGCGAGTGCGGAAAAGGTAATCGGGCGCGCCGTCGGCGCGCAGGCGGTACTGCACCACGAACTGCATATCGACGATGTTTTCGTCCGTGGTCAGCATGAGTGCTTCGGGCAGCACCTTATTGCGCGAACTGCCGCGGAAACCGACTTCGAAAGTCCGCAGCTGGGAAATATTGACGATTTCCTGGTTCTGGATGGGATACGGCATTCGCCATTGGAAACCGGCCTGGGCGGTCTTGTAGTACTTGCCGAACTGGGTGACGACCGCCACCTGGCCTTCCTGGACGATATAGAAACCGCTGGCCAGCCACAGCGCCACCAGGACGACGACGATCAGGCCGGCGCCGATACGCGCGTTCCGCGGCCCGTTGCCGCCGCCACCGCCAGGACCGCCGGGGCGGCCGCCCTGGTTGCCCTTGCGGCCGAACAGGGCGGCAATGCGATTGTTGAAATCGCGCCAGACTTCGTCCAGGTCGGGGGGACCATCCCCACTGCCTTGCGGACGACGGGGCGGTTCGGAGCCATTCTGGCCACCTCGGCCCCAGCCTGGGTCATTCAGATTGAACAGTTTGGATATTGGACGCATTATTTCCCGCAATCTGACCAGCCTGTGCAATTGCCGCGCGCAACGCATCCAGACCGGCGCGCTCGGCGGCGCTGACAAACACCCGCGCAATCGTACCATGGGCGTTCTCTTCGACCCGGGGGGGCAACCCCAGCAGATCGATCTTGTTATGGACCATGATGACCGGGATATCGCCCGCGCCGATTTCGGTAAGGACTTTCTGGACTTCGTGGATCTGTTCGTCCCGCTGGGGGCTGGCGGCATCCACGACATGCAGCAGGAGATCGGCGTGCACGGTTTCTTCGAGCGTCGCCCGGAAGGCGGCGATCAGCGTGGGCGGCAGGTCGCGGATAAAACCGACCGTATCGGACAGGACGATGGAGCCGGCGCCTTCGATCCAGATGCGGCGCGTGGTCGTGTCCAGGGTGGCGAAGAGCTGGTCCGCCGCATACGCCCCGGCGCGGGTCATGGCGTTGAATAGGCTGGATTTTCCCGCGTTCGTGTAGCCGACCAGGGAAACCGACAACGCCCCGCCCCGCGCCCGCGAACGGCGCTGGGTGACACGCTGGCGCTCGACCTTGTCCAGGCGTTCGCGCAGCACCTTGACCCGGGCGCCGATCATGCGGCGATCCATTTCCAGCTGGGATTCACCCGGGCCTCGCATGCCGATGCCGCCGCGTTGGCGTTCGAGGTGACTCCACAGGCGTGTCAACCGCGTGGTCAGGTGCTGCAACTGCGCCAGCTCGACCTGCAGCTTGCCTTCATGGCTTTTGGCCCGCAGCGCGAAAATATCCAGGATCAAGGCAACGCGATCGACCACGCGCAGGTTGAATTCGCGTTCCAGGTTGCGCTGCTGGGCCGGCGACAGAGGCTGGTCGAACAGGACAACGTCGGCGTCATGGGCGCGAGCGACCAGGACGGCTTCCTGGACCTTGCCTGAACCGATGAAGTACTTGGCGTCCGGCCGGTCCCGGCGTGCCAGCACGGTATCGACGATCTCCGCGCCCGCACCGCGCGCCAGCATGGCGAACTCCTGGGCATGGGCTTCGAAATCGGGATTGCCGAGGTCGACACTGATGATCAACGCACGCATGCAGCCTCCTGGCCGGCGCGGGCGATACGAACGGCACGAAAAAAGGGAATCTGGAAAAGCACGGGTGTCATCGCGCACGCGATGCGTGAAACGGCGGCATGAACTACACGCGCACAGTGAAAATGCCCGCCGACACGATGAGTGCGGCGGGCACGAAAAGCAAGGCGGCCATCGAGCGGCGCAGGGCCGCGTAAAAGACCGTGCGCGCAGCAGCTGGTGGAGCCGGCGCGACGGTCGGTCGAACGTTTATTCAGAAGGGATTTCCACCTGGAAATTGACCGCGCGGGCCGGAACGACAGTCGAGATCGCATGCTTGTAGACCATCTGGGTCACGGTATTGCGCAGCAGCACGACGTATTGATCGAAGGATTCGATCTGCCCCTGAAGCTTGATGCCGTTGACGAGATAAATGGACACGGGTACGTGATCCTTACGCAGCGTGTTCAAGAACGGATCTTGCAGAGTTTGCCCTTTATTGCTCATTGGCCAGGCTCCATTGTGTTGTTTTGGGGTGTTGTTTTGATAGTGGCAGACGCCGAATTAGCTACTCTACAGGGTTTTCCCGGGCGATGCCACTGAATGATGTGACGCAACATAACACTAAAAGTTCACACCAGAATCGTGCGCAAAGCGTGCACCAAGGCGTCGCATTCCTGGGTCGTTCCAATCGAAATCCGCAAGTACCGGACGATGCGCGGATGGCTGAAGTGACGCACGATGATGCCCTTTTCCCGCAGTGCAGCAGCCAGCGCCGCGGCGTCCCGGGCGGGATGGCTGGCGAGCACGAAATTGGCGGCCGAAGGGATGACATCGAAGCCCAGCTCGCGCAGCGACGCCGCCAGGGCCTCCCGCGTATGGATGACAGCCGAACGGGTGAACTCGAAGTACTCGGTATCTTCGATCGCGGCCGTGGCACCGACTTCCGCCAGTCGGTCGATGGGATAGGAATTGAAGCTGTTCTTGACGCGCTCCAACCCTTCGATCAGGGCCGGGCTGCCGATGGCGAAGCCCACGCGCAGGCCCGCCAGGGAACGCGACTTGGACAGGGTTTGCACCACCAGCACATTGTCGTAGCGATTGGTCAGCGGCACCGCGGATTCCGCGCCAAAGTCCACGTAGGCCTCGTCGACCACGACAACCGCATCGGGATTGCCGGCCACAATGCGTTCGATGTCGGCAAGCGGCAGGGCACGCCCGGTCGGCGCATTCGGATTCGGAAAAAGGATCGGCCCCGCCGGCTGCCCCGCGGCGGGTAGGTAGTCCCGCACATCGATGCTGAAGTCCTCGGCAAGCGGAACGACCTGGTGGCGAACGCCATACAAGCCGCAATACACCGGATAAAAACTGTAGGTGATGTCCGGGAAGCGCAGCGGCGCGTCGTGGTTCAACAGGGCCTGGAACGCAATGGCCAGCACTTCGTCCGAACCGTTGCCGACGAAGACCTGGGGCAACGACACGCCGTAATGGGTAGCGATTGCCTTGCGCAGGCGATCCGAGCCGGGATCGGGATAAAGCCGCAGCCGCTCGTCGCAGGCCGCGCGCAAGGCGTCCAGCACCTTGGGCGACGGACCGAAGGGATTCTCGTTGGTGTTGAGCTTGACGAGGTTCGCGAGCTTGGGCTGTTCGCCCGGAACATAGGGGCTGAGCCCGGCGACGACGGGGCTCCAGTAACGGCTCATGGCGGATCCTTGGCTGCTATTTATCCTGCACGTAGGGATTGCGCGAAGACTTGAATTCGATGCGCAGCGGCGTGCCGGCCAGATCGAAGGCATTGCGGAAGCGCGTTTCCAGGTAACGCCGGTAGGCATCCGGAATGGCGTCCAGCGCATTGCCGTGGATGACGACCAAAGGCGGGTTCTGGCCACCCTGGTGGGCGTAGCGCATCTTGGGCCGGAAAATACCCTTGCGAGGCGGCGGCTGTTGCTCCACGGCGGCCTGCAGTTCGCGCGTGAGCTTGGGGGTGGACAGCTTGGCGAACGCCGCCGCATGGGCGGCATTGACGGACTTCAGCAGCGCCTTCACACCCGCGCCCTTCAGGGCCGAGATGGTATGCATGCGCGCAAAGGACAAGAAACGCAGCTTGCGTTCGAACTCGCGCTGGATGCGCTCGCGCTGCTCGGCATCCAGGCCGTCCCATTTATTGATGGCCACCACCACCGCGCGCCCGGTTTCCAGCACGAAGCCCGCGATATGGGCGTCCTGTTCGGAAATCTCGGTCTGCGCGTCCAGCATCAGCAGCACTACGTTGCTGGCCTCGATGGCCTGCAGGGTCTTGATGACCGAAAACTTCTCGACAGCCTCGAATACCTTGCCGCGCTTGCGCAGTCCCGCCGTGTCGATCAGCGTGTAGCGCTTGCCGTCGCGGTCGAAGTCGATTTCGATGGCGTCGCGCGTCGTGCCCGGCATATCGAAGGCAATGACGCGTTCCTCGCCTAGCAGCGTGTTGATAAGCGTGGACTTGCCGACATTGGGGCGGCCGACGATGGCCAGTTTGATACGGTGATCGGCCGCGGGCGCGCTGAACTGGCCCTCCGGCAGCGGCGTGTCTTCGCCATCGGCGATGTCCGCCTGCTCGTCCTCGGACGGCTCCGGTTCGGGCTCTACGAGGCCCTCGAGGGCGTGTTCGATGAGGTCCACGATGCCATCGCCGTGCGCCGCGGAAATCGGCCACGGCTGGCCCAGGCCCAGCTCATGGAAGTCGGTCGTGGCCGCCATGCCCATGCCTTCGGCCTTGTTGACCGCGAGCAGGATGCGCCGCTGTCCGGAGCGGCGCAGCAGTTCGGCAATCTCGTGATCGTGCCCGTTGACGCCCGCGCGGCCGTCGACAAGGAAAATGACCACGTCGGCTTCGGCGATCGCCTGGCGGGTCTGGCGTGCCATCTCGCGCAGGATGCCATCCTTGGCGACCGGCTCGAACCCGCCCGTGTCGATGACGATGAAGGGATAGTCCCCCACCCTGCCCTCGCCGTAGTGGCGATCGCGCGTCAGTCCCGAATAGTCGGCGACCAGGGCGGCGCGCGAACGCGTCAGGCGATTGAAAAGGGTGGACTTCCCGACATTGGGACGACCGACCAGAGCGACGACAGGCTTGAAGGACACGGATGGAAAGCTGTTTGGGTTCAGTTGGCGCCGATCATGACCAGGTTACCGTTTCCGGTCTGGACCAGCACACCTTGGGATGTAGTCTGCAAGGGCGAAAGTACGGCGCCGCCGCCCACGGACAGCCGGGCGAGCAAATGGCCGTCCGAGCGCGAGAGGAAATGCACATAGCCATCATAATCGCCAAGGGCGATCGCCGGCCCGATGGACACGGGCGCGGTCAGGTGCCGATTGCGCAGGCCGCTCTGCTTCCAGAGCTCGGTACCGTCCTGCAGGCTGTAAGCGTGGACGATGCTGTGCGAGTCGGGCGCATAGACAGCGCTCTCGTCCGCACCCAGGCCGACGGCGCCGGAAAACTCCTTGGCCCAGACGGTGCGTCCGCCCTGCGAGACGTCGAAGCAGGCAATGCGGCCCTGGTAGGCGACCGCGCACATCAGGGGGCCGATCAGGCGGGGCGCGCCCACCACGTCGTTCAGGCGCTCGAGATCGCTGCCGCCCTTGGGCGTGGCCACGGTGCCTTCCCACTGGACGTTGCCGCTATCGGCGCTGATGGCCATCATCTTGCCGCCCGCCAGGCCGGCGATCACCAGGCCTTGCGCCATGATCATCTGGGTGCTCGTGCGCAGCGCCAGGGCCGGGCCGGGCCGCTGCACGCTCCACATCCGCTCGCCGTTGCGGGCGTCGTAGGCGCTGATGCGATAGTCGCCGCTGCGCACCACGACCAGCCCGCTGTTGACCAGGGGCGGCTCGTCCACTTCGCTGGTGGCGCGCACTTTCCATTTCTGCTTGCCGGTATCGTCGAAGGCGATGACATCGCCCGCACGGGACGTCACGACGGTCGTCGTGCCGTCGCTGCCCGCGCCGGCGGTCAGGTCGGTCTTGGCATCGGCGCGCCAGAGGGCACGCCCGCTGAGCAGGTCGTACTTGCCGACCGTGCCGTTGGGCGCCGCGGCATAGACGGCTTCGCCGACCACGGTCGGATAGAAGCCGTAGCCGCCCCCGCTGCCCACGGACACCGACCAGGCCTGGCGCACGGACATGCCGGGCTTGTAATCGGTGAGAGGCGTCGGATCGTAGCGGGTGTCGTCCTTGGAGAACAGCGAGCACGCGCCCAGGCTGAGCACGGCCGCGACGCAGGCGGCGAGAACGACGGGACGACGGAAGGCAAACGTAAACATCGAATCAGGCTCCGCTCAGGGCATCGAGTTTCAATCGCACGACGGGGGTCAGGGGATGGCCCGGACCGAGGCCGTCGATGGCGCTTTGCCAGGCGGCGCGCGCTTCCTGGACCTTGCCCTGGGCGGCGAGGATATCGCCGCGGCGGTCCGCGTACAGCGCGGCGAACGCCGGCGGAGGGTCCTGCAACTGGGCCAGCGCCGCATCGTATTGCTTCTGGTCGAGCAGCAAGCCCGCCAGCCGCAGCTTCGCGACGGGCTGCAGGGCCGCCTGCTTGCGCTGGGCCGCCAGCCATTCGAGCTGCTCGCGGGCGCCTTGCAGGTCGTTCTGTGCCTGCAGGGCCTGGGCGGCCACGAGAACCCCGCGGCCGGCATAGCCGGTATTCGGATAGTCGTCACGCAAGGTGCTGGCCGCGGCCTTGATGCGCGCGGTGGCGTCGGCACCGCCGAGCCGCGCCGCGTCCTCGAGCGCCTCGAAATAGCCCATGGCCTGGCGGCTGGCATGCGCCTGATACGCCTGCCAACCCATCCAGCCGCCATAGGAAATGGCTGCCACCGCCACGACGATGGAGACCAGCAGGCCGTAGCGCGCCCACCAGGCTTTCAAGGCGTCGAGTTTTTCCTGTTCTTCGAGATCGTATGCCATGCTTACATGTCCTGCCGATTCACCGTTTTCATAATCGAGGCGGGCCGCCGCTTATCCCAGCAACGCCTGCGCGAGTTCCGCGAGCGGCACCTGGCGCTGCCCCTCTTCGCCGCGCAAGGGCTTGATGCCGGCCGTACCGGCCGCCACTTCGTCGGCGCCAAGGATAACCGCAACGCGGGCACCACTGGCGTCGGCACGCTTGAATTGCGACTTGAAGCTGGCCGCGCCGGCGTGGACGATAACGGAAAGTCCGGCATCGCGCAGTTGCTCGCCCACTTTGGCCGCCAGGCGCTGCGCTTGCTCGCCCTGGTGAACGAGATAGACGTCGCATTCCGGCACGGGTTCCGCGGGGATGGTCTGTTCCCACAGGTCGAGCAGGCGCTCCATGCCGATGGCGAAACCGACCGCCGGCGCGGGCTTGCCGCCCAGCAGTTCTATCAGGCCGTCATAGCGCCCGCCGCCGCACACGGTGCCCTGCGAGCCGAGGCGGTCCGTGACCCATTCGAAAACCGTCAGGTTGTAGTAATCCAGCCCGCGCACCAGCCGGGGATTGAGCCGGTAAGCGATGCCGGCATCGTCCAGGCGCTGCCGCACGCCGTCGAAGTGCGCGCGCGATTCTTCGCCCAGGAAATCGAACAGGCGGGGTGCGCTATCGGCCATGGCCTGCATGGCGGGATTCTTGGTATCGAGCACGCGCAGCGGGTTGCTGTACATGCGGCGCTGGCCGTCTTCGTCCAGGACGTCGCGGTGCTTTTCCAGGTGTTCGATCAGCGCCGCGCGGTGTGCGGCCCGTTCGGCGGGTTGGCCCAGGGAATTCAGCTCCAGGCGCACATCGGTCAGGCCCAGCAGCTTCCACAGGCGCGCCAGCATGACGATGAGCTCGGCATCGACGTCGGGACCGGCGAAGCCCAGGGCCTCGACATCGATCTGGTGGAACTGGCGATAGCGGCCGCGCTGCGGGCGTTCGTGGCGGAAGACCGGACCCAGCGAATACACACGGTGCGGACGGTCGTACAGAAGATTGTGTTCGATGGACGCGCGCACGATACCGGCGGTCATCTCCGGCCGCATGGTCAGCGAATCGCCGTTCAGCGCGTCGGTGAAGGTGTACATCTCTTTTTCGACGATGTCGGTGACTTCGCCGATACCGCGCGCGAACAGCCGCGTGTGTTCCAGCACGGGCGTGCGGACATTGCGATAGCCATAGGCGCGCAGCCAGCCCCGGACGATTTCCTCGAACTGTTCCCACCGGGCGCCCGCGCCAGGCAGGACGTCGTTCATGCCGCGGATCGCGGCGACTTTCTGGAAAGCTTGCGTCATGTCGTGATGCGCGCGCTGTGGCTTCAGCCGCGGCGGGAGCGCCGTACCCTTACTTTTATTGTGAGGCCTGCGCGCCGTAGCGGCGCGCGACGTAGTTTTCGACGATGGTCTGGAATTCTTCCGCGATATGGTCGCCCTTGAGCGTCACCGTGCGTTCGCCATCGATGAACACGGGAGCGGCCGGGACTTCGCCGGTACCGGGCAGGCTGATGCCGATATCCGCATGGCGGCTTTCGCCCGGACCGTTCACCACGCACCCCATGACGGCGACGTTCATGCTTTCGACACCGGGATAGCGGGTGCGCCATAGCGGCATCTGGCGCCGCAGATACGATTGGATGCTGTCAGCCAGCTCCTGGAATACGGTGCTGCTGGTGCGGCCGCATCCGGGGCAGGCCACCACCATGGGGGTGAACGCCCGCAATCCCATGCTTTGCAGGATTTCCTGCGCGACGACGACTTCGCGCGTGCGGTCCCCGCCCGGCTCGGGCGTGAGCGAAATACGGATGGTGTCGCCGATGCCTTCCTGCAGCAGAACCGCCAGCGCCGCGGTGGACGCGACGATACCTTTGCTACCCATGCCGGCCTCGGTCAAACCCAGGTGCAGAGGGTAGTCGCAGCGGGCGGCGAGATCGCGATACACCGCGATCAGGTCCTGCACATGGCTGACTTTGCAGGACAGGATGATCTTGTCGCCGGCCAGGCCGAGTTCCTCGGCGCGGCGCGCATTGCTGATGGCGGAAACGACCAGCGCGTCGCGCATTACGGCCTGGGCCTCCCAGGGCGTCGCGCGGCGGCTGTTTTCGTCCATCTTGCGCGCCATGAGCTCGTGGTCCAGGCTGCCCCAATTGACCCCGATGCGCACGGGCTTGTCGTGACGGCAGGCAACCTCGATCATTTGCGCGAAGTTGTCGTCGCGCTTTTTGCCCCCGCCCATATTGCCCGGGTTGATGCGGTACTTGGACAAGGCCTGCGCGCATTCCGGAAACTGCGTCAGCAGCTTGTGGCCGTTGTAGTGGAAATCGCCGACCAGCGGCGTGTCCACGCCCATGCGATCGAGCTGCTCCCGGATGGCGGGGACTTCGCGCGCGGCTTCGGGCGTATTGACCGTGATACGCACCAGTTCGGAACCCGCCTGCGCCAGGTCGCGAACCTGGATCGCGGTGGCGATGGCGTCCGCGGTGTCTGTGTTGGTCATGGATTGCACGACCACGGGCGCGGCGCCGCCTATCGTAACGGCGCGGCCGCTCCAGCGAACCCGCACGGCGCGCGTGGCGTGGCGGGACGCGGGCCCCACGGGCGGGGGCGCTTGATCCTGGCAGGGCGATGACGATTCTTGCATGGCGAAATATCGAAGCGCGGTGTTGGAACCTGGAGGCGTCGGAGGACGGTGATGCCGGCCCGGTCGCGGTCAATGTCCCGAACGGGACAGCCAGCCGGGCAGCCAATGCGTGGGCAGCCACCCCTGCCAGACGCCATAGGCCACGGCAGCCGCGATGACCAGCAGGATGACGATCAGCCAGCCCCACGACGAAGAACTGCGCTCTTCTTCGGTGGGCAGCGTTCCGCGCGGCGATTGCAGGCCGCTCTGGGTCGCCAACCGCGCCGGCGCGCCGCCGCGCATGTGCGGTTCGAGCGAGGCAATAATGGTTTCGGGGTCGGCCCCCAGCAGCCGCGCATAGCTGCGAATCAGGCCGCGCAGCGAAATACCCTTGGGAAGATCGGCCCAGCGCTCTTCTTCGAGCGCGGCAATCTGGCGCGGCGCGAACTTGATGCGGCCGGCCACTTCTTCCAGCGACCAGCCCTTGCTGACGCGCAGCGCACGCAGCGCGCCGCCCACCGCGTGCTCACCGGCCGCATCGTGGCCCGGTTGGGTGGTGACGGACGTGGAGGAATCGCTCATGCATGCACCTGCTTGATCGGAATGGCCTGCCGCTGGGTGGCGATCCGCTCGGTGATGCGGGTCCGGTCGCGCACTTCGCCGGCCAGCTGGCCGCACGCCGCGTCGATGTCGTCGCCGCGCGTCTTGCGCACGGTGGTCACGACGCCTGCGTCCATCAGGCGTTGCGCAAAGAGCCGGACGCGCGCGGAAGGCGAGCGCTTCAGGCCGGATTGCGGAAATGGGTTGAACGGGATCAGATTGATCTTGCAGCGCACCTGTGTGGCGATGCGGATCAATTCCCGGGCGTGCTCGTCGGCATCGTTGACGCCGTCGAGCATGACATATTCGAAAGTGATGAAGTCGCGCGGCGCGTGTTCGAGGTAGCGATTGCAGGCCGCGAGCAGTTCCGCCAAGGGATACTTGCGGTTCAGCGGCACGAGCTCGTCGCGCAGCGCGTCGTTCGGCGCATGCAGGGATACGGCGAGCGCCACCGGGCAGTCGCGCGCGAGGCGATCCATCATGGGTACCACGCCGGAGGTCGACACCGTAACGCGCCGGCGGGACAGCCCGTAGGCATTGTCGTCCAGCATGAGCCGCAGGGAAGTCAGCACCTGGTCGTAGTTCAGCAGGGGTTCGCCCATGCCCATCATCACGACGTTGCTGACCACGCGGCTGTCCGGCTGGGCCGCCGCGCCAGGCTTGCCGGACGGCAGGCGGGCGCTGGCCAGGTCACCTTCCAGAGTCTTGCGCGCCCACCACAGCTGGCCGATGATTTCGCTGGCGTGCAGGTTGCGGTTGAAGCCCTGATGGCCGGTGGAACAAAACCGGCAGGCCACCGTGCAGCCGGCCTGGCTGGAGATGCACAGCGTGCCGCGATCGTCCTCGGGAATGAAGACGGTTTCGATGGCGTTGCCCTGCCCGACGTCGAACAGCCACTTGCGCGTGCCGTCGGTGGATTTCTGCTCCGTCACGACGGGCAGGGCCTGGATCGTGCATTCCTGCGCCAATTGCGCGCGAAAATCGCGCGCCAGGTCTGTCATGGCGTCGAACGTGTCCGCGCCGCGCTGGTGCACCCAGCGCTGCAACTGGCGGGCGCGGAAGGGCTTGCCCCCCCAGCGCTGGACCAGGGCAGTCAGCTCGGCGCCATCCAGGCCCAGCAGATTGACACGTTCACTATCGTTCATGACGTCGGCGCAAACCGCGATCAGCGGCTGTGGATGTTGATTTCGGGGAAGAAGAAAGCGATCTCGACGGCGGCGGTTTCGGGGGCATCCGAACCGTGCACGGCGTTGGCATCGATGCTGTCGGCGAAGTCGGCGCGGATGGTGCCGGGTTCGGCTTTCTTGGGATCCGTGGCGCCCATCAGGTCGCGGTTCTTGGCAATGGCGCCCTCGCCTTCCAGCACTTGCACGAACACGGGGCCGGAAACCATGAAATCGACCAGGTCCTTGAAGAAGGGACGCGCCTTATGGACCGCGTAGAAGCGTTCCGCATCGGCACGCGACAATTGCTGCATGCGCGCGGCGATGACCTTCAGGCCGGCCTGCTCGAAACGGGCCACGATCTGGCCGATAACATTCTTTGCCACGGCGTCGGGCTTGATAATCGAGAGGGTGCGTTCGATCGACATGAAAACTCCAATAAAAACAGGGACTTCTACGTGGTTTACAGTAACCGGACATTCTAGCATGCCGCGATTGGCGTCTACATCTTAAAATTGACGGTTTGCCCCGTGCGAAACGGCCCGGGGCCGTCAGTCAGCCGGAACCGTGCAATGAACAAAGCCGCACCCCAGAACGAGTCGCAAGAACTATCCAAAAGCTTCGAACCCGCCGAAATCGAGGCGCGCTGGTACGCCGAGTGGGACCGGCGCGGGTACTTCGAAGGGGGCCGGCATGTCCAGGGCGATGCGTCCGCGGGCAGCTACGCCATCCAGTTTCCCCCACCCAACGTGACGGGAACGTTGCACATGGGGCATGCGTTCAACCAGACCATCATGGATGGGCTCACCCGCTACCATCGCATGCTGGGGGCGGACACGGTGCTGATACCGGGGACGGATCATGCCGGTATCGCGACCCAGATCGTCGTCCAGCGCCAGCTGGATGCGCAGCACATTTCGCGCCACGACCTCGGCCGTGAAAAGTTCATTGAAAGGATCTGGGAATGGAAACAGCAATCCGGTAGCACGATCACCGGGCAGGTCCGCCGGTTGGGCGCCTCGGCCGACTGGAGCCGGGAATACTTCACCATGGACGAGCGTATGTCGCGCGGCGTGGTGGAGACCTTCGTCCGCCTGTACCGGGAAGGCCTGATCTACCGCGGCAAGCGGCTGGTCAACTGGGACCCCAAGCTGCTTACCGCGGTGTCCGACCTGGAGGTGCAGTCCGAGGAAACCGAAGGCCATATGTGGCGCATCGAGTACCCCTTCGTCGACGGCCCCCAGACCATCGTCGACCGCGAGGGCAACACGGTCACCCTGCGCGGGCTGACCATCGCGACGACACGGCCCGAAACCATGCTGGCCGACGGCGCCCTCTGCGTGCACCCTGGCGATGAGCGCTACCGCCACCTGGTCGGCAAGCTGGTCGAGCTGCCCCTGTGCGACCGCAATATTCCCATCATCGCCGACGATTTCGTCGATCCGGACTTCGGCACGGGAGTGGTCAAGATCACGGGCGCGCACGATTTCAACGACTACGCCTGCGCGCTGCGGCACAACCTGCCCTTGATCGTGATTTTCACGCCGGACGCGCACATCAACGAAAACGGTCCGGCGCAGTTCCGCGGACTGGAGCGTTACGAAGCGCGCAAGGCGGTGGTGGCCGAACTGGAAGCGAACGGCTACCTGAAAGGCGTGGAAGCGCACAAGATGATGCAGCCCAAGGGCGACCGCACAGGCGTGGTGCTGGAGCCCATGCTGACGGACCAATGGTTCGTGGCGATGAGCAAGCCGGCGCCCGAAGGCACGCTGCACCCCGGCAAGAGCATCACACAGGTCGCGCTGGAAGTCGTGGCCGAAGGCCGCGTGACCTTCTACCCCGAAAACTGGACCACCATTTACAACCAGTGGCTGAACAACATCCAGGACTGGTGCATTTCGCGCCAGCTGTGGTGGGGCCATCAGATTCCAGCCTGGTACGCCAAGGACGGCACCATCTTCGTCGCGCACAATGAAGAGCAGGCCCTGGAACAGGCCCGTGCCGCGGGGATCGAAGGACCGCTGGAACGCGATCCCGACGTCCTCGATACCTGGTTCTCGTCGGCGCTGGTGCCGTTCACCGATTTGGGCTGGCCGGAAAAAACCCCGGACCTGGCCCGCTATCTGCCTTCCAGCGTGCTGGTGACGGGCTTCGACATCATCTTCTTCTGGGTTGCCCGGATGGTCATGATGACGACCCACCTGACCGGCGAGATCCCCTTCAAGCACGTTTACGTGCACGGCCTGATCCGCGACGCGGAGGGCCAGAAGATGAGCAAATCCAAAGGCAATACGCTGGATCCGGTGGACCTGATCGACGGCGTGGACCTGGAAACGCTGGTCGCCAAGCGCACCTATGGCCTGATGAATCCCAAGCAGGCGGGCAGCATCGAGAAAGCGACCCGCAAGCAATTCCCGGACGGCATTCCGGCGTTCGGCGCCGATGCGCTGCGCTTCACGATGGCGGCCTACGCGACGCTGGGTCGCAATATCAACTTCGACCTGAAGCGCTGCGAAGGCTATCGGAACTTCTGCAACAAGCTGTGGAACGCCACGCGTTTCGTGCTGATGAATACCGAGGGCCACGAGGTAACGGCGACGGCCGGCGAACCCAGCTTCGTCGACCGCTGGATCGTCAGCCAGCTGCAGGAACTGGAAGCCGAGGTCGCGCGCGGATTCGCCGATTACCGCTTCGACAATATCGCCAACGCGCTGTACCGCTTCATCTGGGACGAATACTGCGATTGGTACGTGGAGCTTGCCAAGGTGCAGCTGCAGACCGGCACGCCGGCACAGCAGGCCGCCACCCGCGCCACGCTGATCCGCGTCCTGGAGGCGGTGCTCCGCCTGGCGCATCCCATCATCCCCTTCATCACGGAAGAACTGTGGCAGAAGGTCTCCGTGGTGGCGGGCAAGCGGCAACCGGGCGCGGCCGCCAGCATCAGCGTCCAACCCTATCCGCGGCCCAACCCCGCGGCGCGCGACGAGCAGGCCGAAGCCGCCGTCGCCGAACTGAAAGCGCAGATCGAGGCCGTACGGGCATTGCGCGGCGAAATGAATCTGTCGCCGGCGCAGAAGGTGCCGCTGATCGCGCATGGTCCGGCGGAGCTGCTGACCCGCAATGCGCCGTATCTGGCGGCGCTCGCGCGCCTGACGCAGGTCGATGTGGCTGCCACCCTGCCCGACGTGGGCGCGCCAGTGCAAGTCGTCGGCGAAGCGCGATTGATGCTGCACGTCGAGATCGACGTCGCGGCGGAATGCGCGCGGCTGGACAAGGAAATTGCCCGGCTGCAAGGGGAGATCGCCAAGGCGAATGGCAAGCTGTCCAACGCCAGCTTCGTGGAACGGGCGCCCGCGGCCGTGGTGGAGCAGGAAAAGGCGCGCCTGGGGCAGTTCGAGGAAACCCTGGCCAAGGTGCGCGAGCAGCGCGGCAAATTGGCGGCCTGACGCCGGGGGCGCGGAGCCCTGGCCCGGGGTCGCGGCCGCCTGCATATGCAGGCGGTCCTATCCCGTCGGGGGCATTCGCCATCCACCCCATCGCTGTGGGGCAGGCACCGGAGGCGAAGCCGCCCCGCCAGGCACAAGTGCCCGTTAGGCGCCCGGCCCCAGCGTTTTCAGAAAACGCTCGTCTTGCGGGGTCAGCCAGCCTTGTTCGCGCGCGCGTTGGATCAGGTCGGGACGGCGCTCGGCCGTCAGGCGCAGGGACTGCTCCCGGCGCCAGCGCGCGATATTCGCATGATGTCCGGACAACAACGGCGCGGGCACCGCCTCGCCCTCATAGATCTCCGGCCGAGTGTAATGGGGGCTGTCGAGCAGCCCCGACAAGGCGGGATTGAAGGAGTCCTGTATGGCCGATTCGTCGTCGTTCAGGACGCCCGGCAACAGGCGCACGGTGGCGTCCACGATGGCCATGGCGGCAAGCTCGCCGCCGGACATCACGAAGTCGCCCAGCGACAGCTCTTCGTCGACGTGGCGATCGATGAAGCGCTGGTCCACGCCTTCATAGCGCCCGCAGATCAGCACGGCGCCGGCCGACGCGGCAAGCGATTGGGCACGCGGCTGGTCGAACCGGCGCCCGGTGGGCGAGAGAAGGATCACGGGCGCCGGCTCCAGCGCATCGGCGGCGCGGCGCGCGCGCGCCGCCTGCACGGCAGCCGCGAGCGGCGCGGCCATCATCACCATGCCCGGTCCGCCCCCATAAGGACGATCGTCCACGGTGCGATGGGCATCGTGCGTGAAATCGCGGGGATTCCAGGCCTGCAGATTCCATAGCCCCTGTCCATGCGCGCGGCCGGTCACGCCCAGATCCCGCACCACGGCGAACATGTCCGGGAACAGGCTAATGACGTCGAAGCGCATCAGAAATCCAGGGGCCAATCGGTATCGATACGGCGACCGGCCAGGTCGACTGCGCGTATGTGCGCGTGAACGAAAGGCACCAGGACTTCGACAGGCCGTCCTTTGGAATCGAGCAGGGGCTCGGCTTGCTGGCCCTGCCCGCCAGGACGTTGGCGCCGCACCTTGAGGATGGCATGCGCGCCGTTGTCGACGACTTCGTCGACAGTGCCCATCAGGACCGGCGCGCCGTTGTCTTCGCCATAGACGGTACAGCCGATCAGATCGACCCAGTAGTATTCGTCTTCGTCAGGCGCCGGAAAAGCGCTGCGTGGCGCGCACACCGCCATGCCTTTCAACGCCTCGGCCTGATCGCGGTCGTCCACGCCTTCGAGCTGGGCGACGACATGCGAACCATGCGAGCGCGCGGACCTGATGGCATACGAATGCGCAGGAGCGGATTTCCCCGACGAGGCGCCCAGCGTACCGGGCGGCGCGGGACGGATCAGCCACCAGGTCGACGCGGACGAAGACTTGGCGGATGAACCTGACGCGATGGCGAGAAGGACGTCCGCGTCAGCAGAGTGAGGCTGGACCTTGACCCAACCTTTGACCCCATAGGCCGCGACAATGCGCCCGAGTTCGACCAGGTCGGGGGGCGCAACAGCAGGTGATGCGATGTTGCTCATTGCGCGGCGCGGGTCATGGAACCAGGCGGAAGGCAGTGTGCCCCGCCCTGTTCACAGGCACGGGCAGGTATCAGGCCGAAGCCGAAACCTTGGCCGAGTAATCCTTGACCAGGCGCGCGACGGCGGGCGACAGCTGAGCGCCGTTGCCAGTCCAGTACTGGACGCGGTCCATGGCGATACGCAGCTTTTCCGTGCCTTCGTTGGCGACCGGGTTGTAGAAGCCAACGCGCTCGACGAAACGGCCGTCGCGGCGGTTACGCGAATCGGTCGCCACCAGGTTGTAGAACGGACGTTTTTTCGACCCGCCGCGGGCCAGACGAATCACCAGCATAGGTAATCCCTTGAATTGGTTGTGAAAAACAGTAGATTCTAGCACCCTGAGCGTATCCCGGCAAATGGGCCGGGCGATTTGGCTCAATATTGTCGCGGCAAGGCCGCGCTTTGCGACGTCCCCGTTATCCGGCCGAGTGGCGGCGGGACGCCGGGGATGGCAAATGTCCTGGCGCGGACGGTGAAAGCGCCAGAGACAGCCTACTCTACATCCGGAGCGCCCTGCCCGCCAGCGCCGAGCGATCCCGGCGATGCCGCGGATTTTCGGGCGCGGACCTTAGCGGCGGCGCAGGTAATGCACGCCCTGCCCGGCGTTTTCTTCCTGCAGCAGCAAGGCATTGCCCGTTTGCCTGGAGAAGGCCTGGAAATCGCGGATGGCGTTGCGGTCCGTCGTGGTGACCTTCAGGACCTGGCCGCTGACCAACTGGGCCAGCGCCTTTTTCGCCCGCAGGATGGGGAGCGGGCAGGCCAGGCCCGTGGCGTCGATTTCGAGATCCGCGGCGGGCGCGGTGACGGGCCCCGCGGCCGGAACGGCCGCGTCCGGCTCCTGTGCGGGAAGGCTATCGCGCGTCACAGCCGTTCATCCACCCACGACCGCACGCTGGCGATGGCCGCCGGCAAGGCGGCCGTATCGCTGCCGCCGCCCATGGCCATATCCGGACGGCCGCCCCCCTTGCCGCCGAGCTGGGTCGAGACGAAGCCCACCAGGTCGCCGGCCTTGATGCGGTCGGTCAGGTCCGCGGTGACGCCGCCGACCACGCTGATCTTGCCGTCGGCAGCGGCCGCCAGCAGCACGACGGCCGGCTTGAGCTTGTCCTTGAGCTGGTCGACCATGCCGCGCAGCGCCTTGGGATCCGCACCGTCGATGCCCGCCGCGAGCACCTTGATGCCCTTGATCTCGACGGTCTGGCGAGCGGCCAGGTCGTTGCCGGCGCTGGCCGCCAGGCGGCTGCGCGCCTGGTCCAGGTCTTTTTCCAGGGACTTGATCTGTTCCTGGACCTGGGCGATGCGATCGGGAAGATCCGCCGCCGGCGTGCGCAGGACGGCGGCCGCGCGGTTCAGCAGGGCCGTCTGGCCCTGCACCCAGGCAAGCGTGTTGTCGCCGGTGATGGCTTCCACGCGGCGCACGCCAGCAGCCACGCCGGTTTCCGCGATGATTTTGAACATGCCGATGTCGCCGGTGCGCGAGACGTGCGTGCCGCCGCACAATTCGCGGGAAAAGCCGATGTCCAGGACCCGCACCGTGTCGCCGTACTTTTCGCCGAACAGCGCCATGGCGCCCCCCTTGACCGCTTCGTCATAGGGCAGCACGCGCGACTGTGCGGGCTGGTTGGCCAGGACTTCCGCATTGACGATGGCTTCGACGCGGGCGATCTGCTCGGCCGTCATGGGCGCATCGTGGGCGAAGTCGAAGCGGGTCTTGTCGGGATCGACCAGCGAGCCGCGCTGCTGCACGTGGGCGCCCAGGACCTCGCGCAAGGCTTTGTGCATCAGGTGCGTGGCGGAGTGGTTGCGCACGGTGCGCGCGCGCCGCACCGCATCCACGCGCGCCAGGACGGTGTCGCCGACGGCCAGGCGGCCGGATTCCAGCCTGCCATGGTGGCCCGATACGCCGGCCTGGATTTTCTGCGTGTCGGCCACGGCGAAACGCATGCCCACCGCTTCCAGCAGGCCGGTATCGCCCACCTGGCCGCCGGATTCGGCGTAGAAAGGCGTGGCGTCCAGCACGACCACGGCATCCTGGCCGGCCTCGATGCGCTCTACGGCCGTGCCGTCCGCGTACAGCGCGACGACGCGCACGTCGTCCAGCTCGATGTTGTCATAGCCCTCGAAACGGGTGGCCGCGCCTTCGTAGGCCAGGCCTTCCGCCATTTTGAACTTGCCCGCGGCGCGCGCCTGCTCGCGCTGGCGCGCCATGGCGGCATCGAAGCCGGGCAGGTCGACTTCGACTCCGCGTTCGCGGCAGATATCGGCGGTCAGGTCGACCGGGAAACCATAGGTGTCGTACAGCGTGAACAGCGTCGTGCCGTCCAGTTGTCCCCCTTTGGGTACGCCGGCGAGCGCGCCCTCCAGGATCTTCATGCCGTTTTCGAGGGTTTCGCCGAAACGTTCCTCTTCCTGCCTGAGCACCTGCGCCACGCGCTCCGCGGTCCGCGCGAGCTCCGGATAGGCGTCGCCCATTTCGCCGACCAGGTCCGGCACCAGGCGATGGAAGAAAGGCTTGGTCTGGCCCAGCTTGTATCCGTGTCGCAAGGCCCGGCGCACGATACGGCGCAGCACGTAGCCACGCCCTTCATTACTGGGAATGACGCCGTCGACGATCAGGAAGGAACAGGCGCGGATATGGTCGGCAATGACCTTCAGCGAATTGTCCGCGAGATCGCGCACACCGGTTTCGCGCCCGGCGGCGGCGATCAGTTTCTGGAACAGATCGATCTCGTAGTTCGAATGCACGCCCTGCAGCACGGCGGAAATGCGCTCCAGGCCCATGCCGGTATCCACGCAGGGCTTCGGCAGCTTGGACATATTGCCCGCGGCGTCGCGCTCGAACTGCATGAACACCAGGTTCCAGATTTCGATGTAGCGGTCACCGTCCTCTTCGGGCGAGCCCGGGGGGCCGCCCCAGACATCCGGGCCGTGATCGTAGAAAATCTCCGAGCACGGACCGCAAGGGCCGGTTTCGGCCATCTGCCAGAAGTTGTCCGAGGCGTAGCGTGCGCCTTTGTTGTCCCCGATACGAACGATGCGCTCGGCGGGAACGCCGATTTCCCGGGCCCAGATATCGTAGGCCTCGTCGTCCTCGTGATAGACCGTGACCCAGAGTTTCTCGGCCGGCAGCTTGTAGACGGTGGTGAGAAGCTCCCAGGCGTAGTGAATCGCGTCGCGCTTGAAATAGTCGCCGAAGCTGAAGTTGCCGAGCATCTCGAAGAACGTATGATGCCGCGCCGTATAGCCGACGTTTTCCAGGTCGTTGTGCTTGCCGCCGGCACGCACGCTGCGCTGCGACGAGGTCGCCCGCGTATAGCCGCGCGTTTCCTTGCCGGTGAACACGTCCTTGAACTGCACCATGCCCGAATTGGTGAACAGCAGGGTGGGGTCGTTGCCGGGGACGAGCGACGACGAGGGGACGATCGTGTGCCCCTTGGACTGGAAGAACTGCAGGAACTTCTGACGGATCTCGGAGGATTTCATCGCGGATGAATCGGTCGGCATAAGGCGAATTTTTGATTATAGAGGGTTGCGTCCGTTTGAAGACTGTAACGACTCGGGTAGGCGCCGTCGGCCAGGACGTCCGCTCGCCGGTGGTGGGTGTCCGCGCATGGGCGGCGCAGTCGATTGCCGGTTTTCCGGCCGTTTTTCAACGCAGGCATACATAGCCTTCGGTCCAGCCAACGTCGGCGTCCCGTTCGCCGCCGGAGGCGACCATGACGGCCCGATACCCCGGCGGGCATGAACACGCCCCGGTTCTCGGATTGGGCGCGGACCGGCCCGGCATGTCGCAGCCGGTCCCGGTATTGGTCGCGTAGGCGCCGCCGAAGCCCCCCGGCGGCGCCCACGTGCCGGCCACGCAGTTAAGCAGGCTGCCGTCCGTATCGCGCGCGAGCAGGCCGTTTTCCGGGCAGGGTTCGCCGGGGACAGCCTTTCCGTCCAGTTTCAGGTGCTCGCCGGCGACCAGCCGGCGGCTGGAAAGCGTGCCGGCCGTGGAAACGTCGCCGCGAAATTGCGGATCGCGGGCGTCGCGGGCCCGCAGATAGCGGTGGGCATCGGCGGCTTCGCGGCCGGCGCGCACGGCGACCGTGCCGATGGGCAGGGCCGCCATGCCCGGCGCGGGAGGGTTGGGCAGATCGAACGCCGCGCCGCGCAGGCGATCCGGCGCCAGTTCCGACACGCTGGCCCCCGCCCCGCCGGCCGCCATGAGCACGCCGGCCAGACGGGTCGGGTCCGGCAAAACGGACGCCGCGGCACGGCTTGCCGCGGGGGGAAAGACGCCGGTGTACGCAAGGGCCTCGATGCGGCACCCCGCACCGGGGCAGTCGCCGTCGCGCCACAACTTGATGGCGACCCGCATGCCGAGGGGACCGTGCTCGGGAACAGCGCCAGCGAGGTGGCCCTGCGCCTTCAGCTCGGACAGCGTGGGGGCCCACGGATCGGCATATACCGCCCCGCCATGGTCGTCCACCAGCGCGCCGCCGTCGGCCAGCGTGTCGCCGTGGCGCGCCAGCATGCCGTCCAGGGCGCGGCGGATATCAAGCAGCCACAGGCCCGCGGCCCGCTCGGCGACACCCTCCACGTCGCGGACCAGGCGGTTGGCCGCCCAGACGGCCAGCACGCAGGCGATCGCGACGGCGATCGTTAACTCGAGCAATGCGAAGCCGCGTTGGGCGCGGACGCCGCCGTGCGTGCATGCCGGATGAAGAGCGGACATACCGGCGCCTCTTGTCAGCGCGCGGTAAAGACAAAGGTATTGGCGTCGCCGCGAGCGCACTGGGCCTGCGCCAACATGGCGTCGTAGTGCCTGGGCGGCGACGCGCTGGTGTCCTTGACCACGACGGGACCGCCCTCGCCTTCCACGACAATGATCTCGGACACCCGTTGCATGACCGACGCCAGGCCGGGGCAAGCCGCGTTATTGACGTTGGTCAGCGTCAGCGTGAAGGCGGATCCGGGCCCGCCGCCGGCAAAGGAGGCAGGCGCCACGGCGATGGTGCCGTTGCCACCTGCGCCGTTGCCGCCCAGGCCGTGCGCCACCACGGCGGACGCGTCGCTGCCTTCAACCGCGAAAATGCTGGAATCGCGCAAGGCATTCGCCAGCATTCCGCCATGAAGGTTGTGGTACGGCGCGACGCCGCCTCCCTGTCCGTTGGCCTTGACCCGCGCGACGAAGCGCTGCAATTCCTCGCCCACCTTGGGCACCTTGTTTTCGACGACGTAGCTGCCGATGGCCGGTATCCCGACGATCGCGATGAGCAGCACGATGGCGGTCACGATAGAGACTTCGATAAGCGAGAACCCTTGCTGGGTACGGTGGCGGCACGCGGACATGGCGGCTCCTTCAATGGTGTGGTTCGGAAGGTCGGAATCCCGGGGGCCGGACAAGCTAGCCGCCGGCGTGGACATGCACCATGGCGCGGCGCAGCTCGTCGATCGCGGCGTAATGCCACAAGGCCAGGGCGATGACCGCGGCAACGGCGCCAAGCAACAGCGCCCAGCGCAGTACCAGGGCCTGGCGCACGACCTGAGCGAGCGCCCGTCGTTCGATGCGATCCGCTACCCGGTCCAGCCCGCGAGCCATGCCATGGGCAGCGATCATGTCGCTCAGGTACCACCAGATGCGGCGGTCGATCATGCCCGTATCGAAGCTGTCCGCCCCAACCAGGCCGGCGTCGATACGCGCGACCATGTCGCGGATATGCCAGGACAACCACGGCCTGGCGTGGTCCGCCTGCATGGCCAGGGCCTGGCGCAAGCGGATATCGACGTTGCCGCGCCGCCGGACCAGTACGGCGAGCATGGCGAGGAAACGGATGGCGTTCACGTCGCGATACAAGCGCCAGATCGGCCAGGTGTCGAGCCGTTTGCGCAAGGGTCCGACAAGATGGTCCAGTGACCACCACGACAGCCAGATGCCCGCGGTCGCGCAGGCGGCAAGAAGCGGCAGTCCCTGGCGGACCGTCTCGGCAAACGCGAACAAGCCGCGCGTCAATATGCCGTGATAGGCAGGCGGCACTCCCTGAAACACCAGTTGCAGGCGCGGGACGGTGAAATAAGGCACGGCGCAGGCAAGAGCCAGCGCCACCGCCATGGCGGCCATGCCCGCCACCAGGGTGTCGCGGAAGGTATGCGAGGCTTGTTCGGCCACGCGCGCCGCGCGCGCCAGGTCGCGCAGCGCCTCGGTGAGCGCGCCGGCGCCGCCGGCCTGTGCGGCATGCAGCAAGGCCAGCTCCGCGGCCGGCATGCTGCCCGTCCACGCCATGGAGAGATCGCCGCCGCACGCTTCCAGCGCCTGCGACCACCGCCGCGCCAGACGCCCACGCACGCTGCCGTCGCCATGGCGGCGGGCATCGTCATCGAACAGGTCGCGCAGTGTCTTGCGCCCTTGCAACCCTTCCAGCATGTCGGCCAGGTAATCGTAGTAATCCGCGCGCATGCCGGAAAAGCGCCAGGCATCGCAACGCAGGCGTATCCGCTCGAAATCCGTCCATGTATCTCCCGCTCTCGCGGCCATCGCGCGCCAGTCAGCCATGGCCACCCACCGGTACGGCGCGCTCGCGTTCGACCGAAACGTAGGATTGGAAGTGCGATTCGACGTCGCGCGGATCGATTTCACCGGTCGACGTCTTGTAAACGGCGCATTCCATGGCGCTCTTGCCTTCCATGTCAGGACTGTCGAAACGCGCGGCGCGCCGCCCGCGCAGATGGCGGCGCAACCCCAGGTTGTCGCGCTGCCGCACGCACCGCAGAAAAGTATCGTCCAGCGACGGCTCGATCATTTCGGCGACCACCGTGCGGCCGGCCGTGCCGTTCAGGTGTGGCAGCTCGTCGTTGGCGCAGCGATGGCATCCTTCGCGATTGCGAACGCGCAAGGCCTGCGCGCACAAGTCATAAAGGCGGAGGAAGCGGTGCGTCCACTGACGCCTGTCGGCGCCGTCCGGTCCATCGTGCAGGGTTTCCAGGGGCAAGGCGCAATGCGGACAGAGCCGCGGCAGCAACGCCTGGTACACCAGCAGCTTCAACACACCCGGCGTCGCCAGGAAGTCACGCGAAACGCCAATGAAGTCCGACGCCAGCCGCTCGGGAATCATCAGTGCCGATGCGGCATGCGTGGTCGTGTAGAGATTCACGCCCGAAGCCGCCAGGTCCATGAATGCCCGGCCCGTTTCCGCATCGCGGATTTCACCGACGAGCAAGTCGTTCATCGCGGACCGCTTGACGGTCCTGAGCTTGGCGTCGAATGCCGTCGCGCTGCTGTCGTCGAGGTTGCGCGACACGCTGTTCTGCAGCGCATTGTCGATAAGGTATTCCACCGGGTCTTCCAGCGTGATGATCTTGCGGTCGTCCGGCAAGGTGCGGATCAGCGTGGCAATGGTGGTGGATTTCCCCGAACCCACGACACCGGCCAGCACCACCGCCCCGCCGTCCGTCCGGCAGGCATGGCCGAGCATGTCGATCTGGCTGTCCAGATAGCCCAGCGACCGCAGCGACAGACCTTGCGTCTGCATATCGAGGCGCAGCAGCCGCAGGCATACCGCCGGGCCGCGGTCCGTCGCCAGCGATGCCCACCGCAGCATGACGGGCCGGTCGTCCACCCGGATGTGCAACTGGCCCTGCTGTTCCGTCTGCGGGTCGAATACCGCGCCATTGCCGCCACGGATATCCATCCATGCGACGGACAGCATTTCCATCAGCGTCGCGGTAGGCATACGGCGAAAGCGCGATGGCGCGACGTAGCGACCGGCAATCGTGAAGCGGACTTCCGATTCCGCCTTGCGAAGATGGACATTGAAGTGGACATCGCTGGCTTGATGGTGGACACCCCAGGTGACGATGTCGCAGAAGCCAGCCGCCAGCGCGGACTTGTGCCGGTCCGCCAGCACGGCGCGCGGATCGCGCAGCCGCTGCAGGGTCAATTGCCCGCGCGCCACGCTGAGCAGCAAAGGGCCGGGCAGCACATAGCGCGATGGCGAGGCCAGGCGCCGCCCGCGGCGCAGGACCATGCGTTCGACCTCGTCGATTTCATCGCCGCCGGCATAGTCGGCCAGCGCGAAGATAGCCACGGTACCGTCCTGCAGGACGACCGGACACAACCGTCCCGACAAGGCGGCGAGGTCGAAATCCGCCCCCGCCGCCCGCACGAATGCCGGGATGAGCCGCGCGATATCGTCCTGGGTTGCCAATACTGGCGCGGCTGCCCTGCCGGCCGGCCCGCCGCATCCCGCTGGCGCTGCCGGGGCCGCCAGGGAAACGGAGGCCGTCGCGACGGCCGGGATCGTCGCGTCTGTCGTGCGCGGTGCGTCCGTCGCGGCGCGGGCGGTGGCATGCATGGCGAGGCGTCGTAACAGCATATGCCGCCCCCTAGCCGCCACGCGGCAGGCAAACGCGGCGATTGCCGCCGCTGCCATCGAATACGACGCAATGGCCCTGTATCGCGCGCAAGGTATAGGCACCGTCGCCATCTGGCGCCTCGTCGGGCCACTTGCGCCCATGCCGATAACGCAGACGGCGTCCATTCAAGAGGATTTCGACGTCCAGCCTTTGACCGACGCCATAGATGGCGGCCAGGTCCATGCGGTCGGGGTCGGCCTGGGCCGGCGCATCGGAACGCATGGGCGACACCGCACCATGCCGGGACCCGCTGCGCTGTGCCTGCGCCGTCAGCGCCGCACGGGTTTCGCGACGCAGGAGTTCGTCAACGATGTCCGCATCGGGCCATCCCCTGGTGGCGGCAGGATCGGGCGCTGCGGCGGCGGCAACATCCGCTTGCGCGCGCGCCGCGCAGCTCGCGGCGATGGCCATCAACGCCAGTCCCCGGCGCAGGCGGCGCCCGCAGACCTCATTCGCGTTCATAGACGGTACCCTCCAGCTGTGCCATCAAAGGACTGTGAGCAATATCCGGACGGCGATCGTCATACAGTTCGAGACCGACACCGGTCCATGAGGCCACCGCGCGCGGCCTCGCGAACAAGGCGAAGGAGCGTAGCGGCCCTTGCAGCACGACGTTGCGTTGGCGCATGCGAGGCAGATCGGCCGGCGCGGGAAGCGCGGCTCCGCGTTCATCGCGCGGTGGCGCGACCGCCAGCACCGCGGGCGCGCCCAGGGCGATCCGGGCGAACGCCGGACCGATCGCCTGGAGCGTGCTGGCGAAGTCCAGATCCGTCCGCGCCGGCTGCGACAAGTCGTCCGGGCTTAATGTGCCCGCGCTGCCGGCGACACGCCAATGAAGTTGCGCCTCGTTCAACGTAACGAAGCTGGCCCTCACGGTTGTGGGAAGCTGCGAAGCCAATGCCCGATTGGTAGCGTCCGGCGCCGTCCTGGCATAACGCGCGAAGCAGGCCCAGCCGGCCTCCTCCGGCCGGCAGCGCGCGGAACGCATGGTCCAACCCCGCAATGCCACGGGTAATGTCCGCAGCGTGGCGAAGACCCGGGCAAGTTCGTCCGCATCGTGGATACGCACGGAAGCGGTAGCCCTGCTCAAGGCATCGCGCCAAGCCTGGGCCGCGTCGATGCGGGCAGGTTCCGCCGCCGGCATCGCTCGCTGCCAGGCCCGCCATGCGGGCGGCCCCAGCAGCGCCAGCACTATCAAAAGGACCGAGCCCTGCACCGGCAGTGGCAACCTTGCCAGGGGCTGCCCCACCCGCCAGAGGCATGCGGCGGGGTCGACAGCCGCGGAGAGATCGTCGAGCGATAGCGCTCGTGCCTGCCCCGCCAGGCCGGGATGCAGCGCATCGAGCTCCGCCAGTGCCTCGCGCGCCAGCGCTTCGTTGGCGTGGATCCGGTCACCTCGTGCCATGACGGCGCCGTTGCGCGAGGCCACCAGCCATACACGGCCGTCGTCCAGCGGCAGCAGCCCTGCCGCCGTGCCATGCGCATGCAATGCCGCGAAAATTTGGGCGGCTGCGTAGCATGCCTTGGCCCGGCCGCGCAGCCGCGCGCAGCCGACCGCGGCCGCGCCCACACCGCCGTGGACATAATGCGTGGCGCGGCTCTCCCTTGCCTTGCGTCGCGCAAGCACATCGACGCGGCTGCCGATCAATGGAGACCAGCTCAATCCGAATACCAGTACCGCGCCGTCACGCGTTGGCACAAGCAGATGATCGCCCAGGGCTTGCGGAAGCGACGGGTTCCCGGATGGCGTCGGCATGTTCAGAATCCCTCCTCTACCTGTGCCGTCACAATGACGATTGTGGTCGCGCGCTGCGCGGATGCACGGTCGCCGCCGCCCAGCGCATAGGGCGCTGCCGGCGTCAGGCGGCGGCGGTCGTATTCGTCTTCGCGCCGGTCGAAGCCTGAAATGATCATCGGTTGTCCCGCGCGCAGCTCCACCTGCTGCACCATCCCGTTGCCGTCGATGGTGATCTGCTGCACTTCGAGCGGCTGGTCGGGCTTGCCGAAGGTCAGGCTTTTGAGCGGCTGGGCCACCGTGTTGTCGTAAGCGATGGAAAGCAGGATCTGGCCGTCCTCCTGGGCGTCCGGAACGAGGGTCAGGAACGAACCGACCGTCTCGCGCTTCTGGCTGATCGATACCGCCGGCAGCAAGCCGTGATGGGCGGTCTGCCCGGCCGGCACGAGCCCTGACACGCCGCCCTGCACCTGGTCCACATAGGAGAACGTGGTGCGCACGGCGTGCGTGACGGGACGGCGATTGAGCGTCAATACCGGAACGCTGCTGTGACGGACGATCGTGCCGATTTCGCTCAAGGCGGCGATGATGGCCTTGGTGCCGCCGAATAACCCGTCATGCAGACCAGCGGACGCCATTGCCGGCATGCCGCCGCCCATACCGGCGGCCGCCGCCGACACGGCCGCGCGCGTGCCTCGATAGAGCAGATTCCAATCGATACCCGCCTTGGCCTGGTCCTTGCCGACCACGGTGATTTCCTCGAACACGAGCCGCACGCGGCGCGTCAGCGCTTTGTTTTCGCGTTCGAGGAAGCGCGCCACCTGTTCCAGGGCATCGCGTGTATCGTTGACCACGACCGAACTGCCGGCCCCCGGTGCCGCGGTGACGGTCCCGGCACGCGTGAGGAAAGGCTCGATGCGCGCCCGCACGGAAGCCATCGCGTCGTGTTCGCCGCTGGATAAGGTGGTGTTGGATGCATTCTCGAAGCCCTCATCCCCCGGCCGCGCGGCGCGGCCCAGACGGGCATCGGCACGCGCGTTCAAGGTCAGGGCACGGATATCGAAGACGCGTGTCTCGGTGCGATAGAACTCGATGACGCCTTCCAGATAGCGCCAATAAACGCCAAGTCGCCAGGCCAGGGCGTCCAGTACGCGCGGCAAGGGCTGCGCGCCGTCGGGCAGGGATGCCCGCGCCGGAAAAGGCGTGCCGCTGCCGCCGGACACCGCCAGGCGGGGGAGGAATAATTCCGCCGGCAGCAGGGCATCCGGCCGCACCTTGACGGGGATTCCCGTGGCGCGCGCGATGCGGTCCGCCAGCACGGCGAGGTCTGCCTGGCCGCCGGCGAACATCAGGGTGGTATCGACATTCTTGCGCAGCGCGGCGGGCAGGGTCGCTTCGCGCGCCAATGGCCGCGCGCGTCCCGCCAGCCACGGCTTGGCGATTTCCTGCATGGCGGGATCGGATGCGCGCCCGGAGAGCGAACGCGAAAAACCGGCATGGGCGGCATCGCCGCGCGCCTGCGTTCGTGCTGCGCGATCCTGTATCGCCGCGATGCGTTCCGGTCCCACGCAGGCGGGGCTGGCCATGGCCAGGGCCAGCATGGCGGCCTGGCGGCCGATGCGTGCCCGCGCCGATTGCGGCGCCAACGTCATAGCGATGCCCCCGGTCGAGCGGCGGTACGGTCGCAGGACTGCGACAGCGGAATGACGCGCAATACCTGGTTGGCGTAGAAGCAAGGCTGCAGCGGACGTTCGCCGAGCTCGGTGGCCGCGACGAGCGCGCGGACCGACCGCTTGAAATCGTCGGAGAAATCCGCGCTGGCCGATAGGGGAATATCCACATCCACCGCCCAATGTTCGGACTGGAAGGTCCAGCCCGCCAGGCCGGCCCACCGCGCGAGCGCGCGCCGCATGTTTTCATCGGCGGGACCGACTCGATACAGGCGGCCGGCCGCGGAATCGACCGAGCCTTGCGCGGCGGCAACCTGCCCGGGCCCGGGCGCGGCGCGCGCGACCGCGGGCGGCGCAGGCACCGCCTGTTGCGCAGCCACGCCGAGATAATCGGCGCGAGCCTGCAGGGTGCCGCCCCGCATGATGACCGAAGGCCATTTTCCGCGGATGATCGCGTAAGGTTCGCGCCGCTCGTAGGCCGCGGGCCGTTCTGTACGGTCGTGTTCGACGAACAGCGCCGGAATGGCTTGCCCTGGAGCGAACTGCAGCCAGGTATTGCGGCCGTCGTCGAAGACTTGCAGGGGCGCTACCTGCCGATCGCCCGACAGGCGCCAATTGAAATCGTGTGTTTGTCCCGTGGGCGGCGCCGCGCCCCTATCCCCTGCCCCACCCGTCGCCGCGCCGGCCGGCGCCCATGATGGCGCGCAGGCCGATAGCCAGGGCAACAGGAAGAACGTCTTGAATAATCGGTGCATGCCGGATCCCCGCGATGCGCGCCGACAGTGGCGCGACACAGCCATGGTGCCCAGGGCACGACCAGCCAACAAGACGCACATCTACGCAGGGATGCGAACGCCACGCCTCCTGCAGACCCTGAACCGATCCACGTCGACGACCTGCGCGCCATCGACGCATAGCCGGCGTACGGCAAAAAAAATCCGGCGGGATGCACCCGCCGGATTCACACTGCCTGGCGTGCCCGCAATCAGCGTTGCTGGGCGATGACACGCGCCTGGCTGATCGCGCTGGTCAAGGCGGCCACCGGCGGCGTCTTGCCGTCTAAGGCGTCATCCAATTGGCGGCTCAGCACCGCCTGGATGCGATCGTAGTTGTTCACGCGGAAGCCGCGGGCGGTCACTGCAGGCTGCGCGCGCATGCTGGCCACGACGGCCTGTGCGCCGGGAATGCGGTTGTAGAAGGACACCTCGGAAGCGCGGAATGCGGCTTCCGTCAGCGGCAGGTAGCCGGTGTTCTGGTGCCATTCGGCCGCGACGACCGGCTTGGACAACCAGGCCAGGAACTCCACCGTTGCCTTGTCCTGTGGCGCAGGGTGGCCTTCCATGGCCCACAGGGCGGCGCCACTGACAAAGGGCTTGCCCGGCGTCTTGGTGACCTGCGCGTAGTACGGCAAGGGGGCGATGCCGAAGTTCAGGCCTTTGGACGCGAGCAGCCGTCCCAGGGCCGAGGAGCTGGCCGTCAGCACGCCGCACTGCCCTTTGGCAAAGGCCTCGTCCGGCTTGTCGTCGTTGGTATGCTGGGTGAACAGCAGCGACTGCTTCCATGTGGCCATCAGCGAAACATGCCGCATGTAGAGGGTATCGAACTCCAGCGAGGACGGCACGGGCTTGCCCTTGATCGCCTCGACGCCGTTGCCGTTGCTGGTGTAAAGCTGGTTATTGATGGGTGCCAGGTTTTCCAGATGGACTTCGACCTGGTCGCTCGAGGCATAGGGGCATTCCACATCGGCCGCATCGCGCAGCTTCAGGAGCTCGCCCTGCAGGTCCTGCCAGGTACGCGCCGGCTGGTTGGGATCCAGGCCGGCTTTCTTGTACATGGAGATGTTGTAGAACATCATCGGGATTTCCGCCATGTAGGGGAAGGCCAGCAGGCGCCCCCTGCTGTCGCGGGTGAAGCTGGTGGTGGAAGGCAGGAACCAGGTGGCGTCCTTGATGGGGTACTTGGCCAGCAGCTCGTACAGCGGCTTGATGGACTTGTATTCCGCCACGACTTCCGGGGAATGGTTGTCCTCAAGCTGGACCAGGTTGGGCGCTTTCTTGGCGGCCACGGCGGCCACCGTGGCCTGCTGCAGCGCCTGCGGGTTGGCGAAATCGCGCAGCTGGACCTCGACCTCGCTTTGTTCCTTGTTGTATTGCTTGACCAGCTTTTCGAATTCCGCCTTGTTGGCGTCGGTCAGCGTGTGCCAGACCTGGATCTGCACCGGCGCCGCATGCGCCACACCTGCCGCCATCAACGCAGCGCCGAAGATCCATACGCGCCCGGTGGCGCGGATTGCGCGGGAAAGACCCGCTTCATGCAAGTTCTTCATAGGTCTACATACCGATGAAAGGAAACTCCGGTTCCGGCGCGCGTCCGCTGAGCAGATCGGCCAGAGCCCGGCCCGAACCCACCCCCATGGTCCAACCCAGCGTTCCATGTCCTGTATTCAAGTACAGGTTGGGAATGCGGGTCCGGCCTATCAGGGGCACGTTCGACGGAGTGGACGGGCGCAGGCCCGACCAGTAAGCGACGCGCTCGAAGTCGAGCGCGCCGGGGAAAAGCTCGCGCGCGAGGCGCGTCATGGCCTCGCAGCGCTGGGGATTCAAAGCGCGGGAATAGCCCGCGAGTTCAGCCGTGCCGGCCATGCGCAGGCGGTTGCCCAGGCGCGAAAAGACGACTTTGTGGCTGCTGTCGGTAAGGCTGACCGTGGGCGCGGCCGCCGGATCGACGATGGGGAACGTCGCGGAATAGCCCTTGGCGGGATAGACGTTGCATGGCACGCCAAGCGGGCGTACCAGCAGCGGGCTATAGCTGCCCATGGCGACGACGAAGGCATCGGCGGGGATCTGGCCGTACACGCCTTCCGGACCGGTGACCTCTGCCGCGTCGACGCGGCCTCCGACGGACACCAGGCGGGTGACCTGGGTGGAATAGCGGAACTCCACGCCAGCCGCCGCGCAGCGCTGCGCCAGCGCGACGCTGAACATGTGCACGTCGCCGGATTCGTCTTCCGGCGTGTAATCGCCACCGACGATGCGGTGGCGCTGCGAGGCCAGGGCCGGTTCCACCGCGACCACTTCATCGGCGGTCATGATGCGCCGCTCCACGCCGAAATCGCGCATGACGCCGGCGGCCTTCTGCGAGAGCTCGAATTCGTGGGCGTCCCGATAGAAATTGAGGATGCCGCGTTCCAGGTGGTCGTATTCGATGCCCAGTTCGGTACGCATCGCGCGCAAGGTCGCGCGGCTGTATTCGGCCATGCGCACCATGGCGCGGATGTTGGGCGCGAGCCGGCCGGGAAGGCACTCGCGCAGGAAGGCCAGCCCCCATGCCCACTGGCGCCAATCCAGCTGCGGCCGGAACAGCAGCGGGGCGTCCTCGTGGAACAGCCACTTGATCAGCTTCAGGGGTGCTTGCGGATTGGCCCAGGGCTCGGCATAAGAAACGGATATCTGGGCGCCGTTGGCGAGACTGGTTTCCTGCGCGGGACCGGTGCGCCGGTCGATGACCACGACATCGTGTCCGGCCTGGCGCAACCACCACGCCGAGGAAATCCCGATGATGCCAGCTCCCAATACCGCTATTCTCATTCGCGCCAAGCTCCTGGGTACGGGCACGCCTGACCTCAGCCGCGCACGTCAAATCCCGTTGAAATCCTGGGAAGGAAGTTTACCCTGCCCCACAGCGCCGGCATGGAAACGCCGGCGTTGAAAAGCATCGCCATCCATCTGCTTGTAAGCTGCTATGTCAATCCGCCGACATCACGGACGCGCCTTGGCCAGATCGGCTTCGGACGTGAACGCGTCGGCGTAGAACTCTTCCGCCGGCAAGCCGCACTGCGCGGTAAATTCCCGGCGCGCCGCATCGACCATGACCGGGGCGCCGCAAGCATACACCTGATAACCGGAAAGATCGGTCAAATCGCGCATCACGGCCTCGTGCACGAAGCCCGTACGGCCGCTCCAGCCATCTTCGGGCAAGGCGTCGGAGATGACGGGAATGTAGCGGAAGTCCGGCACGGAGGCCGCCCAGGAAGCGGCCAGCGCGTCCATGTAGAGGTCGCGCGGGCGGCGCCCGCCCCAATAGAGCGAGACCGGCCGGCGGATCTGCTTGTGGATCATGTGTTCGACGATGGCCTTGATCGGCGCGAAACCGGTGCCGCTGGCCAGCAGCACGATAGGCTTGTCGCTATCCTCGCGCAAGAAGAAGGACCCGAAAGGCCCTTCGATGCGCAGGATTTCCCGCTCTTTCATTTGCGTGGCGCCGGCCCCGAATACATGATCCGTGAAATGGCCGCCCGGCATATGGCGGATGTGCAGTTCCAGGGGGCTGCCGGCATGCGGCGCGGTCGCCATGGAGTAACTGCGGCGCCGCCCCTCCTTGAGGATGAGCTCGATGTACTGGCCGGCATGGAAACGGAAGGTTTCCGACGCGGGAAGTTGCAGTTTGATCACCGCGACGTCCGGTACGATGCGCTCGATGCCCTGCACCCGGGACGGAAGCTTGCGGATCTGTATGTCGCTGGCCAGGCGGACCTCGGCCGACTCCACGAGCAGGTCGGAAGCGGGCCGCGCCTGGCACAACAGCGTATAGCCGGCGGCAAGCTCTTCCGGAGCCAGAATCTGGGCAGGATACGGACCGGCGTCGAATTCGCCGGACAGGACCTTGCCCTTGCAGGTGGAGCATGCACCACTGCGGCAGCTATAGGGCAGGACAAAACCGGCGGCCAGCGCCGCGTCGAGGACGGTTTGCCCGTCTTCAACCTTGAACTGGTGTTGGGTGGGCGTGAGGGTGACCTGGAAACTCATGGCGCGGCGATAGCGGTGACGGGGCTGAAACGGGACCGAATCCGGCATTCTATAATTTTTGCCGTCCCGGGGCAGGCGCAGTCGGGGCCGTTATGCAGGCTATGCGCCGGAAGGTTGTCCATGACGTGGGTCATTCTGTTCCTGGCGGGGCTCTGTGAAATCGTGTGGGCGGTGGGCCTGAAGTACACCAACGGCTTCACCCGCATCGTTCCGTCCGTCATTACCATCGCCGGCATGGTGGCCAGCGTATGGCTGCTGGCCATCGCCATGCGCACCCTGCCCCTCGGGACGGCTTACGCGGTGTGGGTGGGAATAGGCACCGTGGGCGCCTTCATCGCCGGTGTCATCCTGTTCGACGAGGGCCTGGGCTGGCTGCGCCTGGCCAGTGTCGCCCTGATCGTGACCGGCCTGGTGGGGTTGAAGCTCTCGGGGTCGTCGTAGCCCGACTGGCCGGCCCCTCGCATCCGGGTGCCGCCGGGCCGCCTTCGTGGCCGCGCTAGAAATTCCATTCCACCGACATCTCGTCGCCAACGCGCAGGACGGCGCCCGGGCGGGCGTCGACGATGGCGTTCTGCCCGAACACGACGCCCAATTCCACGCTGCGCGTGGCTGTCAGCGTCAGGCCGGGTTCGTCGCCCCGCTGCCCCGTGCGCTGGTCCACGTCCGGGATGCTGCACCGTGTGCACGGTTTCACCAGCGCGAAGCGGATATCGTCGCCCCGCGCCAGCAAGGCCACGTGGTCCTCTTCATATGCCCCGAGGTCTTCGCCAGCGAGCACGATGTTGGGGCGGAAGCGATCCATTGGAACGGGCGGGTGGCCCTTGGTCCGCAATTGGGCGTTCAGTTCGTCCAGCGACGCCTGGTTGGCGATCAGCAAGGGAAAGCCGTCGGCGAAACCGAACACGGGACTGGCCTCGAAACCGGCCGCCAGGTCGGCATGCTCCTGGCGCCAGCGGCCCACCCAGTCGCGGCTGACGACGCGGCCCGCGCCGGCGATATCGATCCTGTACAGGCGACAGGAAACGCCCAGGAAGGCACTGAGCCACTGCGCCGCGGCCTCGCTTTCGGCGCGCGCGGGGAAGGTATCGCGCCATACCGTGACCGGCTCATCGCGCCCGGCCAGGCCGGACCCGTCCAGGGGAACTTCCAGCAAGGGCATCCCGGGGGCGGTCAGTTGCAGGTGGGACGCCGTCAGGGCCGTGCGCACCAGCGCCATGGCCGGAAGCTGCCGCTGCGTCAGGAACCTGGCGCCGGCGGCAATCAGCCAGCGGCGATCGTACGCTAGACCGGCGGCATCGATGGGCGACGCCTCGACATCGATGCCCGCGCATGACTTGACGGGATAAATGTGCAGGCTGCGGACGGACAGAGACATGAAGGACCGGACGGAGACAAGGGAACCGCGCAAGCATAGCAATAAACCCATGCGGCCCGATGTCGAGAAACCGGCACGGAACGTCGATAACGTCCGCGCCGGCCGGTGCTTGCCCGAGGGCGGTTTTCAGCCGACCAGCTTCAGCGTGTCCAACGGTGTCAGGGCCTTGAAGCCGGCCCGGGTGGCGATGTGCTCGGGCCGCGGCGCCAGTCCGTATTTCGGCGCGCCCAGTGCGTTTTCAACGCTGTTGTAGACCATGAACACATTCGATCGCGGCGAGGGCGAGATATTGCTGTTCGACCCGTGCATGGTGTTGCAATCGAAGAACACCACCGAACCGGCCTTGCCCGTCATCGCCTGAATGCCCCCCTGCTCCACCAGCAGTTGCAGGCTGACGGGGTCGGGGACGCCGTACTCCTGCTTCTTCAACGACTGCTTGTAGTGATCCTGGGGCGTTTCGCCGATGCACGAGATGAAGTGCCGGTGGGAGCCGGGCACCAGCATCAGCGGACCATTGCAGGCGGTGTTATCGGTCAGCAGCACCGAGCAGCTGAGCGCGCGCATGGCGGGCATGCCGTCTTCGACGTGCCAGGTTTCGAAATCCGAGTGCCAATAGAATTCCTTGCCCTTGAAGCCCGGCTTCATGTTGGCGCGCGACTGGTGGATGTAGACCTCCGATCCCAGGATCTGCCGCGCCACATTGATCAGCCGCGGATCGCGCGCCAGCCGCCCGACCAGGGGGCTGAGCTGGTGCACCATGAAAATGGACCGTACCGCGTTGCTGCCCGGCTCGGTAATGGATTCCTCGCGGCGAACGATGGCCTGGTCGCGGGACATGCGTCTGATCTCGGCGATCAGCGCATCCACTTCGGCCTGGGGCAGCAGGTTCTCCAGCATCAGAAAGCCGTCGCGGTCGTAGCCCTGGACCTGTTCCGGCGTCAGCGCATCGGCATAAAGGCCGTCTCCGTACACCACGGGATCATGGCGGGCAACGATGCCCGCGCTACGATCCGTGCGCGACGCGTATCGGTCTTTGGCGGGTGAAATCATGACGTTTCCTCCATACGCAGGGGTGGGCGGCTCAAGCCGCTTCCTTTTCGGGCAGGGGGTACACGCCATTTTTGTCATGTACTTCCTGGCCGGTGAGCGGCGGGTTGAAGACGCAGATGACGCGCAGCGGTTTCTCGCCCCCGCACAACCAATGCTCGTCGTGGTCGTTCAAGGCATAGACGACGCCGGGCCCCAGTTCGTAGCGCTTGCCGTCGGCGATCGTTTCCAGCGAGCCGTCGCCTTCGATGCACCACACCGCCTCGAGGTGATTGCGGTAATGAATGTGGGTCCGCGTCCCGGGGAAAATGGTGGTCTCATGAAACGAGAATCCCATGCCGTCTTTCTTGAGGAGCACGCGCCGGCTCATCCAGGTATCGGTGCGGACCTCGTCCTGGGTCCCGACGACATCTTTTACGTTGCGTACGATCATTGGCGTTTTCCTCCGAATTTCAGGATGCGGGCAGACTGCCCGGTTTCGGCCAGCACTTCGGCCACACTGGCCTCGATGGCATCGAGGCCCCGCTTGAGCAATTCGTCTTCGATGGTGAGCGCAGGCAGCAGCTTGAGCACCTCGTCGTGGGCGCCGGATGTTTCGATGACGATGCCGCGTTCGAACGCCTTGCGCGCGATACGGTTGGCCAGTTCCGGCTGGCCGGCCGTCACCAGGCCCTGGATCAGGCCGCGACCGCGTACCACCAGGCCACTGCCGGGATAGCTGTGCGCCAGGTTTTCCAGCCAGTCGCGCACCAGGCGTTCCTTGCGCAGGACCTCGCGCGAGAAGGCCGGGTCGGCCCAATACGTGTCGAGGGCCGCGGCGGCGGTAACGAAGGCCAGGTTGTTGCCGCGGAACGTCCCGCTGTGTGCGCCCGGCTTCCAGACATCCAGTTCGGGCTTCATCAGCACCAGCGACATGGGCAGTCCAAAGCCCGACAGCGATTTGGAGAGCGTGATGATGTCCGGGCTGATACCCGCGGTTTCGAAACTGAAGAACTTGCCCGTGCGGCCGCAGCCGACCTGGATGTCGTCGACGATCAGCAACATGTCGTGGCGCCGGCAGACTTTTTCCAGTTCCTTCAGCCAGCGCAGGGTGGCGACATTGACGCCGCCTTCGCCCTGCACCGTCTCGACGATGACGGCGGCCGGCTTGTCCATGCCGCTGCTGGGATCGTCCAGCATGCGCTCCAGGTATGCCATGGTGTCCACGTCCGCGCCGAAATAGCCGTCATAGGGCATGAACGTGGTGTTGGCCAGCGAGTACCCGGCCGCATCGCGGAACTTGGCGTTGGCCGTGGCCGGGAGCGAGCCGCCGCTGACACCGTGGAAGGCGTGCGTGAAGGAAATGATGTTGGAGCGGCCTTTCACCTGGCGGGCGATCTTCAGCGCCGCCTCGACGGCATTGGTGCCGGTGGGGCCGGTGAACTGCAGCGTGTATTGCCACTTGCGCGGCTGCAACAGCACGCGATCCACCGTCTCCAGGAAGTGCTTCTTGGCGCTGGTAGCCATGTCCAGGCCGTGCACGACGCCATCGGAAGCCAGGTAGTCCATGAGGCGGGACTTGAACAGCGGATTGTTGTGCCCGTAGTTCAAGGTACCCGCGCCACTGAAGAAGTCGATGTATTCGGTCCCTTCTTCGTCGATCAGCAACGAGCCGCGCGCCTGGTTGAAAATCACCGGGAAAGACCGTATGTAGCCGCGTACTTCCGACTCCATGCGCTCGAAGATTTTCAGGTCCATATCGTTTTCTCCTTACTGAGGGTGAATAACGGGAAAACGCGAAGCGCCGTTACGGCGGCGCGCCTTTCCGCGTCAAGGGGATGCCGCGACGATCCGCTCAGCGCGGAATCGACGCGATCGGTCCGATTCTGAGCAACATCTCGTCGTCGTGATCGGCCTGGCCGAACAACTGCTTGCCGAAGAACGGCTGTTCAGCCACGTGGGCGCCAAGGTCGCCGGCGAGACTGATGAAAGTACGGCGCGACGCATGGTTGTCGGGGCCGACGGTCGTTTCCACATGGCGGATGTCCGCCAGTTCCGGACGGCGCAGCAGCGCGTGCAACATGCGGCGGGCCAGGCGCTGGCCGCGGGCGCGCTCATGCACCGCGACCTGCCAGACGAACAGACGGTCCGTCCGGCCCGGCGGCACGTAGGCCGACACGAAACCGTCGATGCTGCCGCCGGGGCTTTCCGCGACCACGCAGGTGGCCGGGAAGTGCTCGCACAACAACAGATAGGCATACACGGTGTTCTGGTCCAGCGGCGGGCAATCGCCCACCAGCCGGTGGATCACGGCACCATCGGGCGGGCGCGGAATCCGGAACAGATGCGAGGGCTCCTGCGCGGCCAGCGGGGTGGCCGCGCGCATATCGAAGGCCCTGTTCATACCACCAGGCCCGATTCGGGCGCGGGACCGCTGGTCGGCACATCGAGGATGGGAGAAGCGTCGTGCGCGTCGGCCGGTGCGGCCTGGCCGCCCTGTTCCATCAGCGCGACGATGCGCTCCAGCGACAGCGTGATCGTGGCCTGTTCGAGTTCGGGCAACGCGTTCAATGCGTCGGCCAGGTGCTTCTGCAAGGGGGACGGAGCCTGCTTGGCCAGCTCGATGCCGGCGACGGTCGCGGTGACGAACACCGTGCGCCGGTCCTCCCGGCCGCGTTCGCGGCGAATCAGTCCCTTGTCTTCCAGGCGGTCCAGGATGCCGACCACCGTGCTGGGGCTGACGTGGATCTCGCGGCTGATGGCCGTGGACGTGAGCGGGCCCAGCGCGATCACGGTGCGCAGGCACATGAGCTGGGGCGCGGTGATGTGGCTGATGGCGGCCAATTGCCGCGAATGCAGCGCAATCGACCGGGTAATGCGCCGCAGCGCGCGCAGGATGCGCAGGTCGTACTGCTGCGCGGTCGCGGCCGGCACGGCGGTTTCAGGATGGGCGTGTTCAGTCATAGGTGCTGAAATTAGTCTGCCAAGCAAAATTTATACAGAAATAAATTCTGCTGAATTGATTTGAGTACGAATTATATGGGTGCAAGCGGATCCTGTGAACCCCGAAATGCGGGTTTGCACCGACCTTCACCCTCTCTTACCTTCCGACACGCCACCTGTCAGCGAATATGTTCCCCGCCTTCGCGCGCCAAACGAACGTGCGCTGACAAGCCCCGGCCGCAGCCATGCGGATACCGGCCCGCCTGCCCTCCAAGGCCTGGCGGGGGCCGGGCTTGCGCCATCAGGCGGGGCGGGAATGCGTCGGCCTTCCCCACGACGGCACGGCGCGACGGCGACAAAAAAGCCGGCGGTCGCGGGATATCACCCGTGAACCGCCGGCTCGGGATGCCGGGATGGAACGACCGGTCAGAGCACCGGCGACAGCACCGGCTGCTTGGGCCGCACGTCCAGCTGCCGGCCCTTGCGGGCGCGCTTGCCTACGTAGGTTTGCAGCTCCGCGCCGGTCAGGATGTCTTCGACCTGCTTGTTGCGATACATCCCCGTGACACGCAGGCCCTTGGCGCCGATGGGAACCACCTGGGCGAGGACATCGCCACCGTCCAACCCCATCAGTATGGTGCCCCGGCCGCCGCCGGCCAGTGTCTTGACTTCGTCCAGCCCGAACAGCAGGAACTTGCCCTTGCCCGACAACAGCGCCAGGCGTTGTGCGCCGTCGAAAACCGGCACCGGACGCAACAGCGCGTCGCCGTCCTCCAGGGTGACGAACTGCTTGCCGGCGCGCTGGCGGCTGGTCATGTCCGAAAGGCGCGCGACAAAGCCGAAACCGCCCTGGGTGGCGAACAGCCAGCGGGTGTCGCCGGCGGCCGCGATCATATGCACGATGCGCGTGCCCGAAGCCAGGTCGATCATGGTGGTGACCGGCTGGCCGTCGCCGCGCGCGGACGGCAGATTGGCGACCGCGACCGTATAAGCCCGGCCGTTGTCGCCCAGCGCGATCAGCGTATCGGTGGTGCGGCATTCGAAGGCGCCGTACAGGTCGTCGCCCTGCTTGAAACCGAATTGCGTGGCGTCGTGGCCGTGGCCCTGGCGGGCCCGCAGCCAGCCCTTCTGGGACACGATGACCGTGACCGGTTCATCGACCACGCGTGTTTCCATCACCGCGCGCTCGGCCGCCTCGATCAGCGTGCGCCGCTCGTCGCCATATTGCTTGGCGTCGGCTTCGATCTCGCGGACGATGGTCCGCTTCAGGGACGAGGGGTTGTCCAGCAGTTCCTGCAGCTTGGCCTGTTCCTCGCGCTTGTCGGCGAGCTCCTGCTCGACCTTGATGCCATCCAGGCGCGCCAACTGACGCAGGCGCATTTCCAGGATGTCCTCGGCCTGGCGTTCGCTCAGCTTGAATCGCTGCATCAGCGCGGCCCGGGGCTCGTCGGATTCCCGGATCGTCTGGATGACCTCGTCGACGTTCAGGTAGACCACCATGCGCCCCTCCAGCACATGGATACGGTCGATGACCTTGTCCAGGCGGTGGCGCGTGCGGCGAATGACAGTGTCCGTGCGGAACGCCAGCCATTCGAGCAGGATCTCCCGCAACGGCTTCTGGCGCGGACGGCCGTCGGTCCCGATGCAGACCAGGTTGACCGGAACGCTGCTTTCCATGCTGGTTTGAGCCAGCAGGGTATTGACGAATTCGTCGCGATCCACGCGCGAGGTCTTGGGCTCGAAGACCAGGCGCACGGCGGCATCCTTGCCCGACTCGTCGCGCACGGCATCCAGCAGGCCCAGCATCTGGGCCTTGGCCTGCTGCTGGTCCGCGGTCAAGGCCTTCTTGCCGGCCTTGACCTTAGGATTGGTCAGTTCCTCGATTTCCTCCAGCACGCGCTGGCACGATGCGCCGGGCGGCAGTTCGGTGACCACCAGCTGCCATTGCCCGCGCGCCAGTTCCTCGAATTGCCAGCGCGCGCGCGCCTTCAGCGAACCGCGGCCACTGTTGTAGATCTGCGCGATGTCTTCGGCCGGCGTGATGATCTGCCCGCCGCCGGCGAAGTCCGGGCCGGGGACCATGGCGTAGAGCTCGGCGTCGGCCAGCGTGGGGTGCTTGAGCAGCGCCACGCAGGCCTGGGCGACCTCCCGCAGGTTGTGCGAGGGGATTTCCGTGGCCATGCCGACGGCGATGCCGGAAGCGCCGTTCAGCAGCATGACCGGCAGCCGCGCCGGCAGCATCTGCGGCTCCTGGTAGCTGCCGTCGTAGTTGGGCACGAAGTCGACCGTGCCTTCCTCGAGTTCGTCCAGCAGCAGCCGGGCGATGGGCGTCAGGCGTGCCTCGGTGTAGCGCATCGCCGCCGCGTTGTCGCCGTCGCGCGAGCCGAAGTTGCCCTGCCCGTCCACCAGCGGGTAGCGCAGCGTGAAACTCTGCGCCATGCGGACCATGGCGTCATAGGCGGCCTGGTCGCCGTGCGGATGGTATTTGCCCAGCACATCGCCCACCACGCGGGCGGACTTCACCGGCTTGGCGGTGGGCCCCAGGCCCATGGCCTGCATGGCGTACAGGATGCGTCGCTGCACGGGTTTCTGCCCGTCGCCCACGTCGGGCAGGGCACGGCCGCGCACGACGGATACGGCGTAGTCCAGGTAGGCCTGTTCGGCGTAGCGCCCCAGGGTGATGGCGGCGTCGCCCGAGTCGGTATCGAACAAGCCTTGTTGATTGCTATCGGTCATGGTGTCGCGTCATTGCCATGCCGCGCCGGCGCACCGGCGCGGCATCGCCATCAGATATCCAGTTCGGCGAGATTGCCTTTTTCTTCCAGCCAGGAACGGCGCTGGGCCGATTCCCCCTTGCCCATGAGCATGTCGAAAACGCGCGTCGTCTGCTCCGGATCCAGGTCGCCGTAGCTGACCGGGAGCAGGCGGCGCGTGTCCGGATTCATGGTGGTTTCCCACAATTGCTCGGGGCTCATTTCGCCCAGGCCCTTGAAGCGGCTGATGCTCCAGCTGCCTTCGCGCTGGCCTTCCTTGCGCAGCTTGTCCTGGACGGCCTCCAGTTCGCCGGCGTCCAGGCAATAGATCTTGCGCGGCGGACGCTTGCCTTGCGCCGGCACGTCCACGCGGAACAGCGGCGGCCGCGCCACATAGACGTTGCCCGCCTCCACAAGCTTGGGGAAATGCTTGTAGAAGAGCGTCAGCAGCAGCACCTGGATATGCGAGCCGTCCACGTCCGCGTCCGAAAGAATGCAGATGCGGCCGTAGCGCAGCCCGGAGAGATCCGGCGTATCGCCAGGCCCGTGCGGGTCCACGCCGATGGCCACCGCGATATCGTGGATTTCGTTATTGGCGAACAGGCGGTCGCGTTCGACTTCCCACGAATTCAGCACCTTGCCGCGCAGCGGCAGGATGGCCTGGAACTCTTTATCGCGCCCCATTTTGGCCGAACCGCCGGCCGAATCGCCCTCTACCAGGAAGACCTCCGTGCGCGACACATCGCTGGATTCGCAATCGGTAAGCTTGCCGGGCAGCACGGCCACGCCGGAACTTTTGCGTTTTTCGACGCGCTGGGCCGACCGCGCCCGCGCCTGTGCCTGGCGTATCGCCAGTTCCGCCAGCTTGCGGCCGTATTCGACGTTGCTGTGCAGCCAAAGATCCAGCGCGCCGCGCGTAAAGCCGCCGACCAGCCGAACCGCATCGCGGCTGTTCAGCCTTTCCTTGATCTGCCCCTGGAACTGCGGGTCCAGCACCTTGGCCGACAACACGAAGCTGGCGCGCGCGAACACGTCTTCCGGCAGCAGCTTGACGCCCTTGGGCAGCAGGCTGTGCAGTTCGGCGAAGCTCTTGACGGCGGCGAACAGGCCCTCGCGCAAACCGGATTCATGCGTCCCGCCGGCCGGCGTGGGGATCAGGTTGACGTAGGATTCGCGCACGGCATTGCCGTCCTCGGTCCAGGCGACCACCCATTGCGCGCCCTCGCCTTCGGCGAAGGTGTCGTGGTCCGCGCCGGCGTACTGGCTACCCTCGAACATCGGGATCATCAGCTCCGCGCCGCCCAGGGCTTCGGTCAGGTAGCCGCGCAGGCCGTCCTCGTACAGCCAGGTCTTGCTGTCGCCCGTCTTTTCCACCGTCAGGGTGACCCGGGTACCGGGCAGCAGCACCGCCTTGCTGCGCAGCAGCTGCGTCAGTTCGGCCAACGGGATGTTGGGATGGTCGAAATAGGCGGGATCGGGCCAGACGCGCACACGGGTGCCGGACTTCTTCTTCGCCACGCCGCTGAAAGGCGCGAGCGGTTCGGCGACCTCGCCATCGCGAAAGACCATGCGATGGACGCCGCCGTCGCGCCACACGATGACCTCCATGCGGGTGGACAGGGCATTGGTGACCGAGACGCCGACGCCGTGCAGGCCGCCGGAAAACGCATAGGCCCCGCCCCCCTGCTTATCGAACTTGCCGCCGGCGTGCAGGCGCGTGAACACCAATTCCACCACCGGGGCGTTTTCTTCCGGGTGCATGCCCACCGGGATGCCGCGGCCATCGTCCTCGACCGACACGCTGCCGTCCGCATGCATGATGACCAGGATGTGCTTGCCGTTGCCGGCCAGCGCCTCGTCGGCGGCGTTGTCGATGACTTCCTGCACGATGTGCAGCGGATTTTCGGTACGGGTGTACATGCCCGGGCGTTGCCGCACGGGTTCCAGGCCCTTCAGGACCCGGATGGACGCCTCTGTATAACGTGGTGTGGCCAAGTTATCCCCAACATCTGTGGAAAAAAACCGACATTCTAAGAAAAGGCCCAGCATTGGCGCGCCGCGAACTGGGATGCGCAGATCCTGAGCAGCCTGCCGGGCGTACCCTGGGCGGACGGGGTGCGTGCCCCTGGGACGGGGCTGTCGGCGCCAGCCGCCCCTGCCGCAAGGCTGGTTATCCTACACAAAAACCGGTGACGCCTGTTCGGATGGACAGTGGTATGCTTTAATCCTGCCAACTCAAGAGTGGCGGGTCGAAGCACGCCTCCCCGCCGCAAAGCAACGAGAAAAGTCATGAGTGACCAAATCAAGCATGTCAGCGACGCCAGCTTCGATGCCGACGTTTTGAAGGCCGACCTCCCCGTGCTGGTGGATTACTGGGCGGAATGGTGCGGCCCCTGCAAAATGATCGCCCCCATCCTGGAAGAAGTCGCCAAGGAATACGCGGGCCGCGTCACCATCGCCAAGCTCAATGTCGACGAAAACGGCGACACTCCGGGCAAGTACGGCATCCGCGGCATCCCCACCCTGATGCTTTTCAAGGATGGCAAGGCCGCGGCGACCAAGGTCGGCGCCCTGTCGAAGTCCCAGCTCACCGCCTTCCTGGACAGCGCCTTGTAAACAGCGTTTGTTCCTCCGTTCGCGCGGGCCCGTCCGTGGCCCGCCGCCCTCTCTCTCTTTACCTCCCCCGATAAATCAACGCAATGCACCTGAATGAACTAAAGGCGCAACACGTCTCCAAATTGCTGGAACTTGCCGCCTCCCTGGAAATCGAGAACGCCAACCGCCTGCGCAAGCAGGAGCTGATGTTCGCCATCATGAAGAAGCGCGCCAAGCAAGGCGAGCAGATCTTCGGCGACGGCGTGCTGGAAGTCCTGCCGGATGGCTTCGGTTTCCTGCGGTCGCCCGATACCTCGTATCTGGCGAGCACCGACGACATCTATATTTCCCCCTCGCAGATCCGCCGCTTCAACCTGCATACCGGCGATTCGATCGAGGGCGAGGTGCGTACGCCCAAGGACGGCGAGCGTTATTTCGCGCTGGTGAAGGTGGACAAGGTCAACGGACTGGCGCCCGAGGCGATCAAGCATCGGATCATGTTCGAGAACCTGACGCCGCTGCATCCCAACCAGGCGATGCGTCTGGAACGGGACATCAAGAGCGAAGAGAACCTGACCGGTCGCATCCTGGATATCTTCGCCCCCATCGGCAAAGGCCAGCGCGGACTGATCGTCGCCAGCCCCAAGTCGGGCAAGACCGTGATGATGCAGCATATCGCGCATGCCATCACGACGAACTTCCCCGACGCGGTCATGATCGTGCTGCTGGTGGACGAGCGCCCGGAAGAAGTCACGGAAATGCAGCGCACCGTGCGCGGCGAGGTCGTTGCGTCGACGTTCGACGAACCCGCCACGCGCCACGTGCAGGTGGCCGAAATGGTCATCGAAAAGGCCAAGCGCCTGGTCGAACTGAAAAAAGACGTGGTGATCCTGCTCGACTCCATCACCCGCCTGGCGCGCGCCTACAACACGGTGGTACCCGCTTCCGGCAAGGTGCTGACCGGCGGTGTCGACGCCAATGCGCTGCAGCGCCCCAAGCGCTTCTTCGGCGCCGCGCGCAATGTGGAAGAAGGCGGTTCGCTGACCATCATCGGCACGGCCCTGATCGAAACGGGCAGCCGGATGGACGAAGTCATCTACGAGGAATTCAAGGGCACCGGCAACTCCGAAGTGCACCTGGAACGCCGCCTGGCCGAAAAGCGCGTCTATCCGTCCATCAACCTGAACAAGTCCGGTACGCGACGCGAAGAACTGCTGATCAAGCCGGAGCTTCTGCAGAAGGTCTGGGTGCTGCGCAAGTTCATCCACGACATGGACGAAATCCAGGCCATGGAATTCATCCTGGACAAGATGCGCGCCACCAAGACGAATGCCGAATTCTTCGACATGATGAAGAAGTAGGCTCCCCCCCGAAGCGCTGCGCGCTTCCCCCCCAGGGGGGCGACGCTGGAGGACCGGCGGAGCCGGATCCTCGGCGTCCCGGGTCTGCCGCACCTGTTTTTTGCGCGGTGGTGTGGTGGAGTGCCCACACCCCGAAGCGCTGCGCGCTTCCCCCTCAAGGGGGCGACGCTGGAGGACCGGCGGAGTCGGATCCTCGGCGTCCCGGGTCTGCCGCACCTGTTTTTTTGCGCGGTGGTGTGGTGGGTTGCCACACCCCGAAGCGCTGCGCGCTTCCCCCCCAGGGGGCGACGCTGGCGGACCAGGGGAAGCCCCACCCGCGAAGCGCATCGGGGGTAGTCTTATTAGTGTTCGATGGGGTCTTGGGGGCGCGCGGCGTCGGAGTTGCCTAGGACGCCCGCGGGTAGCGGGCCGTCGATCGGCGCGACCTTGGGGTCGTTCCACGGCCCGGTCACCGCATACTGCACCGTCATCGCCCGCGCCAGCGGGTACTTCAACAGCCACTGCGTGACAAAGGCCCCCAGGCCCAGCAGCGGGTTCACCGCCAGCGCCGTTGCCACCGCCGCGCCGCTGGCATCGAGGTTGGGAATCACCACCGCCTTCAGGTCCCAGGTTTCGTCGATGATGCTGGTTGTCCCGGACAGCACGATGGCGGCAACCGGCCCGTTGACCTTGTAGTCGTCGGTATAGATCCTGCCCTTCGATACATTGAAGCGTGCCCGTATCGAATCGAAGGGAAAACCGTCGCGGAACAGGTTCGCGGGATTCAATTCCAGCTTGGCAAGCCGCTGCAGCGACTGCATGGACAAGACCTCCAGCAGCCGCGCGGTGCGCGAGTTCACATGTATGAGCCGGCCTTTGTCCATGCGCAGCTTGAGGTCGCCGTCGATGGCGGCGACATTGTGCGACCACGGCAGGTCGGCCCATGTCAGTTTTCCTTCCGCGGAGCCGGCGCCGCCGGCGGCCATGTCCGGCCAGCCCAGCCGGGTCAGCAGCTTGCCGAAGTCGCTCCATTTGGCCGACGCATCCACGGTCAGTCCGCGGTCCGCGCCGCTCAGGCGCCAGAAGCCCGTGGCGTCCAGCGAGGCATCCTCATTGGCGATGCGCAGCGTATCCAGGCGCCAGCGCTGCCCTCGTTCCACGTTGGTGCCGACGATGCGCAGCGTCCCCAGATCCTTGCCGTAGAAGCGCAGCACGTCCGCCTGCAAGTCCACGGCGGGAATGTCTTTCAGGTCGTCGCCGGAGGACGTGTCGTCGGACGGCTTTTCCAGGCCGTCCCCGCCGAAGGACAGATATTTGAAGCGGGCCGTGACCTGGCCGGCGATGGCACCGGACGCTTCGCGCCAGGAAACGGCGCCGGCGGCCTGCCTGGATTGGATGTCGACGCGCCACTGTGCCGGCGCGGGCCGTACCGCATACAGCTTGAGATCGTTCAGGAATAGCCCCGCCACGTGCAGCCGCGGTGTCTCCAGCGCGATCTGGTCCGGCGGCGGCAGCAGGGGCGGCGGGGCGGGCGTGCGCTTGCCGCGTGCCGTGCCGGAAGGCGGTGTCTCGAAACCGTCGGCCACATCCTGCCAGGCATCCACGTCGATGTCCGGCAGTTTCAGCCGGACGCTCAGGCCCTGCGCGGGCAACGTGGCCGGCTGGTTGGCGCCCAGCGCGCCGCGCGCGAACGTCCAGCGCTTTTCCGCCGGATCGCGCTCCAGCAGCAGGTTGATATTTTCACCGAGGCTGGCGGTCAGCCAATCGCGGTCCCGGCTGCCGGGATTGGTCGCGGGGCTCCATTGCAGCCGCAGGGGCAGCGTGGACGAAGCCGACTTGCCGACCGGCGCCGGCATATCGATGGCCATGCCCGCCAGATCGGACTCCAGGCTGACGTCGACACGGCCGCCGCGTATATAAAGGAGCTTGCCGCGCACGGCCGTACGGCCCGAAAACCGCGACATCGCCGGTGCGTGCACCAGCTGCGCCAGCGAGGCGCCGGTGACCTGGCCGTCGAAACGCAGCCCGTTGCGGGTGTCCAGCAGGCCGCCGTTGATCCTGAGCGGGCCGCCGAGGAACTGGGCCTGGATATCGCGCGCGCGCAAATCCGTTTCGGTGAATTCCAGCATGCCGCGCAGTTGCGTCAGCGTCGGCAACTGCGGATACAGGGTGAAGTCGTTATCGTTGAAAGAGAGCGAACCGTCCACCCGCGTATCGTCGGTATGCAGCAAAGGGACCCGCAGCGCGAGCGCGACGGTCCAGTCGCCCGTACCGCGCGCCTGCGCCAGACGGTTCTCCAGCAAGGCGCCCAGCGGCGACGCATTGGTCGTCGACAGGAATGAAGACACGGCACCTTGCACCTCGCCCTGCAGATATAGCTCCGCATTGTTCTCCATGTCCGGAATGCCGGCCTTGATCGCGCCCAGGCGCAGCGGCGTATCCCGCGCATCGGACGGCCGCAGAATGCCGCCCGGCTTGCCTTCCAGGGTCAGGGTGGCGCCATCTATGGCGAAGGAGCCATCCATGCCCAGTATCGCGGGCCACGCCTTGCGGTCCCGCTCGGCCGGCGCGTAGTCCACGGTCGCGCCGACGAAGGGCCCGCCGATATGGAAGCGGCCGTTCTGGCCGGGCTGGGAAAACGGAAATTCGCTCAGGTCCCCCTGCACCACGAGGGCGGCGTCGCGCACCACGCCGGCCTGCAGTCCCTGTGCCAGCCATTCCCGGGCATCCTGGGATACGGCCATGGGCAGGTATCGATGGATGGCGCTCATGGTGGCGCGGCGCAGCGTGCCGTGGATATCGGCCGTGCCCGCGTCCGTTTCACCGCGCGCCTCCCAACTGCCTTGCAAACGCAGGTCGACGTCGTCGTTCGTCACCTGCAGGTCGCGCAGCTCCATGCCCAGGACGCCGCTGCGCGCCCGGCGCAAAGTCGTGTCCACCCGCGCGGTGGACAGGGCCAGCGTGGGCTGTTCGAGGATACCCGGCAATTCGGTTCGGACATCGCTGGCCTCCCCACGCAGGGCAAGCCCGGCGCCGTCGGCACTGCGGGCCAACGGCGGATGCGCCCCCTGGGCGAGCAGGTCTCCAGGCAGGCCCTCCAGCCGGGCCCGCACCATGCCCGCCGATGCGGCCACGCCGTCCTGCCAGCGCCAGCCCAATTGGCGCGCGACCAAGTCCAGGGTTACCGTGCCCAGCCGGCGGCCATCGACCTGTACCCAGGCGCGCGTGGCCATGCGCCCCTGCACCGGCGGCATGTCGACCCAGGGCGCCCAGGCCGCCGGCTCGCCGTCGGCGACCTCCGCATAAACCTGCCCGTGCCAGCTTGCCAGATCGCCGGGATGCCGGCTGAAAAGCGAGCGCTCGACCTCGCCGCGCAGGCTCAGGCCTGCCGCCAGCGCGTCGGGCGGCCGGGCTTGCAGCGCGAAGCGATGCGATAGCGCGCCGTTGAGCATGACGAAACTGGCATCCTGCAAGACCATCTCGGGTGCCGCGCGCGCCTCATCGACCCAGCGCACGGTGGCGTGGCGCAGCACGATTTCGCGCTGGCGGACCAGCCAGCGCAGGGCGATGAAGCGGCTGGCATCGCTGTCGTCCGCCTGTGCCAGATCGATGGACTGCCCGGCGACCCACAACCGGTCATCGCGATCCCGCCGCAGCGTCAGGTCCAGGCCATCGGCCTGCAGGGAAACCAGGCGCGGCTCGCGGCTGAGGATGCTGCGCCAGGCCAGCACGGCCTCCACGGCGGGCAGCGTCAGCACGGGGGCACCCTGGGAATCGGCGATCCCGACGCCGGCCAGCGTCAGCCGGGGGTTCAAGCCGCTCCAGTCCGCGGCGATGTGGCCTATGTGCACCGAGGCGCCCACCGCATCGCTGGCGTAACGTTCGATCTGCGGGCGCCATTGGTCGATGCGCGGCAGCACGAAATAGCGCAGCCCCAGCAAACCCACCGCGGCGGCGACGTAAAGGATCCAGAGACTCCAGAGCAGACCGCGGAGTAATTTGATAGGCAAACGCACGTTTGTTGAGCGAGGAAATAGGTCTTGCAGTATCGTCCCCTTATACCCGAAATGTTTCATCGCGTCTGCGCAACATTTATCTATCTATGTCTCCCCCACCTTCGCCCGCCACGTCGCCGTCATCCGCCATCCCGCCACATCCCGGCACCGCCTCCCCGGTCCCGGACTTCGATGTCGCCCAGGCCTGGTCCGGGCATCTGCGCCGCACGTTGCAGGCCCGGCCCGACCTGCATGCCTGGCTGCGCGAGGAAGGTGTCACGCAAGCGTTGACGCCGGCCGTCCTGCACGCCTGGCGCGATGGCCTGGCCGGCGGCGATGCCGTCCTGCCCGTGGCCGAGTGCCGCGCCGTGCTGCGGCGGCTGCGCGAGCGCGTCTTCTGCGCGCTGATGGTACGCGACCTGGGCGGCGTCGCCAGCCTGGAGGAAGTCGTCGGCGCGATGACCGCGCTGGCTGACCTGGCGGTGGGCGATGCCTATCGCAGCGTGGCGACCGACCTGGCCGCGGTGCATGGAATGCCCATCGATCCCGCGACCGGCGCGCCGCAAGAGATGCTGATCATGGGCATGGGCAAGCTGGGTGGCCAGGAACTGAACGTTTCCTCCGACATCGACCTGGTCATGCTGTACGGCGAAGAAGGCGAAACACCGGGACCGCGGCGCCTGAGCAACCACGAGTTCTACGGGCGGCTCACGCAGCGCATGATGCCGGTCCTTTCCGAACGCGACGCCAATGGCCACGTCTTTCGCACCGATCTGCGGCTGCGGCCCGACGGCGACGGCGGTCCGCTGGCCTGGAGCCTGGACGCTTTCGAGCACTACCTGGTGGGCCAGGGACGCGAATGGGAACGCTATGCGTGGCTGAAGGCGCGCCCCATGCCCGCGCGCGCCTTCGCCGGCAGCGATCCCGAGCCGCAATTGCGCCAGATGGAAAGCCTGCGCCAGCCCTTCGTCTATCGCAAATACTTCGATTTCGACGCATTGGCCGCCCTGCGCGCGCTGCGCGAGCGCATCCGCCTGGATTGGGAGCGGCGGGCGCTGGCCCGCAACGGCATGGACAGCGCGCTCAATATCAAGCTGGGCGAAGGCGGCATCCGCGAAATCGAGTTCGTCGTGCAGCTCTCGCAACTCATACGCGGCGGCCGCATGCCGGCGCTGCAGGTGCGCGGGCTGTTGCCGGCCCTGCATTGCGAACGCGACGCCGGGCTGATTCCGGCGGAGGACGCCGCGCGCCTGGAATCCGCCTATCGTTTCCTGCGGCGGGTGGAACATGCCCTGCAATACCGCGAGGACGAACAGACCCATCTGCTGCCCGCCGACCCGCCACAGCGCGCGGCGCTGGCCGCGGCATTGGGCCTGGAAGCCCACGCCTTCGAACGCACCCTGACCGAGCACCGCGCCTTTGTGGAGGAGACTTTCCGCAACGCCTTCAGGCTGGCGGGCGTGGGGGACGGCGAAAACGGCGGCAATGGCGGCAATGGCGCGACAGCGGGCGATGCCGCCGGCGCCAGCCGGACCGCCTGCAAGAACAGCGCCGCGCAGGACGGCGATCCTGAAACCGCGCTGATGGACGAAATCCATGCCTTGTTCGGCGCGGACGCGGAACAGCTGGCCGGCCGCGCGCGCGCCCTGCTGGGCGGCCCGCGGTTGCGCACCCTGCCGCCGGCCAGCCGCCAGCGCGTCGATATCCTGCTGCCCATGGCCATGCGGGCCGCGGCCCGCACCGTCGCGCCCGTCGCCGCGACCGTGCGCCTGTTCGACCTGATCGAAGCCATCGCGCAGCGCAGCGCCTACCTGGCCCTGCTCGCCGAATACCCCGACACGCTGGCACGCATCGCCCGCATGATGGCGGCCAGCCCCTGGGCGGCCCAATACCTGACCCAGCACCCGCTGCTGCTGGACAGCCTAATCGATTGGCGCACGCTGCACGAGCCGCTGGATTTCGCCGCGATGGCGCGCCAACTGGCCGCCGACCTGGATGCCTGCCGGCTGCCGGACGGCACCCCGGACATCGAAAGGCAGATGAACCTGATGCGCGATGTCCAGCGCCAGGCCAGCTTCCAATTGCTGGCGCAGGACCTGGAAGGCGAGCTGACGGTGGAAAAACTGGCGGACCAGTTGTCCGCCCTGGCCGACATGCTGCTGGCCGAAACGATGCGTCGCGTGTGGCCGCTGGTGAACAGGCAGCCGGACGCGGTGCCGCGCTTTGCCGTGATCGCCTACGGCAAGCTGGGTGGCAAGGAACTGGGCTACGTGTCGGACCTGGACCTGGTGTTCCTGTACGACGACCCGCGCGAGGACGCGGCCGAAGTCTACGCCAAGCTGGGGCGGCGCATGACGTCATGGCTCTCCACCATGACGTCTTCCGGCCGGTTGTACGAAGTGGACCTGCGCCTGCGGCCGGACGGCGACGCGGGCCTGCTGGCGGTTTCCGTCCAGGCATTCGCCGAATACCAGAGCAAGCATGCATGGGTCTGGGAACACCAGGCACTGACGCGCGCGCGCTTCGCCGCCGGCGATGCCGCCGTGGGCGCGCGCTTCGAGGCCCTGCGCAGGGAGATCCTGCTGCAACCGCGCGATGCGCAGGCGGTGCGCCAGGAGGTACTGTCCATGCGAGACAAGATCAGCGCCGGCCATCCCAACAAGACGGACAAGTTCGACCTGAAGCACGACCGCGGCGGTATGGTGGACGTCGAATTCGTCACCCAGTACCTGGTGCTGACACAGGCGCCCGCGCACCCCGTGCTGGTGGCCAATCTGGGCAACATCGCGCTGCTGGGCATCGCGGCGCGCGAAGGCCTGATCGATGCCGATATCGCCGCGCGGGCGGCCGACGCCTATCGCACGCTGCGCCGTGCCCAACACCAGATGCGCCTGCAGGGTCAGGAGAAGGCCCGCGTGGAGCCCTCCGTCCTGGCCGCGGAACGGCAGGCCGTACACGCCCTCTGGGACGCGGTTCTGGGGACGAATGCGGCGGCCCCGGTCCCCGCCTCGGAATAGCGGCGCCGCCGCACGCAATATAATGAGCGCTATGTCCGAACTCGTCCGCCCCACACTGCAATTGCCCGAAGGCCGCCGCAAAGTGCTGCTGCACTCGTGCTGCGCGCCCTGTTCCGGCGAAGTCATGGAAGCCATGCACGCTTCCGGCATCGAATACGCGATCTACTTCTACAACCCCAATATCCATCCGGTCAAAGAGTACGAGATCCGCAAGCAGGAAAACATCCGCTTCGCGGAAAAGCACGGCATCGAGTTCATCGACGCCGACTACGACATGGATAACTGGTTCGATCGCGTCAAGGGCATGGAAAACGAGCCCGAGCGCGGGGTACGCTGCACCGCCTGCTTCGACATGCGGTTCGAGCGCACGGCCCTGTATGCCCACGAGCACGGCTTCGACACGATCACCAGTTCGCTGGGCATTTCGCGCTGGAAGGACATGAACCAGATCAACGGTTGCGGCGAGCGGGCGGCGGCCCGCTATCCGGAGCTCGTCTACTGGACCTACAACTGGCGCAAGGGCGGCGGCTCGCAGCGCATGATCGAAATCAGCAAGCGCGAGAATTTCTACCAACAGGAATATTGCGGCTGCGTCTATTCGCTGCGCGATACCAATCGCCATCGGCGCGCGCAGGGCCGCGAGCGCATCCACATCGGCGTGAAGTTCTACGGCAAGGAAGGCCTGGTCAATCGGGAAACCCTGCTGGAAGACGACCCGCCGGCCGCGCCGGAAAACCGCTAGCGCCAGCCGGCGCCACGCGGCCTGCCCGCATGGCGTTTTGCAAGCTGCGATGTCCCCTCATTGCGCTCCCCCCACCCCGCCGGCGTACACTTTGCCCTCATTCCGTGCAACGCACCATGAGGACAATATGAACGGCGCCGAAAGTCTGGTCCACACGCTGCTGAAAAGCGGCATCGACACCTGCTTTGCCAATCCAGGCACCAGCGAGATGCACTTCGTCTCGGCGCTGGACCGCATCCCCGGCATGCATTGCGTACTGGCGCTGGCCGAAGGCGTCGTTACGGGCGCGGCCGACGGTTACGCACGCATGGCCGGCAAACCGGCCGCCACCCTGCTGCATTGCGGACCCGGGCTGGCCAACGGACTGGCGAACCTGCACAACGCCAGGCGCGCGAATACCCCCATCGTCAATATCGTCGGCGACCAGGCCACGCATCATCGTCCGCTGGACGCCCCGCTGACGGCGGACACCGAAGGCTGGGCACGGCCCGTATCGGGGTGGACGCGTACCGCCGCCGACGCTGCCACTATCGGCCGCGACGCGGCCGCCGCAGTCCAGGCTGCCCGCACGGCGCCGGGACAGATCGCCACCCTGATCGCGCCATCCGACACCTGCTGGAACCCCGGCGGCGTGGTGGCCGAAGCCCTGGCGCCGCCGCCGGCGCCCTGCGCCGACGAAGGCGTCGTCGCGGCCATCGCGCGGGTGCTGCGCGCCGGCGAGCCGGCCGTCCTGTTCGTCGGCAATTCGGCCTTGCGGGCTGGCCCCTTGGCCACGGCGGGGCGCATCGCGCACAAGACCGGCGCGCGCGTCATGGCGCCCAGTTCCAATGGCCGCGTCGAACGCGGCGTGGGGCGCTATCCCGTCACCCGCCTGCCCTACGCGGTGGAACCGGCAGTCGCGGCGCTCAAGGGGGTCAAGCATTTGATCCTGGTAGGCGCCAAGGCGCCGGTCGCCTTCTTCGCCTACCCGGACAAGCCCGCCCTGCTCTATCCGGACGATTGCATGGTCCATGTGCTGGCGCGCGAAGACCAGGATCTGGCGGACGCCTTGACGCGCCTGGCGGACGCGCTGGATGCCCGCGTGGATGCGCCCCTGGCCGAACGCCCGGTGCTGGAGCCCGCGCGCGGCGCGGTCACGTCGGAGGCAGTGGCGCAAACGGTGGCCGCCCTGCTGCCGGAGAACGCCGTGGTCGTCGACGAGGGCGTCAGCTTCGGCCGCGCCTTCTATCCCGGCACCATGAACGCCGCGCCGCATGATTGGCTGCAAATCACCGGCGGTGCCATCGGCAACGGTCTGCCCCTGGCCACCGGTGCGGCGATCGGCGCGCCGGGCCGGCGCATCGTGTCGCTGCAGGCGGACGGATCGGCGATGTACACGGTACAAGCGCTCTGGACGCAGGCGCGCGAACAGCTGGACGTGACCACCGTCATCCTGGCCAACCGCAAATACGCCATCCTGCTGGGCGAACTGCAAGGCGTGGGCGCGGCCGCGGGCAAGACGGCGATCGACATGCTGGACCTGACCCGTCCCAACCTGGAATGGGTCAGCATCGCCCAGGGCATGGGCGTGGAGGCCGCGCAGGCGGATACGATGGAAAAATTCGCCGATCTGCTGGCCATGGCGAACCGTCGCAAAGGTCCCTTCCTGATCGAGCTCGTCATATAGGAACCGCGCCCCGGAGCAAGCCGAGGTGTGCGGTAGCGGAGGCGTCTGCCAGGGGCACGAACACCACTAATGTCGTACCTCCGCCAAGAGGCTCCTTTACGGCAATGCAATCATTGAGCCGCTGAGGTCCGGAGACTGTCGTATTGGGCGACCTCTTGGCTCGAGGGGGCGTCCTGCCAGCCCGCACCAAGGGACTTGTAAAGGGCAATGACACCTCGGATCTCTTCCAACCGACTAAGCGCAAGTTCATCTCGCGCCTGGTTGACCGACCGCCGCGCGACGAGCACCGGCAGATACGCATTCAATCCCCGTTCGTAGAGCTTGGTCGAATGCGCCAAGGCTTGTTGGCTGGTGATAACGGCCTTGTTCAAGGATGCCTGGCGTTGCCGTTCACTGGTCCATGCCGTTAGGGCATCCTCCACGTCGCGAAGCGCAAGCCGCACGTCTCGTTCGTAGACCAGTCTTGCCGCATCGGCGTTGGCTTGTGCCGCCGCCACTCCCGCCCGCGCACGTCCTCCATCGTAGAGCGTTTGGCTGCCTTGCATTCCCGCCGACCAGACCAGGCTGGCGCCCGAGAAGAGTCTGTGAATGACGCTCGCCGTGGTGCCGATGTCCAACGGGATAAGAAACTTGGGAAAGCGTTCTGCTTCGGCGACCCCGATCTGGGCGCTGGCCGCGGCAATGCGTCGTTCGTCCGCCCGCAGATCCGGGCGTTGGCGGATCACTTCAGAAGGCATGGAAAGCGGCAGGTCAGCACGCATCGCCAACATCGGTGCGGCCTTGCCCAAGGCAGCGTGCCAGTCACCAGGAAAGCCACCTGCCAAGACGCCAATGGCATGGCTGAAGCGGGCAATATCCGCCTCCATCAACGGTGGCTTGGCTTCGGCTGTTTCACGTTCCGCACGCGCTTGCATGACATCGGCCAGGGACCCGAAACCCATCCGCTGCGCCTGTTCGGCCAATCGCTCCGCGTCAACGAGCGCGCGGATGTTGTCGCGCGAGATATCCAGACGTAGCTGCGTGGCACGCAGCCCTGCGTAATTGGAAACCAGTTCGGCAACCAGGCTTACTTGTAGCGCACGATGATCTTCGGCAAGCGCTTCTATACCCGCGTCGGCGGCTTCAATTGCCCGGCGAGTACCGCCGAACAGATCCAGTTCCCAACTGGCATCGAATCCCAGATGCCAGGCGCGTGACTCACCGCCGGACTGCGAAGTCAGTGCCTTGCTGCTGCGCAGGGCTTCTCTTGCGCCACCGGCCGAAACCGTGGGCCCGGAAGAAGAAGCGATCTGCACTCGCTCGGCACGTGCTTGCCGCAATCGCGCCAGTGCGATATCGAGATCCTGGTTTCGCATCAAGGTCTGATCGACCAGACTATCGAGCATGGGATCCTGGAATGATTTCCACCACGCACGGAGACCGTCCCGATCTCCTTTTCCGATGGTGGCTCCGGCCTCAACCCAGTGAGCAGGAACCTGCACCGCGGGTCTTCGATAGTCGGGGCCTACCGCCGTGCAGCCCGACAGCCAGACAAAGAACGAGAGCATCGTCAGTACTCGGCAACGTCGCGGCAGCGTGCGATTCGGTGATACGTGCATGATCACCCCTTACATCCAACGTTGCAGTACGGATACGAGCCAGCCCTGGGGTGGTGAGGCGCCTTCCGGCGTCGCCACTTCGATGCTGCCTGTCATGCCTGCCGCCAGCACGATGTCATGCGGAAGCTGCTCGAACGCCACACGGACAGGGATGCGCTGTGCCAGGCGAACCCAACTGAAGCTCGGCTCCACACTTGGCAAGCCTTGGGCATCGGCCTGTTGGTTGGCGTCGGTGATGCCTCGTCCGATGCTGACGACCCGGCCAGGGATGATCTTGTCGAACCCCATCAATCGGATCCGCGCGGCCGCACCGGGCTGGATGCCATGCAATTTTGTTTCCTCGAAATACCCGGTCATCCAGAAACTGTTTGCGTCCACCAAGGCGATATTCGGCTGCCCGGTCGCCGCGTAGTCTCCTTTACTCAATCGCAGGCGCGTGACATAGCCATCCACAGGGGCGCGTAAGACGGTGCGCGTCAAGTCGAGCTTGGCCTTATCCACATCGGCCTGCGCACTGCGCTGTTCAGCCCGGGCCGTGACCACCGCCTGGTTCGCGCGCTGGATTTCTTCGGCAGGCACGAGGTTCTCCATGCCTTGACGCCGCCTGGCATCCTGGATCTTCTGGCGCAGCGAAGCCGTCGCAGCGGCCAATCGAGCATCAGCCTGTGCCAATGCCAGGGCGAAGCTGGCAGAGTCGATGCGATAGAGCACCTGCCCCTGTTTCACGTACTGATCGTCTGACACCGCGACTTCGACTACGCTGCCGGACACCTCTGGTGCCATGCGTACGATCTGCGCGCTAACACGGCCATCGCGCGTCCAAGGGGCCAGGACATAGGCATGCCAAAGCGCGTTCACAAGCCATCCTGCGGCAATAACGACAATTAATGTAAGCCCCGCCCGTATCAACGGTTTTATCGAGAATGGAATCTTAGACATAGAGAATCAACGCTGAGACTACGCAGAGAGAGATAGCGAATTCGAACAAGCCGGGGTGCCAGACCCACCGCAATACGCCGCTGCGCGCAAGCACGAAGCGAACGCCTGAATAGACCGGCAGCGCGATACACGCATAGACAAAGAATGGCGGCAGGTAGATGCCGGCCCACGAAAACTCACTGAGCATCGGCATGGCCTCCAGATCGTTCTGAAAAGTAATCCGCATGGTTCTCCAGCAATGCGGCAATATCGAGCAGCACGACATTGAGTTGCCGTGTTTCGGCCATGGCGGCACCATCCATGGCTGGCAGTCGCAACAAGGCCTTGGCAGCGCGGCGTGCGTGTCTTGCAGCCAGACGGGGCTGGCTCGCGCGACGGCTCATGTTGCGAAAAGCGTCCGCCAGAACGCGATGCAAATCGGAGTCCCTGGGGGTCTGCCGCAGCCGTTTACGCACCCGCAGGACTTCACGGCCCAAGTGAATGCTGGCCAAAGCGTTGGATACGGCTCGGTCCATCGCCTCCGGCTGGGCCTTGAGCAAGGCACCGAGTTGCGCCGTGCGATGCTGTTGACGCCATTGCCATGTGTTCGACTCCGTCCGCGCGCCTCTCAAGGTACCGAGCGCTTCGTCGCGGATAGCCTGGTCCAGCCGTGCCACGTCACGGGACAAGTTGCGCGGCAGCACAACCCTGAACCCAAGCAGCGTGCAAAACGTCGCCAGTATCCAGGCCACGGAGCCATTGAGAAATACCGCAAGGTCGTAGCGCATCGGATTGTCTGGAGCCGCCAATGACGTGAATGCAACCAGATAGGCAACACTGGCCAATGCACGACGAGGTATCGTGGTCGCGTAAATCGCTGGCAACCAGAACAGGCCCAGGATCAGCAACAACAATGGCAGTCCAGAGACATGAGGCAGAACAACGAAAACGCAGATAAAGGCCATCACAACGGCCACCCCTGTTCCCTTGATGAATTCGACGGCGCCGAGCGCGGGATCGGATGCGGTAGACAGCAGCGCACAAGCGGCGGCCAAACCCGCCAACATCATCGCTCCGTACGACCATCCGGTTGCCACCCAGAACGCACCGCCAGACACGACGGTCAGTAAGGCTCGCAGCCCATTCTGAATCGCTGCCGACGTGTCGCGGTAGAACGGCACAGAGACTTGTGCCACTGTGGGCCGCGGAATATGGAAGCGCTCTATGCCCTTTAAAGCCTCAAGGTAATCGTCAAGCTGTTCGATCAGGCGATCGCCCGCGATCATCAGCGCGGAATGCTCCAGCGCATCATCGGGCGACGCCGCGGAGAGCATGTCCATCAATCGTGCACGCATATCGGACAACGCCTGGACCGCACCCGCCAGTCCCTCGGGGCCGGGTCCCTTGGCCAGCTCCAGACTGGCTTGCTGCCACGCCTTTTCCCAGGCGGGCTGCAGCGATCTCAATGCATCGAGGCTTGCACTGCTCTCCCGCATGGGAGGCGTCCCGCCTACCAATGCGGAAAACAAGGACGCCATCGTTTGTCGCACCGTACCGGCACGCTGGGTCAGGTCGGCGGACTCGGCTTTCCCCAGCGCGAGCAAGTCATCCACCCCATAGACTTCGGTAATGAGCTTGCGCCGACCGGCATCCAGAGGCTTGCCACCTGGTGCGTCACGGCCGTGTATCGCCTGGTGATTCGTCGAGAGCATGCCTGCGGTTGCCGCTGCCAGCCGATTGAGCTGGATCGCCAGACGGCTGCGTACGCTTTGGGTACTGAAGAGGGCGGACACCGCGGCCAGGCAGACCACGCCGATCAGCACGGACGCCCCGCGCCCCATCACTTGATCGAATGTACGTTCCGGATGCTGCATGGCACCGTAGGCGGCCAGGCCCACCGTGTATCCCGCCAGGGATGCACCATAGGCCCGAAAATGACGCAGGAGCGTCATCCCCGCCACGCAAAAGCCCAGCCACAGCCCGAATCCCAACAGGAACAGCCAGGGCATCTGCCCGAATGCGCTCATCAAAACGAACGCCGCCAACATGCCGGCCAAGGTACCCCACACCCGCCAGATCCCTTTGCCGATCACGGCACCCTGTACCGGACTAATGACGAGCAGCGCGCTGGAAGCCGCCGAATACGGCGCGTGCAGGTCCAATAAATAAGCGACAACGAGTGCCAACCACGCGGCAAGAATGGAACGCATGACGTAGGTCGCGCGCGGTGTTGTCAGGTCGAGGTGCGCCAGCCCATGTGCGGACCATTCCCCAAGTTGGGAAAAGCGGCGGGAAATGATGCTTGGAAATGCCGAAGCAACGTTCGGAGAACGCACGACAGAGCCCTACTACAGTGATTGATATGCATCACTGTAGGCATACCGCACGATTCCAAAAAGTGAATTTATTGCATTCGCATGAATGCATGAAACGCACTCATCGGGGAGCGGCTACCTCGCTGAGCTTTGCCGTTGGGCCGTCTGCGCCTCATCCATCTTGCAAAGGCCGTGGATCGTATTACGCAGCCATTGGTGAGCAGGGTCGCCATCCAGGCGCGGATGCCACGCCTGCGTCAATAGCACTGTCTCAAGGGGCGTCGGCAGTTCAAACAAGCGAATGTTCAGGCCGGCAGCGAGCGCGCTATGGGCCAGGTGCCTGGGTAAGGGCAGCAGCAAGTCCGAATCCTGCAACGCAAACAATGCGGTATAGGGACTGGGTACAACCAAAGCGACGTGCCGGCGCAGCCCTTGCGCCTCCAGCGCGGTGTCTATCGGCCCAGTGGCCTTGCCGCGCCGCGACACGTTAATGTGCTCCCAACGCGTGAGGCGTGCGGGTGTGATTTCATCGTCGAAGATCGGATGGCGCGCTCGCGCGACGCCCACGAACGTCGTGGTGAACAGCGACTGCACATGGATCTCTGGCCCCAGCTTGCGCGAAGCGCTGATGAAGAGATCAATGCGGCCATTGCGCAGCGCCTCTTCGTCCACGTCATCTTCCTCTGGCGAGAAACGCAGCATCGCCCGCGGCATTTCTGTGGCCATCGCGGCCAACAGGTGGCCCAAGTGGATGCTGACGAACTCATCGGTGGCACGGACGTTAAAACGCCTGTCCAGCGATTTCAGGTCGATCTCGGTGTCGGATTCAAAAACCTGCGTGGCCTGCTCGACTGCCGTGCGCACCCGCTCGCGCAACGCAAGTGCCTTCGGTGTGGGCATGAGTTTGCGGCCCACCAGGACAAACACCGGATCACCGAGCGCCTCTCGAATTCGGCTCAAAGTGCGGCTCATCGCTGGCGGACTCAAATTCATGCGACGCGCGGCGCCGATGACGCTTCCTTCATCCAGCAGCGCATCCAACGCCAATAGCAGGTTGAGATCAGGGCGCGCCATGCTGCTCCTCGCATCATTAACTATCGCGCAATCATATTTCAGATTGAGTGACTCAAGAAGCATTGATGGACCAACGCGTTGCCCCGGATATCGGTGAATGAAAACCCACCGTATCGGGCTGCGGCGGAGTCCGGCGAAGCGGTGCCGGAGTCATCTGAAATAAAAAAGGCGCCGCGAATGCGGCGCCTTTACGGGGCTGTCGTTGCCGGCCGTTACGGGCCGCGGCGACGGCCCGTCGGCCGGCGACATCACTGCAGCGTGCGCTCGAACACCAGCTTGCCGTCGCGCAGGTCCACCGGCACCACGTCGCGCGGGCCGAAGCGGCCTTCCAGGATCAGCTTGGCGACTGGGTTCTCGATCTGCTGCTGGATGGCCCGCTTCAAGGGACGAGCCCCGAACACCGGATCGAAGCCGGCCCTGGCGATCTCCGCCAGCGCGGCGTCGGACACCTCCAGCTGCATTTCCTGCTTCTCCAGCCGCTGCGCCAGGCGCTTGAGCTGGATCCGCGCGATCGATTCGATGTGCTGCGCTTCCAGGCCGTGGAATACGACGACCTCGTCGATCCGGTTCAGGAATTCCGGGCGGAACGACTGCTTCAACTCATCCCACACGACTTCCTTGATGACCTCGTAAGGCTTGCCGGCCATGGTCTGTATATGCTGCGAGCCCAGGTTGGACGTCATCACGATCACCGTATTGCGGAAGTCCACCGTGCGCCCCTGGCCGTCGGTCAGGCGACCGTCGTCCAGCACTTGCAGCAGCACGTTGAACACATCCGGGTGCGCTTTTTCGACTTCGTCCAGCAGGATCACGCTGTACGGCTTGCGGCGCACGGCCTCGGTCAGGTAGCCCCCTTCCTCGTAGCCGACGTATCCCGGGGGCGCGCCGATCAGGCGGGCCACCGAGTGCTTTTCCATGAACTCGCTCATGTCGATGCGGATCATGTGATCCTCGGAATCGAAGAGGAAGTCCGCGAGCGCGCGCGTCAGTTCGGTCTTGCCCACGCCGGTCGGCCCGAGGAACAGGAAGGAACCGTAGGGCCGCGAGGGATCGGACAAGCCGGCGCGCGAACGGCGGATGGCATCGGACACCAGGCGCACGGCTTCGTCCTGGCCCACCACGCGGCGGTGCAGGAACGCTTCCATGTCCAGCAGCTTCTCGCGCTCGCCCTGCATCATCTTCGATACGGGGATGCCCGTGGCACGCGACACGACCTCGGCGATTTCCTCGGCGCCGACCTGGGTGCGCAGCAGGCGCGGCCGGTTGCCCGATTCGGCCTCCTGCGCGCCGCTTTCCGCGGATTTCAGGCGGGCCTCCAGTTCCGGCAGCTTGCCGTACTGCAGCTCGGCCAGCTTGTCGAATTGGCCTTTGCGCTGCAGCTCGGCCATTTCGGCACGTACCTGCTCGATTTCTTCCTTGATGGCCTGGCTGCCTTGCACGGCGGCTTTTTCGGCCTTCCAGATTTCCTCGTAGTCGTTGTATTCGCGCTGGAGTTTTTCCAGCTCGTCCTCGATGACGCCCAGCCGGCGCTTGGAAGCTTCGTCGGCTTCCTTCTTGACCGCCTCGCGCTCGATCTTCAGCTGGATGATGCGGCGGTCCAGCCGGTCCATCACCTCGGGCTTGGAATCGATTTCCATGCGGATGCGGGCCGCCGCCTCGTCGATGAGGTCGATGGCCTTGTCCGGCAGGAAGCGGTCCGTTATGTAGCGGTGCGAGAGCTCGGCCGCGGCGACGATCGCGGGATCGGTGATCTCCACGCCGTGGTGCAGCTCATAGCGCTCCTGCAAGCCGCGCAGGATGGCGATCGTGGATTCCACGTCGGGCTCGCCGACCAGCACTTTCTGGAAGCGGCGCTCCAGCGCGGCGTCCTTTTCGATGTACTTGCGGTATTCGTCCAGCGTGGTCGCGCCGATGCAGTGGAGCTCTCCGCGCGCCAGCGCGGGCTTGAGCATGTTGCCGGCGTCGATGGCGCCTTCGGCCTTGCCCGCGCCCACCATGGTGTGCAGTTCGTCGATGAAGACGATGTTGCTGCCGTCGTCCTGCGCCAGCTCTTTCAGCACGGCCTTCAGGCGCTCTTCGAACTCGCCGCGGAACTTGGCGCCCGCCAGCAGCGCCGCCATATCCAGCGACAGGACGCGCTTGCCGCGCAGGCTTTCCGGCACTTCGTCATTGACGATGCGCTGCGCCAGGCCTTCGACGATGGCGGTCTTGCCGACGCCGGGTTCGCCGATCAGCACGGGGTTGTTCTTGGTGCGGCGTTGCAGGATCTGGATGGTGCGGCGGATTTCGTCATCGCGGCCGATCACCGGATCCAGCTTGCCCTGGCGGGCGCGGTCGGTCAGGTCCAGCGTGTACTTGGCCAGCGCCTGGCGGTTGGACTCGCCTTCGGCGCCCTGCACCGCCTCGCCGCCACGCACGGCGTCCACGGCGGATTCCAGGGCCTTCTTCTGCAGGCCGGCCTCGCGCAGGATGCGGCCTGCCTCGCCCTTGTCGTCGGCCAGGGCGAGCAGGAAGAGCTCGCTGGCGATATAGGTGTCACCGCGCCGCGCCGCTTCCTTGTCGGTGCGCGTCAGCACGTTCTGCAGATCCCGTCCGACCTGCACATTGCTTTCGCCCTGCACCTGGGGCAGGCCTTTCAGCGCATTATCGATGGCCGAGGGCAGGCGGTTGACCGCCACGCCGGCGCGCGCCAGCAGGCTGGACGCTCCGCTGTCGGGATCGCCGATCAGGGCGGAAAGGACGTGCAGGGGCTCGATGTAAGGGTGGTCGTTGCGAGCGGCCAGGCTTTGCGCATCGGCCAAGGCCTGCTGGAACTTGGTGGTGAGCTTGTCGAATCGCATAATGTGGTCGGTTTGTTGGGTTGGAGCCCGGCCGGGGGCCGTCTCGATGATCCACAAATGCGGGCTCCCTGGCGGGATTTCAATGCCCGGTCTCCACAATAAGCGATACACCCTCCCGATGGATACCTACGTTTTCGTCTACGGCACCCTGCGGCGCGGTGAAATCAACGACCTGACGGCCGCCGCCGCGCGCGCCGGCCTGCCCGCGCCGGAATACGCCGGCCTGGCCAGCCTGCGCGGCCGGCTGTACGACTTCGGCGACTGGCCCGGGCTGCTGCCCGATCCGGACGCGGCACCGGTGACGGGCGACGTTTACCGCATCGACCCGGCCCTGCTGCCCCTGATGGACGCCATCGAGGAATACGACCCGGCCGGCGGATCCTGTTTCGTCCGCCGCCGGCTGCGGCTGGAAGTCGCCGGCCGCCTGCTGGATTGCTACTACTACCCGATCGATCCAGCCCATATCGGCGATGCGATCCGCACGGACGCGACGGACTGGGTCGTCCACCGCAAGACCAGGATGCGCTAGGTGGGCCGGGACGAAAAAATGCCCGCCACCGGCAGCCGGTGGCGGGCATGCGGCCGGGCGCTCCGGCGCGGTCCCGTCAGACTTCTTCGTACAGCGGCAGGGTCAGGAATTCGGCGAACTCGTCCTGGGTGCTCATCTGCTCGAAGATGCGCGCCGCGCGGTCATAGGCCTGGCTGGGGCCGGCCACCTCGTGCACCTTGGCCAGCTCCTGCGGAATGAGCTTGCGCACCAGCTCGGCGGTGACCTTGGTGCCGTCATCCAGCACGCCCTTGGGCGAACGGATCCACTGCCATACCTGCGAACGCGAGATTTCCGCCGTGGCGGCATCCTCCATCAGGTTATGGATGGGCACGCAGCCGTTGCCGTCCAGCCAGGAGCCCAGGTAATGGATGCCCACATTGATGTTCATCCGCAGGCCGGTTTCGGTGATCGGCGCCTCGGGCTGGAAGTCCAGCAGATCGGCCGCCTTCACATTGACGTCCGGCCGCTGCTTGGCGATCTGGTTCGGCGCGTCGCCCAACACCTTGACGAACTCCTCCATCGCGACCGACACCAGGCCGGGATGCGCCACCCAGCCGCCGTCGTAGCCGTCCGTCGCGTCGCGCGTCTTGTCCGCGCGGATGCCGGCCATGGCCTGCTCGTTCTTGACCGGATCGCTCTTGATCGGGATCAAGGCGCTCATGCCGCCGATGGCCGGCGCGTTGCGGCGATGGCAGGTCTTCAGCAACAGCAGCGCGTAGGCACGCATGAACGGCGCGGTCATCGTGACCTTGGCGCGGTCGGCCAGGCAGAAATCGCGTTCCACCTTGAATTTCTTGATGCAGCTGAAGATATAGTCCCAGCGGCCGGCGTTCAGTCCGGCGCTATGCTCGCGCAGTTCGTACAGGATTTCGTCCATTTCGAAGGCAGCCAGGATGGTTTCCACCAGGACCGTCGCCTTGATCGTGCCCTGCGGAACGCCCAGGGCCTTCTGGGTATGGACGAAGATGTCGTTCCACAAACGCGCTTCCAGATGGCTTTCCATCTTCGGCAGGTAGAAGTACGGGCCGCTGCCGCGCGCCAGCAGTTCCTTGGCGTTATGGAAGAAATACAGGGCGAAGTCGAAAATGCCGCCGGATACCCGCTTGCCGTCGACCGTGACGTGCTTCTCGTCCAGGTGCCAGCCGCGCGGGCGCACCAGCAGGACCGCCGTCTTGTCGTTCAACTGGTAGGTTTTGCCGCCTTGCTCCAGGCGTATCGTGCGCCGCACGGCGTCCATCAGGTTGATCTGGCCGGATATCTGGTTATGCCAGTTCGGCGTATTGGAATCCTCGAAGTCCGTCATGTAGCTGTCGGCGCCGGAATTCAAGGCATTGATCACCATCTTGCGCTCGACCGGGCCGGTGATTTCGACACGGCGGCATTTCAGGTCTTCGGGAATGGGGGCGATGGTCCAGTCGCCCTCGCGGATATGGCGGGTTTCCGCCAGGAAATCGGGCTTCTCGCCGGCATCCAGGCGCTTGACGCGGGCCGCACGGGCGGCCAGCAGTTCCTGCCTGCGGGTCTCGAAGGTGCGGTGCAGGTCGGCGACCAGGGCCAGCGCGTCATGCGTCAGCACGGTTTCGAAGCCGGGTTCGATGGGGGCGCCGATGGCGACGCCCGCGGGCAGGTTCAAGCTCATTGCAGTCTCCGCGAAAGAATCTGATGTTTGCCAGTGTACGAAGGGCATATTGAATTAAAAAGCATATAAAAGTAGATTCATCTTTTATATTTATGCACAAGTGGCCGGTTTGGCCCGGTATGCCATGGACCGCTTCAAGCAATTGCAGACCTTCGTCGCCGTCGCCGCCCTGGGCAGCCTGTCGGCCGCCGCCCGCGCCGAAGGCGTGGCGCCCGCCATGATCGGCCGCCGCATCGACGCGCTGGAGGCCCGCCTGGGCGTGAAACTGCTGGTGCGGTCCACCCGCCGCCTATCGCTGACCGCGGAAGGCGGCACCCTGCTGGAGGACGCCCAGCGCATCCTGCGCGACCTGAACGATTCCGAAAGCCTGGTCGCCCAGGGCAGCGCGCGCCCCACCGGGCTGCTGCGCATCACCGCCCCGGCGGGATTCGGCCGGCGCCACGTCGCCCCCCTGCTGCCCGGATACGCCGAACACTATCCCGACGTCAGCGTTACGCTGGACCTGAGCGATCGCCTGGTCGACCTGGTCGACGAGCGCTACGACTGCGCCGTGCGCATCGGCGACCTGGACGACTCGGACATGGTGGCCATCCGGCTGGCCGACAACCGGCGCGTCGTCGTCGCGGCCCCCTCCTACCTGGCCCGGCATGGCACACCGCGCACGCCCGCGGACCTGGCCAGCCACCATTGCCTGTCCTTCGGCAGCCAGGGAAACCAGTCGCGCGGCTGGCTGTTCCGCGTAAACGGACAGGTGACGCCTTATCGCGTCGCCGGCCGGCTGGAATGCAGCGATGGCAGCGTGCTCCATCAATGGACGCTCGCGGGCTGCGGCCTGGCCTGGCGCTCGATGTGGGAGGTGCAGCAGGATCTGGCCAGCGGCCGGCTCAGGACTGTGCTGGACGACTACTGCGCGCCGCCCAACGGCATCTATGCCATGCTGCCCGAACGCAAGCACCTGCCCGCGCGGGTGCGCGCCTTCGTCGACCTGTTGCGCCAGGCCTACGCCGATCCGGGCTATTGGGGCGCGCCCGCGTCCGGCTGACGCGCATTCAGCGGCTTGCCACGTGGACGGGCCTACAATGCCGCGCATGCCATCCCGCGGCCCTGGCCGCTTCCGCCCGGATCTTTCATGCGCTTGGTTTTTTGCCTTTTGCTGGCGCTGTGCGCCGCCGTCTCGGCGAGGGCCCAGGACGACACCGGACCGCCGTTCGTCGGCACGCCGCCATGGCAGACGCTGGAACTCGGCCCGCGGGCACATCGCTATCCCTTTCCCGTCTACGCCAGCCGCACGCTGACGGCGGATAACCTGGCTCATATCGAGCACGTCGTCGTCATCGTTCACGGCGTCAAGCGCGACGCCGGCCACTATTACGAGACCGCGGCCGGCCTGCTGTGGATGGATCCGCCTGCCCTGGAGAACACACTGGTGATCGCTCCGAAGTTCGCGGGCACCATAGACCGCGGCTTCGAGCGCATGCCGGCATGGCACCGCGACCGCTGGATCGGCGACGGCGAGAGCGTCAAGGCGGCAGGCCGGCCGGCGCCGATCTCGTCCTTCGATGTCCTGGACGACCTGCTGGAATGGCTGGCGAATCGCGGAACGCTGCCCGCCTTGACCGACATCGTGCTGGCGGGCCACTCTGCCGGCGCGCAGATGGTGCAGCGCTACGCCGTCCTGAACGACATCGATGAAACCGTCCGCAAGCGCGGCATCGACGTGCGCTACATCGTTGCCAATCCCTCCTCCTACCTGTACTTCACGACCGACCGGCCGCGCGGCGATGGCGGCTTCGGCCCCTATAACCGCGGACTATGTCCGGACTTCAACGATTTCCGCTACGGCCTGGATCACCTGCCGCACGGCATCCGCGCGCAGGATCGCCTGCGGCTGGCCTCGCGTTATGCCAGCCGCGCGGTCAGCTATCTGCTGGGCGGCGCCGATACCAATCCCGAACACCGCTGGCTGGACAAACGCTGCGGCGCCGAGGCCCAGGGCGCGACCCGCCTGTCGCGCGGACGCGCCTACCTGCGCTACGAAGCCTGGCTGCCCGCGTTGAAGCACAACATCCACCAGGCCTGGGAGGTCGTCGGTGTCGGACACGACCAGCGCGGCATGTTCGGTTCCGAATGCGGCGCGCGCGCGCTGCTGGGCCCCGACGCCAAAACCACGCCGGGCGCCGCGTCCTGCGTGGCTCCCGCCGGCATCAAGGGGCCCTAGTCCGGCCGCCCGACGATACCCGGACGATATCCCGGGTCCGACCGCGGCTGGTATCGTATCGGTTCGACTATCCGCCCACGCAAGCACGCTCACGCAAGCCACCATCATGTCGCTCGAAGAACACTACACCGCCATCCTGCAACAACTGGGCGAGGATCCCACCCGAGAAGGCCTGCGCGACACGCCGGCGCGGGCCGCCAGGGCCATGCAGTATCTGTGCCGCGGCTACGCCCAGAACCTGGACGAGATCGTGAACGGCGCGCTCTTCACCTCGGACACCAAGGAAATCGTCCTGGTCAAGAACATCGAGCTGTATTCGCTGTGCGAGCACCACATGCTGCCTTTCATCGGCAAGGCGCACGTGGCCTACCTGCCCGACGGCAAAGTGCTGGGCCTGTCCAAGGTCGCCCGCATCGTCGATATGTTCGCCCGCCGCCTGCAGATCCAGGAAAACCTCAGCCGCCAGATCGCCGAAGCCGTCCAGCAGGTCACCGGCGCGGCGGGCGTGGCCGTGGTCATCGAGGCCCAGCACATGTGCATGATGATGCGCGGGGTGGAAAAGCAGAACTCGTCCATGGTGACGTCCGTCATGCTGGGCGAATTCCATGGCAACGCCGCCACGCGGGCGGAATTCATGAACCTGATCCGCTGACGCGGCCGGCGCCGCGCCGCGGCGCAGGGCGCGTCTATTTCAGCGTGAAGCTGGCCTGCTTCACGTCCTGCGAATCCAGGCCCACGTAGACGTTGAACAGCCCCGGCTCCGCGCCGTAGTGCAGTTGCGCGTTGTAGAAGGCCAGATCGTCCTCGTCCAGGACGAAGGTCACCTTGCGCGACTCGCCGGCCTTCAGCATGACCTTCTGGAAATGCTTCAGCTCCTTGACCGGCCGGCTGATGGAGGCCACCGGGTCCTGGATGTACAACTGCACCACCGTCGCGCCGTCGCGGTTGCCCGTATTGGTAATGGTCACGCTGGCCTGCACCGTGCCGCCGCGCGGCATCGACGGGTCGGACAGGGCCACGTCGGAAAGCCGGAAAGTGGTATAGCTGAGCCCGTAGCCGAAGGGGTACAAGGGCCCGTTGGTCGCGTCGAAATAGCGCGAGGTGTACTTGTCCGGATGCAAGGGATCGAAGGGCCGTCCCGTATTCAGGTGGTTGTAGTAGATCGGGATCTGGCCCACCGATCGCGGAAACGTCATGGGCAGCTTGCCCGACGGGTTGTAGTCGCCGAACAGCACGTCGGCGATGGCGTTGCCCCCCTCGGTGCCGGCGAACCAGGTTTCCAGGATGGCGTCGGCATTGTCGTTTTCCCAGGTCAGGGCCAGCGGGCGGCCGTTCATCAGGACGATCACCAGCGGCTTGCCCGTCGCCTTCAAGGCCTTGAGCAGCCTGACCTGGCTGTCGGGAATCACGATGTCGCTGCGGCTGGACGCCTCGTGCGCCATGCCCTGGGACTCGCCGACAACCGCCAGTACCACATCGGCCTGGCGCGCCGCGGCGACGGCCTCATCGATGAGCTGGGCGGGCGGCCGCGGGTCCACGTCCACATCCTGCTCGTACAGGTTCAGGTACTTGACGATCTCGGGGTCGTCGATGACATTGGCGCCCTTGGCATACAGCAGCCTGGCCCGCTCGCCCACCGCATTGGCCAGGCCCTGGTACACGGACACGGTCTGCTCGGTCCGGCCGGCCGCCGACCAGTTGCCCATCATGTCGCGCTGGCTCTTGGCCAGCGGGCCGACCACGGCGATCGTGCCCTGCTTGCGCAGCGGCAGCACACCGCCCTGGTTCTTCAGCAGCACGAGGCTTTCGCGTGCCACCTCGCGCGCCGCGCCGCGATGCAGGCGGCTTTCCGCGTTGACGTCAGGCGGGTCGTTCTGCGGCGGGCCGATATGCCGATACGGGTCGCGGAACAGGCCCAGGTCGTATTTGACGCGCAGCACGTCGCGCGTCGCGCGGTCCAGGTCGGCCATGCCGATGCGGCCGCTGTCCAGCAGCGGCTTCAGGTTCTCGCCGTAGATCGTGTCGCTCATGCTCATGTCGGCGCCGGCGGTAATGGCCAGCCGCGCGGCATCGCGGCCGTCGGCGGCCACGCCGTGCTTGATCATCTCCAAAATCGCGCCATGATCGCTGATGGTGATGCCCTTGAAGCCCCACTGCTTGCGCAGCACGTCCTGCAGCAGCCATTTGTCGCCGGTGGCCGGCACGCCGTTCAGCGAATTCAGGGCAATCATCACCCCGGCCGCGCCGGCATCCAGCGCCGCCTTGTACGGCGGCAGGTAGTCCTGGAACAACCGCAGTGGGCTCATGTCCACGGTGTTGTAGTCGCGCCCGCCCTCCACCGCGCCGTACGCGGCGAAGTGCTTGACCACCGCCATGATGCTGCCCGGTGCGGCGGGATCGTCGCCCTGGTACGCCTTGACCAGTTCGGCGCCGATCTGCGACGTCAGGTAGGTGTCCTCGCCGAAGCCTTCGGAATTGCGGCCCCAGCGCGGATCGCGCGAAATGTCGACCATCGGCGACCAGGTCAGGTCCAGCCCGTCGGCGCTGGCCTCGAGGGCCGACACGCGGCCCGTTTGCCGTATCGCGTCCAGGTTCCAGGTCGAGGCCAGGCCCAGGCCGATGGGAAAAATGGTACGTTGCCCATGGATGACGTCATAGGCAAAGAACAACGGGATCTTCAGCCGGCTTTGCAATGCGGCTTGCTGCAGCACGCGGATGTCCTTGGGCGTGACGGTGTTGAATACCGCCCCCACCTTGCCCTCGCGAATATCGGCCATGAACCCGGCCCTGTCCGGATTCGCGCCGGCGGGCAGGCTGACCAGGCGCAACTGCCCGATTTTTTCATCCACCGTCATCCGCCGCATCAGGTCGTCGATATACGCCTCGCGCGCCGCATGTTCGCGCATCATGGAAGGCGGGTTGCCTGGAGTATGGCTCGTTTGAGCGAATGCCGGAACGGCGGCCAGCGCGATCAGCAAGGAAAGCGTCAAACGTAGCTTGTTCATGCGTTATGCGTCTCTGTGGTCTTGATTTGGAATACCCTGAGGGCCTGGCGCGCAACGCCGGCCCCGTGCGGGACGGCGGGGGACCAAGTTTGCCACATCGCGGGCGAAAGACCGCGAAAGACGGCGGCGGGCCTGCCGCCGCTACAGGTGCGACAGCGTCAGCGGGTCGGCCTGCCCATCGAAAAAACGGTCCAGGCAGGCGCGGAAAATCGTCTCTTCCGGAGCCGCCCAGGTGAACAGCGTCAGGCATGAACGGAACTTAACCGCATCGATGGGCCCGAAGATTTCCGCCGCCGACGCCGCGGGCGCGCGCGCCGCGAGCGCGCAAACATGCTTCAGGCGTGGCCCGAGGATAGGGTGCCTGACATACGCCCTGGCCTCGTCCAGGGACGAAATGGCATAGCGGCGCGCCATTTCGCTACGGCCCAGGCCTTGCACCTGCGGAAACACGAACCACATCCAATGGCTGCGCTTGCGTCCGTCCGCCAGTTCGGCGCAGACCGTTTCGAAGACGGGATCCTGCGCCGCCACGAAGCGCCGCAGATCGTAGGGATCGCTCAGTCCGCCGGTTTCCATGTCAGCTCCCACGCACCGTTGCGCACGTTCTGCAGCCACAACGCGCACGCCAGGGTCTTGGAATCCGTGATGTCGCCATTGCGGCAGGCGGCAAAGAGTTCCTCGACCGTCATCGGATGGACATCGATGAATTCGTCGACGTCCGTCTGCGCCGGGCCCGGCTGCAGGCCGCGCGCGAAGAAAATGTGGATGATTTCGGTTGAATAAGCAATGGCCACATGCATGGCGCCCGCCGCCGCCCAGGCGCCGCCGCGATAGCCGGTTTCCTCCAGCAATTCGCGCTGGCCGCAGGACAGCGGGTCTTCGCCGGCATCGAGCTTGCCCGCGGGAAACTCGATCATCACGCGGCCGATCGGATAGCGATACTGGCGCACCATCAATACGCGCCCGTCGTCCAGCATCGGCACCACCACCACCGCGCCGGGGTGCACGATGTATTCGCGGGTGGTGCTATGCCCGTTGGGCAACTGCACGGTATCGCGGCGCGCGCGCAGGAAGCCGCCTTCGAATAGCGTTTCCTGTTTCAGGGGTTTTTCGATGAGGTGGGCGTCGTTGTTCATGTCCATGTCATTCATATCCGGAGGCGGTCCACGGCAAGGAAAGATATCCCACTTTAGCAGTTGCAACGGCATGTCCCGCCGCCCATATCGCCTTTCCACGACGGGCCGAAGCCCGCGGCTTGCGCGCCCATCCCCGCCGCATGACAGCCGCATGACGGCCGTGACCGCCGCCATGCATGGACGGACAGGGCTGTGAGAAGATTCAAGGGCTGCCCGACCACGCCGGGCAGCCCCATAAAACGCATAAGGAGGAGCACAATGCCCATGAATACCTTCGTCCGTGCCGCCACGGCCATCGCGATCGCCGCCAGTATCGTGCCGGCGGCGGCGCGCGCCGAGTATCCCGACAAGCCGGTCAAGATCGTCGTCGCGTTCACCGCGGGCGGCACGACCGATATCCTGACCCGCGCCATCGGCAACAAGATCAGCGAGTCGCTCAAGCAGTCCTTCATCATCGAGAACCGCCCGGGCGCCGGCGGCAATATCGGCAGCGAATACGTGGCGCGCGCGGCGCCGGACGGCTACACGCTGCTGGCCGCGTCGGTGGGACCCATTGCCGTCAATTCCAGCCTGAACAAGCTGGACTACGATCCCTTGACCGACCTGGTGCCGGTCGTGCAGTTCGCCGATGTACCCAACGTGCTGGTGGTGCCGCCCGAGGCGCCCGTGCACAACGTCGCCGAATTCATCGCCTATGCCAAACAGCATTCGGGCAAGCTGAACTACAGCTCCACCGGCATCGGCACATCGTCGCACCTGGCCAGCTATATGCTCATGCAGAAGGTCGGCGTGCAGGCCACGCATATTCCCTACAAGGGTGCCGATGCGCTCAACGATCTGCTCAGCGGGCGCGTGCAGTTCATGTTCGCCACCATTCCGTCCGTCATCGGGCAGATCAAGGCCGGCAAGCTGCGGGCGATCGCCGTCAGCAGCATCCGCCGCTCCGCCTCGATGCCCGATGTGCCCACCATCGCCGAAAGCGGCTTCCCCGGCTTCGAAGCGGGTTCATGGTTCGGCATGTTCGCGCCCAAGGGAACTCCGCCGGCGGCCATCGAGACCCTGAACCGGGCCGTGAATGCCGCGCTGCCGAGCCTGAAGGAAAAAATGACGGCGGAAGGCGCCGACCCCGTGGGCGGCAGCGCCGAAGCCTTTGGCTCGTTCACCCGCAAAGAGAACGCCAAGTGGAGTGCCCTGGTCAAGCAGATGGGCGCCAAGGCGGAGTAAGCGCGTCCTTCGCGGGCTGGCGCCCAGCGGATGGTGCCACGCAGCCGATGCGGCCTTGGCCAGGCAGCCCGTCCGGCGCCGGCCCGCGTGTCCTGGGCCCCTGCCCCGCCGGAGCGGCGCACAGACGCTCGCGGCGGCCTTGGCTAGCGCGCGAAGTCCCCGTTCTTGCCGCGGTGCCGTCGCAGCCGCCAATCCGCCACTTCGAACAGCAACTCGCTGGCCAGCGCCATGGCGGCGGCGGGCAAGGCGCCCGCCAACAGCAATTGGCCATCGTTAAGCGCCAAACCCGTAACGATGCGCTCGCCGAAGCCGCCCGCGCCGATGAAGGCGGCGATGGTCGCGGTGCCGATGGAAATCGACGTGGCGGTGCGCACGCCGGCCACGATGGTCGGGCGCGCCAGCGGCAATTCGATCAACAGGATGCGCTGGCGCGCCGTCATGCCCAGCGCGGTGGCCGCCATGCGCATGCCCGATGAAACCTCGTCCAGGCCGGCGACCGTATTGCGCATGACGGGCAGCAGGGCATACAGCGTCAAGGCGACCAGGGCCGGGACGGCGCCGATGCGGCCGGTCACGGTAATCAGGATCGCCAGCATGGCCAGTGAGGGGATGGTCTGCAAGAGACCCGTCATGCCCAGCACCACGGCACGCAGCCGGCGGCGGCCGTGCACGAAAACCCCGGCCGGTACGGCCACCAGCACCGCGATCGCCACCGCGACCGATACCAGCAGCAAGTGCTGCCAGGCCAGCCGGCCCAGGTCCGGCCCCGCCAGCTTGCGCCAGAATCCATAGCGCTGCCCGGCGTCCGCGGTCGTGCCGGGGACCGCGCCGGCGGAGGCCAGGCGATCGCGCGCGATCACGTCGAAGGGCACGCCGTCCAGTTCCGCGCGCGCGTTCATTGCGATCATGGCGTGCTCGTCGATCGTGCCGGCGAGTTCGCGCATCGCCGCCCAGGCGGCGGGAAAGCGGCGCGGGACATCCAGCCGGTACAGCACCACGGCGTCGTAGCGAGGAAAGTACTTCAGGTCGTCGTCCAGGACGCGCAACCCCAGCGCGTCGATCTTCGCATCCGTGGTGTAGATATCGATGACATCGGTCTGCTTCTTCTGGATGGCGTCGTATGCCAATCCGTGGTCCAGGCCGGTCGGCTTCTGCGTCAGCCCGTAGCGCCGCGCCAGGCCCTGCCAGCCGTCGGCGCGGCCGATGAATTCGCTGGACAGGCCCAGGCGCAGCTCGGGATGGCGCGCCAGGTCGCTCAGGGTGCGTATGCCAAGCCGGTCGGCATCGGCGGCCCGCATCGCCAGGGCATAGCCGTCGTTGAAGCCGAACGGGATATCGACGCCCAGCCCGAGGGCCGCGAGCCTGGGCCGCATCTCGTCCAGCGACAAAGGCTGGGCGCTTTTAAGGATTTCCAGCGAGATGGTGCCCGCATACTCCGGGTAAAGATCGATGCCGCCGCTCTGCAAGGCCTGGTACACGATGGCGGTATTGCCCAGGCCCTGCGACACCGCGGGCATCTGGCCGGTGCGCCGCGCCACCTGCTGCGCCAGCAGTTGCGCAAGGATGTACGACTCGGTGAAGCGCTTGGAACCGATACGCAGTGCCTGCGCGGAAGGCCCGGACGCCGGCGCCTGCGCTGAGGATGTCCCCGCCTGGGCAGGGACGTTGGCGGACTGCGCCGCCGCCGTGCCGCCTTGCGCCAGCATCCAAAGCGCCATCAGCAGGACCGCCCAGGCCCGCTTCAGCAAGCCTTTTGCGTCGACACGGCCGCCGCCCCTGGGCGCCCCCGTCGGGGCGTGGCCCCCCGGGGCACGATCGGCATCCGGCATTTGCGGCAACCGGCGTGGCATGCATGCCATCGATAGCAATGGAGTCGGAGTCATCCGTATGGTCGGCGTGCGAGAGTCGGTCATCGAGGGTTAACGGGCAGCCGCCAATTGTGCCATCATGCCCGCATGGCGACGATTCCCCTATTTCCCCTGGGCAACGCCCTGTTTCCCGACGGGGCCATGCATTTGCGGATATTCGAGGTCCGCTACCTGGATATGATCGGCAAGTGCATCGCCGACGGATCTTCCTTCGGCGTCGTTCCCCTGCTGCAGGGCCGGGAGGTCCGCACCCCGGAGGGCAAGGAAGTCCTGGCCAGCGCCGGTACCCTGGCCCGCGTCGTGGAATCCGCCGCCCCCATGCCGGGCCTGCTGCAGGTCGTCTGCATGGGCACCAGCCGCTTCCGACTGCTGTCCGCCCACGAAGGCCGCTTCGGCCTCTGGACGGGGGAAATCGAGATGCTGGAGGACGACGCGCCGCGCGAAATCCCGTCGGAACTGCAACCGTCCGCCAATGCATTGGGCGCCCTGATCGCCGATCTGCAACGCCGGGGCACGCCGGCGGCCCTGATGCCCATCACGCCCCCTTTTCGCCTGGACGAATGCGGCTGGGTCGCGAACCGCTGGAGCGAGCTCCTGCCCTTGTCGGCCACCGTCAAGCAGGAGCTGCTGCTGACCGACGATCCGGAATTGCGCCTGGCGCATATACACGCCATGCTGGAAGACCGGGGGCTGTTGTCCGCCCCGCCGGACGACGCGGACAGCTAGGCAGGATGGCCGGGTCGGGCGCAACGCGGGCTTTTTACTTCACCGCCTGCTCCCGCGCGCGCGCGACCGCGGCGACGGCTTCCGCCTCGGCGTCTTCGTCCTCCGGCTCCACTACCGGCACGATGCCGCTGTCGGCAGCCGCGCGCGGCTGCAAGAGCAATGCGACCAGCGCGGTCCAGCCGGTCTGGTGCGACGCGCCCAGGCCCCGTCCGGTGTCGCCGTGGAAGAACTCATGGAACAGCACCAGGTCGCGCGAGGCCGGGTCCGCCTGCAGCAGCGGATACCCCATCATGGACGGCCGTTCGCCGTCGGCGTTCTTCAGGAACAGGCGGGTAACGCGCTGGGCCAGCCGGTCGGCGATCTCGCGCAGCGAATACCGGCGCCCCGAACCGGTGGGATATTCCACTCGGAAATCGTCGCCGTAGTAGCGCTGGAATTCGTACAGCGATTCGATCAGCAGGTAGTTGACGGGCAGCCAGACCGGCCCGCGCCAATTCGAGTTGCCGCCGAATATCCGCGAATCCGATTCACCGGGAAGATAGCGGATGCAGAAGCTTTCGCCGTTGTGATGGAATTCGTACGGCGCATCGCGGTGATACCGCGACAGGGCGCGGACCCCGTAGTCGGACAGGAACTCGCTTTCGTCCAGCGCGCGCCGCAACAGCGCCTTCACGCGGTGTCCGCGCAACAGCGAGAGCAGCGCGGAATTGCCTTTGCCTGGCTCGGTCCAGCGCGAAACCAGCTTGGCCAGATCGGGCCGATGGCGCAGGAACCAGCGCAGCCGTTCCTTGAATCCCGGCACGCGTCCATGGACGCCCTCTTCCAGCACCTGCACCGCGAACAGCGGTATCAGCCCGACGATCGAGCGTACCCGCATCGGCATGCTGTCCTGGCCGGGCAGATGCAGCGCATCGTAGAAAAACTCGTCCTCTTCGTCCCACAGGCCGGTTTCGCATTCGTCGCCGCTGTTCACGGCTTCGGCGATATACAGGAAATGCTCGAAGAACTTGACGCCGATATCGACATAGCTTTTGTTGACGGTGGCCAATTCCAAAGCGATGCGCATCATGTCCAGCGCATAGGCCGCCATCCACGCGGTGCCATCGGCCTGGTCGATGTGGCCACCGGTGGGCAGCGGCGCCGAGCGGTCGAAAATGCCGATATTGTCCAGGCCCAGGAAACCGCCCTGGAAGATGTTGTGCCCATCGGCATCGCGGCGGTTCACCCACCAGCCGAAGTTCAGCAGCAGCTTGTGGAACACCAGCTCCAGGAAGGCGTGGTCCGGTTCGCCGCTCCATGTGCGGTCGATCTCATATACGCGCCAGGTCGCCCACGCGTGCACCGGCGGATTGCCGTCGCCGAAGGCCCACTCATAGGCGGGCAGTTGCCCGTTGGGATGCTGGTAGCGGTCCTTCACCAGCAGCAGGAGCTGCGTCTTGGCGAAGACCGGGTCGACCAGCGCCAGTCCCGTCGCCTGGAACGCCAGGTCCCAGGAGGCATACCAGGGATATTCCCATTTGTCCGGCATGGAGACCACCTCGCCATTGCACAGGTGCCGCCACTCGGCGTTGCGACCGCGGCGCCGGCGCGCGGGCGGAGGCGGCTGCGCCGGGTCGCCGTCCAGCCAGCGGGTGACGTCGAACTCGTAGTACTGCTTGGACCACAACAGTCCGGCCAGCGCCTGGCGCTGCACCAGGCGTGCGTCCGCATCGTCTATGCCCTGCTGCAGGCAAGCGTAGAACTCATCGGCCTCCGCACGCCGTTGCGCGATCAACGCATCGGCATCCAGCGGCGATTCGTCGCGCCGCGCCTGCGGCTGCAGGCGAAGGACCATGGACGTCCGCCCGCCGGGGGGCAACCGCGCAATGCGATGCGCGGCGACCTTGGTGCCCGAGTCGCGCCGCACCGCATCCCCGATGCCGTGCACGACGTAATCATTGATGCCGTCCTTGAAGGGACCCGGTCCTTCGCTGCCGAACAGGCGGCGGACATTGGTTTCGTTCTCGCAAAACAGCCATTGCACCGGACCCGGCGCGGAGACCGTCGCGATCATGGGTTCGTGGGCCGGATGGCGTGCCAGGACCGCGGACCCGGCGCTATCGGCGACGCGCTGCAGCGAAGGCTTGGGCGAGACGCCGTCCCACGACCACGTGTTGCGCGCCCACAATTGGGGCATCACGTGCAGCGTGGCGTGTTCGGCGCTGCGATTCTCGATGGTGACGCGCATGACCATGTCGTCGGGCGTGCGCTTGGCGTATTCCACCGTCACATCGAAATAGCGCTGGTCGTCCAGCACACCGGTATCCAGAAGCTCGTATTCAGGCTGGTCCACGCCGCGGCGCGCGTTTTCCGCCACCAGGTCGGCATAGGGAAAGGCCGCCATGGGATACCGGTACATCATGCGCATGTAGGAATGGGTGGGAGTGGAGTCCTGGTAGAAATACAGCTCTTTGACATCCTCCCCGTGGTTGCCCTCGGCGTTGGTCAGGCCGAACAGGCGCTCCTTGAGGATGGGATCGTGGCCGTTCCACAGGGCCACGCACAGGCACCAGCGCAGGCGGTCGTCCCCGTAGCCGGCGATGCCGTCCTCGCCCCAGCGGTAGGCCCGGCTGCGCGCGTGATCGTGGGGAAAATAATCCCAGGCCGTGCCGAACTCGCTGTAGTCCTCGCGCACCGTGCCCCATTGCCGCTCGCTCAGGTACGGCCCCCAGCGCCGCCAGGGAATGGACTCGGCCTCGGCCAGACGCCGGCCTTCTGCGGTCTGGAATATAGGGGCGGCGCGCGGCGGCGACATGGCACATCCTTGGAACAGGTGAATGTTGACTTTACTCCGTCGGCGCGGCCCCCGGCACGGCGTCCCGCAGCATGGCTTCCATGCGCAGCAATTCGCCCAGGGACCATGCCTGGAATGGCGCGCCCGCGCAGCGGTGTGGCGCATCGCCGTCGACGATTTCCGATACATGATCCAGCCCGCCTTCGTCCAGATGGCGATACAGCGGTGCCAGCCGGCGGGCGCGCATATCGTCCACGGCGGCCCGATCCAGCATTCCGGTCCGCGCGCGCACGCGCAGCCAGGCCTGCAGGAAGGGGCCCATCAGCCAGGGCCAGGCGGTGCCCTGGTGGTAGGCGGCATCCCGCTGCATGGGCCCGCCCTGGTAGCGGCCGATATAGCGCGGATCGCCGGGCGAGAGCGTACGCAGGCCCAATGGCGTCAGCAGTTCGCGCTCGACCTGCGCCACCACGGCGCTCGCCAGCGATCCGTCGACGACCGCGTGAGGCAGGCCGCCCACGGCGAATATCTGGTTCGGGCGGATGCTGCCATCCACGGCGCCGGCTTCGTGTCCCGCATCGACGACGTCGTACAGGCCGCTGCCGTCCGGCTTGGGAAAACGCCGCAGGAATGCGGCAGTGGCGCGCCGCTCCAGATCGCGGCTGGCGGCGTTCCAGGCACCGGCGATGCGCAGCGCGTTGATCCATAGCGCCTGCACTTCCACCGGCTTGCCGATGCGCGGCGTGACCACCCAGTCGCCCACCTTGGCGTCCATCCAGGTCAATTGCATCCCCTCGCATCCCGCGCGCAGCAAGCCGTCCCCGTCCGCGGCAATGCCATGCCGGGTGCCCGCGGCATAGCCGGCGACGATGGCATCGATGGCGGCGCGCAGGCGCGTCCGCGCGGCGTCGCCGGCATGCCCGGTGGCCAGATAGTCATGCGCGGCGACGATGAACCACAGCGAAGCATCGACCGAGTTGTAGGCCGGTTCGCCGCCGTCGTCGGGGAAGCGGTTCGGCAGCATCCCCTGGGAGATGTAGCCGGTCCATTCCAGCAGGATCGCGCAGGCCTCGTCCAGCCGGCCCGTCGCCAGCAGCAGCCCGCGCATGGCGATGAAGGTATCGCGGCCCCAATCGGTAAACCAGGGATAGCCGGCCACCAGCGTCAGGCCCCGCGCGCGCGACACGACATAGGCGTCGGCGGCTCGCCGCAGCCGGTCCGGAAAGGCGGCGCGCCGCGCGGCCTCCCGCGCGGCCAGGCGCCCGGCGAGTGCCCCGGCATCGGCGGCATCCGCATCCGCATCGGCAGCGGCGGCGGCGGCGGCGCCGCGTCCCTGTCCGGCCGCCAGGATCATGACGGCGGGGCCGTCGTCCAGGTCGAAGGAAAACAGGCCCGGCGTGGCCAGGTCCTCGGTATCGTCCAAGCCGCGTTCGCGCTCCCGGACATAAACAAAATTCCGATACCAGTCGGGTTCGTGGGCGTAGCGGCCGTTCGTATGCGCCACGACCGCCGGCACGTCGCCATAGGGTTGCCAGCGCACGCATCCGCCTTCCACGATCGCGGAGAAATCGAAAGCGGGGTTTTCATGATGCAGGGCGTGGTAATCGCGCCCCGACAACAGGGGCCGGACCTTCAGGGTCAATGGACCGCCAGCGCCCTCCCGGTCCCACCGCAGCACCGTGCGCGCGCTTGCCTTATCGACGAAACACGACATCCGCACCACGCGGCCGTCCCGCAGCCGCAGCCGCCACGTGGGCCAGGGATGCAGATCGAACGACACCAGTACCGCGGCCGCGGATGCGTCGGGGACGACCACGTCGGGCGCATAACGCTGCCGCGTCAGGGCTTCGCGGCCGTCGATGCCCTCGACCCAGGCCTCGATGCCATTGACCAGGACCTTCCGGCCAGTCGGGGGAACGGTGGCGCACAGCAGCAAGGCGTGATAGCGGCGGGTACGCAAGCCGTTGGCGGTCCCGCTGGCATAGCCGCCGCGCCCATCCGCCTCCAGCCACTCCGCGTTGTCGTCCATGGTGGACTCCCTCAGTGCCACGGCCGTTGCGGCCAGGCCACATTGCAATGCACCATTCCGGAGGATTTCCCGGGGCATGCGCACCACGGAAAGGCATGTTGGCGCTTATTTCCCGCCCGGAGCGGCACATGCCTAAATGCTTGTTGCGACGCATCAAAATAGGTGTTTATCATGATTGCACCGAGCCTAGTTTCCTACCTTCGACAGGAGTCGCACCATGGGTACGCGCCGTTTTTCCACCTCCGCCCTCACGCTTTCCGACACCGCTTCCCTCAAGCGCGGTGCACGCGCGACCGCCCGCTTCGCCCAGCGCCGCCTGGCGATGCCGGCCGCCGCCTTCGTCGTGGATTCCATGGAAGGCCTGTTCAATTTCATCGACGAATTCGCGGATTCCGTGGACGAGGTCCGCAAGTCCATGGCTCGCGCCCGCTCGGAACGCTACACGATTTCCGCGCATCGGCGTTGAAACATACGATGGGGAAACCGCGCTCCGCGCCAGGCCGGGCGCGGACGCCCGCCATCCGCCCAGCCGGGCGGGCGGCGCCGCGACGCTAGGCCACCACTTCCGGGGCCACCGTTTCGCTTTGCAGGTCGTCCAGGAAGCGGTCGCGCCAACGCGACAGGTTGTTCTCGGTCAACCTCGCCAGCATGTCGCGATGGCGCGCCTTGCGCTCGGGCAGGGGCATGGTCAGGGCACGGTCCAGCGTTTCCGCCATGCCATCTGGATCATAGGGATTGACCAGCAGCGCGCCATCGCCCAGTTCCTCCGCGGCGCCGGCGAACTCGGACAGCACCAGCACGCCCGGGTCGTCCGGCGATTGCGCGGCGACGTATTCCTTGGCCACGAGGTTCATGCCGTCGCGCAGCGGCGTCACATAGCCGACCTGGGACGCGCGGAACAGCGACATCAGCATGGCGCGGTCATACGACTTGTTGATGTAGCGCAGCGGTGTCCACGCCAGGTCCGACCAGCGTCCATTGATGCGGCCGGCGGCGCTCTCCAGCTGGCGCCGGATCTGGCGGTATTGTTCGACGTCCGACCGCGAAGGCGGCGCGATTTGCACGAACGTGACCTGGCCGCGGTGGGCCGGCTTCATTTCCAGCAGTCGCTCGAATGCCGTGAATCGCTCGACCAGCCCCTTGCTGTAATCGAGCCGGTCCACGCTGACCATCAGCCGGCGCTGCTGCAGGCCCTGCTTGAGGTTCGTGATCTGGCGCGAGCGGTTGTGCTTGAGCGATAGCTCCTGGATTTCGTCGGGATAGATGCCGATCGGATACACCCCGGCACCGATGCGGTGGCCGCCGATATCGATGTAGCGATCCCCGCGCCGGGTGCCGCCCAGGCGCCGCGACACATAATCGACGAAGGCCCGGCGATCGGAGTCGGTCTGGAAGCCCACGAGGTCGTAGGCGCACATGGCCTCCATCAGCTCCCGATGCGGCGGGACGGTGGCCATGACGGGCTCGACCGGAAACGGGATGTGCAGAAAAAATCCGATGCGGTTCTGGATGCCGGCCTGGCGGCAGGCTCGTGCGAAGGGCAGCAGGTGATAGTCATGCACCCAAAGGATATCGTCGGGTTCGATCAGCGGCTTCAGGCGTTCCACCAGCCAGTGATTGACGCGGCAGTAGCCCGCATACTCGCGGCGATCGTAGCGGCTCAGGTCGGGTCGATAATGAAAGACCGGCCACAGCATGCCGTTGGAAAACCCACGGTAGTACAGGTCGTAATCGGCGCGCGAAAAGGCGACGGTGGCATAGGTGATGTTGTCGCGCGTGTCCTTATGCACCATGTCCGGCGGCGTCGAAGCGTCGGCGATATCGCCGTTCCACCCGAACCAGATGCCGCCGGTCTGCTTCAGCGCGTCGAACACGCCGACCGCCAGCCCACCGGCCGTGGGCTTGCCTTCCGCGATGGGCGCGACCCGGTTCGACACTACTATCAATCTGCTCATGGCCGACCTCCATCTTCTGTGTTTGCGCGCACTTACAGCAGCGCGAGCCAGCCCGCCAAGGCGGCGGGCGTGGGGAAGCGCCAGTCGGCGACGCTATCCCCTTCCCCTATCTTGATCGTGACCCCTCCGATGGCCTTGACGGCCTGGAACCCCGCTTCGTCCGTCAGGTCGTCGCCGGCGAACACGGGAACGCGGCCGGCAAAGGGAGCCATTCCCATCAGCCGGCTGATGGCCGCGGCCTTGCTGGCGTGCCGCGGCTTGATTTCCACCACCATCTTGCCCGGCTGCAGGACGAAGCGATCGGCATGCGGCTGCATCGCCATATCGGCCGCGATGCGGACCTCCTGCTCCAGATCGGGGGCGTTGCGATAGTGGAATGCCAGCGACAGGCCTTTGTGTTCCAACTGCGTGCCGGGCCAGCGCTCCGCCAGGGGCGCGAGGCTTTCGACCATGCGCGCCACCGCCGCGGTATCGACCGGCATTTCGTGCAAGGTACCGTCGGGCTCGCGCCACTGCGCGCCGTGCAGGCCCGCACCGGGCAAAACCAGCGGGTGGACCAATGCGTCAATCTGCGCGAGCGGCCGCCCCGATACAATCGCCACAGCACCGCCGGTGACCTTCCCCAAGCGCTCCAGGACGTCGATGGTCTCGGCCGGAACGTGCGCCTGCTGCGGCGTCGCGGCGATGGGCGCCAGCGTTCCGTCAAGGTCGAACAGCAAGGCGTGTCGACCGACATTGTCCTTCGAGACCGGTATGGAAATGCTTTGCACGTTGATTTCACTCTTGCCCGCGCGAGGCGGGATATGACCGTTACGTTATAGCCCAGGGGTGTAACCAGAAGCCGCTTCGGGAAGTTACAAAAGGAGAGCAGACGCCATGCGGGTTCCTGTCATCGCCGGAACTTAAGTTGGGCGTCAGGCTCCAACCCCCGCTGAAGGAGAAACGCATGCGTATTCTTTTGGTGGAAGACGATAGGATGATCGGCGAAAGCGTTTTCGACGGGCTGCGCGCGGAGAACTACGCCGTCGATTGGGAGAAAAACGCCAAGGGTGCCGACCTGGCGCTGCGCACCGGTCCCTACGACCTGGTCCTGCTCGACCTGGGACTGCCGGACGGCAACGGACTATCGCTCTTGCGCGACCTGCGAACGCGGCGCAACCGTACCCCGGTCCTGATCGCGACCGCCCGCGACGCGGTGGCCGATCGCATCGCGGGCCTGGATGCGGGCGCGGACGACTACGTCATCAAGCCTTACGACATGGACGAACTGCTGGCGCGCATGCGCGCGCTGATCCGGCGCAGCGCCGGCCGTGCCGAGCCGGTCTTCGAGCATGCCGGCGTCAGCATCGACCCGCACGACCGCTCCGCCCGCGTCAACGGCGAACCGGTCACGCTGACCGCGCGCGAATGGGCCGTGCTCGAACCCTTGATCGCGCGTCCCGGCATGATCCTGTCGCGCGCCCAGCTGGAGGAAAAACTCTACAGCTGGCAGGAAGAAATCAGCAGCAACGCCGTCGAGGTCTATATTCACGGGCTACGCAAAAAACTCGGCCAGCGTTTCATCCAGAATGTGCGCGGGGTCGGCTACGTCATTCCCAAAACATGAAGATTCCGCTTGGCTCCTCGCTCAGGGGACGCCTGATATTTTTTCTGTTCGCCGCCATTTTCGTGGCCGCTCTGGTGCAGGGCATCGTGGCCTATCGCAATATCCTCCAGCAGACCGACGAGATTTTCGACGCCCAGCTGCAACGCACCGCGACATCGCTGACCGCGGGCGACGGCCTGCTCAGCGCCGCGCCGTCCGGGCCGGCGGGTTCGGTCCCGGAGGACAGCCTGATCATCCAGATCTGGACCGCCGACGGCGCGCGGCTGTTCAAATCCGCCTCCGGCAAGTTGCTGCCCGATCCCGTGATGCTCGGTTTTTCCACGGTGAAGGCGGGTGCCGCGACCTACCGCGTCTATGCGATGGCAACACCGTTCCAGGTCACGCAGGTGGCCCAGGACATGGCCGTGCGCCAGAAGACCGCACGCGCCCTGGCGCTGCGCAGCGTGGGGCCGATCGCCGCGGCCGCGCCCTTGCTGATGATCGTGGTCTGGTGGGTGGTCGGGGCGTCCCTGCGCCCCGTGCGGCGCACCCGCGACGAACTGGCCAAGCGGCAGCCCGAAGCCCTGTCGCCCGTGGGCGAAACCGGCCTGCCCGACGAGATCCGCCCTCTCGTCCATGAACTCAACCTGCTGCTGGACCGCACCCGCCAGGCCTTCGCGGCACAGAAGCGCTTCGTCGGCGACGCGGCGCATGAGCTGCGCTCGCCCCTGGCGGCGCTGCGCCTGCAGTTGCAGGCCTTGCAGCGGCCCGGCGACGAGGCGGCGCGGCGCATCGCCGTCGACCGCCTGGCCGCCGGCATCGAGCGCGCATCGCGCCTGATCGAACAGCTGCTGTCCATGGCGCGGCACGACGCGGCCGCGACGCAGGTCCCGCCCCGGCGGGTGGAACTCGTGCAACTGATGCGCCAGGCCATTTCGGACATCCTGCCGGACGCCAATGCCAAGGCCATGGACATCGGCATGGAGGGCGTGCCCGAAGCGTGGGTGCGCGCGGACCCCGATGCGCTGGCGCTGCTGGCCCGCAATCTGCTGGACAACGCCATCAAATACACGCCCGCCGAAGGACGCATCGACGTCTGCATCGAAACCTATGGCGAGGCCGTGACCTTGATCGTCGACGACAGCGGGCCGGGCATTCCCCCCGCCGAGCGCGAACGGGTGTTCGACCGCTTCTATCGCGCGCAGAACCATGACGCGGTGGGCAGCGGCCTGGGCCTGTCCATCGTCGAGGCCGTGGCACGCCGCCACGACGCGGCGATTTTCCTGGAGGACGCGCCCCGGCTGGGCGGCCTGCGCGTCCGGGTGCGCTTTCCCTTAAGTTTCGCCTAAGTCTCGGGTCCGAACATAGCGCCGTGTTCAAACACCAGTGCTCACTGGACTAGCGCTCAAGGACCCCACATGAAAATCAAATCTTTCTCGCCCACCCGCCTGACAATGTCGCTGGTTGCCGCCGGAGTCATCGGCGCGACCGCCGCCACCGCCATCCTCGGCACGGCCTCCCACGCGGAGACCGCGCCGCCCGCCGTGACCCAGCAGGCCCAGCCTCTGGCGAGCACGATGTCCGTGCCGAATTTCGCGCAGATCACCCGCGAGTTCGGCCCCGCCGTGGTGAACATCAGTGTGTCGGGCACCAAGAAAGTGGCCCTGCAGCAGGATCCTTTCGCGCAATTCTTCGGCGGCATGCCCGGCTTTCCCGGTATGCCCGGCCAGATGGCCCCCGGAACCCGCGAAGTGCCGATCCGCGGTGAAGGCTCGGGCTTCATCGTCAGCCACGACGGCCTGATCCTGACCAATGCCCACGTGGTCCAGGGCGCCGACGAGGTCACCGTCAAGCTGACCGATCGCCGCGAATACCGCGCCAAGGTCCTGGGCAGCGACCCGGTGACCGACGTGGCCGTCATCAAGATCGATGCGTCGAACCTGCCCGTGGTACGCCTGGGCAATGTGCAGGACCTGAACGTTGGCGACTGGGTGCTGGCCATCGGTTCGCCCTATGGCCTGGAAAACACCGCGACCGCGGGCATCGTCAGCGCCAAGGGCCGTTCGCTGCCCGACGACACCTCCGTGCCCTTCATCCAGACCGACGTGGCTGTCAACCCCGGCAACTCCGGCGGACCGCTGTTCAATGCGCGCGGCGAAGTGGTCGGCATCAACTCGCAGATCTACACCCGCACCGGCGGCTACCAGGGCCTGTCGTTCGCGATCCCCATCGACGTGGCGACCAAGATCAAGGATGAAATCGTCGCCCACGGCAAGGTGCGCCACGCCATGCTGGGCGTGACCGTCCAGGAAGTGAACCAGGAGCTGGCGAACTCCTTCAAGCTGGACAGCCCGACCGGCGCCCTGGTCGCCAGCGTGGAAAAAGGCAGCGCCGCCGACAAGGCCGGCCTGAAGTCCGGCGACGTCATCCGCGCCATCGACGGCCGTCCGATCGTCTCTTCCGGCGATCTGTCGTCGGTCATCACGCTGCAGGACCCCGGCCAGCGCGTCAAGCTGGACATCTGGCGCAACGGCAAGCCCGAACAGGTGATGGCCACCCTGGGCACCTATGGCAAGCAGGATGCCGTCGCCTCCGATGCCTCGCAGGGCGGCCAGCATGCCAAACTGGGGCTGGCGCTGCGGCCGCTGACGCCCGACGAGCAGGAACAGGCCGGCACGCAAGGCCTGCTGGTCGAACAGGCGGACGGTGCCGCCGCCAAGGCCGGTATCCAGGCCGGCGACATCATCCTGTCGGTCAACGGCATACCGACGCGCAGCGTCGGCGAAGTCCGCAATGCCGTGGCCAAGGCGGGCAAGACCGCCGCCCTGCTGGTCCAGCGCGGCGACGGCAAGTTGTTCGTTCCGGTCCAGATCGGCTAAGCGACCGCTTTCCCGGCACCGCCGCGCACCGGGCGGCGTTTCTTGGTACCCTTCGCGGGGACGCCATCGTGGCGTCCCCGCGCAAGAAGACCCCGAAACGCGTTTTGCCAGTGCCAGTCATATCGCCATATACATCCAAGTCTCTTCCCGGCCGTGCCGGAACCGGATACGCCGTGCGTGCGCGGCGTATCGCCTGCGCCGCCGCCTTCGCCGTATTGCTCTCGGCATGCGCCTCCACCCCCGTGGGACCTGGCTACTATCGCGTCAAATCGGGCGATACCCTGACGCAGATCGCGCGCGAACATCGCCAAAGCGTCGCCGACCTGATGCGCTGGAATAGCCTGGAAAGCGCCAACCGCATCGATGTGGGCCAGGTACTGCGCGTGGTGCCGCCGGGTAGCAGTGCCGCGGCGGCATCGTCCTCCAAGGCCGCCACGCCATCCGCCGGCTCGGGCAATGGCAGGACCGGCGGCGAAAAAACCCCGGCCGCGAAGCCCGCCGACACGTCGCCGCTGCGCGGCATCGCCCTGGTGTGGCCCGCGCCCGGCACGGTGGCGCAGCGATTCAACGGGTCCTCCTCCAACGGCCTGCGCATCGTCAATACCGCCGGCACGCCGGTGATCGCCGCGGCGGCCGGCTCGGTCGCCTATGCCAGCAACGGCTTGCGCGGCTACGGCAATCTGGTCATCATCCGGCACGCCTCCGGTTTCCTTACCATCTACGCGCACAACCGGACGCTGCTGGTCAAGCAGGGGCAGCGGGTGGCGCAAGGCCAGAAAATCGCCGAGATGGGCAATAGCGACAGCAAACAGGTTGAGCTTTACTTCGAACTGCGCCAGAACGGCAAGCCTGTCGATCCGGCACGCGCGCTACCGGCGCGCTAACCCCTTTACGCGTTTCTTCATGGCCCTGGTTCTGGCTCGCTTTCTTTACGGTTTCTCCCTGTCCTGGATCGTGGTGGCGGTACTCATTGCCGCCACCTTGCTGTGCATACGCCTCGTCGGCATCGCCGTCGTGGCGTTCGAGGAAGAAGACAAAGGCAACATCGCGGGCGCGGCCTGCGTCGCGGCGGTCGTCGTGGGCGCCCTGGCCTCGATAGTCTGGCTGGGCCATCGGCTTTACGATGCCCTGGGGGCGTCGGCCCTGGTGGGCGGCACGGCGCATTGGCTGGCCGGCGGCAACACGCTGTCGCCGGCGGCGATCTTCGGCGCGCTGGCCGGCTTCGGCTGTCTGGCCGGCCTGCGCGGCTGGATGATCCGCCCGCCCCGCGATCCCGCCGTGGCCAAGCAGGAAGCCGCGGCCAAGGCGGACCGCAAGACGGAACGCGCCGCCGGCCGGAACGGCAAATCCACGGCGCGCAAGGAGCGGACGGCGGCCGCCCCACGGGCCAAGGCCGCCGCGCGGGTGCGCGGGCCGCGCATCCCGCAACTGGGATGGAGCGCTTTGTTCCTGCTGCTATTGGGGGGCGCCTTGTTGGCCTTCGCCTACGGCGTGGATCCCCGGCCCCTGCCATCGGACGCGACCGCGGCCGCTACCCGCGTCTACCAGGAAATGGCGACGCGCGCCCGGCCGGTGTATCTGGTCGCGGTCGCGCTGCTGGGGGTCGGGGGCCTGTTCGCGCTGGTCTGGTTCTTCTGGCGACGCGATCCGGACGAATAAACCGCCCCGCCCGGGTTCCTGAACCGGATTCGGCGCCGCAGGGATCTTTTCGCCTTCCGGGGCCATGATCCGGGAACAACCGCGGCAGCATAACCTTCAAACAATAACGATTCTTATTATAAAATCGGCCGAACTCCACTTTCGAAGGAATCTCCTTCATGGCCGGCTCGCGTAAATTCTGGTTCGTATGGCGGACGCCGTCGATCCTGCTGCTACTGACCGTCTTCGGCCTGCTGGCCGCCCTGTTGGGCAGCGAGGCCTGGCATTGGGCATCCTGGGCGGCCCTCGCCGCCCCCGTCGCCGTGATCCTCTTCCATACCCTGCGCCGGCAACGGCCGCCGCAGGCGTCGTAACGGCCACCACCGCCCGGCTTCACCCGCCAGCCGCTCCGTGCCCTATCCCGCGGTACGGGCACCAAGCCCATCGCCCTCCAGACCTGGCCCCCGATAACGCCCCACGCGGATCGGTTTCTCAGGCGGAATGCACGCCCGCCCCGGGCCACTTCATGCATCGCGCCACCGGGGGTACGCTACATGCTGCGGACGTCCTTGCCGTCGTCCGTCGGACAGCGCCCTTGAAACGTCGAAGGACGTCGCCATTTAGCCGACATACCTCGCAGGCAAAACACCATGAGATCACGCGATTTGACGTCCTGGATGTGGGGTGACGCCCTCTCCATGCTGGAACAGGCCGAGCGCCTGCAGCGGCAATTCTTTCGTGCGTGCGCGGCGGATCCGCAAGTCTGGGAACCTCCCATCGATGTGGTCGAGACGGCCGATGCCGTCATCGTGCATATCGCATTGCCGGGAGTCCCCTCATCCGCGGTCACCGTGCGCTTTCAGGCCGACGGCGTGACGGTGTCCGGGATCCGGCGCTTGCCGGCATCGCGCGCCGCGCATATCCATCGGGTGGAAATTCCGTATGGACGATTCGAACGCCGGATCATCCTGCCCCTTGCCGCGCTCGAGCCCAGCACGCCCGAGATGTCGGATGGTTGCCTCGTATTGACGTTCAGGAAAAGAAAGGAAACGCCATGAAGCTTTGGCCCACGATGCAAGTGCGCACCGACGATGACCGGGCGCGCGCGGGCGGCGCTGCCGCGTCCACCGGCGACCAGGAACCACGCGCAACCAAACCGCTGCCTCAGGATGCGATGATCCTCATCCCCATGCGGGACACGGTCCTGTTCCCCGGCGTGTTGTCGCCGGTCACCGTGCGGCGCCCCGGATCGGTCGCCGCCGCGCAAGAGGCCGTCAAGACGGAGCTGCCGGTGGGATTCCTGCTGCAGCGCGACGCCAGCAAAACCGAAGTCGGGCCATCCGACCTCTATTGGGTCGGCACGCAGGGACCGATCGTCCGCTACATCACCGGGCAGGACGACTCTCACCACATCGTGGTGCAGGGCCAGTCGCGCTTCCGTGTCCTCGAATTCCTGGAGGGCTGGCCCTATATGGTGGCCCGCGTGGCCATGGTCGAACCGGTGGAAACCACGGACCCGCAGATCGAGGCCCGTTTCCTCCAACTGAAGGAACAGGCCGTGACGGCGATCGGCCTGCTGCCGCATGTGCCGGACGAGCTGGCCGGCGTGGTGCAGGGCATTACCTCGCCCGCCACCCTGGCCGACATGGTCGCCAACCTGATCGACGTCAAGGCGGAGGAAAAACAGGACATCCTGGAAACCTTCGACCTCGGACGCCGCCTGGATAAAGTCATCGAGCTGCTGTCCGCGCGCGTGAATGTGCTGAAGCTCAGCCGCGAGATCGGCGAAAAGACGCGCGCCCAATTCGACGAACGGCAGCGCGAGCACGTACTGCGCGAACAGCTGCGCCAGATCCAGAAGGAATTGGGCGAAGGCGACGATACGGCTGCCGAAGTCGAAGAGCTGAAGAACGCCATCGACAACGCCGGCATGCCGGAAGACGTGCTGTCGCACGCCCGCAAGGAACTCAAGCGCCTGCAGCGCATGAGCGAAGGCGGCGGCGAATACGCCATGCTGCGCACCTACCTGGAATGGCTGACCGAACTGCCATGGAAGCAGGAAGCGCAGCCGCCCATCGATATCGCGGAGGCGCGCCGCATCCTGGACGAGGATCACTTCGGGCTGGAGAAAATCAAGCGGCGCATCCTGGAATACCTGGCGGTGCGCAAACTGAATCCGCAGGGCAAGAGTCCCGTGCTGTGCTTCGCGGGGCCTCCGGGCGTGGGCAAAACCTCGCTCGGGCAGTCCATCGCCCGCGCGACGGGACGGGTGTTCCAGCGCGTGGCGCTGGGCGGCGTGCATGACGAGGCGGAGATCCGTGGCCACCGCCGCACCTACCTGGGCGCCCTGCCGGGCAATATCATCCAGGCGATGCGGCGCGCCGGCACGAATAAAGTCGTGATGATGCTGGACGAAATCGACAAGCTGGGCGCCGGCGGCTTCCATGGCGATCCGGGCAGCGCCTTGCTCGAAGTCCTGGATCCGGAGCAGAACCACAAGTTCCGCGACAACTACCTGGGCGTCGATTTCGACCTCTCGCATGTGATGTTCATCTGCACCGCCAACGTGCTGGACACCATTCCCGGGCCGCTGCGCGACCGCATGGAGATCATCCAGCTGCCGGGCTACACCGAGGAAGAAAAGATCCAGATCGCGCGGCGCTACCTGGTGCGCCGCCAGCTCGAGGCCAATGGCCTGCGGCCCGAACAGGCCGAAATCACCGATGCGGCGCTCAAGGCCATCGTGGAGGACTACACACGCGAAGCGGGCGTCCGTAATCTGGAGCGCGAAATCGGCTCCGTGCTGCGGCACGCCGCCATGCAGATCGCCGAAGGACGCCAGGAGTCGGTCCGCATCGATGTCGGCGACCTGGCCGAGCCCCTGGGTCCGCGTCGCTTCGAGAACGAAGTCGCATTACGGACCAGCGTGCCTGGCGTGGCGACCGGCCTGGCGTGGACGCCGGTGGGCGGGGACATCCTGTTCATCGAGGCCAGCAAGGTTCCGGGCGGCGGCAGGCTGATCCTGACGGGGCAGTTGGGCGACGTCATGAAGGAATCGGCGCAGGCGGCGCTGACGCTGGCCAAGACCTGGAGCGGCGACTCGCTCGAGAAGGTGGACATCCACGTGCACGTGCCGGCGGGCGCGACGCCCAAGGATGGCCCCAGCGCCGGGGTGGCGATGTTCGTGGCGCTGGCGTCGCTGCTCAAGGGCACGCCGGTGCGGTCGGACGTGGCCATGACGGGCGAGGTCAGCCTGCGCGGGCTGGTGCTGCCGATCGGTGGCGTCAAGGAAAAGACGCTGGCCGCCCTGCGCGCCGGCATCACCACCGTCATGCTGCCGCGACGCAACGAAAAGGACCTGGAGGACGTCCCCAAGGAAGCGCGCGACAAGCTGAAGTTCGTCCTGCTGGATCGTGTGGAAGACGCGCTGGACGTGGCGCTTGAAAAGGAGGCGGTCCCCTCGGTGTAAGGGGGCATCCGCCCACGCCCCGGCGTTCTTACTTGCCGCGCCACCTGTCGAACGCCTGGGCGTAGCTGTGGCCGATGCCGCTCCACACGCCGCGCGCCACCGTCGCCCGGTCGCGCGCGGTATAGGCCCGTCGGACCGCCTCCGGCATGCTGGCGAACTTATCCGCCGGCGGTCCGACGCGGTGCGAGGGATTCATGATTTTGGTCATATGGCCTGTCAGCCACGTGCCGCCGAAATCGAACGTCAAACCGGAATTCTTCAGATAGACTTCGGCGACATGCACGAGCTGGCCGAGGTGGTCCACGCCGGCCGCATAGACCTGCGGAGCCACCGGCTGGCCGTCATCGCCGCAAAGTTCCAGATACAGGTCCCGGTTGCCGCAAATGCGGCTGCCCAGCACCAACGCGGAAACCGCGGGCACGCATACGGCATATGGCCGGAACCAGCGATAGAAGGCCTCGGTATCGTGCGCTAGCGCATTGCCGCATTCCGCCCCTGGCGTAAAGCGCCCGTAGCGCATATAGCCGCCTGCCTGCAGATGATGACGCGCTTGCCCCGCGAGCTTCTCGAGCATGCACGATTCGTATAGACGGAAGAACAGGAACGCCGCGCACTGCACCATGGTCAACACCGCCTTGGCGACGGGACCGGCGGCCGGCATCGCGCTAAGCGGCAAGGTCAGCAAACCTATGCCGATATTGGCCAGGCCGTTGCCCGCGCGCATGGCGGCGCCTACCCAGACGCCGTCGACGAGCGCCTGCGCGAACCCCTTGCGGATACGGACGCTACGGGCTCGCAGGCTGCTGACCAGCGTCCTGATGCCCATGTCGAACAGTTCCAGGATGCCGTCCTTGATCGCGGTGACCGCGGAGTAGGCCTGGAAGGCGGGTTGCGACACGATGGCCAGAATGGCCGTCACGATCTGGGTGATCAGAACGTCCGGCTTGTCGAAGCTTTCCCGGACAAACTCGCGTAACGCCTGATTCACGGAGCCCGCCACCTCGCAAAGGAAGTCCTTCACCATTTGCCAGATCCGTGTCACCTCGCCGGCCACGATGCTGGGCAGACTCTTCGCGTCTCCGTTGCCGGCGGCGCCTTTGGTCAGGGTCTCCGCCCGACAGGCGGCCCAATTGCTATAACCCTTGGCGGAGGTATCCCTAAGCGAAGCCAGCACCGCCGACATGCCGCCGGCGTGATCCAGGGCCTGGGTGGCGCCGGTGATCAGCAGCTTTGCGGCATCGCCGATGTAGGAGCCGGTGACGGTCAGGTTGGAGAACAGGCAAAGCGTGTTGACGCGGGCTTCGTATCGCTGCGCTTCGAGAAACTGCAGACTCGCGTCCAGCGGACTGCGGAAAGGTGATGCGGATGGGTTAGGCATGGTGATTTGCGGGCCGGCCGGAAAGATGGACCCGCAAATTACTTCAAGCGGGACCGTCGCCCCCAGCAGAAAATTCGTAGCAGCCGCCCGGCGCCACCGCGAGGGATCGGGTTTTCAGGCAATAGCCGGTCCCGAATACCCGCGCCCGATCACGTTTTCAGGCGATAGCCGGTCTTGAATATCCAGCGCACGCCCACCATGCACGCCACCAGGAACACCATCGTCATGCCCAGGCTGACGCCGACGTGGACGTCCGCCACGCCGAAAAAACTCCATCGGAAGCCGCTGACCAGGTAAACGACGGGATTGAACAACGTCACCGCGCGCCAGAAGTCCGGCAGCATATTGATGGAATAGAAGCTGCCGCCCAGGAAGGTCAGCGGCGTCACCACCATCAGCGGGATCACCTGCAATTTCTCGAAACCGTCCGCCCAAATGCCGATGATGAAGCCGAACAGGCTGAAGGTGATCGACGTCAATATCAGGAATCCGATCATCCACAGCGGATGCGCGACGCCGAACGGCACGAATATCCGCGCAGTAACCAGCATGATGACGCCCAGGATAATGGACTTGGAAGCGGCCGCGCCGACGTAGCCGATGACGATTTCGACATAGGAAATCGGCGCCGAGTGGATTTCGTAGATGGTGCCGGTAAAGCGCGGCATGTAAATGCCGAACGACGCGTTGGAGATGCTTTGCGTCAACAGCGCCAGCATGATCATGCCGGGCACGATGAAGGCGCCATAGCTGACGCCGTCGATGTTGACCATGTGCGACCCGATGGCGGATCCGAACACCACGAAGTACAGCGATGTCGAGATCACCGGCGAGGCCACGCTTTGCATCAGCGTGCGCCACATGCGATGCATTTCGAACATGTAGATGGCGCGGATGGCATAGATATTCATAAGCTGGCCCTTCATCCCTGGACGAGGCTGACGAAGATTTCCTCCAGCGAGCTCTCGGAGGTGCGCAGGTCGGTAAATTCGATACCGGCCTCGTCGAGCTTGCGCAGCAGCGCCGCGATATCGGCCGTTCCGGCCTGGTTATCGTAGGTGTAGACCAATTCGTGCCCCTCCGCGGCTACGTCCAGCTGGTACGCGCCAAGCGTGTCCGGCAAGGCGGCCAGCGGCGCTTTCAAAGTCAGCGTCAACTGGCGCTTGCCCAGTTTTTTCATCAGGGCGTTCTTTTCCTCGACAAGGATGATCTCGCCCTGGCGGATCACGCCCACGCGGTCCGCCATCTCCTGGGCTTCCTCGATGTAATGCGTGGTCAGGATGATGGTGACCCCTTGCTCGCGCAAACGCCGCACCATTTCCCACATCCCGCGGCGCAGCTCGACGTCGACGCCCGCGGTGGGTTCGTCGAGGAACAGGATGCGCGGTTCGTGCGACAACGCCTTGGCGATCATGACCCGGCGCTTCATGCCGCCGGATAACGCCATGATGCGCGTGTCCTTCTTTTCCCACAGCGACAGGTCGCGCAGGACGCGCTCGATATGCGCCGGGTCCGCGGGCTTGCCGAACAGGCCGCGACTGAAGCTGACCGTGCTCCATACGCTTTCGAAGGCGTCGGTGTTCAACTCTTGCGGTACCAGGCCGATACTGGCTCGCGCCGCGCGAAAATCCCGGATGATGTCGTGCCCGTCCGCCAGGACGGTGCCCTGGGTAGGATTGACGATGCCGCAGATGATGCTGATCAGCGTTGTCTTGCCCGCGCCGTTCGGCCCCAGCAGTGCGAAGATTTCGCCACGTTGGATATCGAGATCGACGTTCTTCAATGCCTGGAATCCAGACTTGTATGTCTTGGACAGGCCCCTGACGGAAATGATCGGATCCACGCCGTTCCTCGTCGAATTCAATTGCAGGGATTCTACCCGTGCGCGGTGACGGGAAGGCGCGACCGTGCCCGATGCGTGCCCCGCAAGACCGCGATACCCGATGCGCCGGACCCGCGGAGAAGTTCTTGAACAGTCCGCCGCGATATCGCCAAAACCGCCGGGAACAGGCGAAAGTCACCGCAAAACCCCGGAATTTCCGCAGGTTTCCTGCCAAATCCCGCGCGCAACGGTTCCGCGAACGGGGGCCTCGGGAAGCCCCGTCGCGCTTCTCGCGTCGTCTTTTTCGACATATCACTTCGAGGAAACAAAACAATGATCACACAGGGCGCGATGGCCCGCCGGTCCGCTACACCGCCAGGCCGGACCCCGCGTCATCCGCGGCCGCCGGCCGGCAATCGATAGGCGCGTCCGGCGCCCCGGCATGGGTGGCGCCCGGTACGGCGGCATTCGTGTCGCCGGCTTAAAATGGCCTGTTCACGCATCGCCGCACTGCCCATCCATGACTCTCGAGCACGCCCCCCTGGGGCACGACATCCCCTATCCCAGCCAGTACGATGCGGGCCTGCTATTCCCGATCGACCGCGCCACCAACCGCGCGACAATAGGTGTCGGGACGACCTTGCCATTTCATGGCGCCGACGTATGGAACGCCTACGAACTATCCTGGCTGAATCCGCGCGGCAAGCCGCAGATCGCCATCGGCCGTTTCACGGTGCCCGCCGATACGCCTCGCATCATCGAATCGAAGTCGTTCAAGCTATACCTGAACTCTCTTAACCAGACGCGCATGGCGGATCCGGCCGCCTATGCCGCGTGCGTCGAACGCGACCTCAGCGCCGCGGCCGGCGGTCCCGTGCGGGTGGAACTGATACCGCCTGCCGGCTTCCGCGACGAACGCCTTGCCGACCTGACGGGCGAGTCGCTGGACGACATTGATATCGACGTCGGGGCCTACACGCCGGCACCGGGGCTGTTGCGCTGCGCGACGGACGCCGACGCGGTCGAGGAAACCCTGACCTCCGACCTGTTGAAATCCAACTGCCCGGTCACGGGCCAGCCGGATTGGGGAAGTGTGCAGATACGCTATCGCGGCCCCAGGCTGGACCGCGCCGCGCTGCTGGCGTACATCGTTTCGTTCCGGGAACATGCCGAATTCCACGAGCACTGCGTGGAACGGATCTATACGGACCTGATGGCGACCTGCCGCCCATCGAGCCTGCTGGTGTATGCACGCTACACACGGCGCGGCGGCCTGGATATCAACCCGTGGCGCGCGACGCCCGATTGGCCGGCGCCCGCCGTCCAGGCACGCACCGCCCGCCAATAGCCGGAAGCCGCCGGCACGAAAACGCGGCCGGCATCGGCGGGCGCATCCCAGGCACGGCACACGCAAGCCATGGCGCCCTAGCACTTGCGTACGCGGACGCCACGCACCGCCGTGGCATGCGCAAGGCGCGGCCCGGCTTATTCAGGCTGGATGTTGTTCGACTTGATGATGCGCGCCCATACGGCGCTATCGCGATTGGCCAGCGATGCGAGTTCCGCGGGACTGGTGGCCTGCGGCTCCACGCCGAGTTCGCGCAGCTTGCCCGACACGGTGGGATCCGCCAGCGTGCGGCGTATGGCCTGGTTGACCTGTTCGACGGTCGCGGGCGGCGTCTTGGCGGATACGTAGATGCCGCTCCAGTTGTTCAACAGGTCCATGCCCGGGATGCCCTGTTCCTCGAAGGTCGGGATATCCGGAAACAGCGCGCTGCGTTTCGGCGCGGCGATGGCCAGCCCCTTCAACCCGCCCGATTTGACCAGCGCCTGGATGCCGGGGACATCGCCGACGAAAGCGTCCACATGGCCACCCATCAGGTCCGAAATCGCGGGCGCGGCGCCCTTCTCAGGCACGTGCAGGAAGGCAACCTTGGTTTTTTCCGTCAACAGGGCGATGGCCATGTGCGGCATGCTGCCGATGCCCGACGACGCGAAATTGACCTGGCCGCCCTTGCGCGCGTTGGCGACGAACTCCTTCGCGTCCCGCGCCGGGTTCTTGGGGTTGACCACCAGCATTTCAGGGGTATTCACGACCAGCGATACCGGCGCGAAATCCTGCACCTTGTAGGCGAGCTTGGGATATAGCGAGGGATTGATGGTGATCGCGCCCGCCGTGGTGATCCACAGCGTCTTGCCGTCGGCCGGCTCGTGCAGCACATATTGCGCGGCAACGGCGCCGTTGCCGCCGGGACGATTCTCGACCACCACGTTTTGCTTCAGTTCCTTGCCCAGTTGCTCGCTGATCACGCGCGCCATCAGGTCGGAAGGCCCGCCGGCGGGGAAGGCCACCACCAGGCGCACATAGCTGCCCTGCGCGAGCGCCGTGCCCGCCGGCGCGAAGGCCATGAATAGAATGGACAAAACGGCCGGCGCGCAAAGCCTGGCCCACTTGATCGATGCCATGATGTCTCCTGACGGCGTGTTTGATTTCTTGTCCGCCAAGTGTTGGGGCTTGGCATGGTTTCGCGCAAGATGGCCGGCGCCGGATGTCCAGCTGGCGGACAGTGCGTATCGCCGTCCCGCCACAGGCCCGCGGCGATACCGCCCGCGTTCATGTCCCCGACAGGTAAGGCGTGGCGCCCGTCAGCGTACCGCGCACCTCTCCACCACGCTCATGTCCGGATCGCGCCCCAGGCCGGGGCCCGACGGCACGGCCACGCGCGCGCGCGACGCCAGCACCGCATCGCCCAGCGGGTTGTCGTCTATCGTGCAGTAGCAATATTCCAGTTCGATCTCTTCTTCCAGCGCCGCCAGCACGTGTATGGTCGCCAGCAGGCCCGGCCCCACATAGGGGGAATGCGGCGCCAGGGCAACGCCATGCTCGCGTGCCAGCCGGGCGATGCGCATCAGCTCGGAAATGCCGCCCACCTTGGTGGCGCTGGGCTGGGCATAGTCGACGGCGCCCGCTTCGAACATGGCCTTGAATTCCAGGTAGCCGGCGGCGTTTTCGCCGGCCGCGGTCGGCACCGGGGCCTCGCGGCGCACGCGCGCCAGGCTGGCATGGTCCTCCGGCGGGAACACCGGCTCTTCCAGCCAGTGCAAATCCAGGTCGCGCATCTGGCGAGCCATGGAAATCGCCTCGTCCGCCGTCCAGGGGCAATTGGTGTCGACCGTGAGCCTGACGCCGGGGCCTATCGCCTCCCGGGCGCGCCGGACCTGCTCCACGCCGATCTCATGCAGCTTGATCGTGGCGTAGCCTTCCGCCGCCGCGCGCGCGGCATTGCGCGCCACGACATCGGGATCGGTATAGCGCATCAGGCTGGCATAGGCAGGCACGCTGTCGCGCCGCCGTCCGCCCAGCAAGTCCGCCACCGGCTTGCCGGCCGCCTTGCCCGCCAGGTCCCAAAGGGCGATATCCAGCCCCGACAGCGCATACATGACCGGACCGGAACGGCCCAGCAAATGGAATTTGCGCGTCAGATCGTTCATGATGCCGGGGATATCGCTCTCGTCCCGGCCCACGGCCATGGGCGACACCAGCGCTTCGATGGCGGCCTTGGTGGCCGGCCACACGGCAAAACCGAAGGCCTCGCCCCACCCCACCAGCCCTTGATCCGTCTCGACACGGATAAGCAGCATCTCCATTTCCCGCGGTTTGCCCGCCAGCATCGGCTTGGGGCCGCCGATTTCAAACGGCATGGACAGCGGAATCGCGGAAACGGAACGGATGGTCATAGGCTTTTTTCGCGGATGGCGGGCCACGCCCGCTGCAGGTAGTACAGCATCGACCATACCGTGAGGATAGCGGCGACGAAGATCAGGATATTGCCCAATACCCGCGTGCTGATGCCATGGACGGGCTGGTAGTACAGCAGGCAGGGAATGGCCACCATTTGCGCCGCGGTCTTGAATTTGCCGAGGCGGTGCACCGCGACGCTGGCGCTGGCGCCGATTTTCGCCATCCACTCGCGCAGCGCGGAAATCGTGATTTCGCGGCCGATGATGATCAGCGATATGAAGGCGTCGACCCGCCCCAGGTCCAGCAGCACGATCAGCGCGGCGCTGACCATCAGCTTGTCCGCCACCGGGTCCAGGAAGGCGCCGAAGGCCGATGTCTGGTTCCATTTGCGGGCCAGCCAGCCGTCGAACCAGTCCGTCAGCGCGGCGATGACGAAGGCCGAGGCGGCCAACATATCCCGGTTGGGCTCTGCCAGCCAGCTGGATGGCAGATAGAAAAGCCCGACGACCAGCGGGATCATGGCGATACGCAGCCACGTCAGAATGATGGGAACGTTGATAGGCATGATGACGCGTATGCTACATCAGCCGGCGACTCCGGGCTGTCATGATTGGGGCCGGTGCCGGTTTCGGCACCGGAATGGCCCGTCAGTGCAAGGCGTCGTAGATGCGTTCCGCCAGTTCCTGCGAGATGCCGTCCACCGACGCCAGATCCTCGATACTGGCCCGCGATACCCCCGAAAACCCGCCGAACCTCGCCAGCAGGCGTTGGCGGCGCCGGGCGCCGACGCCTTCGATTTCCTCCAGGCGCGAGACGTTGCGGGCCTTGGCCCGCCGGGCACGCATGCCGGTGATCGCGAAGCGGTGCGCCTCGTCGCGGATCTGGGCGATCAGCATCAAGGCGGCCGACTCCGGCCCCAGAGCGACGGGCGTGCGCTCATCGGCAAACACCAGGGTTTCCAGGCCGACCTTGCGGCCCTCGCCCTTGGCCACGCCCACCAGGACATGCACATCCAGACCCAGCTCGACGAATACCTGCCGGGCGATCTCCACCTGGCCCTTGCCGCCGTCGATCAGCACCAGCCCGGGCAGCGGCGCCTCGCCATCGGCCACCTTGGCGAAGCGGCGCGTCAGCACCTGCCGCATGGCCGCGTAGTCGTCGCCCGGCGTGATGCCGGCGATGTTGTAGCGCCGGTACAGCGAGGGCTGCATTTCGTGGTGCTCGAACACCACGCAGGACGCCTGCGTGGCTTCGCCCGCCGTATGGCTGATGTCGAAGCATTCGATGCGCAGGCTGTCCAGGGCGGCTTCGTCGGTCTCCAGCTCCAGCGCTTCCGCCAGGGCCAGGGTACGGGCGGCGCGCGCGCCGGATTCGGTCAGCGCCCGCGCCAGCGCCATTTCGGCGTTGCGCACGGCCTGCTCCAGCCAGGAACGCCGTACCCCCTGCGGCCGCGTCAGTACCCGGCTGCGCTTGCCCGCCTGCTCCGCCAGCAAGGCGATCAGCTCGTCGTCCGGCAAGGCATGCGAACAGACCAGGATGGGCGGTATGGGGTTTTCGGTGTAGTGCTGGCCGACGAAGGCTTCCAGCACGTCCGGCGCGGACTCGCCTTCCGCGTGCGTGGGGAAAAAGGGCTTGTCGCCCAGGTGGCGGCCTCCGCGCACCATGGCCAGATTGACGCAGACACGGCCGCCGGCCACCGCCACCGCGACGATATCGCAGTCCTCGCTGCCGATGTCCTCCATGGTTTGCTGGTGCAGCACGCGCGCCAGCGAACCCATCTGGTCGCGCAACGCGGCCGCGGCCTCGAATTCCAGGGCCTCGGAGGCGCGCAGCATCCGCGCCTCGATATCCTGCATGACTTCCTTGGCCTGGCCGTTCAGGAAGCGACCGGCGCGCGCAACGTCGTTGGCGTAGTCGTCGGCCTGCACCGCCCCCACGCAAGGGGCGGAACAGCGGCCGATCTGGTGCAGCAGGCAGGGACGCGAGCGGTTGGCGAAGACGGTATCCTCGCAGGTCCGCAGGCGGAAGACCTTTTGCAGGATCTGGATGGTTTCGCGCACCGCCCACGCATTGGGAAACGGGCCGAAGAACTGGCCCGGCTTGTTGGTCGACCCCCTGTAGTACGCGATGCGCGGCCATTCGTGCGCCGTGATCAGCAGGTAGGGATACGACTTGTCATCCCGGAACAGGATGTTGTAGCGCGGCCGCAGGCTCTTGATCAGGTTGTTTTCCAGGATCAGGGCCTCGGCCTCGGAACGCGTGACCGTCACCTCGACCTGCGCGACCTTGGTCACCATCTGCGCGATACGCGGGCTGGTCAGCGTCTTCTGGAAATACGAAGACACGCGCTTTTTCAGGTCGCGCGCCTTGCCGACGTACATGACCTCGCCATTCGCATCGATATGCCGGTAGACCCCCGGCAGATGCGGCAGGTCAGCCAGAAACGATTTGAGATTGAAGGCTTCGGGCATGCTGGTAACGGCGATCGGCCTGCAGGTCATTCCAGTCCGCGGCCGGATAACGCGGCATCAGGCGGCGGATACGTTCGATGGATGCGGGTTCGGATACGTGCGTCAGGCGGCCGAGCAATTCGTCGGCAAGGTCAGGCCGGTTGCAGACCAGGACCATATCGCATCCCGCGTTCAGGGCGGCCTGGGCGCGCGCGAGGATATCGCCGGCCACCGACGCGCCTTCCATGGTGAGATCGTCGGAGAACACGACGCCATCGTATCCCATGCGGCGGCGCAGGATGTCCTGGATCCAGCGGCGCGAGAAGCCCGCGGGCTTGTCGTCCACCTTGGGATAGATCACGTGGGCGGGCATGACCGAGGGCAGGACGATATCGCCCAGCCAGCCATACGGCGCGGAATCCTCGCTGAGGATGCGCTCCAGGTTGCGCGGATCCACGGGGATTTCGTGGTGGGAGTCGGCACTGACGAAGCCATGCCCGGGGAAATGCTTGCCGCACGCCGCCATCCCGGCCAGCGCCAGGCCCTGGACGAGCGCGCGCGCCAGCATGGCGACGACGCGGGGATCGCGATGAAAGGCGCGGTCCCCGATGACCTTGCTGACGCCGTAGTCCAGGTCCAGCACCGGCGTGAAGCTCAAATCGACGCCGCAGGCACGCAGCTCGGCCGCCAGGACATAGCCGGATTCCGTCGCCAGGCGCATCGCCTGCAGGGGCTCCCGGTCCCATATCCGGCCCAGCTCCCGCATCGGCGGCAGGGGCGTGAAGCCGTCCGTGCGGAAGCGCTGCACGCGGCCGCCTTCGTGGTCCACCGCGATCAACAAGGGTTCTTCCCGCACTTTGTGGATGCGGGCGGTCAGTTCGCATAGCGTCTGCCTGTCCTGGAAATTGCGGGCAAACAGGATCACGCCGCCCACCAGCGGATGGCGCAGGCGCTTTTTTTCCTCTTTGGTAAGCACCGGGCCGGCCACGTCGACCATGACGGGGCCTGGTGGCAGCGCTTTGTTCTTTTTGCTTGGCATGGGGAAATCTCTTTCAATGTCGGGCGCGCACGCGCCGCGTTTTTACGAAGGGCCGCCCTGCGTGGCATCCCGGACGCGCGCGTTCGGCGATCGTCCTACACGAGGTTCGACGATCCATTCACGGCATCCGGCGTTCGACGATCACATAGGCGGCGGCCATATCGGTTTCGTCGGTCAGGGAGACGTGGGCGGCGCCGTAGCGCGGCTCGTACCAGGCCAGCAGCTCCGGCGACAGGACCAGGACCGGCCGGCCGCCCGGCGCGTTCAAGGTCTGCACGCGCCGCCATGTCATGGGCATGCGCATGCCCAGGCCGATGGCCTTGGAGAAGGCTTCCTTGACGGCGAAACGCGTGGCCAGGAAGCGCACGCCGCGGCGTTCGTCGCGCGCACGCCGCGCATGGAATTTGGCCAGTTCCTGTTCGCCCAATACTTTTTCGGCGAAACGATCGCCGTGGCGCAACAGGGCGCGTTCGATGCGGTCGATGCGGATAAGGTCCAGGCCGATGCCGGCGATGGCCGATGCCGCGGCGGATGGGGAGGCGACGGGCTGCGCTGTGTGCATGGAAGAGGGATCCTGCCGATCAGCGTCCGGCGCGCGCCTGGACCATCAAGGCTTTCATGTCGCGCACCGCCTTTTCCCAGCCGTCGAACACCGCGCGCGCGACGATGGCATGGCCGATATTCAATTCCGCGATGCCGTCCAGCGCGGCGACGGCCTGCACATTGCCGTAGTGCAGGCCGTGGCCCGCATTCACCTGCAGGCCGTGGCGCAGCCCTTCCGCCACGGCACCCCGGATGCGGTCCAATTCGGTCCCGGCGGCGTCTCCGGCCGCTTCGGCATAGGCCCCGGTGTGCAATTCGATCACACGGGCGCCCGTGCGCGCGGCGGCGGCGATCTGGCTGGCGTCGGGGTCGATGAACAGTGACACCCGGATGCCGGCATCATGCAGCCGCGACACCGCGTCGGTCACGGCGGCCTGCGCGCCGGCGACCTCCAGGCCGCCTTCGGTGGTCAACTCGGTACGCTTTTCCGGCACCAGGCAGACATCCTGCGGCCGCACCGTGCAGGCGATGTCCAGCATTTCACGGGTGATGGCGCATTCCAGGTTCATGCGGGTGCGCAACAGCGGCCGCAGGCGGTACACGTCCGCATCCTGGATATGCCGCCGGTCTTCGCGCAAATGCAGGGTGATCACGTCCGCGCCGGCGTCCTCGGCGCGCAGCGCGGCCTCGACGGGATCGGGGTAATCGGTATGACGCTGCTGGCGCAGCGTGGCTACGTGGTCGATATTTACGCCTAGGTCTATCATCGCGTCGCGTGTCGTCATGGGTTCCGGCGCACCACCCCATCCATACGGGGCGGCCGGAACGGAACAGGACGATATTATCGCGCCGCGCCCACGGCCGCCCTATTCCTGCGTGGCCAGATCGCCGACGAATACGTAGCCCATGCCATGCACCGTATGCAGCGGCAGGCGTTCGCCGCTATCGTGCACCTTCTTGCGCAGGCGGCTGATGGCCACATTGACCGAGCGCAGATTGGTCGCCGTCATGAACTCGCTCATGGCGGCGCGGGACAATTCGCGCTTCGGATTGTCGAGCAGGCAGATGAAGCAGGCGCGCTCCGTGCCCGTCAGATGAATGCGCTTGCCCGCGGGCGTAATCAGCACCCAGCCCTGGTACAGGATGCGCCAGGGTTCCCGGGACGGCAAGTGGCGCGGCATTGCGTCCCCGTCCGCCTGGCTGACGTCGGCCACGGGCAGGCTGCGCAGGGCGTAGCCGGCGGCGCGCATGCCGGAGGCGGCGCCGAGCAGGCCGGCGATGTCGGCGGAACCGACCAGTCCCACCGCATTGGCCGGGCTCGCGGACCGGACCGGCGCGACAGGGGCGGCGGATACGGAAGGGCCCGCGGCCGGCGGGGCCGCCGACGGCGCCGTCGCGGCGGGACGGCGGCGCTGGCGCCCGGCGCGCCGCGCCTGCGCCCGCAACAGCGCGGCCAGCTCGGTGGCCTCGTAGCTGCGGTCCAGGCAAAGGTGGGCGCCCGCCCGCAGGGCGCTCAGGCGCGTATGCTGGGCCGCGTCCGGCGCCTGCAACAGGATGCCGGCGCCATACTGCGCGCTAAGCCGCGGCAGAACGGCGTCGACCACCTGCCGGACGGGCGCGCTGGCCCCCACCAGGACCAGGTCCGGATCCCGCAGGTCCAGCCATTGGAAAAGGCCGGCCGCATCGCGGCAGCCATGGACATGAAAGCCCAGCCGGGCAAGCAGATGCACGGTGCGATTGCGGCTATCGTCGTCCGGTTCCCAAAGTGCCAGCGAAAGCGGAGCATTCTCGGTTGCGTTACACGATTCCATGACATTCCACAAGGTTGCGAAGAAGGATCAATGCGCAGCGAAAACTACCATTGTGATTCCCGCTATATCCTCATCGAACGTCAATTCGGACCAATCCCGCCAAGCTGACCCGCCATCCGCTGTCCGGCCGTGGGCGGCGGGGCCGGCGCCGCGAGCGCGAGGGCCCCTGGAGTCGCACGCGCGGCTTCTCCGAAACCGCAAGCGCGAGTTTCCCCGGAGCCGCACGCGCGGGCTTCCCAATACGCGCGATGCCGGGCCGGACTCGGTCGCGGCCAAGGCGCCGTTCAGTCCCGGTGAATATCGTGTGTCACGAACCGCTGCCCTTCGCCGGGAAGGTCCAGCAAACCCGGAAGGACCAGGGTGGCCCGAATATCGGCCAGGCCGGATTCCCAATGATCGCGCATGGCTTCCGTGCCGAATTCGTAGTCTTTGGAATGGCGCTCGTAATTCTTGGAGTCGTAGACGAGGTTCACCACGTTGACGGCCGGAATCATCGCATCGCGGCGGATTTCCGCCAGTTCCGGCGCATTGCGTCTGGCCGGGGGCAATAAGGCCAGCAGCCGTTGCAGATCCTCGCGCAGCTTGATGTTGCGTTTCAGGGTATCGGTGACCAGCCGGGTGCGGCTGGAATACTGGATGTCCTTGCGGCGCTCCTCGACTTCTTCCATGTTGGTGGGCAGCGGTCCACGGGCCGGCCAGAGGTCCACCTGGAACACCAGCGTATCGCGCATGGGACTGTCCGACAGCACGTAGTACAGCGGCGTATTCGATACCAGGCCACCGTCCCAGTAGTATTCGCCGTCGATCTCGACGGGGGGAAAACCGGGCGGCAAGGCGCCGGACGCCATGATGTGATGCGGCGTCAGCTCGCACTGCGTGCTGTCGAAATAGGAAAAATTGCCGGTGCGCACGTTGACGGCGCCGAAGCTGGCGCGCACGGCACCGCTGTTGAGCAGCCGGAAATCGACATAGGTGCGCAGGGTCTGCAGTAATGGGCTGGTGTCGTAGTAACTGGTGGCCGCGATTCCTTCCTGCCAGAATGGCGGCGGAAAGCGCGGCTTGAAAAAGCCGGGCTGGCCGTGCATCAGGGCGGTTGCCGCGGCCATCCGGCCGTTCATCCACTCCCCCCACGGCAGGGCTTCGTAGCCGTACGAGCGGCAGATGGATTCCCAAAAGCCGCGCAGCCGTTCGACCCGTTCGTCCTCGGGCGACCCGGCAATAATGGCGGCATTGATGGCGCCGATCGAAATTCCGGCAACCCAGCCGGGCCGCAGCCCGTATTCGTGCAGCCCCTCGTACACACCCGCCTGATAGGACCCCAGCGCGCCGCCGCCCTGCAGCACCAGTGCCACGGTGCCATACGCGCATTTGCGGCGTGCGGGGCGAGTCATGCCCTTACCCCAGCAGCAAGGCGTCGTCGGCCAGTTTTTCGCCGCGCACGCGCTCAAACATGGCAAGGAGATCCGGCACGGTCAGGCCCCTGCGCTCTTCGCCGGACACGTCCAGCACCACCTGGCCCTGGTGCAACATGACGGTGCGATCGCCGACCTCCAGCGCCTGCCGCATGCTATGGGTGACCATCAGCGTGGTCAGCCGGCTTTCGGCAACGATGCGGGCGGTCAGGTCAAGCACGAAGTCGGCGGTGCGCGGGTCCAGCGCGGCCGTGTGCTCGTCCAGCAACAGCAGGCGCGACGGCTGCAAGGCCGCCATGAGCAGGCTGACGGCCTGGCGCTGCCCGCCCGAGAGCAGGCCGATGCGGTCGCCCAGGCGGTTCTCCAGGCCCAGCCCCAGCGTGGACAGGCGTTCGCGGAAAGCGCCCCGCATCGATGCCCTGACCGCATGCCGCAGGCCGCGCCTGCGGCCGCGCGCCTGGGCCAGCGCCATGTTTTCCTCGATGGTCAGGTCTTCGCAGGTCCCGGCCATCGGATCCTGGAACACGCGGGCGATATGCTCGGCGCGGCGCCAGGAAGGCTGGCGCGTCATATCGGTGCCGTCGATCTCGATGCGTCCGCTATCGACGGACTGGTCGCCGGACACGGCGTTCAGGAAGGTCGATTTCCCGGCGCCGTTGGATCCGATGACGGTAACGAACTGGCCGGTGGGGATATGCAGGGATAAACCGCGCAGCGCACGGGTTTCTATGGGCGTGCCGGGATTGAACGTGATGTGCAGATCGTGTGCGGTCAGCATGTCAGGCTCCCTGCCCCGCGCGACGACGGCGGCGCAAGCGCGGGATGACCAGCGCGATGGTTACCAGCACGGCGGTCACCAGGTTCAGGTCCTGGGCCTGCAGGCCGATGAAGTCGGTATTCAGCGCCAGGGCGACGAAAAAGCGGTACACGATGGCGCCCAGGATGACGGCCAGCGTGGCGAGCGCGATGCGGCGTGCCGGCAGCAGGCTTTCGCCGACGATCACCGCCGCCAGGCCGATGACGATGGTCCCCAGCCCCATGGAGATATCCGCGCCGCCCTGCGCCTGCGCGAACAAGGCGCCCGCCAGCGCCACCAGCGCATTGGACAACGCCATGCCGCCAAGCACCATGCGGCCGGTGTTGACCCCCTGCGCGCGCGCCATGCGCGGATTGGCCCCCGTCGCGCGCATCGCCAGCCCGCGCTCGGTGGACAGGAACCAGTCCAGCAGCAGTTTGCACGCCACGACCACGACCAGCAGGACCAGCGGCCGGGCGATGTAGTCGCTGAGCCACGCCGGCTGCAGCAGCGTGAAGACGGTCGGCTCGGTGATCAGGGGAACGTTGGGCCGGCCCATTATCCGCAGGTTGATCGAATACAGGGCGATCATGACCAGGATGCTGGCCAGCAGATCCATGATGCGCAGCTTGACGTTGAGCCAGCCGGTCAGCCAGCCGGCCGCGCCGCCGGCGACGATGGCGCAGGCCGTGGCGGCGAACGGATTGAAGCCGGCGGAGATCAAGGTGGCGGCCACCGCGGCGCCCAGGGGAAAGCTGCCGTCGACCGTCAGGTCGGGAAAACGCAGCAGGCGAAAGGAGATCAGGACACCAAGGGCCACGAGGCTGAAGACCAGACCGACCTCCAGCGCGCCCAGCAATGAGAAGAGGGACATCGTCGCGGCTTGCTTACTTGATGACCTGTGCGGCGGACTTGATCAACGCCTCGGGCAGTGCCACGCCCTGCGCCTGCGCGGCCGCTGGGTTGAGGGTCAGCTGCACCTTGCCGACGGTGGCCGACGGGATGGCCCCCGGCTTCTCGCCCTTCAGTATGCGCGCCACCACATCGCCCACCTGCTGCCCCAACTGGTAATAATCGACACCCTGCGCGGCGATGGCGCCCCGCTTGACGCTATCGTTGTCCGCCGCGATCAGGGGAATCTTCGCATCGTTGCCGACCTTCACAAGCGATTCGTAGGCCGACACCACATTGTTGTCCGTGCTGGTGTAGATGACGTCCACCTTGCCGATCAGGCTGCGCGCGGCCGCGGCGACATCGATCGTGCGCGGCGCGGCGGCCTCGACCAGGCTCATTCCGGCCTGGGGCAGCAACTCCTGCAACTTCTTGACCACCACGACGGAATTCGCCTCGCCCGGGTTATAGACTATCCCGACGCGCTTGGCATTGGGCACGATCTTGCGGATCAGGTCGATCTGGTGGCTGACGTCCAGCGCATCCGAAATACCCGTGACGTTGGTGCCCGAGGCTTCCATGGACGGCACCAGCTGCGCGGCGACCGGGTCGGTCACGGCGGCATAGACGACCGGAATTTCCTTGGTGGCCGCGACGACGGCCTGCGCCGCGGGCGTGGCAATGGCGACGATGGCGTCGGGACGGTCGCCGACGAACTTGCGGGCGATCTGCGCCGCCGTGCCGGTATTGCCCTGCGCGCTCTGGTACTGCCACTTCAGATTTTTCGAGGCGTCATACCCCTTTGCCTTTAACGCATCCTTGACGCCATCCCGCACGGCATCCAGCGCGGGATGCTCGACGATGGCAATGACCGCCACCGACTTCTGCCCGGCAGGGGCGGCTTGCGCGGGTCCGCCGGATTGCAGCGCGGCGGCCAGCGCGAACGCGGCGGCGACAGCTTGTACGGCGGCTTTTGTCCTAGACATAAAGGCAGGCTCCTCGACCTTGGGGAATCGCGTGGACGGACGCGGCGAACCGCGCGCGGGATGCCGCCCGTCCCTAAAAATGCATAGTCTAACTTGACGAAGTGGGTGGCCAGGCGCGGGAAATCCCTGAACTTCCGTATAACTGCGTCGTATCGCCTTTCGACCGATATACTTGGTCGAAAGAATCAGAACGAGAAGAAGAAAAATCTGATGCCTTGCCGGGCATTTGCCTGACAAGCAATACAACCATCGATGAGAGCGACTGACCATGCAACAACGTCAATTGGGCCGTTCCGGCCTTTCCGTGCCCCCCCTGGCATTCGGCGGTAATGTATTCGGTTGGACCGTGGGCGAGGCAGATGCCTTTTCCCTCCTGGACGCCATGGTGGACGCCGGCCTGAACTTCATCGATACCGCCGACGTGTATTCACGCTGGGCCCCCGGCAACCGCGGCGGCGAATCCGAAGTCATCATCGGCAAATGGCTGGCCAAGTCCGGCAAGCGGGACAAAGTCATCATCGCCACGAAAGTAGGCATGGAGATGGGACCCAAGGCCAAGGGCCTGTCGCCCGGCTACATCGCGAGGGCGGTGGAGGACTCGCTGGCGCGGCTGCAGACCGACTATATCGACCTGTACCAGTCGCACCGCGACGATCCCGATACGCCGCTGACCGATACCCTGGCGGCATACGGCAAGCTTCGCGAACAAGGCAAGATACGGGCCATCGGGGCTTCCAACTACACGCCGGCGCGCCTCTCCGAGGCCCTGATCCTGAGCGAACGCAATGGCCTGCCGCGCTACGAGTCCATCCAGCCCGAATACAACCTGTACGCGCGCGAACCCTACGAAAGCGGACTGCAGGCGGTAGTGGTCGCGCAAGGGCTGGGCACCATCAACTATTACGCCCTGGCCAGCGGCTTTCTTTCCGGCAAGTATCGGACGGCGGCCGATGCTGCCAAGAGCGTGCGCGGCAAGAAGATCGTCGAAACCTACCTGAACGACCGCGGACTGCGCATCCTGGCCGCGCTGGACCGGGCCGCGCAAGCCACGGGCGCGACGCCGGCCCAGGTGGCGCTGGCCTGGACGATCGCGCAGCCCGGCATCACCGCGCCGATTGCCAGCGCCACGTCGCTCGCGCAACTGGACGACCTGGTCAAGGCAGCCTATCTGACGCTGCCACCGGACCTGATGCGCGAGCTGGACGAGGCCAGCGCCTGGCGCTAGGGCCAGGCGCCGGTTATCCGGCGCCGCTAATCCAGGGTGACGCCGGAATCCTTCACCACCTTGCCCCACCTGGCGACTTCGTCGTCGACGAACTTGCCGAAGGCGGGGCCGGTCAGGTCGGGGGTGGCGGAACCGTTGGACGCCCATTGCTCCTTGAGCTTCGGCGTATTCAACGCCGCGGTGACCGCGCGGATCATGCGGTCGATGACCGGCTGCGGCGTGCCGGCCGGCGCCCATAGCGCATACCAGGTCGAGACCTGGTAATTCATCACGCCGGCCTCGGCGGTGGTGGGCACGTCGGGGAAAGACGGCGAGCGCTGCGCCGCGGCCACGGCCAGCGGCTTGATGGTACCCGCGCGGATATGGCCGGACGACGAACCCAGCCCGTCGAAAGCCATATCGACCTGGCCGCCGATCAGGGCCGACAGCATGGGCCCGGCGCCCTGGTACGGCACATCCACCAGCTGGATGCCGGTCTGCATGGCGAACAGTTCGCCGGCAAGGTGGTGCGTGCTGCCCTTGCCCGCCGTGCCGTAGTTGATCTGGCCCGGGCGGGCCTTGGCATAGGCGATGAACTCCTGCAGTGTCTTGACGGGCAGCTTGGACGCATTGATGACGACGACCTGCGGCGGCTGCGCCAGCAGCGCCACCGGAATGAAATCCTTCTGGATGTCGTAGCTGAGCTGCTTGTACAGCGCCGGCGCGACGGCGTGATGCGCGCCGCCCATGAAGAAGGTATAGCCATCCGGACGCGCCTTGGCGGCCACGCCCGCCCCCACGGTGCCGCCCGCGCCGCCCTTGTTGTCGATCACCACCGTCTGGCCCAGTTGCGTGCGCAACTGTTCGGCAAGAGGACGCGCGAAGGTATCGGTGCCGCCTCCCGCGGGAAAAGGAACGATGATGGTGACCGGCCGCTCCGGCCAATCGGCGGATGCCGGGTTCGCCAGGACAAGCGCGAGCAACGCGGCGCCCAGCGCCGCGAACCTGGTACGGTAAGACATGATGTTCTCCTCCGGAGTGCTGCGTAGGATGGGTGATCGCCCATCGATCGATGGCGGTGCGCGGCCGCGCCCGCTGTTGTATGAATCCTTACGCACATCGGTGATGCTGTGGGCTGTGGGTCGTCTCCTTTCGATGGTGGACATCCCCGCGGCACGATCGCGCCGCGGGACATGATGGACTGCGCCGAAATACGCGGATCAAAGCTGGCCGAACGTTTCCCGCAAAACGTTCTTCTGCACTTTGCCCATCGTATTGCGGGGCAGTTGATCCGTCACATGCACACGCTTGGGCACCTTGAAATTGGCGATGCGGCTCTTCAGATCGCTCTGGATGGCGGCAGGGTCCAGTTCGGCCCCCGTGCGCGGCACGACGACGGCGACGACGGCTTCGCCGAACTCCGGATGCGGCACGCCGATGACCGCGGATTCCTCCACTCCAGGCATATCGTCGATGACCGACTCGATCTCCTTGGGATAGACGTTGTAGCCGCCGGAGATGATCAGGTCCTTGCTGCGGCCGACGATGCTCACATAGTCGACCGGAATCGGATGTCCATTGGCTTCCCCGCCCCAGCGGCCGACGTCGCCGGTCTTGAACCAGCCGTCCGCGGTAAATTCCTCGCGCGTTTTTTCGGGCATGCGCCAATAGCCGGAGAACACATTCGGACCGCGCACCTGGATGTTGCCGATCTCGCCGGGAGGCAGCTTCCTGCCGGAATCGTCCACCACGCGCAGCTCCACGCCGGGCAGGGCCTTGCCCACCGTGCCGCCGATACGCGCCCCTTCGACAGGATCGTAGGGATTCGACGTCAGCATGACCGTTTCGCTCATGCCGTAGCGTTCCAGGATGGTGTGGCCGGTGCGCGCCTGGAAGGCATTGAAAGTCTCGGTCAGCAACGGCGCCGAACCGGAAATGAACAGGCGCATGCGCTCGCAGACATCGCGGCCGAATCGCAGGTCCGCCAGCAGGCGCACGTAATAGGTCGGAACGCCCATCATCACGGTGCTTTCGGGCAGATAGCGCAGCGCCTGTTCCACATCCAGCTTGGGCAACCAGATCATTCGGGCACCCGCGAGCAGCGCGCCGTGCGACGCGACGAACAGGCCATGCACATGGAAGATAGGCAGCATGTGCAACAGCACGTCATCGGACCGCCAGCCCCAATAGTCGTTCAGGACGCGGGCGTTCGAGGCCAGGTTGCCGTGCGACAGCATCGCGCCCTTGCTGCGCCCTGTGGTGCCGGACGTATACAGAATGGCGGCCAGGTCGTCGGCGCCACGCGTCACCGTCTTGAAAGTCTGTGGCAATCCGCCGGCCGCTTCCAGCAGCGTGCCGGTGCGATCGTCGTCCAGCGTATAAACATGCGGCACACCGGACTTTTCGGCCAGCCGGCGTATCCACGGCAGGTTGCCGCTGGAACACACCACGACGGAGGGCTCGGCATTGCCCAGGAAATAATCGATCTCGGCCTCGCGGTACGCGGTATTCAAGGGCAGATAGACCAGTCCGGCGCGCAGCGTGGCGAGATACAGCAACAGGGCCTCGGGCGACTTTTCCACCTGTACGGCGACGCGTGCATCCTTGGGCAGCCGCAGGGACTTCAGCAGGTTGGCCAGGCAGGCGCTGGCCCGATCGATATCGTCCCAGGTGTAGCGCAAGGTCGGGGTTTCGATCGCGATCCTGCTGCGATCCCGCGGAAAACCCGTTTCGAGTACCGCGTACAGATTGGCGTTGCTCACTCTTTCCAGTCTCCAGTGAATGACGGCGCTTCGCCCGCGAGGAAGGCGCGCACGCCCTCCCTATGGTCGCGGCTCTCGGCATAAGAAAAAAAGCGTTGGTATTCTTCCTCGGCGAGCGGCTCGTCGCGCGACAGGCGCGCCGCCATGGTTTTGTTCAGGCAGGCGGCGCGCGGGGCGCCCGCCAGGATACGGCCGACGCAGCGGCGTACTTCCGCGTCGAGCTCGGCGTCGTCGACGATGCGGCTCAGCAGTCCCTTGGCGCGGGCTTCCTCCGCGTCCAGGATGCGGCCTTCCAGCAGCAGTTCCAGCGTGACGGCGCGGCCGGCAACGCCGAGCAGCCCGCGCATTTCGTCAGGCGCCATGGGAAATCCCAGCCGATTGATGGGCACGCCCAGGCGCGCCGTGCGCGCGGCGATGCGGATATCGCACTGGCAGGCGATCTCCAGGCCGCCCCCGACGCACACGCCGTCGATGCGGGCCACGACGGGATGCGGGCAGGCTTCGATGGCGGCCAGCGCCGGCGCGAGTATCTCGCGGTGGTAGCGGACGACGCCGGCGGTATCGCCGCGTTCCCGGGGAAATTCGCGGATATCGGCGCCCGCGGCGAAGTGGCCGCCGTCGCCCTGCACGATGATGCAGCGCAGCTGGCGATCCGCGGATAGTTGCCCGAACACGGTCGCAAGCTGCCGCCACATCGCCACGGTGATCGCGTTCATGCGGCCCGGATGCGACAGGCACACCCGCGCGACCGTCCCTTCGCGGCGGCACAGGACCCGGCCCGCGGCATCGGGCGGCGAAATCGGCGCATCAGCGGACGGATCGTCGAACGTCATGTCCCTTGTTTTCTTATGGCGGCTGCGGCGCGGCCGCGCGCCCCGCGCGGCCCTGGCACCGTGCCGGATTGTCGTTCAGCCCGGCCCTGTTCGTACAGGATTATTCATCATGCGACCACGGCGGCCAGCCGCCTACCCTATCCTGGCGATGAGCCGGCTGACCGCCGGCTTGCCGGCATTCAGCCGCGCCAGGTTGTCGTCCAGCTCGTCCAGTTCGTACAAGTAATTGACCATCAGCGCCGCGGACTGCGCCAGGCCCTTGGGCGACCTGTCCGCGCCCCAGTTGATGCGCTCGATGCGGGCGCCATTGCCCAGGTGAAAGCGCGCCACCGGGTCCAGCGGCGCCCCCCCCTTCATCGATTGCAGATAGGCGGCCGCCAGCTTCATCCCGGCACGCTGCACGACCTCGCCGCCACCGCGCGGACTGGCGGCGGCCTTTTGCAGCCGCGCCAGCCAGCGCGCGCCGTCGGGCACGCCGCGGCGCGCACGGTCGCGCGCTTTATCGCGCACGATGTCCTCCACTTCGTCGGCGTTCAGCTTGCCCAGCCAATCGGCGAAGCCCGGGATGGGCGACAGCGTGGCAAAGGATTTCAGCTTGGGCAGCTCCGACAGCAATTGGTCGACGACGCGCTTGAGCAGGAAATTGCCGAAGCTGATGCCGCGCAGGCCGGGCTGGGTATTCGAAATGGAATAGAAGACGGCCCAGCGCGCCTTGTCCAGGTTCTGCGGCGGCTGGGTCGTGTCCAGCAGCGTCTGCACATCGTCTGCCATTTGCGGCGCGAAGGCGACCTCGACAAAGATCAAGGGCACATCCGGCATCTGCGGATGGAAAAACGCATAGCAGCGGCGATCCTCGGCAACCCGGTGCTTGAGGTCGTCCCATGACTGGATCGCGTGTACCGCCTCGTACACGATGAGTTTTTCCAGCAGCGAGGCAGGGCTGTCCCAGGTCAGGCGCCGCAGGTCGAGCAGTCCCACGTCGAACCAGGCGGACAGCAAGCCTTCCAGAGTCTTGTCCAGCGCCTGCAGGCCGGAAACCTGCTTGCGCCAGCGCAACATATCGGCGCGCAGATCCACCAGGAAGCGCAGCCCCTCGGGCTGGTTGTTGAAGCGGCGGAACAGGCGGCCGTTGGCTTCGTCCGGCTGCTCCTGCGCCGCGCTGGCGGCCGCCAGCACCCCCAGCATCGTGCGCCTGATCTTGCCATCGGCCGCCGTGTAGGCCTGGCACCAGGCGTGGGCCAGGCGGTTGGCCGCGACGTCCGTCAAGCGTGGCGCGAACAAGGGCCGCAAGGCGGCCGGGTCGGGAAAGCGGTCGCGCTCCCACAGCCGGCCCAGGCGCGCCATCAATCCGGCCTCCGCGCCGGGCTTACCGGTGTCCTCGTCGGAGCCGGACGGTGCGCTGACAAGCTCGCGCCGGGCCATGGTCTTATCGGGCTGGCGCGCCGCGCGGGCGGGAACGAGCGGTTCTGGAACGATCATGAACGAGCTCCTTGGCGGTAGTGACGGTGGACGGGGCCATCTTGGAACGGGGATTCGCGGGTTTGGAGGCGGCCGCCGGCGCCAGGGTCTTGCCCGCCGCCTTGGCCGGCGCGGTGCCTTCCCTCGCACGGCGCTCCATGGCATGCAGGGCGTCAAGCTGGCGCAGCAGGTGCTTGCGGGCGACGGATTCCGCGCGTTCGGGGTCATGGTCCCGGATGGCCGCGAAAATCGCCATGTGCTCCGCGCAGGAGGCGCGCAGGCGTCCGGGCAGCATCAGGCTTTTATGGCGCGACAGGCTCAGCACCTTGCGCAGGTTCCCGATGGTGTCGGACAGCCAGCGGTTATCGGCCAGTGCCTGGATGGCCTCGTGGATGACGTAGTTTGCCTCGTAGTACGCGTCGATACGGCCGGCGGCGGCATGCTCCTGCAGTGTTTCGTGCAGGGCGGCCAGGCGGCGGATGTCCTCTTCCCCCGCCTTGCGCGCGGCCTCGTAGGCGCACCGGCCCTCCAGCATCGCCATCAGCGGGAAGATGTCGTCCAGATCCCGCATCGAGAGTTCGTTGACGAAGCAGCCGCGCCGCGGCTCCAGCCGAACCAGGCCTTCGCTGGCCAATAGCTTGAGCGCCTCGCGCAGCGGCGTGCGCGAGATGCCGAGCTGCGCGGCAAGGGGCAATTCGTCTATCCATTCTCCCGCCGTCAACGCGCGCGAGCGGATCATTTCCCGCAGGCGCTGCGCCGCTTCCAGGTACAAGGCCTGGCGCACGATGGGCTGCGGCGCCCCGGCGGAGGAGTGGCTTGCGTGCATGGCATGAAACGGCGCGAACGCCACCGTAATTCATAATTATGGTGCGTTCATTCTTGCACCGGAGAACGGCATGCGCAACCCTCGTGCGGGATGAGGGCCGCGCCTATGGCTCAGTACGCCAGCCGCCCCCCGCTCGCCTGGCCGGCCAGCGCGCGTGCCCAGCGGCGCGCGGGCAAGCCGTAGACCGCCTCTACTATTGCCGCGCGATCCAGCAGGGCCTCGACGGGAATGTCGATGGGCGGCCCCGTGAATCCCAGCACGATGCGATTGCCTGCGTCGATTTCGGGCAGCATGGCCAGCCTGCCGTCGAAGGCGGCGGAGAGGTTATCGATATTGCGCGGAAAGCTTTCGTGTTCGCCGAACAGGTTGACCGCCAGCACGCCGGTATCGCCCAGCACGCGCCGGCAATCGCGATAGAAACGCACGGAATCGCGCACCGGCCCGCGGGCCTGGGCGTCGTACAGGTCCACCATGAGGATGGGACAGCGCCCGGCATTCGCCGGTTCCGCCACCCAGGCCCCGGCGTCGCCCTCCTCCACAACCAGCCGGGGCGGGCCGGGCAGCCGGAAGAAAGCATGGCAAATCGCGGTCACGCGCGGATTCCACTCCACCGCGACCACGGGGCTGCGGGTGCGCTTGACGCAAAAGCGCGCCAGCGAACCGGCGCCCAGGCCCAGCAGGCCGATCGCGCCGTCCTTGGGCGGTTCCATGAAGAGCAGCCAGGCCATCATCTGGCCGGTGTACTCGAGGACGAGATCGACCGGATCGGCCACTCGCATGGCGCCCTGAATCCAGGGACTGTCGAAATGCAGATACCGGATGCCGTCCGATTCGGAAAGCGTGGGGATATCCTGGGCGGACGGCGTGGTGCGTGGCGGCATACAGCGAGTCAGATCCGCTCGAAAATCGCGGCGATACCCTGTCCACCGCCGATGCACATGGTGACCAGGGCGTAGCGGCCCTTGATGCGCTGCAGCTCGTACAAGGCCTTGACTGTAATGATGGCGCCGGTGGCGCCGATGGGGTGGCCCAGCGCAATACCGCTGCCGTTGGGGTTGACCTTGGCGGGGTCCAGGCCCAGTTGGCGCGTGACGGCGCAAGCCTGCGCGGCGAAGGCTTCGTTGGCTTCGACGACATCCATCTGGTCGATGCTCAGCCCCGCCCGTTTCAAGGCGGCCTGCGTCGCCGGGACCGGCCCGATGCCCATATAGGCGGGATCGACGCCCGCATGGCCATAGGCCACCAGCCTCGCGAGCGGCTTGACCCCGCGCTTGCCCGCCACGTCGGCGCTCATCAGCACCACGGCGGCCGCACCGTCGTTGATACCGCTGGCGTTGCCCGCCGTGACGGTGCCGTTCTCTTTCTGGAACACGGGCTTGAGCTTGCCCATCGTGCCGGCATCGACGTCGCGGCGTACATGCTCATCGACCTCGAAGCGCACCTCTCCCTTGCGGGTCTTGATGACGACCGGGACGATCTGGTCCTTGAAATATCCCGCGTCGATGGCCGCCGCCGCGCGCCGATGCGACTCCAGCGCCAGCGCATCCTGGTCGTCGCGGCTGATCTCGTACTTGGCCGCGACGTTTTCGGCGGTGATGCCCATGTGAACGCGCTGGAAAGGGTCGGTCAGCGCCCCGACCATCATGTCCGACAGCGTCGCGTCGCCCATCCGCGAACCCCAGCGCTGGGCTGGCGAGATATAAGGCCCGCGGCTCATGTTTTCCGCGCCGGCGCCGACGGCGATATCCGCGTCGCCCAGCATGATGCATTGTGCCGCCGACACGATGGCCTGCAAGCCGGAACCGCACAGCCGATTGACGTTGAAGGCCGGCGTCTCCTTGGAGATCCCGGCATTCAGGGCGGCGACCCGCGACAGGTACATATCGCGCGTTTCGGTGTTGATCACGTGCCCGACGGCGACGTGGCCCACTTCCGCGCCGTCCACGCCGGCGCGCGCCAGCGCTTCACGGATGGCCGTGCTGCCCAGGTCGATGGGCGGCACGTCCTTGAGCGCCCCGCCAAAGGTTCCCACCGCGGTCCGCGCGCCGGCGGCAATGATGATTTCTTTCATGATGGCTCTCCTGTGAGCGCCGCCACCCGCGCCGCAGCGCCGCATGACAGCAATGGTCGGATGACGAGGGACTGGATTCCAGCGCGGCCGCCGCGATGCGGCGCGGCCTAGCGGCCGGCCGCCTTGGCGCTGACGCCGTTGGCCATGCCCATGTCGGTATTCGGTATGTCGTCCAGCAGGACGCGGACGTCCTCGCCCGATACGCCCAGCGCCGCGCAGGCGGCACCGTTCAGGGCCTGGTACAGGGCATTCTTCTGCGCTTCCGTGCGCCCGACGATCAGGTGCACGTGGAACACCACCGACTGCCTGCCGACTTCGCCGCCGACGATGATGTGTTCCGGTGCGATTTCATGCAGCATGATGCGCACGCTGCGCAGCGGCGCGCCCAGGCTCTCGACGACGGCCTGCGTGGCCCCTTTCAGCAGCGATGACTTCCTGTCCGCGGACCATCCGGACAAGACGTGGACATGAAGAATGGGCATGGAGGTTCCATGTAAGGGAAGACAGAACGCCGCGCTGGGGCGGCGTTCCGGAGATGTCGCACGGGCGACGGGACGCATTACGGCCTATGGTAATACGGTTGCCGCGCATGCCGTTTGATTGGCGTCAGGCGGGCGTACCGGCGTAGATGTAATCCCGGCGCCAGGGGTAGGCCAGGTCAGCCGGATGGTCGAGCTCATCCGCACGGCCGGTGGCCAGGCGTTGGCCGAGCACCTGGTGCAGGGCGATCCACCCATGCTCGAAGGCCATGGCGCAACCGGCCAGGTAAAGCCGATAGGCGCGCAGCGACTTCGCGCCCTGCTCGCCCGTCAATATCCTGGCGGCGGCGTCGAGCTGGCTTTCCAGGCTGTCGCTCCAGGCCCACAGGGTGCGGGCATAGTGCGGCCGCAGATTCTCGACGTCGGTCGCTTCCAGGCCGCCTTCGGCCATCGCGCCCAGCACGTGGCTGATGTGCGTGAGCTCGCCGCCAGGGAAGATGTACTTCTCGATGAAGTCGCCCATGCCGCTGCCCAGCTGCGCGTTGTGCACGCCACCGGCGGTGATGCCGTGGTTCATGATCAGCCCGCCCGGGCGCAGCAGGCGCCGCAGCTTGGCAAAGTAGTCCGGCAGTTGCGCGCGGCCCACGTGTTCGAACATCCCCACCGATGAAATCTTGTCGTACGGCTTGCTTTCGTCGAGTTTGCGGTAGTCCAGCAGCTCCATGCGCACGCGGCCTTGCAATCCTTTTTCCTGGATCAGCCGGTTGACGTGCGCGTGCTGGTTGCGCGACAGCGTAATGCCGGTGGCGTCGACACCGTAGTTCTCCGCCGCCCAGAGCAGCAGCCCGCCCCAGCCCGCGCCCACGTCCAGATAGCGTTCGCCCGGCGCCAGGCGCAGCTTGCGGCAGATATGGTCCAGCTTGGCTTCCTGTGCCTGCGCCAGCGTCATGTCGGGCGTGCGGTAGTACGCGCACGAATAAACCCGGCGGGGATCCAGCCACAGCGCATAGAAGTCGTCGGAAAGGTCGTAGTGGAATTCGATCTGCTTGGCGTCGCGTTCGACCGAATGCCGCTGCACGGACACCATGCGGCGCATCAGCGCCTGCAGCCACCCGCCCTGTTCGCCCTGCACGGGGGAATCCGGTAGCAGCTGGGCCGCTGCCGCCATGACGTCGTGCATATTGCCCTGTATGTCCACCAGCCCTTCCACATAATCCTGGCCCAGGACACCCACTTCGCCGGCCGCCAGATGCGCCAGGGCAGCCTTGCTGCGGGCGGTGAACTTCACCTTGGGATTGGGCGACCCTACCTTGGTGCCATCGGGCATTTCCAGTTGGACCGGGATCGAAACGGACTCCAGTTTGCGTTCCACCGCAGACAGCACAGGATTCACGACAGTAAACCTCGCAAGAAAGAACCCGGGGACTTTATCGGAATTTGTTTCCGATTTGAACCGCATCTCCACATGTTACATTTTGGCTGCGGTATATCCGAAATATCCCTTCCGCGCCTCCGCCATTCAGGCAAACGTCAATCAATGCCGACCTACCTACCGACCCGCGGCCTGCCCGGCTGGCTCATCCTGATGGGCGCCCTTACCGCGATCGGGCCTTTTTCGATCGACCTGTACCTGCCGGCGTTTCCGGCCATCGCGGCGGGCCTGAACGTCGGCCAGGGCGACGTCGAACGCACCATGGCCGCCTATCTGGTGGGGCTGGCCGCGGCGCAGGTTTTCTACGGCCCGCTGGCCGACCGCTACGGACGCAAGCCGCCGCTGCTGGTCGGGCTGTCGCTTTACGTCGTCGCCTCGCTGGGATGCGCACTGGCCGTCGACATCCAAAGCCTGACGGCATGGCGCGCGGCGCAGGCGCTCGGCGGCGCGGCGGGCATCGTCATCCCGCGCGCGGTGATACGCGATCACTACGAAACCCAGGAAGCGGCCCGCGCCATGTCGCTGCTGCTGCTGATCATGGGCCTGGCGCCCATACTCGCGCCGCTGATCGGCGGCCAATTGCTGCTGCTGACGGGCTGGCGCGGCATCTTCGGCCTGATGCTGGCGGCCGGCGTGGCGCTGATGGCGGCCATGCTTTTCATCATGAAGGAATCGCTGCCGCCGGATCGCGTCGTTCATCTGCACTGGCGCACCATCGCGCGCAATTACGGAGAACTGTTGCGCCACCGCGGATTCATGGCGCACAGCCTGGCCGGCGGGCTGGGGCAGGCCGGCATGTTCGCCTACATCGTCGGATCGCCCCGCGTGTTCATCGAGCTCTACGGCGTGGATCCGCAGCACTACGGGCTGCTATTCGGGCTGAACGCGGCCGGCCTGATCGCCGGCTCGCAGGTCAGCGCCCGCCTGCTGCGCCGCCTGCCGCCGCGCGTCCTGCAACGCCGCGCCCTGGTTACCCTGGCGCTGGCCAGCCTGGCGGGTGTGCTGCTGACGCTGGCGGGCTGGATGACCCTGCCGCTGCTGATGATCTGCCTGATCGGCTACATGAGCAGCCAGGGATTCGTGAATCCGAATTCGGCCGCCCTGGCGCTGTCCGAACAGGGCAAGCGGCTGGGCGTGGCCTCGGCGCTGCTGGGCACGCTGCAGTTGTCCTGCGGCGCCCTGGCGGGCCTGTGCGTCAGCCTGTGGCAAGACAATACACCGCTGCCGCTCACGGGCGTACTGGCCGCCTGCGCCTGCCTCTCGTGGCTGGCTGGACGCGTTGCCCGCACCCCTGCTTGATTCGCCGGCTTTTTTCGTAGTAGAATCGCAGGCTTACACATTTACCCGTGCCAGCTACTATGCTTTGTAGCCGGGCACTTCCACCCCGCCGATGCGTAATTGGAGGGGGCGGCGGGCACAAGCACTGAGGCCGAATGCTTCAGGTACGGAACGACAGCGTGATGGCAAAACCATCCAGTCGGGTACCTTGGCAACGGTCCGCATCCTGGAACCACGGGATGGCCGGCATCCGCCGGCGGCTATAGGCTCCCGTCTTCCGACCCATACGCGGCAAGCATTGAATTTCCGAGGTGCAATTCATGGCACGCGTATGCCAAGTAACGGGCAAGCGCCCGATGGTGGGCAACAACGTTTCCCACGCGAACAACAAGACCAAGCGTCGTTTCCTGCCCAATCTGCAATCGCGTCGTTTCTTCGTGGAAAGCGAAAACCGCTGGATCACCTTGCGTGTCAGCACCAAGGCCCTGCGCACCATCGACAAGAAGGGCATTGACGCCGTTCTGGCCGAAATGCGCGCGCGCGGCGACTCGATCTAAGCTAGCCCCGCCCCCAGACTATCCAGGAGTACGACATGGCTTCCAAAGGCACCCGCGAAAAGATCAAGCTTGAATCGACCGCCGGCACGGGACACTTCTACACCACGACCAAGAACAAGCGCACGATGCCGGAAAAAATGCTGATCAAGAAATTTGATCCGGTCGCGCGCAAGCATGTGGACTACAAGGAAACCAAGCTCAAGTAAGAGCCGCCGGGCCCATCGCGCGACGCGCCCGCCGCCATGCGGATTACTATCGAGCACGCCGAGATGACCCCGGGTTTCCAGGAAGAAAAGCCGACAGCGATGTCGGTTTTTTTTCGCCGTGCCGCCTGGTGCGGCCGGCTGCTGCCGCGCGCGGCGCGCGTCCTCGCAGGCTGCGCCATCCTGCTCGCAGCCTGCGTGTTGTTCGCGCATGCCGCGCCTGTCCTGGCCGCCGGCGCGGCCAAGCCGTCCCGCACGGCCGCGGCACCGCCCGTCCCGCCTGCGCTGCGCATCGGCGAAATCAACACATGCAAGACGCTGCCCGGCTTTTCCGAGCCCTATCGGCGTGGCTGGATGCTGGCGCTGGCGCAAATCAACGCGGAAGGCGGCGTGCTGGGGCGCAAGCTGGAGATCCGCTCGCGCGAAGACCATGGCGATCCCGACGAGGCCGTGCGAGCGGCCCAGACGCTGGTGGAAAAGGACGGCGTGGTCGCCCTGTTCGGCGGTTATTCGTCCGAAGTGGGCATGGCACTATCCCGTTACGCGGATAGCGGCAAGGTCCTGTATCTGGCGGTCGCGCCGTTGACACAACGGCTGACGTGGCAGGAAGGCAACCGCTATACCTTCCGCCTGCGGCCGGCCGCCTGGATGCAGGCCGCGGCCGTCGCGCCCAAGGCGCTGGGGCTGCGCAAACTGCGCTGGGCGCTGGTCTACCAGGACACCGAATCGGATCGCGCCGTGGCGGAGGCCTTCAAAGGCCTGGTGAAGACCTTCCAATCCAAGACCGAATTCGTCGACGAGCTGGCCGTCCCCGCCGGCAAGTTCGACGCGGCGGCCACGGTGGCGGCACTGAGCGCCGCGCGACCCGAGGCGATCTTCAATACGCTGACCGGCGCCCAACTGGCAAGCCTGGCGCGCGCCGGACTGGCCGCGCATCTGTTCGATGGCGTGGGCGTGGTGTCGCTGTCGCTGGGAGACCCGGAAAACCTGGATGCCCTGAACGATACCGATGCGGCGATGCCCGATGCACCGTCGCCGGGCAGCATGCTGCCCGACGGGTGGATCATCACGGGCTACCCTCGCGATACGGTCGACACACCGGAAAACCAGGCTTTCGTGCAGGCCTATCGCGACCGGTACGGCGACGCGCCCGGCATGGCGGCGGTACTCGGCTATTCCGCGCTGCGCTCGATCGCCGAAGGATTGAAGCGGGCCGGTTCGGCGGACCGCGAGGCGCTGGCTGCCGCCTTTCCCCGCCTGCAGGTGCCGACGCCCTTCGGCAACATCGAATACCGCAATCTGGACCACCAGGCCACGCTGGGCGTCTACCTGGGATATAGCGGACATGCGGATGGACACATCGTCATGGAGCGCTTCGTCTACACCACGGGTGCCCGTTTGCAGCCGCTGGACGAACAGATCCGCCGCCTGCGCGTCCAGGCCGCGCGCGCCAACGCGGCACATGCCGACAGCGGGCCGGACGGCCCGAATGGATCGAAAACGTCGAACGGCTCGAATGCATCGAACGGGTCGAATGTGAATGGATCGAATGGATCGGCTGCGTCGCCCCCGCCGGTCAGCGGGCCGCCGGCAAACGCGGCGGCCGCCGTGCCCCCGCATTCCGCATCGGATTCGGCGCACCCGATAAGCGGATCGAGCCGCCCGATGGCGCGACCGGATACGGATCTGACGGCGCGACTGCGCGGCGCGCGTCCCGCCAAGGCAACGTCGCCAGCGCCGGCGGCGATAGTGGCGCCGGCACCGGCCGACTCGCACATCGCCCACCCTGGCGCCCCCGTCCGGGCAGCACGGCCAGGGGTGGAAACCTCGGCCCCCGCCCTGGCGGACTGGCCCGACAAAGTGGACCAGGGCGCCGCCGGCACGCACTGACCGGCCGCGCGCCCAGCGAGAAACGTCGCGGGACTTCGCGGCCGGCGGGCCGTCATTACCCGCCGCGCGCGATCCGCGCGGCGCAGGCGGGACGCCCTTTCCTGCTTAGGGCAACAGGCGCTTGCCGTCTTCCAGACGGGGAATCCGTGCCAGGTTTTCCGGGCGCAGCGACTCCGGCAGCAGTTGCGCGGGCAGGGCCTGATAGCTGACGGGCCGCAGGAAGCGGCGGATCGCCAGCGTGCCGACCGACGTAAACCGGCTATCGGATGTGGCCGGGAACGGCCCGCCATGCACCATGGCATGCGCCACTTCCACGCCGGTCGGCCAGCCGTTGGCCAGGATGCGGCCGGCCTTGCGTTCCAGGACCGGCACCAGCGATCGCGCCAATTCGTAGTCCGCCTCTTCCAGATGCAGGGTGACGGTCAATTGGCCCTCGATGCGTTCGGCGACCTGGCGCATATCGTCGATCGACTTGCAGCGCACCACCATGCTCGATGCGCCGAAGACCTCGTGCTGCAACGCGTCCTGCGCGAGGAAGTTGCCGATGGACGTCGAAAACAGCGCCGCGCGGCCACGGTTCGGGCCTTCGCCGGCGCCGCCGCGAGCACATACCTGCACGCCCTCGGCCTTTTCCAGCGCCTGCACGCCTTTCTCATACGCGCCATGGATACCGGGCGTAAGCATCGCGCTGGGAACGTGCGCGGACAACGCCTCGTCGGCAGCCTTCAGGAAGCGATCCAGGTCCGGGCTTTCCAGGGCGACCACGATGCCGGGGTTGGTGCAGAACTGCCCCGCGCCCATGGTCAGGGAGCCGACGAACGCCTTGCCCAGGTCGGCGGCGCGTGCGGCCAGCGCAGCCGGGAACAGGAAAACCGGATTGATGCTGCTCATTTCGGCGAAGACCGGGATGGGTTCGCGCCGCTTGGACGCGATGTCGACCAGCGCCAGACCGCCGCCCCGCGAACCGGTGAACCCCACCGCCTTGACGCGCTCGTCCCGGACCAGCGCCGCGCCCGTTTCGATACCGCCCAGCAACAGCGAAAACACGCCTTCGGGCATACCGCATTCGCGCGCCGCGGCCTGGATGGCGCGGCCTACCAGTTCGCCGGTGCCGGGATGCGCGGGATGGCCCTTGACCACGACGGGGCAGCCCGCCGCCAAGGCGGAAGCGGTGTCGCCGCCCGCCACGGAGAATGCCAGCGGGAAATTGCTGGCGCCGAACACCGCGACCGGCCCCAGCGCGATATTGCGCAGGCGGAGATCGGGGCGCGGCAGGGGCTGGCGGTCAGGCATCGCCGGATCCACGCGCACGTCCAGGAATTCCCCGGCGCGCACGACTTGCGCGAACAACCGCAACTGCCCGACCGTGCGGGCACGTTCGCCTTCGATGCGCGCCGGCGGCAGCGCGGTTTCGGCCACCGCGCGATCGATCAGCGGCTGGCCCGCCTGCATGATCTGCTCGCCGATGGCTTCCAGGAAGCGGGCACGGTCTTCCAGCGAGGTTTCACGGTAGGCGTCGAAGGCGGCCCACGCCAGCGCGCAGGCCTGCTCGACCTCGGCGGGGCCCGCCTGGGCGAAATCGGGCGCCAGCGTTTCGCCGGTGGCCGGGTTCACTGCCTTCAGCGTCCGCTGGCCGTTATCGACGGCGCGCTGGCCGATGAGGATTTCACCGGTAATGGGGCTGTTCACGTTCTCTCTCCTTTGATTCTTTTGCGATCCGGAGGCCGGGCGCCGCCATGCCGGCGGGTCGCGCAGCCGATACGCCGCGAACCGATGATGATACCGCTATCGTGCTTCGGGATCGGGGGCCACCGCCCGCCCCGCCGCAGCGCGCTGCGGCAGCGATAGACCGGACCGTTTGTTCCACATATTTTTGTATGCAAAAATATATAAAAATCGATTCTTGAATTCCCGGCGGTGGGGCGAACGTGCGGTCCGATCGCGGGGAACGATGAACCCCTTCTTACACGACCCTTGAGGCCGCCGGCTAGCGGCCCCTCGCAGGAGACAAGCCATGAAGCCATTCCCCCGGGCCAGGCGCCACTTTCTGGCGGCCGCGTTCTGCGCCGCCGCGATCCTGGGCATGCCCGCCGCGGCGCAGGCCGCCTATCCGGACAAGACCGTCCGCATCATCGTTCCCTACGCGCCGGGCGGCTCCGGCGACGTCTTCGCGCGCCTGATCGCGGAAAAATTGACTTCCCGGCTGGGCCAGACCTTTATCGTCGAGAACCGCCCTGGCGCGAGCGGCGCCATCGGTGCCCGCTACGTCGCCGACGCCCCCGCGGACGGCAGCATCCTGCTGCTGGGACAAACCGGCGAAATCATCGTTACCCCGCTGCTCTCCACCACGCTGAACTACAAGCCGGAAAACCTGCTGCCCGTGGTCCTGGTGGGCGATTCGCCGCTGGTCCTGTCCGCGCACCCCACGGCGACCTTCAACACCGTCCAGGAGATGATCGCCCAAAGCAAACAGCGTCCGTCGGGCTTTAACTACGCCTCGTCCGGGACCGGTACGCCCGGACACCTGGCCGCCGCGGCACTGGCGCTGAAGACGGGCGCCAAGCTGACGCACGTTCCGTACAAGGGCGGCGGCGCCGCCCTCAGCGATTTGCTGGGCAATCACGTCGACATGTTCTTTTCCGGCGCCCCGGGCGTACTGCCGCACTTCAAGAGCGGCACACTGAAGCCGATCGCGGTCTCCACGCTGGAACGCTCGCCGGCGCTGCCGAAGGTGCCGACGGTGGCCGAATCCGGCCTGCCCGGCTTCTCCTTCAGCCTGTGGGGCGGACTGTTCGCGCCCAAGGGGACGCCGGCGGACGTCATCCAGAAGCTGAATACCGAGGTCAACGCCATCATCGCGGATCCGCAGACCCGCGAGCGGCTGGAAGCGGAAGGCGCCGTGGTGAAGCCGAACTCCGTCGAGCAATTCACGCAATTCCTCGGTGCCGAACGCGCCCGCTACCAGGAAATCATCAAGGAAACCGGCGTCAAGCTGGATTGACGCCCACCGGTGCGAACCCGATACCGCTCGCCGGCCGGTATCCGGGCGCCTGGGCCGCACATCCGCCGGCTGCGCCTTTTTCCAAACGAGGTTAGCGCATGACGCCTCCCGCCCTTCCCGCCTGGGATTGCCACACGCACGTTTTCGACGACCCCCAGCACCGCCCCGTGCTGCCGGGCTCCCACTACGCGCCGCCGGTGCGCACCTGGCAGGATCTGTCGCGCACCGGCGCGGCACAGGGCATCGAGCGCTTCGTCCTGGTCCAGCCCAGTGTCTATGGCAGCGACAATAGCCTGCTGCTGGACGCCCTGCGCGAATCGAATGGGCGCGCGCGCGGCGTGCTGGTGGTGCCCGACGAGACCAGCGAAGCGGAACTGCTGCAATGGCGCGCGCAGGGCGCGCGCGGCGTGCGCTTCAATGCGGTCTCCGGCAGCGGCAACGGGATGGCCGGCTATACGCGCCTTGCCCCGCGCCTGCGCGCCGCCGGCTGGCATGCGCAGTTTTTCGTGTCGCCGCAGGCGCTGGATGCCGTCCATGAAGCCATACGCAATGGGGATGGTCCCGACGTGGTCGTGGACCACCTGGGCGGCGCCGCCAGCGGACCCGAATATGCCGGAATCCGCGAAGCCGTATTCCGCCTGCTGGATACCGGCCGCGTCTGGCTGAAGGCCTCCGGCTTTTACCGCTACGGTTATCCCGTCGCGACCTGGGCCGAGCACTTCGGCGATCTGCTGCGCGAGCTGTCGCGCCGCTACCCGGAACGTATCGTATGGGCGTCGGACTGGCCACACACGTGGTTCTTCGACCCTGCGCACGGGCAGCCCATGCCCTATGGCGACCTCGTGGCCCTGCTGAAAGATTCGGTAAGCGACGCCGATTTCCAGCGCATCCTCCGGCAGAATCCGCGCGCGCTCTACGATTGACCCCGGCGCGGCCTCAGTTCTCGCGCGACTGCTTGGCGCGCAGGATTTTCAGCCGCTCCAGCAGGGCGTTGCGGATATGCTCGCGCGCCACCTGCTCGGCGCGCGCGGGGTCGCCATCGCGGATGGCTTCGTAGATGGCCTGGTGTTCGCCATGCGCGGCGTCCGGGCGCCCCGGCATTTCCAGCGTACTGCGGCCCAGCAGGTAGGTGGAATCCGTCAGGGACTGCAAGGCACGGATCAGGAATTTATTGTGGGCGGCGCCGTAAATGGATTGGTGGAAGGCCAGATTGGCCGCGACCGGGTCGCCACCGTGCCGGCCTTCCTCCAGGATATGGGCCATGTTGTCGATTTCCGCTTCGCTGGCGTGCTTGGCGGCGAAGCGTGCCGCGCCGCCTTCCAGCAGTTCGCGCATGGCATAGAGTTCAGTGACCGATTGCTGGTCCAGCGACGTCACCACCAAACCGCGGCGCGGTTCGTGGGTGACCAGGCCTTCGTCTTCCAGGCGCTTCAGGGCTTCGCGCACCGGCGTGCGGCCCATGTCCAGCAGCTCCGCCACCTCGATTTCGCGCAGGCGGTCGCTGGCGCCGAAGAACCCCATCAGAATGCGTTTTTTCAGCTCCTGGTATGCCAGATTGGCCTGCGTGTTCTGCTTGGCTATGGGCATGTGGAATCCTGCAACGCAGCTCGCAGGGCGTCCAGCCGCTTGATCATCCCGCCGGCTTCGGCGGCACTGCAACCGGTTGCGTTCAACACCCCGGGCGGGACGGCGCGGGCCTTGGCCTTCATCTGCCTTCCCTGCTCCGTCAGCGACACGATCACCTGCCGCTCGTCGCGGGAGGCTCGCGCGCGCTCGACCAGGCCGGCGGCTTCCAGCCGTTTCAGCAGTGGCGTCAGCGTGGCGCTATCCAGGAACAGGCGTTCGCCGATGGCGGACACCGTCAGGCCATCCTGTTCCCACAGGACCAGCATGACCAGGTATTGGGGGTAGGTCAGATCCAGGTCGGCCAATAGCCTGCGATAGACCTTGCTCATCGCCAGGCTGGTGGAATACAGCGCGAAACACAGCTGGTTTTCCAACAGCAGATAAGGGTCGCCGCGGGATGAAGAGGGATGTGACATAGCGGACATATTAAATCGTGCGCGATCCATAGGCCAGCGCGGCGCGGCTGCCATTCCCTGCAAGCCGCGCCGCGCTGGGACCGTCGCCGCGTACCGGCCCTTCGGACCGGTACGCCGGGACCATCAGACCAGGGTCAACGTCACATCGATATTGCCGCGGGTCGCGTTGGAGTACGGGCAAACGATGTGCGCCTTGTCGACCAGCTGGCGGGCCTGCGCCGGATCCAGGCCGGGGATCGCGATACGCAATTCGACCTCGATGCCGAAGCCGGTCGGGATGGCGCCGATACCCACCGAACCGGTGATGCTGGTTTCGGCGGGCAGCGCCACCTTTTCGCGTGCCGCCACAAACTTCAGCGCGCCCAGGAAGCAGGCCGAATAGCCCGCCGCGAACAGTTGCTCGGGATTGGTGCCGGGGCCGCCGGCGCCGCCGAGTTCGCGCGGCGTGCTCAGTTGGATATCCAGCACGCCGTCGGAAGACACGGCGCGGCCGTCACGGCCGCCGTTGGCGGTGGCTTGGGCACGGTAAAGCACTTTTTCGATAGACATGGCGAACTCCTTACTGGTCGTGGAAGCCGGGCCGGGTGGCCGCTGGCCGGGTTTGATATTTCTTGGCGTTTGGTGCCTGGAAGAAATATTAGATCGCACACAATTCAATTGCAAGCGATTTATTTTGTCGTGACGACCTGGCCGTGGCGGCCCAACCCGGGATCGCGCATTTGGCGGTTCAACCGTTCGACCGTGTCCGGGTCCGCCGCCATGCGCCATGGGATCCTGTTCCGAAGGCGGAGCGACCGTGGACGAGATCCTCGTCGCCCGGAAACCGCCATCCGGCGGCCGGCCGTCGGGTACGACGATTGCCGCGAGCAACGCGTTGCCCGCGCGTCGGGCGCTTGCGGCCCAACACCATGGAACACTGGAAAACACACGAAATTACCTTGATCGCCCGCGACCGGGCCGGCCAGGCCGAACGTCAGGCAACGGTGCCCTGCGAATCGGTCTCGTGGCAACCGCCCAGCGACATTCCGCCGTCTCGCGACGACGGAACGGCACCGGGCTATCTCATCGCGCGAGGCGTCGATGTCGCGCGGCTGGCCGATTTTTCATGGTCGCCGACGCATGTCCGCTTCCACGCCGAAGGCTATATGGAAGCAAGGGAATTCGCGGTGACGGGCTTCGAGGCGGACCCCGAGGCACACACCTTGAAACTGCCCATTCCCTGATCCGACCTGTATCCGCCGGCCACGATGGCCGGAAGGCCGCGCGACGGCCTCCATCGCCGCCCTTGCGCGCTGCAGGTCGCCGGGTGCCGCCTTAACGGTCCTTGGCCGGATCCGTCGCCGCTGCGGGCGACTCGGGCGAACCGGCGGGTTGCGCCTGGCGGGCCGCATGCCGTTTGGTGGCCGCCGCCCGCGCTTCCTGGGAAGTAAAGCGATGCGCCTTGCCCAAACGATGGGCGGCCCTGCCGCCCTGCGCGGCGATTTCACGCTGGAACTCCGGCCCCATCGCGGCGAAACCACGCGGCTTGCGCCGCTCCTTTTGATCCTGGTTGTCGGTCATATCAAACCCCCTGGTGGGTGGTGGTGGTTCAGGAGCCGGCCTGGGCGCAATGCGCATGCCCGCCCATCGCCGGGAAAATGCGCCACCCCATGCGCCACAGCAATGATCCGCTCTGCTTGCGGCGCGCCAGGGAAGGCGCGGCCTGGAAGGCGGCACGAAAGCTCCGCCGCCGCGGTGCCCGCCAGCAACTATTACGCCCGGGGCGCGGACCGCGCCGGTGCCGCCTGCGTCAAGGGCGCGGGGGGCGTGCGCAGGGCGCAAAGGCGCGAAAACCGGCCGCGGGATCGCAGCCGCATGGCAGAACCTATAATCAAGGGTTTTGACCGTACCCCCGCGTCGGCGGGGGCGGCCCTTATTCGTCATCGATCCTATCCAGCCCATGCAGGAACGCTACAACCCCAATGCCGTCGAAGCCGCCGCCCAGGACGTCTGGCGCCGCAATGACGTCTATCGTGTCAGCGAGCACGCCCGCAATGCCAGCGGCGCCGAAAAGCCGAAGTTCTACGCGTGCTCCATGCTGCCCTACCCCAGCGGCAAACTGCATATGGGCCATGTCCGCAACTACACCATCAACGACATGATGGCGCGCCAGCTGCGCATGCGCGGATACAACGTGCTGATGCCCATGGGCTGGGATGCCTTCGGCATGCCCGCGGAAAACGCCGCCATCAAATCCAAGGTGCCGCCGGCGAAGTGGACCTACGACAACATTGCCTACATGAAGAAGCAGATGCAGGCGATGGGACTGGCGATCGACTGGTCGCGCGAGATGAGCGCCTGCGATCCGGCTTACTACAAATGGAACCAATGGCTGTTCCTGAAGATGCTGGAAAAAGGGATTGCCTACCGCAAGACCCAGGTCGTGAACTGGGATCCGGTGGACCAGACCGTGCTGGCCAACGAACAGGTCATCGACGGCCGCGGCTGGCGGTCGGGCGCGCTCGTCGAAAAGCGCGAAATCCCGGGCTATTACCTGCGCATTACGGATTACGCGGAAGAACTGCTCGAGCAGGTCAAGACCGGCCTTCCCGGCTGGCCGGAACGCGTACGCCTGATGCAGGAAAACTGGATCGGCAAGAGCGAGGGCGTGCGTTTCGCCTTCCTGCACGACATCCGGGACGAATCCGGGCAAAAGGTCCAGGACGGCAAGCTTTACGTCTTCACGACGCGCGCCGACACGATCATGGGTGTTACTTTCTGCGCCGTCGCGCCGGAACACCCGTTGGCCACGCTGGCCGCGCGCGGCAACCCGCAGTTGGCCGAATTCATCGAAAGGTGCAAGCTGGGCGGCACCACCGAAGCCGAATTGGCGACGCGCGAAAAAGAAGGCCTGCCGACGGGATTGACCGTTACCCATCCCTTGACCGGCAAGCCGGTCGACGTCTGGGTCGGCAATTACGTCCTCATGAGCTACGGCGACGGCGCGGTCATGGGTGTGCCCGCGCATGACGAGCGCGATTTCGCCTTCGCGCGCAAATACAACCTGGAGATCCGCCAGGTCGTGGACGTGCCGGGCAAGACCTATTCCACCGACGCCTGGCAGGAATGGTATGGCGACAAGCAGAGCGGCCGTCTGATCCACTCCGGAAAGTACGACGGCCTGACCAGCAAGGAAGCGGTGGATGCCATCGCGGCCGATCTGGCGGCCCTGGGCATAGGCGAAAAGCAGACCACCTGGCGGCTGCGCGACTGGGGCATTTCGCGCCAACGCTACTGGGGCACGCCCATCCCCATCATCCATTGCGCCGACTGCGGCCCCGTACCCGTCCCGGAAAAAGACCTGCCGGTGGTGCTGCCCGAAGACCTGATCCCGGATGGCTCGGGCAACCCGCTGGCAAAGAACGAAGCTTTCCTGTCCTGCACCTGCCCCACCTGCGGCAAGCCGGCGCGGCGCGAGACGGACACGATGGATACCTTCGTCGATTCCGCCTGGTATTTCATGCGCTATACGTCGCCGGGCAACAACGACGCCATGGTCGATAGCCGCAACGATTACTGGATGCCCATGGACCAGTACATCGGCGGGATCGAACATGCGGTGCTGCACCTGCTGTACGCCCGCTTCTGGACCAAGGTCATGCGCGACCTGAACATGCTGAAGTTCGACGAGCCGTTCACGCGCCTGCTGTGCCAGGGCATGGTGCTGAACCACATCTATTCGCGCAAGACCGAACACGGCGGGATCGAATACTTCTGGCCCGACGAGGTCGAAAACGTCTACGACGCCAAGGGCGCCATCGTGGGCGCGCGGCGCAAGTCCGACGGCAGCGAAGTGAGCTACGGCGGCGTCGGCACCATGTCGAAGTCCAAGAACAACGGCGTGGATCCGCAATCGCTGATCGATACGCTCGGCGCCGATACCGCCCGCCTGTTCGTCATGTTTGCCAGCCCGCCGGAACAGACGCTGGAATGGTCGGACTCGGGCGTCGAAGGCGCCAATCGCTTCCTGCGCCGGCTGTGGTCGCACGGCTGGGCGCAACGCGAATCGGTAGCGGCCGGGCTGGCGGCGCGCGGGGTGGACTGGCAGGCGGCCCCGGCCGCCGCCAAGGATCTGCGCCGCGAGATCCACATCCTGCTCAAGCAGGCCGACTACGACTACGAACGCATCCAGTACAACACGGTGGTATCGGCCTGCATGAAAATGCTGAACGCCATCGAAAACGCCGACCTGCCCGCCGACGCCGCCGCGGACGCCGCGCGCGCCGAAAGCCTGGGCATCCTGTTGCGTGTGCTGTACCCCGTGGTGCCGCACATCTCATGGCATTTGTGGAACGACCTGGGTTTTGCGGACCTGTACGGCGACCTGCTGGATGCGCCATGGCCGGAGGTCGACGAAGCCGCGCTGGTGGCCGACGAGGTCGAACTGATGCTGCAGGTCAACGGCAAGCTGCGCGGCGCGCTGCGGGTATCCGCGCAGGCCACGCGCGAACAGATCGAGAGCCTGGCCGCCGCGCACGAGGCCGTGGGCCGCTTTCTTGAAGGCCGGCCGCCGAAACGGGTTATCGTGGTGCCCGGCAAACTGGTCAACGTCGTAGGTTAATGAGGTACCGCATGAATTTCGCCAGGCTAGGGAATCGCCCGGTGGGCACACGGGAACGCGGCCGGGGATGGGCGCTGCGCGTCGCCGGCCTGGCAACGCTCATGCTGCTGTCCGCCTGCGGTTTCCAGATGCGGGGTACCACCCCGCTACCTTTCGACTCCCTGTATGTCGGCATTCCGCAGAATTCCCGGTTCGGCGCCGAAGTGCGGCGGGCGATCGCCGCGGCATCGCCCGAGACGCAGCTGCTCGATACCCCCAAGGACGCCGAAGCGCAGCTGCAGCAGATCCGCAATTCGCGTTCGATGCGCGAGGTATCGCTCAATGCCCAGGGCAAGGTCGAGGAATACGAACTGGGACTGGTCTTCACGTTCCGCGTGATCGACGCCAAGGGCCGGGCCCTGCTGCCGGACACCACGCTCGAAGCCTATCGGGAAATGCCTTACAACGACCAGGTCGTGCAGGCCAAGGAAGGCCAGGCAGAAAGCCTGTACCGCAACATGGAACAGAGCCTGGTCAGCCGCATCGTGCGGCGCCTGACCGCCCCGGACGTGCGCCTGGCGATGCAAAAGGCGCAATCGGCCAAGCCCGGAGAGGACGTGGGCCCGGTGTACAGCACCACGCCCCCGCCGCAGAACAACCGGCAGCCGTGGAACCGCCCGAACATCACCAACGGCCCGCCCAGCCTCGACGAAGATACTTCCTACTGACGGCCCATGGCGCAATCCCTGGACGCCGAACGCTTCGCCGACCATTTGCGGCGCGCCGGTGCGCAACTTGCCCCGCTGTACACGATCAGCGGCGACGAACCCCTGCTCGTCACCGAAGCGATGGACAGCCTGCGCGCGGCGGCGCGCGCCGCCGGCTACACCGAGCGCACTTCGCTGGTCATGGACGCGCGCAGCGACTGGAGCGCGGTCGTCGCCGCCACCCAGACCGTTTCGCTATTCGGCGACCGCAGGCTGCTGGAACTGAAGATCCCGACCGGCAAGCCAGGCAAGGCCGGCGGCGATATGCTGGCCAGGCTGGCCGAACAGGCCGACAGCGGCGGCGACCCCGACACCATCATTGCCATCGGCCTGCCCCGCCTGGACAAGGCCACCCGCGAAAGCCGCTGGATGACCGCCCTGGCGCGGGGCACCGTGGTGGATATCCCGAACATCGAACGCGCGCGCCTGCCGGCCTGGATCGGCGAGCGGCTGGCGCGCCAGAACCAGCGCGCCGATGCCGCGACGCTGCAGTGGATGGCGGACAAGGTCGAGGGCAACCTGCTTGCCGCGCACCAGGAAATACAAAAGCTGGGTCTGCTGTACCCCGAAGGCGCCCTGGATGCCGAAGCCGTCGAACGCGCGGTGCTGAACGTCGCGCGCTACGACGTGTTCGGCCTGCGCGATGCCATGCTGGCCGGCGACGTGGGGCGCACGGTACGCATGCTGGACGGCCTGCGCGCGGAAGGCGAAGCGCTGCCCCTGGTGCTCTGGGCGGTGGGCGAGGAAATCCGCATCCTGGCCCGCGTCGCCCAGGCGCGCGCCAGCGGCCAGGACAGCGGCGCGGTCATGCGGCGCCTGCGCATTTTCGGCGCCCATGAGCGCCTTGCATTGCAGGCCCTGTCACGCGTGCCTGCCGGCGCATGGCCGGCTGCCGTCCAGCACGCGCACGACGTGGACCGCATCATCAAGGGACTGTCCGTGCCCGGCAGGCTATCCGACCCCTGGGAAGAGATGACGCGTCTGGCACTGCGGGTAGCGGCGGCGGGCCGGCGCCAGGCCTGATCGCCCGGGCGGCGGGCGGCCGCGAACGGATACACTACGAAGTCATCCAAACCGCGCTCGCAACGCCGACTCACCGATTGCCATGTCCACGCAGACCGTACAAGAAGCCATGATCACCCTGGGCGTGAATGCCCGCCGAGCGGCGCGCGAGATCATGCGCGCCAGCGGTGTGGCGAAGGTCCGCGCCCTTCATGCCATGGCCGATGCCGTCGAGGCCAATCGCGGTGCCCTCAAGGACGCCAACCGGCAGGACCTGGACGCCGCGCGCGAAAACGGCCTGACGGCGGCCCTGCTGGATCGCCTGGCACTGTCCGACCGGACGCTGGATCTGATGGCGGACGGCCTGCGCCAGGTCGCCGCCCTGCCCGACCCTGTCGGCAGCACCGGCCCGACGACCGTGCGGCCCAACGGCATGCGCGTGGCGCAGATGCGAGTCCCGCTGGGCGTCATCGGCATCATCTACGAGTCGCGACCCAACGTCACGATCGATGCGGCGGCCCTCTGCCTGAAGTCCGGCAATGCCGCCATCCTGCGCGGTGGCAGCGAAGCGCTGCGATCCAATCTCGCGCTGGCGGCCATCGTGCGCCAGGGCCTGGACGCCGCCGGCCTGCCGCCCCATGCGGTACAGGTGGTCGACACGACCGACCGCGCCGCCGTCGGCGAGCTCATCACCATGACGGAACACATCGACGTCATCGTGCCGCGCGGCGGCAAAAGCCTGATCCAGCGCATCAGCGCGGAAGCCCGCGTCCCGGTCATCAAGCATCTGGACGGCAACTGCCACGTCTATATCGATGCCGCGGCGGATCCCGAAAAAGCCCACGCCATCGCGTTCAATGCCAAGACGTACCGCTACGGCGTGTGCGGCTCGATGGAAACGCTGCTGGTGCACGCGGCCGTCGCCGCCGCCATCCTGCCGCGCCTGGCCGATGCGCTGATCGCCCACGGCGTTGAACTGCGCGGTTGCGCGCGCACCCGGGATCTCGTGCCGGCCGCCAAGCCGGCAACGGATGCGGACTGGGCGGAGGAATATCTCGGCCCCATCCTGGCCATCCGTATCGTGGACTCGCTGGACGAGGCCATCGATCACATCGGCCGCTGGGGTTCCGGGCATACGGACGCCATCGTCACCGAAAACCTCGGCGCGGCCCGCCGCTTCCAGCGCGAAGTGGACTCCAGCTCGGTCTACGTCAACCTGCCCACGGTATTCGCGGATGGCTATGAATACGGGTTGGGCTCGGAAATCGGCATCTCCACGAACCGCCTGCACGCGCGCGGTCCGGTGGGACTGGAAGGGCTGACCACGTACAAATGGGTGCTGACGGGCGAAGGACAGCTTCGCGGTTGAAATCCCTTGTGCCATCCCGCCCGGCCCGGCGAATCGACGCGGCATCGCGCATCGCCTCCCTATGGCGTGAGCAACCCTCCCCTCGTCGTAAGCCGGATCCGCGTAATATCGCGTGACCCGACGCCGACGAAAACAGGCCACCGGCCTGGAATGCGCGTTCCGCACCCCTTGCACCGAGGTATCAACCCATGCTCTGGATCAAGACCCTGCACATCGTGTTTATCGCCGCCTGGTTCGCGGGCCTGTTTTATCTGCCGCGCATCTATGTGAATCTGGCCCAGCACGATGAACCCGCGGTGCGCACGGTACTGCTGGGCATGGCGCGGCGCCTGTTCCGCTTCACTACCCTGCTGGCCGTCATCGCGATCATTTTCGGGCTCTGGCTTTATATCGGCTACGGTATCGGCATGGGCCCGGGCAACGGCTGGATGCATGCGAAGCTGTTCTTCGTGCTCTTGATCATCGGCTACCATCACGCCTGTGGCGTCATGCTGCGCAAGTTCGAGCAGGGACGCAACACGCGCACCCATACTTTCTACCGCTGGTTCAACGAAATCTCGGTGCTGCTGCTGTTCATCGTGGTGGCGCTGGTGGTCGTCAAGCCCTTCTAGATCTTCCTATTCCATGTCCGCCGACGACTCCGACCGCCCCCGCAAAACGCTTACGCTGTCCAAGCGCCCCGCCGGCGCCACGCCCGGCGCAAAGCCGGGAGCGCGCACACGCAGCGGCGCCCGGGCAAGGCTGGTGGCCTTGCAGGAAAAGCAGCGGGAAAAATCGCGGGCGGAAGAGCCTTCCCCGCCGCCGCGTCGCCAGCGCGACGCCGCCGAGGACGGCCCGCGCACGCCGCGGCGTGCCTCCTCCGCGGCCGGGTCAGAGCGCAGTCCATCCCGGCGCCCGCCGGCGTCGACGGACGCCGCGCCGCGCCAGCCGCGGTCGCGCGAAGCCGGTACGCTGCCGCCCCGGCCCGCCCGGCAACGAGACGCCAGGCAAACGGTTACGAACACCGCGCCAGAGATGGCGGCGGAAGATACCTTCCACGCGACGCGCGCCGAGGCGCCACGGGACCGCCACGATGGCGATCCGCGTTTCGCGGCGCACACGGAGCAGCCGCGCATGCGCGCGCGGAATACCGGCACGCGCAAGGCGGAGCGGTTCCAGGTTTTCGCATCCTGCCCCCAAGGCCTGGAAGAAGTGCTCACCATCGAACTGCAGGCGTTGGGCTACGAAGACGCGCGCGCCGGCCGGGCAGGCGCGCACTTCAGCGCCGACTGGGAAGGCGTGCAGCGCGCCAACCTCTACTCGCGTCTGGCCGCGCGGATCCTCGTACAGGTGGCGCAGGGGCCGGTGCAGGACGAGAACGATCTGCTGGACCTGGCGTACGCCACACCCTGGGAACGCTGGTTCGGCGCCGAACAAAGCCTGCGCGTGGACACCTCGGCGATCAAAAGTCCCATGCGCAGCCTGCAGTACTGCAATCTGCGCGTGAAGGACGGCATCTGCGACCGCCTGCTGGACCGCGAAGGCGCGCGGCCCGATATCGATACGGTGCGCCCCGACGCACGCGTGCACGCTTTCCTGACCGCCGATACCGCGACCCTGTATCTCGATACCAGTGGCGAATCGCTGTTCAAGCGCGGATGGCGCCTGGACAAAGGCGAAGCGCCGCTGCGCGAAAACCTGGCGGCGGGCATGCTGGCCCTGGCCGGCTGGGATCCCGCCGCGCCCCTGCTGGACCCTTTCTGCGGCAGCGGCACCATCCTGATCGAAGCCGCATGGATCGCGCTGGGCGTACCGCCGGGCATCGCGCGGCCCTTTTCCTTCGAACGCCTGCGCGACCACGACGAGCGCCGCTGGCACGACATGAAAGACGATGCGCGCGCGCATATCCAACCCAGGCTGGATACGCCGCTGTTCGGCTACGACGTCGATCCCGCCGCGATCGAGCATGCACGCCGCAATGCCGAACGGGCATGGCTGACCGACAACGCCATCCAGTTCGAAGTCGGCGACGCCCGCGCCTTGCATGCGCCGGCGCACCAGGGCTGGATCGTCACCAACCCGCCTTACGGCGAACGGATGCCGGCTGGCCAGGATGAAACCCTGTGGCGCGAGTGGGCGGCCTGCCTCAAGCGGGAATTCGCGGGTTGGCAGGTCCATGCCATTTCCAGCGACATGACGCTGCCGCAGAAGATGCGCCTGAAGCCGCTGCGCCGTATTCCGCTGCACAACGGCCCCCTGGACTGCCGCCTGTTCGGCTTCGAGGTCGTCAGCAAAAGCTATCGCGACAAACCGGCGGACCGCAACGGTGCGCATGGCGGCCGGGATGCGGACGACGCGCATGCGCCTTCCGACATGGACGAGATGGACGACGAAAAGGGCGAATAACCCCGGCACCAGGGCTTTTATTCGACGCCGGGGTCCGCCTCGGCCAACACCGGCGCCATCGCCCGCTCGACCTGTACGCGCAGCCCCTCCAACGAGGCCTCGCGCTCCAGATACAAGGCTTGCGCCTGTTCCAGCGTCATCATGGCGAAACGAATGCGATCGCCGGGCACCGCCTGCGCCAGCAGGGGCAGATCGACGCTGGCGACATAGGCGATCTTGGGATAGCCGCCAGCGCTCTGGCGGTCAGCCATCAGCACGATAGGGCTGCCGTCTGGCGGGACCTGGACGGTGCCGAAGGCAACCGCCTCGGACACCATTTCCAAGGGTTCCGCGAGCGCCAGGCGGGCGCCGCTCAAGCGGTATCCCATGCGATCCGAGCGGTGGTCGATCTCGAACGACTGCTCCAGGAAGGCGGCGCGGGTGGCTTCGGTGAAACGCTCCCATTGAGGGCCGGGCATCGCGCGCAACGCATCGGGCGCGCCGCCGGCCACGGGCATGTCGAACTGGCCCGCGCTTATCCAGGGCAGGCCGCACTGCACCAGCAGGCGCGTCGCCCCCGGATAGCCGGCGTCGGCCGCGCACAGCGGCAACCGGTCATCCCGCGCCAGCGCACGCCCCTGGAACCCGCCGTAGCCGCCGCGCAGGAAGGTGCTGCGGCTGTCCATGACGGCCGGCACGTCGAATCCCCCACGCACGGCCAGATACACGCGCGCGCCGCGGCGGCGCTCGCCGAAGCTGAGCGTCGTCCCGCCACGCACCAGCAATGGCTGGTTCAGCGGCACGGGGATATCGTCGATGCGCGCGCGCAGATCGGCGCCCGACAGCGCGATCAGGCGATCTCGCGCGAAGCGCAGCGTGGGGCCGGTCAGCGTGCATTCCAGCGTGGCGAAGGATTCCGGATTGCCGACCAGAATGTTGGCGAGGCGGTGCGACCATTCATCCATGACGCCATTGACCGGTACGCCGTATCGCTGGTGCCCATAACGGCCCAGGTCCTGGAGTTGGGACAGCGCGCCGGGCTTGAGGACTCGTATCATCGCCTCGCCTCATAAAGACGGTCGAATTCGGCGGCGGAGATCGGCACGAAACGCAGGCGATCCCCCAGGCGCAGCCGCACCGGCGGATCCCGCGCCAGATCGAACAGGCTCCAGGGTGTGCGCCCGATCAGGTTCCAGCCCCCCGGCATCGCCAGTTGGTAGATCATCGACAGGCCGTTGGCGATCGCCACGGAACCCGCCGGCACCTCGGTGCGAGGGGTTGCCCGCCGCGGCACGGCCAGGCGCGGGTCCAGGCCGCCGGCGAAAGGCGTGCCGGGCGCGAAAAAGAAGGTGTACACCACCAGGGGCGAGGCGCCGTGCAGGTCGATGACCTCCTGCGTCGTCAGGCCGCAGCGCCGGGCGACCTCGTCGAGGTCGGGTCCGTATGCCCCACCGTAACAGGCGGGAATCTCCACCAGCCGGGACTCCGCCGCGACGTCCGGTATGCCGCGGCTGAACCGCCCGCGCAGCTCGGCTTCCAGGCAGGCAAATGGTGTCGCGTCGCGCCCCGCATAGGCCTGCGGCAGGTAATGCAGGGCCACAGTCGTGAACGCCGGCACCACGTCGATCACACCCTCCAGGGGTTCGGCCAGCAAATGCGCCGCCAACGCCAGCACCGCGCGGTTAACCTCCGCGTCCACCCGGTCGCCCAGCGTAATGAGAAGGCAGCGATCGCCGACGGGATCGATACGCCAGGCCGGAACGGGAGCAGAGGCGGGGGTGTCCATGCGCGGATTGTAGAGGTTGGCGCGTGTTATACGGCCCCGTTTTCAGCTGCGCTGCCGCGACGACGTCGCCGGGACCCGAACTGTTGCTTTTCCGCGACTTGCATTATCTAGGGTTAACCCCTAAAATTCGGGTTATCCCTAGAGCGCGCGAAACGAAGTGACCTCATCTGATGGAACGCGGCGCTTGCTTTTAGCACCCAGGATATTATCGTGAACGAACGTGAACCGCTCCGCCTGACTGACGAACTGGAACGCCAACTGATGCGTCAGGCCATTGAAGAACAATTCCGCCCCCGTCCCCTCCGGGCCCTGGGCAAACTGATCAGCAAGCTCGGCCGCTCCTTCCGGGATCCGGCCGGCCGCCACGGCGGCGAAGCAGCCCGCGCCTGAAGCAGCCTCAAAAGGCTCCAGCGCCCTGCAAAGCTTAAGTTCCCCTTGGGGGCTGCATAAGCCCCTTTTAAAACCCGCCCTCGTGGCGGGCTTTTTTTTGCCCTCGCGGCCTGGAACTTCGCCGGGCCCCGCCGACGCCAGGGCAGCCTCGCTGCACCGCCGCACCGCCGCACCGCCGCACCGCCGCACCGCTACACCGCTACACCGCTGCACCACTGCCTCGCTGCCCCGCCGCCGCGCCGCGCAGGGGCGGTGTGTTGCGAACCGGCCGTCAACACGACCTTCCTTGGCTGATTGCGTCCCACAAAGCCGGCGCGTCACTGCAAAGTGCAACGGCCGGCTTTTTATATCCGGGTATTATTGACTTAATATTTTCACCCGGGTATTATTTTACGAGCTCGCGCCATGAAAGATGCTTGAAGGCCCGACGCTACCGCGGGCGTTCCGCAGCCGAATCCCGACCGTCATAAGGGCTTATCAAGGATGCGGCCCGCTCCCCTGCTGTTCTTCGACATGGGACCGGCGTTTAGACACTGACACGGGAAATCAAAAATGACCACTCCCTTTCCGCGGTTCCTGGAGCCGACGCAACAATCGGGTCGCGCGTTTGTAGTGCGAGGGATGCATGGCAGCATCGTCATGATGAACCTGTTGCGCTTTCGCGAAATTGCCGACTATTCCCGCAATCCGGAGTTAGCGGCAAAGGCCCCGATCAGCGGTGCTGAAGCGTTTGATCGCTACATCCGCCACACGCTTCCCTTGCTGCGCGAAAGCGGCGGTGAACTGCTATTTCTCGGTGTCGGAGGCCCCCTCTTGATCGGGCCCGAACACGAACGATGGGATCTGCTCATGATGGTTCGTCAAAGCAATGCCCAATCGTTCCTCGCTTTCGCGGACAACAAAGAGTACCTCGCCGGAATGGGGCACCGGACGGCTGCAGTCGAAGATTCACGCCTTCTTCCCGTCACTCAGCTTGACGAGGCCGAGTTTCATAAGGGAATGGACCGATGAAATCCGTAGAAGCAAACGGCATCACCATTGGCTATGACAGTTTCGGCGATGAAAACGTTGAGGTCATTCTGTTGATCTCGGGCCTTGGCGCCCAGATGGTCCGGTGGACAGCGCCATTCTGCGATCGCCTGGCGGCCAAAGGCTTTCGCGTGATCCGGTTCGACAACCGCGATGCAGGTCGCTCGACGCATTTCACATACGTTGCGCCGCCGGATTTTTCGGCATTGGCCAATGCGATCGCGGCAGGCCGAACGCCGGACGTGCCCTACACGCTGCACGACATGGCGGCGGATGCAATTGGGCTGCTCGATAGCCTGAAAATCGATCGTGCACACGTCGTTGGCAGGTCGATGGGGGGCATGATCGCCCAACTGATGTCCAGTGAGTATCCCGAACGGATATTGTCGCTGACGTCCATCATGTCCAGCACCGGGAATCCGAATCTTCCCTCGGCCGCGACAGACATCATGGCAATGCTGACGACACGCGCGCCTCACCCTTCCGAGGACGAAGCAGGATTCCTGGAGCATAGCCTTGCGTTTGCCCGGCGCATCGCGAGTCCCGGCTATCCATTCAACGAGGAAGCACACCGAATCCTGGTTTTGGAGGAAGTCAGGCGCGCCTACGATCCGGCCGCGTTCGGCAGGCAATTGGGCGCGATCGCCGCTGTCGGTGACATCCGTTCAAGGCTTGCGCGGATCGTGGCGCCGGCCCTGGTTGTGCACGGGGTCGACGATCCCCTGATACCGCTGGAGTGCGGCAGGGATACGGCCGCATCCATTCGCGGAGCCGAATTCATGCCTGTCTACGGCATGGGTCACGATCTTCCGTCCGCCCTGTATCAAGCAATCGCCGATGCGATCGGCAGAACCGCGCGCAGGCGTGGCGCGGAGCCATCGTCCCCGTCGAACGGTGGCGAATCTGTCGGATAATACGCGCCTATGAACAATCCGCCTGTCCTGCCCACGCCGCCGCGCCTGCGCCGTTTCGCCTGCATGATGTACGAGGCTGTCCTGCTCTTCGGCGTGGTTTTCCTGGCCGATTATCTGTTCGACACCCTGACCCAAAGCCGCAGCGGCCTGATGCTGCGTACGGCCCGCCAGGCATGGCTTTTTCTTGCCATCGGCTGCTATTTCGTCGTGTGCTGGGCCCGCTCGGGCCAGACGCTGCCCATGAAGACCTGGAACATCCGGCTGGTGGGTCGGGACGGAAGCCCGCCGTCGTTGGCACGGCTGGTGTGGCGCTATGGCTTTGCCTGGATCCTGCCGATGATCGCGGCGCTGGCGGTCTGGGGAATTGAATCCGTGACGCACTGGCCCGCCACGCTGATGTTCATCGTGGCCGCGCCGTTCGCCGTTTTCGTCGGGTCGTGGCTGGATCCCGAAGGCCAGTTCCTGCACGACCGCTGGGCCGGCACCCGGCTGGTGTCCGTGCCGCACACGGCCAAGACGGCGCGCAAAGGCGCCCTCGGCGCCTGAAGCGCGGCGCGAGCGGTCTTCCCCTGGCCGCCTTTCGGCGCCCCGCACCCGCCCTTCCGGATCCTTGCAAGGGCGCGCTCAATCCCCGTTCGCGGACCGCGCCTATTCCGCGAGCTCCGGCGTGCGTTGCGCGGAAATCGAGCGCGTCGCCATCGCCTCGGTGTGCCGCAGATGCGCGATGGTCAGGCGACGCGCCTCATCGGCGTTCTGCGCGAGGATCGCTTCGTACAGGCGCTGGTGCTGACGCATGGATTCCTTGCGCTCTTCCCACTCTGCCACGAAGAAATACCGGCAGAGCCGCAGCTCCAGCTCCTGAATCACCGAGAAAGCCAGCGCATTGTCGGCCGCCTGCGCGATCACCGTATGGAATTGGGAGTTGATGCGCGAGCTGCTGACGAAGTCGTTGCGCTCCACCGCCCGCTCGCCCTCCTCTACCAGCGCCAGCAATTGCTGCAGGTGGGCGGCGCGGCGCCGGTGGGCCGCCATGGCGGTGATCTCCGGCTCGATGATCTGGCGCAACTCGAAAAGTTCATGAAGTTCGGCCATCGACAGACGCCGCACATAGGTGCCCCGCCGCGGCGCGGACTCCACCCAGCCCTTTGCTTCGAGCGCCTTCAATGCTTCCCGCACCGGGATTTTGCTGACGCCGAATCGTTCCGCAAGCTCGTCGATCAACAGGCGCTCCCCCGCGCGCAGCTTGCCCGTCACGATCTGCTCGAACAAAGCTTCGTACACATTCGGTAGACGGGCCGCGCGTGCCTCCCCGCCAGCGGTTGAAGACCTGAGGTCCTCAGCAAAGGTTGCCATGGATGTTCCGTTTATCGCGGCCCGAGTCGAGCCAGATTGTGCTTGACATGCTAGCACGCTCAGATATTATTCTTCCATCTCGTATACTTTAATTGATAAACGTATACTTCAAGGGGTGAATAATGTTCAGAATCTTCAATGCCGGCGGCGCCGGCTGGCTCCCGCGCATGGTGCGCGCGGGCTGTGCGGCAGGCATCCTGGCCTGCGGGCTAGGGACCGCCAGCGCGGCCTACCCGGACCGTCCCGTCACCATCGTCGTGCCCTTCGCCGCGGGGGGAGCCTCCGATATCGTCGCGCGGGTGATCGCGCAGCAGCTGAACGATGAATACCACCAGGCCTTCATCGTCGAAAACAAACCGGGCGGCAGCACCCAGATCGCGACGCGCTTCGTGATCAATGCGCCCGCCGATGGCCATACGCTGCTTCTGGCCACGACGTCGGTCGTCAACAACGCCTACCTCTACAAGAACCTGAACTACGACGCCGAACGCTCGCTGCGGCCCGTTGTCGGTCTGGTCGACGTTCCCGCCTTCCTCATCGTGGGCCCCACCATGCCCGCGAAGACGGTGCCGGAGTTCCTGACCATCGCGCACCAGCGATCGGACAACAACAAGTTGTCGTTCGGGTCCGCCGGCACGGCCAGCACCCTGCATCTGGCGGGCGAATGGCTTAACCAGGTCGAACATCTGAAAGGCGTCCATATCCCCTACAAGGGAAGCGGGCCGGAGGTCGTCGCGCTCGCGTCCGGCGAAGTCGACTATTCCTTCGAAAACCTCGCGCCCGCCCTGCCCCAGGTCAGCAACGGGCGGGTCCGCATCCTTGCCATCGCCGGGCCGAAACGCTTTCCCACCCTGCCCGAAGTGCCTCCGATGAAGGACTTCGGCGTGCCCGATACCGACATGGCCAGCTGGTTCGTCCTGCTGGCCCCGGCAGCCACGCCGGACGCCGTCGTCCAGCAATTGAATGCCTCCGTCAATCGCATCCTGGCCAGGCCGGACATCCAGAAAAGACTGCTCGACCTCGGCCTGGTGCCTACCGGCGGCACCCCGCAGCAACTGGCCGACCGCATGAAGGCCGACAGCCAGAAGTGGATCGCCATCATCAAGGCGGGCAACATCACCGTGGATCAGTGACATCATGGATAGCGTAGACGCGCCCGTGCGCGATACCGGCATGACGCAGGGGCTGATCGGCGCCCGCGTCCCCCGCAGGGAAGACGCGCGCCACCTGGCCGGCGCCGCGGCGTTCATTGCCGACATCGCCGTGCGCGACTGCCTGGAAATCGCCTTCGTTCGAAGTCCCGTGGCGCACGGCGTGCTCAAGGGTGTGCGAATCGGCGAAGATGTCCCGCCGCAAAACGTGCGGCTGGCGCGGCACTTCGAAGGACGGGCGCTGCCCATCAAGGCGGAACTGCTGCGGGAAGGCTTTCACGGTGCGCCTTATCCGCTGCTGGCAACGGACAAGGTGCGCTTCGTCGGCGAGCCGGTGGCGCTGGTCATGGCGCCCACCCGCGCGCAGGCGGAGCGCTGGGCGGAATCCATCGAGCTGGATATCGAACCGCTTCCGCCCGTCCTGCAGGCGCGGACGGAATGGGAAAAGCCCGGCGCTCCGTTGCACGAAAACCTCGACTCCAATTTGATCATGCGGGCCGCGCGCACGATCGGCGACTTCGATGCGATCGAAGCGGCGACCGCGCGAGGCGATGCGGGCCTGCGCCGGGTTTGCCGGCGCTTCACCATGGAACGGGTGCTCGCCAGTCCGCTGGAGGGCCGCGGCTGCCTGGCCCAACGCGACAAGGCGAGCGGCGCGCTGCACGTCCATCTATCGACGCAGCGCCCGCACCTGATACGCAGCTTCATCGCGCAGCAGATCCCGGGCCTGCGGGAGAGCGATCTGCGCGTCATCGTGCCTGACGTGGGTGGCGGCTTCGGCGCCAAAAGCAACCTGTATCCCGAAGAAGTGCTACTGACCGCCCTGGCCATGGAGCTGGACCGCCCGGTTCGGTGGATAGAAGACCGCTACGAACATTTCGTCGCCAGCAACCATAGCCGCCAGCACGACCAGGACATCGCGGCCTATTTCGACGATAGCGGCCGCATCCACGCGATCGACGCGACCTTCATCGTCGACGGCGGCGCCTATTGCGCCAAGACGTCGACCGGCGCGATCGAGGCCAACATGGCGGCCAACGTCATGCTCGGTCCCTACGATATCCGGAACTACCGCTACCAGGCGATCAGCATCTACACGAACAAAAGCCCGGTCGGCCCCTACCGCGGCGTCGGCCGTCCCGGCGGTTGCTTCGCCATGGAGCGCATCGTCGACGAAGTGGCGCATATCCTGGACATGGACCCGGTGGAGGTACGCCGGCGCAATCTGATTCCATCCTCGAAGATGCCATACGTCACGGCGACCGGCCTGGCCTACGATTCCGGCGATTACCGCCAGGCGGTCGACGAGGCGGCGGCCCATGTGCGGGCGAACTGGACGGACAGCCCGCCGTCGGATACCCGCAAGCGCATCGGCACGGGCTACGCCGTGCTGGTGGAACAGGCCGGCCATGGGTCCGAGGAGTGGTTCCGCCGCGGATCGCCGACCGTCTATGGACATGAAGCCGCCCGCGTCGGCCTGAACGGCGACGGTACGCTGGAGATCGACGTCGGTACGCTGGCCCATGGACAGGGTCATGCCACCAGCTATGCCCAGATCGCGGCACAGATCACGGCCATCGCGCTCGCCGATATCCGGGTGCGCCAGGGGGACACCGCGGCCACCCCATACGGCATGGGAACGGTGGCATCGCGGTCCATCGTCATGGGCGGCGGCGCGGTCGCCCAGGCCTGCGCCGCGCTCATCGACAAGGCACGGCGCATTGCATCGGCCAACCTGGGCGATGCAGCGGGCGCGCTGCAATTGCGCGACGGCGCCCTGCACGGCGCGCACGGCAGCCTGACGCTGGCGGAGATCGCCCGCATCTCCACCGTACAGATACACAAGCTGCCCAAGGACATCGAGCCCGGCATGTCGCTGCAGGCCTTCTACCGGCCCAGCGTGGAAACGGGCACGTTTTCCTACGCGGTGCACGCCGCGCGCGTCGAAGTCGATATCGACACGGGCTTTGCCAGGATCCTGGACTACCTGGTCGTGGAGGATTGCGGCACCGTGGTCAATCCGCTGATCGCCGACGGCCAGGTGATCGGCGGTGTCGCGCAGGGTATCGGACAAGCCTTGTACGAGGCCATGCGCTACAACGCCGACGGCCAGCCCCAGACGGTGACGTTCGGCGATTACCTCGTACCCAGCGCGCTGGAAGTGCCCCGTATCGAAATCATCCATCTGTGCACGCCATCGCCGTTCTCGGCCTTCGGCGTCAAGGGAATGGGAGAAGGCGGTTCGGTGCCGCCGCCCGCCGCCATCGCCAACGCGATACGCGCGGCGCTGCGCGAACGGGACGTGGCGGTGGACCGTACGCCCATCGAACCCGATTACCTGCTCGCGCAGTGGCTTGCGGCGGGAGAAAAACAGTGAAGCTGCCGGACTTCGAATACCGCGCGCCCGACACCTTGGACGGGCTGCTGGAAATGCTGGCCGCCGCGGGCAGCGACGCGAAGGTGCTGGCCGGAGGCCAGAGCCTGCTGCCCACGATGCGCTACGGATTGGCGCGGCCCATGGTACTGATCGACCTGAAACGCGTGCCCGCGCTGCGGGGGGCCCGACCACAGGATGCCGGCCTGTCCATCGGCGCCATGACGACGCACGCCGACCTTGCTCGCGCCCCGGCGGACACGCCGGTGACGGCGCTGCTCGCCGCGCACGCCGCGCAGATCGCCTTTCCCGCGGTGCGCACGCGAGGGACCGTCGGCGGCAGCCTGGTCCATGCCGACCCCGCCGGGGACTGGCCCCTGCTGCTATCCGCGCTGGATGCGCGCGTCCGGTTGCGCAGTCTGCGCGGGGGGCGTGACGCGCCATTGAGCGCGTTCATCCAGGGGCCGCTCGCCACGGACATCGAGATCGACGAAGTGCTGACGGACATTGTCCTGGACGCGGACAACGCGTGCCTGACCGCATGGGGACGCGCCAAGCTGATGCACCGGGCCGGCGAATATGCCACCGCCTCGGCGGTGGCGCTGCGCCGCGCGTCGGGGGACTGGTCCTGCTGGATCGCCGCGCCCAGCGCCGGCCCGCGCCCGCTGCCGGCGTGCGCGGCCCTGCTCCAGGCAGGCTGCGCCGACCCCGGCGCGCTGCTGGACCAGGCCAGGCGGGAGATCGACGGCCTGCTCCCGGACGAGCCGGCCGTGGCCCGCTACCGCCATGCCGTAAACCTGATACGCGCCATCGACCAGGCGCGGGAGCCTCGCCATGACTGATATCCGCATAAGCGTGGACCTGACGGTGAACGGCAGCGCCGCGACGCTGACCGTCGAGCCCAACGCCAGCCTGGCGGACGCCCTGCGCGAACAGGCCGGCACGACCTCCGTGCACCTGGGATGCGAACACGGCGTTTGCGGCGCCTGCAATGTCATCGTCGACGGCGAAGTGGCGCGTGCCTGCCTGGTCCTGGCCGCCGCCTGCGCAAACAGCACCATCACCACCGCGGAGGGGCTGACCGATCCCCTGTCGCAACGCCTGCGCGACGCCATGCACCGCCATCACGGCCTGCAATGCGGCTTCTGCACGCCGGGCATGCTGATCACGGCCCACGACATGGTGTCGCGCGGCCAGGCGGCCTGCCCCGCAAGCATCCGCGAACAGCTGTGCGGCAACATCTGCCGCTGCACGGGCTACCAGGGCATCGTCGCCGCGATCCAGACCACCATAGAGGAATCGACATGAGCCCAACCCCGCGAGCCGGTATCGTCGGCGTGGCCTGCGTGCCGCACGCGCCCCAGTTCCTGTCCCGGCCGGACACCGAAGACCCGGATCAGATCGAACGCGTCAGAGCCGCGATGGCGCAGGCGGGCGAACGGCTGCGCGCGCTGCGGCCCGACTGCATCATCGTGGTGTCCAACGATCATGGCGACCACTTCGTGACCCATTCCGTGCCCGCGTTCTGCGTGCATGCCGCGGCGACGGCCGACGGCATGCACAAGCACCGCGGCGACTGGACGCTCGATCCCTCCATGGGCTATGGACTGGTGCGTCGCATGGAAGAGGAAGGTTTCGATCTGGCCTACACCCTGTCGGCCAAGCTGCCGACGGCCTTTACCATCCCCTACGAGTTCATGGGCTTCGATCGCGGCATTCCCATGACGCCCATCTTCGTGAATGCCTACGTGCCGCCGCAGCCTTCTCCCCTGCGCTGCCATGCGTTCGGACAGGCGCTGGCGCGCGCCGTGACGCGCATGGGACGCCGCGCCGTGCTGATCGCCAGCGGCGGTCTGTCGCACTATCCCGGGACCGTGCATTACCCGAATCCCGATGTCGACACCGACACGGGGCTGTACGAGCAGATGCGCGCCGGCAACCTTACCGGCCTGCTCGCGCTGGACGAGGCTGCGCTGGACCGCACGGGCAACCTGGAACTGCGGGAGCCGCTGATCGCCGCCGGCGCCATGGGCAATCGCAAGCCCTTCCTGGCGACCTTCGAACCTTCCTGGCACCACACCTATAGCGTCCTGGCCTGGGACCTGACCGAGGACGAGCCGGCGGCCCCCTTGATCTACCCCGCGTTGCCGCCGCGGCGAGTCGCCCTGGTCGAGGCGCTTTACCGGCTGCGCAGCGACCCGGACAGCGCGCGACGCTACCTGGCCGATCCGCAGGCATGGTGCGATGCCTATGCCCTTGCCGCCGACGAACGCGCAGCCTTGCTGGAGATGAATCCGGACCGGCTACGCGATGAATTTTCCATCCATGCGTTGCTGACCTCCGGGGCCGCCACGCAATTGCGCCTGCTGCGCGAACGCACCGCATCCTCCAACCCTTAGGAACCTGCCATGTCCATCGAAACCTTCAACTCACTCAAAGGCACGACCCCGGAAGCCCGCCTGGCCGAGCTTGGCATCGTATTGCCAGAGCGCCGGCAACCCGTGGGCAACTATGCCGGCGCCGTCACGACAGGCAATCTGGTGTTCGTCGCCGGCCACGGCACGTTCAAGGGCGCGGAGCAGACGCACAAGGGCAAGCTGGGCGCGGAAATCTCCATCGAAGAAGGCAAGATCGGCGCCCGCAACGCGGTGATCAGCGCGCTGACATCGCTGAAGGCGGAAATCGGCGAGCTGTCGCGAGTCAAGCGAGTGGTCCGCCTGTTCGGCATGGTCGCATCGACGCCGGATTTCTTCCGCCAGCCCGAAGTCATCGACGGCGCGTCGGACGTCCTGACCGCCGTATTCGGTGCCGCCGGCATCCATGCCCGCTGCGCGGTGGGCTTCGCGGCATTGCCATTCAACATGCCCATCGAGCTGGAAATGGTCGTCGAGATCGAGTGAGGACAGCATGACACGTACCGCAGAAATTGCCGGCGGCGGAATCGGCGGCCTGGCCGCCGGCGCCTTGCTGGCCCGCCAGGGCTGGCGCGTCCGCGTCCACGAACAGGGCGACGAGATCCGCGAGATCGGCGCCGGGATCTACATCAAGAACAACAGCCTCGAAGTCCTGGAGCACCTGGGCGTCATGCGCCGCATCGAAGCCCACGGCACCAAGCTGGAACGCGCGCAGATACGCTTCGCCGACGGCCGGGTAAAGCAGGAGCGGCAGCTGACCGGCGCATCCCGCGTGCACACCTTCGCGCGCCAGACATTGATAGAAGGACTGCGCGATGTTGCACTGGACAGCGGGGTGCAGATCCTGACGGGCAGCCGCGTCACCGGCGCGCGCGACGGCAGGCTGCACACGAAGGAAGGGAGCTATCCCGCCGATCTCGTTATCGCCGCGGACGGCGTCCATTCCGCGGTGCGTGCGTCCCTGGGTATCGGCGGCGGCTTCAGCGAGCTGCCGACGCTGATAGACCGTTTTTTGATCGAATCGCGCCAGTTCACGCCCGAACTGCAGACGGTCGAACATTGGTCGGGCAACCGCCGCATCGGCGTCACGCCGGCCGGACCGATCCATACCTATGTCTACATGGTGGCGCCCGCGGCCGATACGCGCGCGGCGCGGCTGCCGCTGGACGTGGCCGACTGGTCGCGGCGCTTTCCCCTGCTGCGCCCCTTGTTCGAGGTGCTGGCGGCCGCGCCGGCCACCCAGTATCCCTATGGCGTGGTCAGCTGCCCGCGTTGGGCGGTGGGCAACGTCGCCATCCTGGGCGACGCGGCGCATGGCCTGCCACCGACGCTGGGCCAGGGCGCCGGCCTGACGCTGATGAACGCGCTGGCGCTGGCCACGCTGGTGCGCGACGCGACCGACATCCCCGCCGCGCTGCGAAGCTGGGAGCAACGCGTGCGCTTCATCAGCGATCGGACTCAGGCCTGGTCCTGCCGCTATGACGCTTTCACGCGCCAATGGCCTACCGTGCTCGATTTCGCCCGCCCGCTGGTGGTATGGAGTTTCGGGCGCTTTCGCTCGCTGAACGACCGCATGCGCATCGCCGATCGCGGCCTGAGCCTGGCGGGCATCGAGATCGACACGAGGTACGGCCATGCTGATCGACGGTAGCAAGACGCTGGCGGCGGACCGCACCGCCGTCTGGCAAGCGCTGGGCGACGCCGATTTCCTGCGCGCGACGATCCCCGACTGCAAAACGCTGCAGGCCATCGACGCGGACCGCTACGCCGCCACGCTCGTCAGCGCGGTCGGCCCGGTGCGGGCGACATTCGACGTCACCTTCCGCCGCGAGGTCGAAACCGCCATGCAATCCTACGTACTCGTTGGCGAAGGCAATGGCGGGATGGCCGGTTCGGCCGCGGGCCGCATCCGCATCGAACTGAGCGATATGCCGGGCGGCACGCTGCTCACGTATTCCGCCGAGACCACCATCAATGGCAAGCTGGCGCAATTGGGAAGCCGCCTGATCGATCACGCGGCGCGCAAGTTCTCGGAACGCTTTTTCCAGAACGTGCAGAAGCGCCTGGCCTCTCCCGCCGAGCCCATCGCGACGACGCGGGCGGCCCGCGCCGAAGCGCCCGGCGCCATGGGGCCGGGATGGACGTCCGGCACGCCGGAGCCCGTCGCCGCCGCCCGCGGATCCTCGCTCGCATGGTGGCTGCCGCTGGCTTGCGGCCTGGGCTGCTTCGCCGGAACGTTCCTGGGAAGCTACCTGCGATGAGCGGTCCGTCCGGCGCGCGCGCCGCCCTTTACGGACATCGCCATAGCGTTGCCACGGGCCATCATCTGGCAACCCGTGCCGCCTGCATACAACTGGACCGGGGCGGCGCCTTGGTGGACGCGATGATCGCCGCCTCGGCGGTATTGACCGTGGTCCTGCCGCATGCGACGTCGCTGGGCGGCTGCGGCATGATGCTCCTGCATGACGCCGCCGGCGGACACACGCATGCGCTCAATGGATCCGGCATCGCGCCGGGAAGCGCCGACCCTGCCTTGTTCGGCGGGGCCGTCGGCGCACGCGGCCCGCGCAGCTGGGTGGTTCCCGGCCTGGTCCGCCTATGGGCGCAGGCACATCGCCGGCACGGACGGCTGCCCTGGAACACCCTGTTCCACGACGCGATCGAACTGGCCGCCGACGGCGCGGCGTTCTCCAGCGAAATCAGCCGGAATCTTGCGCTTGCCACCGCGCAGGTTCGTAAACAGCCGGGCTTTGCCCAGGCATTCCAGGTCGATGGACAGGATCGCCAGGCAGGAACGCCATGGCGGCAGATCGCCGTGGCCGCAACACTGCAACGCATCGCGGCGCATGGAGAGGATGGCTTCTACGAAGGACCGGTGGCCGACGCCTTGTGCCGCTTCGCCGCGGACACCGGCGGCCTGTTGCGCCCCGAGGACCTCAAGCGCGTCGCGGCGGATTGGACGCAGCCCGTCCACCAGGACTATGGCCGACGGTGGGTTGCCGTCATGCCGCCCAACTCGGTAGGCGTGCTGATGCTCGCGCAACTGTCCCGCTTGCAATGGCGCCCGGACGTTCCGCGGGAACGGCGGCTGTATGCGCAGGTCATGAATGCGCGCGCCTGCCTGCCAGGACTGCGCGACCGCGTCGCGGATCCCGCGGCGCGCTGGCCATGGCACGACGACGGTTCGGAATCACCCCGCTTCCAGGGCGCCGGCGCGGAACCGGGAGACACCGCCGGCATCGTGCTGGCGGACGGGTCCGGCAACGGCCTGGTCATGTTGCAAAGCGTGTTCCAGCCCTTTGGCAGCGGGTGTGTCGATCCGGTCACGGGCGTGCTGATGAACAACCGGCTCGGAGAGTTCAGCACCGATCGCCGGCACTTCAACGTGCTGGCCCCCGGCAAGCGGCCGGTACATACATTGAATCCCTATATCGTGTTCCGGGATGGCGCGCCCGAGCTGTTTGCCGTGTCGCCGGGCGGCATCAGCCAGACGACGACCGGCGTGCAATGCATCTCGAATGTTCTGGTCGACCGCGCGCCCCTTTCCCTTGCCATAGACCTGCCGCGCTGGAGCATGGGGCGCGACGGCCAGGTCATGTGCGAGCCGGGATTCCCCGACGGCACGCTTGCACTGCTCGAAGCGGCGGGCGTCGCGGTGGAAGCGGACTCGACGCATCCTTTCTACTTCGGCTCGATCAAGGCGGTGCAAAGGCATGGGTCCGGCATGCTGGAGGCTGCGGCGGATCTGCGGCGCCAGGCCTGTGCCGCGGCCTGGTGAACGGATTCCCACCCCGTCCGATCGAAGCAGACGCCGGCCCTACAGGATGCAATAGCCCACCGGCTGCGGCGTACAGCCGTGTGCATTGACCGGGACCATATCCTGCGGGCAAGCCGACATGACGGCGATGCAATCCTGCTCCGCGCGGAAAGTCACGCTATCGCCGGGGCGCGCGCGTGGCTCGGCCACTTCCATTTCGCGATGATCGTGGAATAGCGTGTTCATGAACAGGTTGAGCGGCGTCGGCACATACCCGGCGTCGATGCCCAGGGGCTTGAGTGCCTGCCGCATGTTGTCGGCGCAATTGTGGTGATATCCCTTGGCGCCCAGCAGCGCGTAACGGGCGGCGTCGCAAGCGGCGAAGAGCATGCAATGCGTGCCAGGCGATTCGTCGGCTTCGAGCCTGAGTATGGGCTGCCGCAACTGCGTATACAGAAGATCGCCGGGTAGCGGCTTGATGCGTCCGAGCGTTACGACCGAGTGCGGCATCGACATATGCTGGCTGCCGTCCGGCAAAAACGCCCACAGGTCCACGACCTGGCCGCCATGGGTGTTGACCACCTTCAGCATCTGACCCTTGCGCAATGCCACACGGGTGCCCGATCGGGCCGGAAGTATTGTCAGGTCCATGATTCCCTGGGTCTCGTTTTTTGAATCTGGTTAACTAGTTACTCAAAGGCAATGGTAGCGCGGCTTGCCTACCCGCACAAGCATTGTTCCGGTGCCGCGACGCACATAACGGAGACTGGCGCGCATGTGCCGCGACGGGTCGATCTGTTAGACTAATCGACCAGTTAACGAGGGTCGGCATACCGGGCGCGGCACATGCGCTTGCGCACCGGAATGCCATGCGTTGATCCTCCGGGCCGGCCCTCGGCCATCCCAAGGACCGCCCCTTTCCGTCGATGCCACAGGTACAAGCAAAATGACCGGAGACAGCGTCGCCGCCGCGGCACGTGCATATGAAGCCATCAAGAGCAGCATCATCGAATGCCGCTATCCCCCGGGAAGCAAGATTTCGGAGGCACGGCTGGTCGAAGAGCTCGGTGTCGGGCGATCGCCCATCCGCACCGCCCTGGCCCGCCTGCGCGGCGAGGGATGGGTGGACGTCAGCCCGCAGAGCGGCAGCTACGTGAAAGCGTTGAGCGAAAAGGAAATCCAGGAAATCTTCGATTTCCGGATCCTGCTCGAAGCACATGTGGCCGGACTGGCGGCGCGCAACATCGGCGAAGAGCAGATCCGCGCGTTGAACCGCGCGCTGCTACAGGCCAGGGCGCTGGAAAAGGACGGGGATGACAAGGCGACTTTCGATGAATTCGACCGTTTCGATTCCATTGTGCACGCCGCCATCTACGAAGCTGCCGGCAATTCCCTGATGAGCGGTGTCCTGCAGAACCTGCTGGAGAAGGCCCAGTGGCTGAAGAAGGCAACCTCGCCTTCCACCCCGGCACGCATGAAGACCTGGTTCAAGGAACTGGAGCGCATCGTCAAGGCGCTGGAAGCGCGCGACCCCGACCTTGCCGCGCGGCGAATTACCGAGCATATCGGCAAGGCCGCGGATTTCGAAATCCACTTTGCTTCCGAACAGAGTCGCGCGGCGAAGCGGGTACGGGCCGCCTAGTCTATTTTGATGTTCGTATCCTTGACCATCTTTGTCCACTTGGCGTTTTCCTGGACCAGGAAGTCGCTGAAATCCTTGCCCGCCAAGCCTCGGGGAATGACGCCGATCTGATCCAGCTTGGACCGCGTATCGGCCTCGGTCAGGGCTTTCATGATCGTATCGGACAGCTTCTTCACCGCTGCCGGCGGGGTACCGGTAGGCGCCACGACGCCGTACCAGGTGGTCACCTCGAAGTTGGGCAAGCCGGCCTCTTTCAGCGTGGGGATGTCCGGCGCCAGCGGGCTGCGTTTCGCCGCGGCAATACCCAGGGCGCGCAGTTGGCCTTCCCGCACGTGCGGCAACGCGGCGAGGATCTCGGAGTTCATGACCGCCACGCGCCCGCTGATGACGTCGACCAGCGCGGGGCCCGTCCCCTTGTAGGGAATATGGATAAGGTCGGTGCCCGTCGCCAGCTTGAACATCTCGCCCGCCACGTGATGCGGCGTGCCCGTGCCCGCGGAGGCGTAGGCCAGCTTGCCGGGCCGCTCCTTCGCATAGGCGATGAACTCCTGCAGGTTGGTCGGCGGCAGCTTGGTGGTGGACACGAGCAGGAAAGGAACCTGGCCTACCAGGGCCACCGGCGTGAAGGCCTTCATCGGCTCATAAGGCAGCTTTTGCAGCAAGGGGGTAATCATCATCCCGCTGGCCGATGCCATCAGCAGCGTGTAGCCGTCGGGGTTGGCGCGCGCCGCGAAATCGGTACCGACGATACCTCCGCCTCCGCCGCGGTTATCCACGATGACACTCTGGCCCAATGGGCCGGAGATGCGTTCGGCGATCACGCGCGCGATCGCGTCGACGGCGCCTCCCGGCGCGAAAGGCACGACAAGGCGGATGGTATGGTCGGGATATTCGGCGTTGGCCGCCGGTGATAGGGCAAGACAGGCAAACAATGCCCCCAGCAATCGACGAGTCGACATAATTTCTCCTTGGACTGTTGTATGTATTCGCGGGTATTCCCGCTGCTTGCAAAAGAGCGCTCTCGACCCGGGGATCTAGACCGCCCTGATGACCGATTTGACTTCGAAGTGCTCGAGCAGCCCTTCGCTGCCCATTTCACGGCCCAGGCCGCTGTACTTGACGCCCCCGTAAGGAAGCTCGGGCGGCGTGATCGCGTAGGTATTGAGACTGAAGCAGCCCGCCCGGATACGTTCCTGCAGCAGCCGCGCGGATTTCAACGATGCCGTGAATGCGTACGAGGCGAGGCCGTAGTCGGTCGCGTTGGCGGCCGCGATCGCTTCTTCGATCTCCTCGAACGGCTGCAGCAGCGCCAGCGGGCCGAAGGGCTCTTCGCGCATCGCCCGCGCGCCGCCGCCGGCGCCCGCGATGACCGTCGGCTCCCAGAACGCGCCGGCCGCCGGCACGGCGCGCTGTTCACAAGGCGTCCCGCCGCCCGCCAACACTTCCCCGTTGTGGCGGACGGCGTCCTGCGTGAACTCGCGCATGGCCTGCACGCGACGCGCGTGGATCAACGGCCCCATGTCGACATCGCCGCGCTGCCCGTCGCCGACCCGCAGCGAGCGGGCCAGGGCGGCAAAGCGTTCGGCGAAGGCCTGGAACACGCCTCGCTGGACATAGAACCGCGTGGGGCAATTGCAGACCTGTCCGGCGTTGCGGAATTTAGCCGCGACGCCCTGGCTCGCCGCGCGGTCCAGATCGGCATCGTCGCATACGATGACGGGGGCATGCCCGCCCAGTTCCAGCGTCATACGCTTGAGCGCGGCACCGGCCAGCCCCGCCAGGCGACGGCCCACGGCCGTAGAGCCCGTAAAGGAAAGCTTGCGGATTTCGGGATGGCCGATCAGGCGCTCGGAAATTTCCGCGGGCCGGCCGAAAAGCAGGTTCAGGACACCGGGGGGAACGCCCGACGCCTCGCAGATGCGAGCGATCTCCACCAGGATGCCCGGGGTTTCCTCGGCGGGCTTGATCACGATCGGACATCCGGCGGCCAGCGCCGTGGCGATCTTGCGACCCGCGAGAACGGCGGGAAAGTTCCAGGGCGAGAACGCCGCGACCGGGCCTATGGGTTCATGCAGCACCAGTTGCTCCACGCCGGCAAAACGCGACGGCACGATGCGGCCATAGGCACGCCGGCCCTCTTCCCCCATCCACTCGAAGGTGTCCGCCGTGGCGATGACCTCGGCCAGGGCCTCGCGCAGCGGCTTGCCCTGCTCGCGGGTCAGGATGGCGGAGAGGGATTCCGCGCGCTCCCGCAGGGTCGTTGCGACCCGAGCGAGAATGCGTCCCCGCTCCAGCGGCGTCATGGCGCGCCATCCACCGAAGGCCCGCGCCGCGGCCTGGGCCGCACGATCGATGTCGTCCGGCGTCGCGATCGGCAGTTCCCCCAGCGGCTCGCCAGTCGCCGGATTGCGCACCAGCGTCGCCTCGCGCCGCGACGCGTCTATCCATTCCCCATCGACCAGCAGCCCGAGTCGCGGGTACATGGTCAGCCCCTGCCCAAAACGTTGACGAGCACCTGTCGGCCTTCATCCCGGGCGATCGCGATCGCCCGGCGCAAGGCGCCCTCGAGCTCGGCGCGCTCGGTCACGCGCAGGCCGACACCGCCGGACGCCTCTACATAGCGTTCGAAATCCGGCATCGGATCCAGCGAGCACAAGGGCGCCATGCCGTTGGCCTTCGCATGCGACCTGGCATAGTCCGCCGCGTGGGACGACGGGTAAATGCCCATCGTCGACTTGTGCACGGCCTCCCAGCCTCCGTTATTGAAAACCACGGCGACCACCGGCAGTCCATGCATGGCACTGGCGTGATGGCACACCGCCGGGTTGGCGAACAGATAGGCGCCGTCGCCCATGACCGCGATGACCGTGCGATGCGGCATGGCCTGCTTCGCGCCCAGCGCCGCCGGGTAGCCCCAGCCCAGGCCCGAGGCATCGGGATGCAGGAAATAGCAGCCGGGATCCACGAAGGAAAAACACTCGCGCACCGCGGAGTACTCATTGACCACGATCGCGTCGGCCGGCCGTACCGCATCGATGCATTCGGACAGGAATGCCTTGCTGATCGGTCCGCCCCGCTCGCGATCCCTGGCCATGCGCTGGGCCCGGTCGCGGGCGATGGCCTGGGCGCGCGCCGCGAGCCGGTGCCTGCGCTGGGGGGCCGAGTCCAACGCCCCGCATGCATGCAGCGCCGAGCCGAGCGCTTCTATCAACGCGCAAGCAGTGGTCGTGATGGCCAGGTCGCAGCGATGTCCACGTATGGGGTAACGCGAGAAGATGGGGTCCGTGCCGGCATGCGCGACGAATGCCGTGTCCGCGGGGGCGGCCTTGCCCGGGATCCAGGGCACATCCGCCTCGAGGAACAGCAGCGCGTCCGCCCATTCGAAGATCGGCCCCCGCTCATAGCCCATGTGCAGCGGGTGGCGGGATGGCGCGTTCACATAGCGCGGCCTGGCCTCGCCCACCCCTATCCCGAAGCGATCGCACAGGCCGGCCAGCGCGGCCACGGTGCGCGGATCGGCGCCGCTGGCCGTGCACATGATCACCGGCTCGCGCGCCTTGGCCAGCGCCCGCGCCAGGCGTTCGACGGCGCCCGCGTCGGGCGCGGGCGGCGACGGCAAGCCCGGCGGTGCATGCGGCTCGACGTTTTCGGCGGGCGCCGCCAGGACTTCGCGCGGCAGCGTCAGGTAGACCGGTCCGCGCGGTTCGCTCATCGAGGTCGCCAGCGCGCGGTCGACCACTTCCTGCAGCTGTATGCCGTCGCGCAGCTCGTATTCCCATTTGACCAGCTCCCGCACCATGCCGGCCTGGTCGAAAAGCTCCTGCCCCCAATGGATCTCGATGTCGCGGGCCCCCAGCCGGCCGTGCTCAAACAAGGGAGTGCGCCCCGCCGCGAACAGCATCGGCGCCTGGCCGCGCGCGGCGTTCATGACGCCGCAAAGCGCGTTGGCGGTGCCCACGGAGACGTGCAGCATCACGGCCTGCGGCAGCCCCGTCACCATGTAGTACCCGTGCGCCATGCCCATCGCCAGGTTCTCGTGCGCGCAGACGATGGGTCGGGGATATTCTTGCGCGTCATCCCCGGCGCGCGCATAGGCTTCCACGATGGGCGCGGTATCGGTGCCCGCGCCCACGTACAGGAAATCGATGCCGCGTTTCTTCAGCAGCGTCAGGAAGGCCTCGGCCACCGACCGGATGCCGGGCTGCGCGGCCGCTTTCATCCTGCGTTCTCCGTTTCCTCTTGCGCCCACTCGGCGATCATTTGCCGGTAGATGACGGTAGCCTGGCGAATGCGGCTTACGCTGCACCACTCGTCGGTCTGGTGCGCCTGCCGGGGTTCGCCTGGCCCGAGGATGAGCGTGGGCGCGCCGCCCAGCGCCGGTACCAGCACGGAAGCATCGCTGAAATAGGTGGCCGTGCGCAGCTCGAAAGGAGCGCCCGTGACGCGCGACGCGATGGCGGCCGTCCGCCGCACCCACGGCGTGTCGGGCGCCGTCCAGACGCCCGGCAGATCGATCGCCGTCTCGATCTCCATGTCCTCGTCCATCTCCGCGGCGATCCGTTGCCGCAAGTCGGCGTGGTCCATGCCCGGTATGGTGCGCAGGTCGATTTCTATCACCGCGCGATCGGGCACCGAATTGATATTCAGGCCGCCATGGAAGGTGCCGACGTTCAGCGTTGGCCCGCCCAGCGTGCGGTGAGGCGCAACGCCGAAATGAAAGCAGGAGAGGCGATGGGTGGCGCGCGCCGCCTTGTACACGGCGTTATCGCCGGCCTCCGGCATGGAGCCGTGGGCGGTAATGCCACGGGCGATGCCGCGCAGCCACAAGGCGCCCTTGTGGCCGACATACGGCATATTGGCGGTAGGTTCGGCGACGACCAGGGCGCCGGCCCTCCCCTGCAAGTCCTGCGCAACGATGGCCGAGGCACCGTCGCAGCCCGTCTCTTCGCCGGCCGTAATGATAAGGGTCAATTGCATGCCGTCGCGGGCACGCGGCGCTTCCAGGATGGCGGCGGCCACGAAGGCCGCCACGCCGCCCTTCATGTCGCTGGATCCGCGCCCGTACAAGCGGTCGTCGACGATAGCGCCGCCAAAAGGTGCCTGGCTCCATTCCTTGGTGCCCAGGGGCACCACATCGATATGGCCGGTAAAGACCAGGGCCCCCTTCCCGCCGGGAGTGCCTTTGCTGGCGATCAGGCTGGCCCTGCCATCGCCCAGCGGTACCAGGCGGACATCGAAACCGGCGTCGCGCAGCAGGCAGGCCAGGTACTCGGCGCATTCGCGCTCGTTGCCGGGCGGATTGACCGTGTCGAAGGCGATGAGCCGCCGGGTCAGGTCTATGGGGTCGGGGTGGGACATGGCGGCGTTCACAGATCCAGCAGCAGCCGGTGGCTATTGGCCCGCGAAACGCAGACCATCATGGTACGTCCCGCGGCACGCTCCTCGGGTGTAAGAAGCATGTCGCGATGCTGGGGCTCCCCCTCCAGGACAGCGGTTTCGCATGTCCCGCAGACCCCTTCTTCGCAGGCACATGGCACGTTCACGCCATTTTCCCGCAGTACCTGCAGGATTGTCCGATCGGCGGGTACCGGCAAGACCCTGCCCGAGCGTGCCAGGGTGATTTCGAAGGGCGCGTCGGGCGGCCAGGCGGTCTTGGGGGCGGCAAACCATTCGAAGTGCACATGGCCCGGCGTCCAGTGCGCCGTGGCCGCCTCCACCGCCTTCATCAGCCCTTGCGGGCCGCAGCAGTAGACATGGACGCCGTCCGGCTGATCGGCGAGAAGGGCCGGAACGTCGAGGGTCGGCGCTTCGCTGAAGTACGGCGTTACGCGTCCCCCGGGCAGGGCGCGCAGCTCTTCGTAGAATGCCGCATGGCCCGCCGTCCTGGCGCAATAGTGAAGGTGCCAGTCCTGCCCCCGCGCGGACAGCGCCCTCGCCATGGCGTAGATCGGCGTAATACCGATGCCGCCCGCGATAAGCAGGCTGCGCGTCGCCTCCGTCGCCAATGGAAAATGATTCCTGGGTCCGACGATGCCCAGCAGCGTTCCGACTTCGGTGCCGTCGTGAAGGCTGGCCGACCCGCCTCGTCCGGCCGCCTCGCGCTTTACCGCGATGCGATAGGCACGGGCATCCGCTGGGTCGCCGCACAGGGAATACTGGCGGATCATGCCATTGGGTACCTGCACATCGATATGCGCCCCCGCGGTGAACGGCGGCAGCGGCCGGCCGTCCGCCGGCGCCAGCTCATAGCACTTGATATCCATGGCCACCTCGCGGATCTCACGGATCCTGACCAGGCGGGATTCTTCGGCGGCCTGCATGGCACTGTGCCCTCGGTATGCGACGTTTAGCGGATCAGTAGGCGCGCCCCAGATCGACCTGGTTGGTCAAGGGCTTGCCGTCGAAGTAGTTGCGAATATTGTTGAAGAACAGGTCGAGCGTGCGCGGGACATAGTTCTCGATGTCGTCGGACAGCACGTGCGGCGTGATCAACAGGTTGGGCGTGTCCCAGTACGGCCAGTCCTTGCCCGGCGGTTCCGGATAGGTCACATCGATGACGGCCCCGCTCAGATGGCCGCCGCGCAGCGCCGCGTCCAGCGCGGCCGGGTCCACCAGGCCGCCGCGCGACATATTGGCAAACCCCGCGCCCTTGCGCATCAGGCCGAATTCCTTCGCCCCGAACATGAAGTGCGTTTCCGGCGTCAGCGCGGTGTTCGCCAGAACGAAATCGGCCCGTGGCAGCAAGGCGTGCAGCGCCTCGGGCGGGTGCATTTCATCGACATGCGGCTGCGGCCGACCGCTGCGGCGGATGCCCAGTACTTCCAGGCCGAACTCCTTGGCATATCTGGCGGCGCCCGCACCGATGGCGCCCACGCCGACGATCAGCAGGGTTTTTCCTTCCAGGGTGGAGGTAAAGACGCGATTCCATTCGTGCTTGCGTTGGCTCCAGTTCAGTTCCGGCAGGCGTGCGTTCAGCATCAGAAGAGCCATCAAGGCCGATTGCGACGCCTTGGGCACGTGCGCGCCGCTGTTGGTCAGCACCGTCACGCCGGCCGGCACCCAGTCCAGGGGCAGCAGGTAGTCCACCCCGGCGCCCAGGACCTGCAGCAGCTTCAGATTCGGCGCGTCGGTGGCCAGCGTCTGGTACGGAAAGCGGTAGGTGATCATCGCGTCGGCGGTCTTCGCTTCACGCGCATAGATATCGCCGTCCTCGCCCCAGGTCGTACTGATACGTTCGGCGACGTCAGGGTGGCGCGCCAGCGCCTTTTCGTACTGGTCCGGCCGTACGATGAATACCGGCATCAAGGAGCTGGCATTTTCGATATGGACGTGCAGCGGTTTACTCTTGTCGAAACCCATCTCAGGCCACCTCTTGCGTCATTTCGCCTTCGCGGGCGCGGCGTTGATCCTCTTCGTCGGGACCGATCACGCTATCGAGCACGCGATTGGCGATCCGATGCACGACGTACTCTTCCAGGGAAAACCGCCCGGGCCGATATGCACCGCTGCGCATGGCCCGCTGGACATTGGGATTGATGCCGATGTCTTCGCGGACCACCTGCGAATATCTTTCGTAGTAGTCCGGCCCGACGATGTCGCTGAAATCGGGCATCTCCACCGTGCTGCGCGGAAAGGTCCAGTTCTCGTAGAGGCGCAGTTTTTCGGGACCTTCGGGCAGATACTGGCGGAACTTCATGTACGAAGAGGTCAGGATGATCTGCAGGCTGGGCTGGATCCAGATGTGGTACAGCGTCGAGCCCTTGTTCGCATCCAGGCCGGGAATCGGCGGCAGGCCGGAATAGGCAACGATGCTGCGCTTGCTGGACATGGCCTCCCACGGGCCGTGCGTGCGTTCGAAGGACCAGTTCTGCGGATTGGCCGGGTCATGGTGGTCGCGATGAATCGTGGCCACGTGGTAGTTCTCGAAGGCGTTTTCCAACCACACCTTCCAGTTGCAATCCACCTCGTAGACGTCCTTGTTGGTCCAGACCATGTTCTCCAGGTCGTAGCCTTCGAGGAAAGCGGGCAGGTCGCCCAGCCACTCCAGCAAGGGCGGGGCCTTGTCGTTGAAGGTAATGAAAATGAAGCCGCCCCACAGCTCGGCGCGCACCTGGTTCAGCGTATGGTCTTCCTTCCTGAAACCCTCCACCCCGGCCATGGGCGGCGGATTGCCGGGCGTGGACATCAGCTTGCCGCTCAGGCTGTAGGTCCAGCTGTGATACGGGCAGACGAAGGCACGGCAATGGCCCGACTGTTCGGTAATGATGGCGCCCCGATGGCGGCATAACGCCGATTGAACGCGCACGTTGTTGGCGTCGTCGCGGACAACGACAAGCGGCTGGCCTATCACCTCGATCGAGAAATAGTCGCCCATCTTGGGCACCTGTTCGGCACGCCCCACGCACAGCCAGTCCTTGCGGAACATGGTGTCCAGCTCCCTCTGGTACCACTCCGGCGAGGTGTAGCACCACCCCGGCAGCGGAGACGCCTGGTGCAGGGGCCGCCGCGTGGCGGCATAGGGTTCGGGGGAAAAGATCGGGTCGGACATTCGCACTCCACCTTGTCGCATCTACTAAGCATCTAGTTAACTAGATGGTAGATAGCGTCCCAGGCAGCGTCAACTAGTTTGTCAGTTTTAAGGCGGAACTCCCGGGTTAATCCCGAGGGATTCCCGCGGCGCACCCATGAGGCGACCAGGCGGAAGCGGCGGCGTCCCGGCGGGGGCATCCGCCCGGCGTGTCATGAAACCGCCATGCCAATTTCACATCGGCGTCATCGCGCGGTGATTTCATGCCTGCATGACAGCGCGACCCGAGGGATATGTGGACGAGATTCGCCCGACGCATTGGCGCACCGTGTGGATTTCCGACTTGCATCTGGGCACGACGGGGTGCAAGGCCGAATTCCTGCTGGATTTCCTGGACCACAACGAAGCCGAGACGCTGTACCTGGTCGGCGACATCGTGGATGGCTGGCAATTGCGCAAGCACTGGCACTGGCCGCGCGCGCATAACGACATCGTGCAGCGCATCCTGCGCAAGGCGCGGGAGGGCACCCGGGTGGTATTCGTACCGGGAAATCATGACGAATTCGCCCGCGAATTCATCGGCTACGCGTTCGGCGACATCGAGATCGTCGACGAGGATGTCCACCACACCGCCGACGGCCGCAGGCTGCTGGTGCTGCACGGCGACCAGTTCGACGGCGTGATCCAGCACAGCAAATGGCTGGCGCACCTGGGCGATACGCTGTACCAGTTCGCCCTCTGGCTGAATCATTACTTCAACCGCATGCGGCACCGCATGGGCTTGCACTACTGGTCCTTGTCCCAGTACCTCAAGCACAAGGTCAAGAACGCCGTCGCCTTCATCACGGATTTCGAGCATGCGCTGGCCGGCGAGGCACGCCGGCGCGGCCTGGACGGTGTCGTCTGCGGCCACATCCATAAGCCGGAAATGCGCGACATCGATGGCGTCCTTTACTGCAACGACGGGGATTGGGTGGAAAGCCTGTCGGCACTGGCCGAAGACCATAGCGGCCGCCTGCAGCTGGTGGATTGGGCGGCCACGCTTGCCGAGCGGGTCGCCGGCGCGCCTCCCGCGCGCTCTCCGCGCCCGGTCTCCCTGCCTGCCCTGCCATCGGCCCTGCGCCGTCAGGGCAGGCACCCGTAGGCCCCCGAACGCCCGCGGAACATCCGTGAAAACCCTAGACATGAGTAGGGGCAACACGCCAATGTTGCAGATAGTGGCTCGCTAGGTCATGCTTGCGTCTGGGGCAATCCGGCCCCAAAAGCACTGCCGACGAGTTCCATCGTTGTAACCGCTCATAACAGGGCCATGAACGATCAATACCAGGCGCTTTACGACTCATTCCGCTGGCTAGTACCGACCCAGTTCAACATCGCCGAGGTGTGCTGCCACCGTTGGGCCGAGAGCGGTCTCGACGCGCGGCGCATTGCCATTTATTACGAAGACGAAGCGGGCAATAGAGAGGTCTGGACCTACGGCCGCCTGGCCGAAGCGGTGAACCAGCTGGCCAATGGCCTGTTGCGCATGGGCGTGGGCAAGGGCGACCGCGTGGCTGTTGTTTTGGGACAACGGCCAGAGACGGTCGTGGTCCATATGGCGACCTACAGCGTAGGCGCGGTCATCGTGCCCCTGTCCGGCCTGTTCGGTCCCGAAGCCCTCGAATCGCGCCTGCGCGACTCGGAGGCACGCGTGGCGGTGGTGGACGCCGCCTCCAGCGCCAATCTGCTGTCCATCGCCGAACAATGTCCGGCGCTGCAACAGATCATCGGCATAGGCTTCGCCGACGAACGCGTGCTGCCCTGGCGCAGCCTGCTGGCGCGGCAATCGGCGGACTTCAAGCGGATCAATACGCTGGCGACCGACCCCGCCATCCTCCTCTACACCTCCGGGACCACGGGCGCGCCCAAGGGCGCGCTGCTGCCCCATTCGGTGCTGATCGGCAACCTGCCGGGTTTCGTCGCCTCGCAGGACTGGTTCCCCAAGCAGGGCGATGTTTTCTGGTCGCCGGCGGATTGGGCCTGGACGGGCGGCATGATGGACGCGCTGCTGCCCACGCTGTATTTCGGCCATCCCATCGTCGGGACGCGCGGGCGTTTTTCTCCCGAACGCGCGTTTGAGCTGCTGGAGCGCTATCAGGTCACCAATACCTTCCTGTTCCCGACCGCCCTGAAAGCGATGATGAAAGCGGTCCCCGCGCCGCGCGAACGCTACAAGCTGGTGTTGCGCGCGCTCATGAGCGCGGGCGAAAGCGTCGGCGAAACGGTGTTCGGCTGGTGCCAGTCGGCACTGGGCATCACGCCGAACGAAATGTTCGGGCAGACCGAGATGAACTATCTGGTCGGCAATAGCCAGGCACGCTGGCCCGCCAAGCCGGGCAGCATGGGGCGGCCCTACCCGGGGCACCGGGTCGCCCTGATCGACGAGCAGGGACAGCCGGTCAAAACGGGGGAAATCGGCGAAATCGCGCTGAACCGCTACGACATCCACGGTCATCCGGACCCGATTCTCTTCCTGCAGTATTGGCGCAACCCCGCCGCCACCGCGGCCAAATTCTCGGGCGACTGGTGCCGCACAGGCGACCTTGCCCGCATGGACGAAGACGGCTACCTCTGGTACGCCGGCCGCAGCGACGATGTCTTCAAATCCGCGGGCTATCGCATCGGGCCGGGCGAAATCGAAAGCTGCCTGCTGGGACATCCCGCGGTGGCCAATGCGGCCGTCGTCCCCAAGCCCGACCCGGAACGGGGCGCGCTGGTGAAGGCCTATGTCGTCCTGACGCCGGAATTCGCCGGGCAGCCGACGGAAGGCATCGTGCAGGCCCTGCAGGACCACGTGCGCGAACGCCTGGCGCCTTATGAATACCCGAAAGAAATCGAGTTCCTCGAAGAATTGCCCATGACGACCACCGGCAAGGTCCAGCGGCGGGTACTGCGGCAGCGGGAAGAGGAAAAAGCGGAACAGGCGCGCGGCGACCAGCGCGCCTGATGCAACGGAGAACCGGGCCATGGCCATTTACGAACTCGACGGCGTCGCGCCGCGCATCGACGCCAGCGCCTATATTGCCGACAGCGCCGACATCATCGGCGACGTCACCCTGGAAGCGGAAGTCAGCATTTGGCCGCAGGTAACGATACGCGGCGACAACGCGCCCATCGTCATCCGCCGGGGCAGCAATATCCAGGAATCCTCCGTCCTGCATGTCGACAAAGGCCACGGCCTGATCGTCGAACCGCGCGTCACGGTGGGCCATCAGGCCATGCTGCACGGTTGCACGATACGCGAGGGCGCGCTGGTGGGCATCCAGGCCATCGTACTGAACGACGCCGTGGTGGGCCGCAATTGCCTGATCGGCGCCGGTGCCCTCATCCCGGAAGGCCGGGTCATCCCGGACAACAGCCTGGTCATCGGCATCGGCAAGGTCGTACGCGAACTGACACCGGAAGAAATCGACCAGATGCACCGCAATACGCAGGGCTATGTCGATCGGGGACAGGAATACAAGCGCGTGCTCAAGCGGATCGCCTGACAGGGCCTGCTCAGCCATAGGCTCGATGGCCCTAATGAGAGGGCGGGCGCGGTCCGGCCGCGCGGGCCGTATCGGCTAACATTCGAGGCATGACTGATCTTCTGAAGAAATACCTGTTCGAGGATCGTACCGTGCGGGTGCAGGCGGTACGGTTGCAGGATACCTGGCGTTCCGCCCAGGTCAACCACGACTACCCCGTCGCGATCAAGCGGCTGCTGGGCGAACTGATCGCCGCCTCCACGCTGCTGGCCGCCAACCTGAAGTTCGACGGCTCGCTCGTCATGCAAATCCAGGGCGATGGGCCCATCGCCCTGCTGGTGGTGGAATGCCGGGCGGATCTCAGCCTGCGCGCCACCGTCAAGCTGCGCCAGGATCACGCGGTGCCGGATACCGGCACCATGCAAAGCCTGATGAACCCGGGCGGAAACGGCCGTTTCATCGTCGTCCTGGATCCGCAGCGCAAGGCCCCCGGGCAGCAACCCTACCAGGGCATCGTGCCCATCGTGGGTGAAACCATCGCCGACGCGCTGAGCCACTACATGCAGCAGTCGGAGCAACTGGAAACCCGCTTGTGGCTCGCCGCCGACGAAAACCAGGTGGCCGGCATGCTGCTGCAACGGATGCCGGGCCAGGGCGGCATGGCGCAAACGCCGGAAGCCGCGGAAGAAACCTGGAACCGCGCGGTCCAGCTGGCGCAGACATTGAAGCCGGACGAACTGCTGGCCACGGACATCGATACGCTGGTCCACCGGCTGTATTGGGAAGAGACCCTGCTGACTTTCGAGCCGGCCGGGGTCCGCTGGCATTGCCCATGCAACCGCGGCAAGGTGGCCGATATGCTGCGCATGCTGGGGCGAGCGGAAATCGAGGACATCCTGGCCGAGCGCGGCCAGGTCGAAGTGGCTTGCGACTTCTGCGGCAAGCCGTATCTCTTCGACGCGGTGGACTGCGCCGGTTTGTTCACGGACTCGAAAGCGGTGCCGGAGCAGGACCCGCCCACGGTTCACTGAAGATAGGCGCAACGCGCGCGACGTAGACACGCGCTGCCCGGATGCGGCGAAAAGGGCGCGCCCCGCTACAGGCAATCCGTGTCACGCACGTCACGCGTAGATGTCGCAATCGACGCGTCACGCGCGGCACCGCAGACTGGCGGGATGCTCTTCTTTCCGCATCCCATTGCCCGCCAGCGCGGCGCAGCCATGGCCAGCTTCACCGTTACCACGCTGCCGCTGCTGTTCTGCGCGCTGTTCGCCATCGAAGCCGCGCGCTGGCACATCGTGCGGCAGATGCTGCATCTCGCCTTGCTGGAGGCGGCCCGGGCCGGCGCGACCGTGCACGGCCGGCCCGCCGCCATCGAACGGGCCTTCGAAACCGCCCTGCTGCCCCTGTTTCAACCGCCCGGCCGGCATGACAGTCCGCGCGCCCGCATGCGGGCCACCTTCCAGGACATGATGCTGGAAACCGGCGCGCCCCCATGGCGTATCGACGTCCTGTCCCCCACGGATGGCGCCTATGCGGACTTCGCCGATACGGCCCTGCGGGTGGCTGGCGCGGCGGGCCTGGCCGCCATCAGCAACGACTACCAGGCCGAGCAGCACCTGCGGCGTCGCCGCATGGGGTGGCCGGGCGGCCGGGGCCCGCGCTCGGGACAGACCATCTTCGAGGCAAATATGTTGCGGCTGCGCCTGAGCTATGCGCATCGCCCCGGGGTGCCGGGGCTGCGCGCCGTATTGCGGCAACTGGCGGCGATGCGCGGCGACCGTGGCCCGGCGGCCCGCGCCGGGATGCTGCCGATCTCGATGGAGATCGCCCTGCCCATGCAGTCGCATCCGGTGCGGTGGCAGGCGGCCCCGGACGGCGCATCGGTTCGCCGCGCGCAGGGCCCGGCGACGCCATGGCGCGCCGGTGGCAAGGCGGAACCCGGGCGGCGCGCGGCGCAGGCGCCGCCACGCCAGGCTTCGCACGACATCATCGCTCCGCCTGCGGGCGCCAGCGATATCGCAAATGGGGAACAGGCGGACGATCCGGCATGCGGCGTCCTGTTGTGCTGCGCGCCGAGGCCTTCGGCCGCGTTCAGCGACGCGCCGGCTGCTGGGCGGGCGCGGGGCGGTTGGCCGGCGCGGGGGCCGTACCGGTGGCGCCGCGGTCGGACGCGGGCGCCGTGGCCGGCGGATTGGTGCCGGCCGGGACGATCTGTACGAATACCTCGCCTTCCTTCATCATGCCCAGTTCGCTGCGGGCCCGTTCTTCCAGGGCGCCGGTGCCGGTCTGCAGGTCGCGCACTTCGGCGTCCAGCGCCGCATTGCGCGCACGCATCCCTTCGTTCACCGTGCGCTGCGCCGCGACCTGTTTCTGCAGGTCCCAAACCTTGAACCACCCGCCCTTGCCCAGCCAAAGCGGGTATTGGATCAGGCAAACCAAGGCCAGCAGAACCAGGAACAACAGGCGCATGCGGGAGTTATCCGATTGAAGTTGAACGGCGCGCCGTATCGGGCGCGCCGCCGGGCGCACTAAACGCTAGCGCAGGTTGTAGAAGGCTTCCAGGCCGGGGTAGGAGGCGACCTCGGCCAGTTCCTCTTCGATGCGCAGCAGCTGGTTGTACTTCGCCATGCGATCCGAACGCGAGAGCGAACCGGTCTTGATCTGCATCGCGTTGGTGGCCACCGCGATATCCGCGATGGTGGAGTCTTCCGTTTCGCCCGAACGGTGCGACACCACGGCGGTGTAGCCGGCGCGCTTGGCCATTTCGATGGCGGCGAAGGTTTCGGTCAGCGTACCGATCTGGTTGATCTTGATCAGGATGGAATTGGCCACGCCCTTGGCGATGCCTTCCTTCAGGATGCGCGTGTTGGTCACGAACAAATCGTCGCCGACCAGCTGCACCTTCTTGCCCAACTGGTCGGTCAGCAGTTTCCAGCCATCCCAGTCGTTTTCGGCCATGCCGTCCTCGATGGAAATGATGGGGTACTTATCGCACCACGTCGCCAGCAGATTGGCGAATTCCTGCGAGCTGAGCGAAATGCCGCCCTCGCCTTCCAGCACGTACTTGCCGTTCTTGAAGAATTCGGAGCTGGCGCAATCCAGGCCCAGCGCGATCTGCGTGCCCGGCTCGTAGCCCGCTTCGCCGATTGCCTTCAGAATCAACTGGATGGCCGCCTCGTGATTGGCCACGTTGGGCGCGAAGCCGCCTTCGTCGCCCACCGCCGTCGACATGCCCTGGGCATTGATCAGCTTCTTCAGGGCGTGGAAGACCTCCGCCCCCCAGCGCAGGGCTTCGCGGAAGCTGGCCGCGCCCACCGGCAGGATCATGAATTCCTGCAGGTCCAGGGTGTTGTTGGCATGCGCGCCGCCGTTGATGACGTTCATCATGGGAACGGGCATGCTCATGGGGCCGCTGCCGCCGAAATAGCGGTACAGCGACAGGCCGGACTCATCGGCCGCGGCACGCGCCACCGCCATGCTGGCGGCCAGGATGGCATTGGCGCCCAGGCGTTCCTTCGCGTCGGTCCCATCGAGCTCGATCAGGGTGCGATCGACGAAGGTCTGTTCCTGCGCGTCCAGGCCCATCAGGGCTTCCGAAATCTCGGTATTCAGGTTTTCCACCGCGCGCAGCACACCCTTGCCCAGGTAGCGGCTTTTGTCGCCGTCGCGCAATTCGATGGCCTCGCGCGTGCCGGTCGAGGCGCCGGACGGCACCGCGGCGCGGCCCATGGCGCCCGATTCCAGCAACACATCGCATTCCACGGTCGGATTGCCGCGGGAATCCAGGATCTCGCGGCCGATGATGTCGACGATTGCACTCATGATGGTTCTTCCCTAAGTCGATAAGATCAAGAAACTTTTACGCGGCGACGCCGGGGTGGCCGGCGTCGCCGGGGGTGAAGCGGGCGTGGCGCTTCACGCGGTGTCCTTGGCGCGCCGGTCCTGACGATCGATGGCGGCCTGGATATAGCTGGAGAACAAGGGATGCCCATCGCGCGGCGTGGACGTGAACTCGGGGTGGAATTGCACCCCCACGAACCAGGGATGCGCCGGCAGTTCCATCATTTCAGGCAGGTTCTCGGTCGGCGTGCGCGCGCTGATCACCATGCCGGCCTCTTCCAGGCGCGGCACGTATACGTTGTTCACCTCGTAGCGATGGCGATGCCGTTCGTTGACTTCCGGCCCGTAGATCTGCGCGGCGCGCGTGCCGGGCTTGACCGGGCAGCGCTGGGCGCCCTTGCGCATGGTGCCGCCCAGGTCGGAATTGGCATCGCGCTTTTCGACGCGGCCTTCGCGGTCCATCCATTCGGTAATCAGCGCCACCACCGGGTGCGGCGCGGCCGGGTCGAATTCGGTGCTGTTGGCACCGCCCAGGCCGGCGACATGGCGCGAGAACTCGATGACGGCCAACTGCATGCCCAGGCAGATGCCGAGGTAAGGAACGCCGTTTTCACGGGCGTAGCGTATGGCCGCGATCTTGCCCTCGGTACCGCGCTTGCCGAAGCCCCCCGGTACCAGAATGGCGTCCAGGTGCTTGAGGCTGTCCGTGCCGTGCGCTTCCAGGTCTTCCGAATCGATGTATTCGATCTTGACGCGGGAACGGGTATGGATGCCCGCATGCACCAGGGCCTCGGTCAGGGATTTATACGATTCGGTCAGGTCGACGTACTTGCCCACCATGCCGATGGTGACTTCCCGCACGGGATGTTCCAGGGCTTCGACCAGGTCGTCCCACATGGAAAGATCCGCCGGCGGCGGCGTCAGGCCCAAGGCGTCGCACACCAGGTTATCCAGGCCCTGCTTGTGCAGCATGGCGGGGATCTTGTAGATGGAGTCCGCGTCCCACACCGAGATCACGGCATCCAGCGGCACGTTGGAAAACAGTGAAATCTTGGCGCGTTCGTCTTCGGGGATGGGACGGTCGGCACGGCACAGCAGCGCGTGCGGATAGATACCGATTTCGCGCAATTTCTGCACAGAGTGCTGCGTGGGCTTGGTTTTCAGTTCGCCCGCCGAGGCGATGAAGGGCACCAGGGTCAGGTGGATAAAGGCCGCATTATTGCGGCCCATGCGCAGGCTCATCTGCCGGGCGGCTTCCAGGAACGGCAGGGATTCGATATCGCCGACGGTACCGCCGATTTCGACGATGGCCACGTCGGTATTGCCATCCCAGCCGGCTTCCGCGCCGCGCGCGATGAAGTCCTGGATCTCATTGGTGATGTGCGGAATGACCTGGACGGTTTTGCCCAGGTAGTCGCCACGGCGCTCCTTGCGCAGCACCGATTCGTAGATCTGCCCGGTGGTGAAGTTGTTCACCTTGCGCATGCGCGTCGAGATGAAGCGCTCGTAGTGGCCCAGGTCCAGGTCTGTTTCGGCGCCGTCTTCCGTGACGAACACCTCGCCATGCTGGAAGGGGCTCATCGTGCCCGGATCGACGTTGATGTAGGGATCGAGCTTGAGCAGGGTGACTTGCAGACCGCGCGATTCGAGGATCGCGCCGAGGGACGCGGCGGCAATGCCTTTCCCCAGGGAAGACACCACGCCGCCGGTGACAAATACGTATTTGGTCATCGTGAATAGCGCCCGGGGCGGCCGGGCGCGTGCGGGAAATTTGGATTATAGCCGCCAGGGCGTCGAATCCTTCTATTTCGCCCGGCGTCGTGAAGTAACAACGCCGGGGCCGCCCCGCGGGCGCCCGCAACCGGATCGCGGCCGGTGGCCCGCCGGGGGCCGGCGGCCTCTAGGACGCCGCCAACGGCCGGGTCCGCGCCACCAGCCACTCGCGCGCCGCGCCGTCGACGTAAGGCAGCAGCCGCTCCCGGACCTGGGCATGGTAGCCGTCCAGCCAGGCGATTTCGTCGGATCGCATCAGATCGGCCTGGATGCAAGACGTATCGATAGGACACAAGGTCAGGGTTTCGAAGGCAAGGAATTCGCCAAGCTCCGTCGTCTGCGCCGGCCGGTTGCAGACCAGGTTTTCGATGCGCACGCCCCACCGGCCCGGCCGATAGATCCCGGGTTCGTTGGACGTGATCATGCCCGGCTCCATGGCCGTGTGCGGCGACACCGGGGCGCGATGCGAAATCACCTGCGGCCCTTCGTGGACATTCATGAAATAGCCGACGCCGTGGCCGGTACCGTGGCCGTATTCCGCGCCCCCTTCCCAGATCGGCGCGCGGGCGATGGCGTCCAGCATGGGCGAGAGCACGCCGCGCGGGAAACGAGCGCGGGACAGCGCAATCATGCCCTTGAGCACCAGCGTGAAATCGCGCTTCTGCTCCGCCGTCGGCGTACCCACCGCCACCACCCGGGTGATGTCGGTCGTGCCGCCCTCGTACTGCCCCCCGGAGTCGATCAGCAGCAGGCCGTCGCCTTCGATGACCGCGTGCGACGCGGCGGTGGCTCGGTAATGCGGCATGGCGCCGTTGGCGTTATAGGCGGCTATGGTGCCGAAGCTGAGCGAGACGAAGCCCGGCCGGCGCGCGCGGGCGGCCGACAGTTTTTCGTCTATGGTCAGCTCGGTAATGCGCTCGCGTCCGGCGGCCGCCTCGAACCAGGCGAAGAATTCGCACAGCGCCGCGCCGTCCTGCTCCATGACGGCGCGCACATGGGCCAGCTCGTCGTCGGTCTTGCGGGATTTCGCCAGCGTGCTGGGGTTGATGGATTCCACCCGGCGAGCCTGCGCCGGCAGGGCCGCCAGCACACCGATCGTCGTGCGCGCCGGGTCGACCAGGACCGCGGCGTCCGCGGGCAGCGCCGCCAGCGCGGCGGCGAAAGCCTCGTAGGGACGCACCGCCACGCCGTCGGCGGCCAGCCGGTCGGCCAGCGCAGCGTCGATCTTGCCCGCAGCCGTGAAAACCTCCGCGCGGTCTGGCAGGACCAGCGCGTGCGCCACGAACACCGGGTTGTAGTCGACGTCGGCGCCGCGCAGGTTGAACAGCCAGGCCACGTCGTCCAGCGAACTGATGACGTGCGCGCCCGCGCCTTTGGCCCGCATGGCGGCGCGCAGCTGGGCGAGTTTGTCGGCGCGCGGGACGCAGGCGTATGGAGGCTGGTGCTCGCGCACCGGCGCGGCCGGCAGGCCGGGCCGGTCCGGCCAGATTTCGGCCAGCAGGTCGTGCCGGATGTCCAGGCTGCCGCCCGCGGCGCGGACCGCATCGGACAGCGCCCGATGCGCCGCCAGCGAGAGGACCTGGCCGTCGGCGCCCACGACCGGGCCATCGGCAGCGCCGCCGGCCGGTTTGCCCTGGCCTGCCTGCGAGGACCCGTCCGGCGCGGTCGCGGAGCCGCCGGAAACGAGGTTTGCGCAGTAGTCGCGCAGCCATTCCGGGTGGGCGGGCACGTCCGCATCCCCCAGCTTCATCAGGCTGACACAGGTGCCGGCCAACTGCGCCCCGGCCTGAACCCAGTACCGGCTGTCCACCCACAGGCCCGCGAAATCCGCCGTGACCACCAGGGTACCCACCGAACCGGTAAAGCCGGACAGCCACTGGCGCCCCTGCCAGCGCGACGGCAGGTACTCGGACAAGTGCGGGTCGGCGGAAGGAACGACGTAGGCGGACAGGCCGTGCGTGGCCATGGCCTGGCGCAGCGCGGCGATACGGGCGTCGGTATGCGACATCGGAATCCTCGGGCGCCTTTCAGCGCAGCATGAATGACATGGCGGCCAGGCTGTTCAGCGTCCGGATGGCGGCCTGCATGCTTTCCGTGGTGAAGCGCAGCGTCACGCCGTCCACGCGCTCCAGCGCGGGCCAGGTGCAGAACAGATCGGCCAGGGCCGAGGTCTGGGTCTGCAGGACGCATTCTATAGGCGGTTCGATGCGCCAGGGCTTGAGCGTGCCGATATTGCCCATGGCCGCGCGCGCGGCCTCGCGGATGGCGGCTCGCGCGGCGGCCGGCGACAGCGATACCCCGCTCCCCTGCCCGCGCGCGATCTTGGTCTGCACCCAGACCGCGCCGGGGAAGAGCTCGCGCGTTTCGCCGATGAACACATCGTCGCCGCTGGCCAGGGCCACGGGCACGCCCAGTTCCCCTGCCAGCGCGCCGTACAGTCCGGCTTCGCCCAACTCCATGCCGTTGATGCGGACCTTGGCGAAGGAAAAACCGTTGATGGTGTGGGCCAGCACGCCGCGTCCCTGGGCGCGCGAGTGATAGCCGACCATGAATACGGCATCGCAGGCTTCCTCCAGGCCGCCGACCATGCCGAGATAGCGCGGCTTGCCCAGTACCAGGCGGGCGCGTTCGTCGATACCGTCGGGCAGCAGATTGCGATAGCCGCCATGCGAGTCGTTGACCAGCACGTCGTCGGCGCCGCCCTCGAAGGCGCCGGCGACGGCGGCATTGGCTTCGCCCGTCATCCAGGCGCGGGCACGCTCGTATTCGGTATTGCCGGCGGTGACCTGCTGGGAATGGAAGACGCCGGCGACGCCCTCGATATCGGTGGAAATCAATATGCGCATGACTGCTCGATCAAGAGAGGAAGGTGATCATGGCCCCGCGGCCAGCCATTGCGGCCACGCGGGAATGGCATCGCGGATGGCCTGGCGTTCATGGCCGTCGCGGCCGGTCACGCCCTCGGCATGCCACAGGGCGTGCAGGATGGCCTGCTCCGTGGCTTCCGCGGCCGCCTCGAACAGCGGATCGATGCGGGTTTCGTGCAGCATGGCGATGGCCGGCATCGGCCGCTGCGCCAGGTGCGGCACGGTGTACGCCGTGGAAAACGCCAGGGCGATGTCGCCGCTGCCGTGGCCGAATACCGAACCGGTGCGGGCCAGGCCGGCGCCCGCGCGCAGGGAAAGCCGGCGCAGTTGCCGGGCGTCGAGCGGCGCGTCGGTGGCCAGCATCAGGATGATGGAGCCTTTCTCGGCGTCGTCTTCAGCCGGGCGGGCTGCGTGGCCGGCTGGGTGGCCGGCGGTGTGGGCGCCGGCATGGCTCGACTGCCTCGCGCCGCCATGCGGCGCTCGTTCGCCGCTCGCCGCGGCGAGGCCGCCGGCCCCGGTACGCGCCTGTTCCAGCCAACGGCCGAACGGCCTGCCGGCGACCGTCAACAGCGGCTGACGGCCGAAATTGGCCAGGACCAGCGCGCCAACCATCCACGACCGATCGTCGATCGACCGCGTGCGCCGCGATGCGCTGCCGATGCCGCCCTTGAAGCCGAAGCAGGACATGCCGCGGCCGGCACCGACGGCGCCCTGCGCGCAACGCGGCCCCGTGGCCTCCAGGGCGGCCACGTAGTCGGCTTCGCTGACCGCCATCGCCTGGATGTCGTTCAGGTAGCCGTCGTTGCATTCGAACACCAGCGGATTGACCGTGGGCCAGGCTCGGCCGATCTCCGCGTTGGCCGCGACGGCCTGGCGGATCTGGGCGTTCGCCACCGTACCGACGGCGAAGGTGTTGGTCAGTGCGATCGGCGTTTCCAGTACGCCGAGCTCTTCCACCTGCACCAGGCCCACGCTTTTGCCGAAGCCGTTCAGCACGCTGGCCGCGGCCGGCACCTTGTCGCGATAGATATCGCCCGCATGCGGCCGCACGACGGTCACGCCGGTCTGTACGGATCCCCGCGCCAACGTGGCATGGCCGACGGTCACGCCATCGATGTCGCACAGGGAATCCAACGGGCCGCTGGGCAGCGTGCCGACGCGCGGGAAACGGGGTTGCGGCTCGATCATGCCTACCGCCGGTCGATCTTGGGATCCAGGGCGTCGCGCAAGCCGTCGCCCAGCAGGTTGAACGCCAATACGGTCAGAAAGATCGCCAGCGCCGGAAACACGGCAATATGCGGCGAGGTCACCATATCGGCGCGCGCCTCGTTCAGCATCGCGCCCCACTCCGGCGTGGGCGGCTGCGCGCCCATGCCCAGGAAGGACAGGCTGGCGGCCGTGATGATGGAGGTGCCGATACGCATGGTGCCGTAGACCACGATGGGCGAGATCGTGCCCGGCAGGATATGGCGCAGGATGATGGTCCAGTCCGAAGCGCCGATGCTGCGCACCGCTTCCACATAGGTCATGTGCTTGATCGCCAGCGTATTGCCGCGCACCAGGCGGGCGAAGGCCGGTACGCTGAACACCGCCACGGCCACGACCACGTTGACCATGCTGGAACCGAGGATGGCCACCACGCCGATGGCCAGCAACATGCCGGGAAATGCGAGCAGCACGTCGGAAAGACGCATGCTGATGCGTTCCCACCAGCCCTCGTAATAGCCGGCCATCAGGCCCAGGAACGTCCCCACCGCGGCGCCCAGCACCACCGACACGAAGCCGGTCACCAGCGAAATGCGCGCGCCCATCAGGATGCGGCTGAAGATATCGCGGCCCAGCGCGTCCACGCCCAACCAGTGCGCCAGCGACGGGCCGGCGTTCAGGTTGTCGTAGTCGAAATAGTTCTCGGCGTCGAAGGGCACGATCCACGGCGCGAATACGGCCACCAGGATCAGCAGCAGCACGAAAATGCCGGCCGCGACCGCCAGGTGCTGCTTCTTGAACTTGCGCCAGAACTCGCTGAAAGGCGTGCGCACCGCTTCGGTGGCGGCGGGCACGGCGGCCGTGGTGGCGCCCGCTGCGGCAGTGTTATCGAGTTGCGTCATGGCCGCCTCACTTGTACCGGATGCTGGGATTGATCACGCCATACAGCACGTCGACCACCAGGTTGATCAGAATGAACTCCAGGGAAAACAGCAGCACCAGGCCCTGGATGACCGGATAGTCGCGCTGCGTGACGGCATCGACCAGCAGCGCGCCCAGTCCGGGCCAGCTGAAAACGGTCTCCACCACGATGGATCCGCCCAGCAGGAAGCCGAACTGCAGGCCCATCATCGTCACCACGGGAATCAGGGCGTTGCGCAGGGTGTGCTTGGCCACGACCACCGATTCGGCCAGGCCCTTGGCCCGCGCCGTGCGCACGAAGTCCTCCTGGATGACCTCGACGAAGGAAGCGCGGGTAAAACGCGCCATCACGGCCGCCACGGCGGCACCCAGCGTAATCGAGGGCAATATGTAGTGTTGCCAGCTGGACGCGCCTATGGTCGGCAGCCACCCGAGCTGGACAGAGAAAACCTGCATCAGCATCATGCCCAGCGCGAATGCCGGAAACGAAATGCCGGAGACCGCCAGCGTCATGCCCAGCCGGTCGGGCCAACGGTTGCGCCACACGGCCGACGCGATGCCGATGATCATGCCGAACAGCACCGACCACACCATGCTGGCCAGCGTCAGCAGCAGCGTCGGCACGAAGCGATCGGCGATCTCGGTGCTGACCGGACGCTTGCTGCGCAGCGAAACGCCCAGGTCGCCCTGGAGCATATGCGTGAAATAGCGGACGAACTGCTGCGGCAGCGGCAGGTCCAGCCCCAGCTCCTGGCGCACCAGCTGCACGGTCTGCTCGTCGGCATCCTGGCCGGCCGCCAGCCGCGCGGGGTCTCCGGGCAGCATATGGACGAACATGAACACCACCGCGATAACCAGCAGCAGCGTGGGGATCATGCCCAGAAGGCGCTTGACGATATAGGTAAGCATAAGAATTCCTGCGCGCGGATGCGCGGCATCCGCGCGGTCATGCCACGGCGCGGACATGGCGCCGCGGCGCCATGTCCGGCCGAACGTTCATCACTTCAGATCGACGTCGCCGAACCAGAAGCTGGTGTCGGGCATCACATACACGCCGGTCAGGTTCTTCGACTTGATGTACACGTTGCCCTGGGTGACCAGGAAGGCCCACGGCGCATCCTTCCAGATGGTTTCCTGCGCGTCCTTGTACAGGGCCGTCTTCTCGTCCTTGTTGGTGGTCGTCAACGCCTTCTTGATGTCGTCGTCGACCTTGGGGTTGGAGTAGTAGGCCGTGTTGTTCAGCTGCGGCGGGAAGGCTTCGGTGGCCAGCAAGGGACGCAGGCCCCAGTCTGCCTCGCCCGTGGACGACGACCAGCCGGCGTAGTACATCCGCACCTTGGCATCCGCGGGCTTTTGCACCTGCTGGACGCGCTGCACGCGCTGGCCGGATTCCAGCACCTCGACCGACACCTTGATGCCGACCTGGGCCAGCTGCTGCTGCAGGAACTGCACGATCTTCTGCGACGTGCCGTCGTTATAGGCGGACCACAGCGTGCTTTCGAAACCGTTGGGATAGCCGGCTTCCTTCAGCAGTTCGCGCGCCTTCTTGGGGTCGTAGGGCCAGCCCTTCTTGTCGATCTCGTAGGCATACTCGACGCCCTGCGGAACCACGCCGGTGGAGACGGTGGCATAGCCGGCATAGGCGACCTTGATCAGCGCCTGCTTGTTGATGGCGTAATTGATAGCCTGGCGCACCTTCGGGTTATCGAAAGGCTTTTGCTGGACGTTCATCGACATATAGCGGGCCATGATCGAGTTCTTGCGGTCGACCACGTCGATCTTGTCGTTCTTGGCCAGCGTGGCGGCCTGCTCGTACGGGACCGGGAAGGCGAACTGCGCCTCGCCGGTCTGCACCACGGCGGCGCGGGTATTGTTGTCCGTCACGGTGCGGAAGGTCAGCGTATCGACCTTGGGATAGCCCTTGCGCCAGTAGCCGTCGAACTTCTTCACCTTCAGGTATTCGGCCGGCTTCCATTCGACGAACTCGAAGGGGCCCGTGCCGACGGGGTGAAAGCCGATATCCTTATTGCCCCACTTCTTCAGCGCGGTGGGCGAGATCATCATCGCCGCGGGATGGGCCAGCGCGTTGATGAATGCCGAGAACGGACGCTTAAGGGTGATGCGGACGGTGTAGGGATCGACGACTTCGGTTTTCTCCACCTGGTTGAACTGCGTATAGCGCGTCAGGCGGTTCTCGGGATTGGACACGCGGTCGAAGTTGACCTTGACGGCCTCCGCCGTGAAGTCCGTACCGTCCTGGAATTTCACGCCCTTACGCAGCTTGATCGTGTAGACCAGGCCGTCGGGGCTGACTTCATAGCCGGTGGCCAGCACGGGCTGGATCTTCAGGTCCTTGTCGAACTCGAACAGGCCTTCGTAGTACGCCTTGCCGGCGGCCTGGTTCAGGGTGCTATTGGTGTTGTAGGGATCCAGCGTTTCCAGCGCGATGGACACCGCGAAAGTCACATCCTTGGTCGCGTGCGCGAGCGGCGACGCGGCGATGCCGAAGGCCAGCGCGGCGGCGGCCATCAGGCGGGTGGGGCGCAATGTTTTCATGTGATGCACTCCTGGTTCGTAAAGGAGGGTTGGTGGAGAAACAACGGCAGATATGGCGCGACGGAATGCGGATAGCCTGGTTTCAATACAGGCCGCCCACGGCATGCCGCGCCACGAAATGGCCCGGCCCGACGTTGACCAGCGGCGCGACGACGGGCTCGTCGCCAGGCTTGCGGATGGGACTGGGAATCTCTTCGGTCAACAGGGTGCGCTTCAGGTGGCGTCGCGCCGGATCGGCGATCGGCACGGCCGCCATCAGCTTCTTGGTATAGGCGTGCTGCGGATTCTCGAAAATCGCCCGGCGCGGGCCGATCTCGACGATCTGGCCCAGATACATCACCGCCACGCGATGGCTGACGCGTTCGACCACCGCCATATCGTGCGAGATGAACAGGAAAGACACGCCCAGGTCGCGCTGCAGGTCGATCAGCAAATTGACGATCTGCGCCTGGATGGATACATCCAGCGCCGACACCGATTCGTCCGCGATCACCACTTTGGGGTTCAGCGCCAGCGCCCGGGCGATGCACACCCGCTGCCGCTGGCCGCCGGAAAACTCGTGCGGATAGCGCTGTGCCATGGCTGATGGCAAACCGACGCGCTCCAGCAGGTCGGCGACGCGGCGCTCCGCTTCCTTGCCGCTGGCCACGCCATGCACCAGCAGGGGTTCCATGATGGAGAATCCCACCGTCACGCGCGGATCGAGCGACGCGAACGGATCCTGGAAAACGAACTGGATATCGCGGCGCAGCGCCTGCAGCTCCTGCCCCTTGAGCTTGCCGATATCGCGGCCTTCCAGCACGATGCTGCCCCCCTGGCTTTCCGTCAGGCGCAGCAGCGAACGGCCGGTCGTCGATTTGCCGCAGCCCGATTCCCCGACCAGCGCCAGCGTCTCGCCGGGATAGAGATCGAAGCTGACCTTTTCCACCGCATGCACGCGCCCGCGCACGCGGCTCAGGATGCCGCCGCGCAGATCGAAACGCGTGACCAGGTCGCGCACGCTCAGTATGGGGTCGCCCGCCATGTGCGGCGGCCGCGCTTCGGCCCGCGCGCGCGCCGCGGCGGCATCGGCCGCGGCGGAAGCCGCATCCAGCCGCACCAATTCGAAACGTTCAGGCAGATCCGTGCCGCGCATGGAGCCCAGCCGGGGCACCGCCGACAGCAGCGCCTGCGTATAGCGATGGCGCGGGGCGCTGAAGATCTCCGCCGACGGCCCCTCTTCCACCTTGTCGCCGCGATACATCACCAGTACACGGTCGGCGACTTCGGCCACCACGCCCATGTCGTGCGTGATGAACACCACGCCCATGTGCATCTCTTCCTGCAGCGCGCGGATCAGTTGCAGGATCTGCGCCTGGATGGTGACGTCCAGCGCCGTGGTAGGCTCGTCCGCGATCAACAGCGCCGGTTTGCAGGCCAATGCCATCGCGATCATCACGCGCTGGCGCATCCCGCCGGACAACTGGTGGGGATACCGGTCCATGATGGACCGCGCCTCGGGGATGCGCACCTGTTCCAGCATGCGCAGCGCTTCGGCGCGCGAGGCCGCGCGATCCTTGCCTTGATGCAGGCGGATGGATTCCGCGATCTGGTCGCCGGCCGTGAAGACCGGATTGAGCGAGGTCATCGGCTCCTGGAAAATCATCGCCATATCGGCGCCGCGCACGCCGCGCATGTCGCGCTGGCTGGCGCCGGCCAGTTCGATGACCTGGCCGGCACGCCGGCGCAGCAGCATGCTGCCCTGGGCGATGCGGCCGCCGCCGTGCTCGACCAGGCGCATCAGCGCCAGCGATGTCACCGACTTGCCCGATCCGGATTCACCCACGATGGCCAGGGTCTCGCCCCGGTCGACGTGGAAGGACAGGTCGCGCACGGCCTCCACGGTCCGCTCCGCGGACACGAAGCGCACGGTCAGGTCGCTTACCTGGACCACGCGATTTTCCGGCAACGCCAGCCGATCGACGCGGCGGTCCGCTGCCTGGTTGGCCATCCTGCTATCGGCCATATTCATCCCCTTGCAAAACAATTGCCATGCGCGTTCGCCACCGCGATCATCGATAGATCGCGGCCACCGGCGCTTCGCCCACGCGGGCGTACCCGCGGTACATCCCTTCGGTATTGAACGTCAGCGACACATTGCCCCTGGCGTCCACCGCGATCAGGCCGCCCTTGCCGCCGATGCGCGGCAGCTTTTCGTGCATGACCGAATGAGTCGCCTCTTCCAGGGATACGCCGCGGTATTCCATCTGCGCCGCGACGTCATAGGACGCCACCATGCGGATAAACATCTCGCCGGTTCCCGTGGTGGACACCGCGCAGGTCGCATTGGCGGCATAGCAACCGGCACCGATCAGCGGGGCATCGCCGACGCGGCCCACCTGCTTGTTGGTCACGCCGCCCGTCGAGGTCGCCGCCGCCAGATTGCCTTGCGCGTCCAGCGCCACCGCGCCCACCGTGCCGAACTTGCGGTCCGGGTCGATGGGCGCCGCGGCCGGCTGCACGCCCGCCACTATGGCCTGGCCATCGTGGTCCAGCACCGCCGCGCCGGGCTGCTCGCGCTGGACGCGCAGCAGCTGTTCGTAGCGCGCCGGCGTCGAAAAATACGACGGGTCGACGATTTCCAGCCCTTCCTCGCGGGCGAATGCTTCCGCCCCCTCGCCCACGAAGAACACATGCTTGCTGTCTTCCATGACACGGCGGGCGGCCAGCACCGGATTGCGCACGCAGCTCACATTGGCGATGGCGCCGGAACGCAGCGTGGCGCCGTCCATGATGGAGGCGTCCAGCTCGTGCGTGCCCGCGCTGGTGTAGACGGCGCCATGACCGGCATTGAACAGCGGGCAGTCCTCCAGCCGCGTGACGGCCTCCGTCACCGCGTCCAGCGCGCTGCCGCCCCGCGCCAGCACGGCTTGCGCGGCGGCCAGGATTTCGTTCAGGGCGTCCAGGTACTCCCGTTCCTGCGCCGGGGATATCGAGGCCCGGGACATGGTGCCGGCGCCGCCATGGATGGCAACTACGGGTTGGATCATCGGTTTCTATCTCCTGCGCCATGGATCAGCCACGGCATGATGGATTGGGTCGCTTCAAGCGCGGAGGCGACCGAGTCTTTCGCGCGGAACGCCACGGCCGCGGCCAGGGCCTCGATCAGGCCCAGCGCCGCGGTTTCCGCGTTGGCGGACAGCTGCCGCTCGGAATAGGCATACAGCGCCACGGACGCCAGCGGCGCCAACGGCGACGTGGGCTTGTCGGTCAGCGCCAGCACGGGAACGCGGGCATCCTTGGCGGCCTTGGCAAGCGCGACGGTATCGTTGACGTAGCGCGGAAAGCCGATGACGATCATCAGGTCGTCCGGCTTCATGCGCGGCAGCCGCCGCGCGGCCTGCGACACGCCGCCCGGCCCCGCCAGGGATTCGACCACGTCGCAATGCATGAACAGCGAGCGGTGCAGCAGGCCAGCCAGGAAGCCGCTGGCGCCGAAACCGACGATGTAGATCCGGCGGGCCGCCAGCACGGCATCCACGGCGCGCTCGCAGGCGGCCGCGTCCAGCGATTGCAGGGAACGTTCGGCATTGCGGATGTCTTCCTGCAGCGACGCGGCGAACACCTCGGCCGCGGTGGCCGGATGCGCGAGCCGGGTGCGCAGCTTTTCCACCGGCGCCAGTGCCGACTCGAAGCCGCGCGCCAGTTCGGCGCGGAACTGCGGATATCCCGGCAGGCCGAGGGTGCGGGCGAACCGGTTCGCCGTTGCCACCGAGACGCCATTCGCGGCGGCGAACTCGTCGATGGTCATCGTCGCGGCGCGGAATTGATGCGCCAGCACGTATTCCGCCAGCCGGTGCTGGGTACGGCTGAACGCGGGCTGCGCACTGGCGATACGCTCTGCGATGGTGACGGCGGGCTGATTCATGCGGGGCAGGCGGGCTTCATCGTCCGCCACGCCCCATGGCTCGGCCAACGCGGGTGGCTGAGGCTAAGCGACGATGACGCGGACGGGCCGAGGACCGTTGAACGGACGCAAAAATGTAAACAGATTTCGGGCGCTATTGTATTTATGAAAATAAATTTTCACACCCGGGTTTACCCCTGCTGCGGTGCAGCACGGCCGCCCACGGCCGTGCTATGTCGCCGACTTGGGCGCCGGTGGCAGCTCCGCGCCCTTGCGGATCCCCGCTTCCAGGATGAAATACAGGACCGCCGCCAGCGCGAACGGCCCCAGGTAATACACCGCCCGGTACGTCAGCAACGTCCCCAGGATTTCATAATGCGGAACCTGGCCCGACAGCATGGCGACGAAGACCGCCTCCACGACCCCCAGCCCGCCCGGGATATGCGTCACCGCGCCGGCGATGCCGCTCAGCAGCAGCACCCCCAGCACCAGGGGATACGGCACGTCATGGCGCATCAGCACCCATACCACCAGGCCGATCGACATCCAGCACGCGCTGCCCAGCACGCTCTGGCCCAGGGCGATCTTCCCCGAGGGCAACTGGATATCATGGCCGCGTACCGTCCACGAACGGCGCCGCGACCAGGCGCACGCCGCCACATAGGCGAATGCCGCCGCCACCATCGCCACGCCGATCAGCCGCAGCGCGCCGGCACCGATGCTCCAGCTATCCGGGATGGGCAGCACGCCCCAGGCGAACAGGCCGCCAGCCACCCACAGATATCCCAGCCAATTGGTCGTCAGGCTCAGGCCGACGATGCGCGTGATTTCGGCTGCTTCCAATCCCAGCTTCAGGTACAGGCGGAAGCGGAATCCCACGCTGCCCACCAGCGAACCCATGTTCAGGTTGAAGGCATAGGCCACGATGCCCACCGCCATCACGCGCAACGGCGGAATCCTGTGCCCCAGATAGGGAATCGCCAGCAGATCGAAACAGCTATAGATCAGGTAGCTCGCCAAGGCCACGCCGCTGGCGCGCAACAGCACAGGCCAGGTGTTGGCCTGCACGGCCTCCATCACTTTTTCCCATTCGACCTCGCGCGCCTGGTCCACCAGCAGGCCGATGACCAGTAGCGCGAAGGCGATGAAGAGGATCCGGCGCAGCAGGGGCCAGCGGGCCCGCAACTTCCGCATGACGCCATCCCTGCCGCCAGTGGCGCTAAGCGGGTCGCTGCTCATGGGCCTTTTCCGTGTCGGAGGGTAGCGAGGGCGCCAGCGTGTGCAGACGCGGCCTGTGGGCAGGCAGCCATCCCGTCCAGGAAGGAAACCGGCGCAGGAAGTGGTAGACGAAGACGCCCCACAGCAGGCGCCGCAGCTTGCGGCTGCCCGGCGGCGCGGGCTCCGGCTGGCGGCAGTGGTTTTCCATCAGCCACTCCAGGCGCGCCCGCAGCTCCGCGGCGAACTCCTGTCCGCGTACCATCACATTCGCTTCCAGGTTCAGCGCCAGGCTCAGCGGGTCCAGATTGCTGGATCCCACCGTGGCCCAGGTATCGTCCACGCAGGCGACCTTGCCGTGCAGCGGGCGTTCGCAATATTCGTAGATCTGCACACCCGCGGCGGTCAGGTGGTCGTACAGCATGCCGGCCGCGACTTTCACGATAGGCATATCGGGTTCGCCCTGCAGGATAAGGCGCACGCGCACGCCGCGCCGCGCGGCGTTCCGTATATCCCGCAACAGCCGGTATCCAGGGAAGAAATAGGCATTGGCGATGGTCACTTCGCGCCGCGCCAGGCGTATCGCGGCGCGGTAGTGCCGCTCGATATCCGTGTGGTGCTCCTCGTTGTCGCGCACCACGAACATGGCGTCGGCATTGCCCGCGTGACGGGCGGGCTGCGCACGGGGCGCGCGCCGCGGCCACCAGCGGCGGCGCCGTTCCGGATCGACCGTCCGGCGCGCGAAACGATGGATCTCGGCAACGATGGGGCCGCGCACTTCCATCGCGTAGTCCTGCTTGGCCTGCGGACCGAAGTCGGCCAAGTGATCCGCGGAAAAATTGATGCCGCCGATGAAGGCCAGTTCGCCGTCGATCACCACGATCTTGCGATGCATACGGCGGAATACATTGGTGCGCAGGCCCAGCACCTTGGCGCGCGGATCGAATACCCGGATGACGACCCCCGCCTCGACCAGGCCCCCCACGAACTCCTCGGACAGCCCCTCCGAGCCATAGCCATCGATCAACAGGCTGACGCGGGCGCCGCGCTTGGCCGCCTCGATCAACGCGCGACGCAGCTCCTGCCCGACCTTGTCGTCGAACAGAATGAAGGTTTCCACCAGGACTTCCTCGCGCGCCGCATCGATGGCCTCGAAGACCCGGGGAAAGTAGGCTTCGCCATTCTCCAGCAAGGTGAACGCGTTGCCCGGTATCCAACGCGCGCTCATGGGGCGATCCTCCTGTAGGCGGGCGGCGTGGCCAGGGTGGGCGATGCGTTCATAGCACCACCTCGGCCGCCAGCGGGGCATGGTCGGACAAATGGGTCCAGGGGCGCGTGGCCAGGGCAAGCGGACGGAATCGTGCCATGTTGCGCACGTAGATGCGGTCCAGCCTGAGCAGGGGCCAGCGCGCCGGGAATGTGCGCGCCGCCACGCCCTGGGTGGCGACAAAGATTTCCTTCAGCCCGGCGCAGCGGCTTAGCTTGCCGTGCGCGCGCAACCGCCAGTCGTTGAAGTCTCCCGCGATCACCACGGGCTCGCCGTCGGGAATCTGGTGTTCGATATGCCCGCACAGCAGGTCCAGCTGTTTCTGGCGGTGTGCTTCCTGCAGGCCCAGATGCACGCAGATCGCGTGCAGGCGGTTTTCGCGATCCGGCGGCTGGATCACACAATGCAGCAGCCCGCGCTTTTCGTGATGGCCTACGGATACGTCCATGTTGTCATACTGCACGATGGGAAATTTGGATAGGACCGCATTGCCATGATGGCCGTGCGGGTACACCGCGTTGCGACCGTAGGCGAAGTCGTTCCAGATGCTGTCGGCCAGGAACTCGTACTGCGAGGTCTCCGGCCAGCCCTTGAAGCGCGCGGCGTGTATCTCGTGCGCGCCGAGTACTTCCTGCAGGAACACAAGGTCGGGCGCCACCGCCCGCACCGCGTCGCGCAACTCCGGCAGGATGAATTTGCGATTGAAGAAGGTGAATCCCTTATGGGCGTTCACAGTCAGGATTTTCAGGGCGAGCGGCGCGTTCGCGGCAGACATACCGTCCCAGGGTCGAAAATGGTGAAAGCCGTGGGCAAGAACCGTGCCCGGGACCGCTTCCCCAGCGCCCGACCGGGACAAAAGACGCAACGAAAAATACAGCGGCCCGGTACGCCCCTCCCCCGGAAGCGCGACATCGCGCCTGCTTACGGGGAGGTTCGTACCGGGCCGTTTCCTTGCGGGAACGCCGGGACCGGCGCCCGGAGGGGCGTCAGGCCGCGGCCTTCACGCCGCTGGTATCCAGCGCCGCCAGGGTTTTCGCCTTGACCTCTTCCACGGTGACGCCAGGAGCCAGCTCGACCAGCTTCAGGCCGTCGGGGCCGACTTCCATGACGCACAAATCGGTGATGATCAGATCCACCACGCCCACGCCGGTAAGCGGCAAGGTGCATTCGGGCAGCAGCTTGATGTCTTCGGTGCCGTCCTTCTTGCGCGCGACGTGGTCCATCAGCACCACGACGCGCCCTACCCCGGCGACGAGGTCCATGGCGCCGCCCATGCCCTTGACCATCTTGCCCGGAATCATCCAGTTCGCCAGGTCGCCTTTTTCGGACACCTGCATGGCGCCCAGGATGGCCAGGTTGATCTTGCCGCCGCGGATCATGCCGAAGGAGTCGGCGGAAGAGAAAATCGAGGAACCCGGCAGCGTCGTCACCGTCTGCTTGCCGGCGTTGATCAGGTCCGCGTCGACCTGATCGTCGGTGGGAAAGGGGCCGATGCCCAGCAGGCCGTTTTCGGATTGCAGCCAGACTTCGATGCCCGGCGGCACATGGTTGGCGACCAGGGTCGGCATGCCGATGCCCAGGTTCACATAGAAGCCATCCTGCAGTTCGCGCGCCGCGCGCGCGGCCATTTCGTCACGAGTCCATGCCATGATTTTTTCTCCTCAAGCGGGACGGGTGGTGCGCTGCTCGATGCGCTTTTCGGGTTGGGCATTGAGCACGATGCGGTGCACGAAAATGCCCGGCAGGTGAACGTGGTCCGGGTCGATATCGCCGGTCTCCAGGACTTTCTCGACCTCGACGATCGTCACCTTGCCGGCCATCGCCACATTGGGATTGAAGTTGCGCGCCGTCTTGCGGAAGATCAGGTTGCCGGAGCGGTCGGCCGCGTAGGCCTTGACCAGCGACACATCCGGCACCAGCGAACGTTCCATGATGTAGGTTTCGCCGTCGAATTCGCGCGTTTCCTTGCCCTCGGCCACCAGCGTGCCCACGCCCGTGCGTGTGAAAAACGCGGGAATGCCGGCGCCGCCGGCGCGCAGTTTTTCCGCCAGCGTGCCCTGGGGCGTGAATTCGAGCTCGAGCTCGCCGGCCAGGAACTGGCGTTCGAACTCCTTGTTTTCGCCCACGTAGGAAGCAATCATCTTGCGGATCTGCCGGGTGGCCAGCAACTGGCCCAGCCCAAAGCCGTCCACGCCGGCATTGTTGCTGATGCATGTCAGGTTCTTGACCCCGGTGTCGCGCAACGCGGCGATCAGGGCTTCCGGGATACCGCAAAGGCCGAAGCCCCCCACGGCAATCAGTTGGCCGTCCTTGACGACACCGGCCAGCGCCTCCGCGGCGCTCGCGTAAACCTTGTCCATCGCTCCAGCTCCAGAATAGGGATTAGCGTTATTGTCCGCGCGGCGGTAGCCGGCGCGGCGGTCGAATCAACGTTGTGCGTCTGGTCGACGCGTTCGATTTTACGGGCTTACGGGGAAAAACCGGGCCGGGCGGATTGCAGCACGCCCCCGAGCGCGGCCAGCACCTGGGTAGGCCAGGGCTGGGGGCGGTTCCCGATGTAGTCCATCCAGACCAGGACGTTGCGCCCGCGGGCGTAGGGTCCGCGCGGATCGCCGACCTTGTCGATGACCAGGTCGAACTCCATGCTGGATTTTCCGATACGCGTCAGCGTATGGGTCACTTGCACCGACGCGGGATACGTTAGGGGGCGCAGGAAGTCGCAGGAGGCATGGGCCAGTATGGGTCCCACATCGGCCGGCAGCCTGATGCCCGCGGCGTACAGCAACTGCATGCGCGCCTCTTCCATCAGGCGGAAATACAGCGTGTTGTTCAGGTGGTTGAGCGCGTCGGAATCGCCCCAGCGCAGGGGCATTTCGACGATATGGGTGCTGCCGGGCGCGGGCGCGGGGGTGTCGGGAAGGGTCATGGAGAGCTGCAATACAATCCAGGGTTGATCCGAATCATACTTCCAGCCCACATCGCATCAGGGGACAAGGCGCATGTCAGAACGGGAATCGATGGAATACGACGTGGTGGTGGTCGGCGGCGGGCCCGCCGGCCTGGCTGCCGCCATCCGGCTAAAGCAGTTGGCCGCCGAGAAAAATCACGACGTCAGCGTCTGCGTGCTGGAGAAAGGCGCCGAGCTAGGCGCCCACATCCTGTCCGGGGCCGTCATGGACCCGCGTGCCCTGACCGAACTGATTCCGGACTGGAAAGAAAAAGGCGCTCCGCTGAACGTACCGGTCACGCGGGACAAATTCCTCTTCCTGAGCCGCACCGGCGCCCGCGCCACGCCGCACTTCCTCCTGCCGGACTGCTTCCGCAACGAAGGCAACTACATCGTCCGCCTGGGCGAGGTCGTGCGCTGGCTGGGCGAACAGGCCGAAGCGCTGGGCGTGGACATCTTCCCGGGCTTCGCCGCCGCGGGCGTGCTGTACGACGAGCAGGGCGCGGTGCGCGGGGTGGTGACGGGCGATATGGGCGTGGCCCGCGACGGCAGCCATACCGCCAATTATCAGCCCGGCATGGAGCTGCTGGCGCGCTACACCCTGTTCGCGGAAGGCTCGCGCGGCCAGTTGGGACGCCAGTTGATCGAACGCTTCCGCCTGGACGAAGGGCGCGACCCGCAAAGCTACGGCATCGGCATCAAGGAATTGTGGGAAGTCGATCCCGCGCAGTCGCACCCCGGGCTGGTGGTCCACACGGCCGGCTGGCCGCTGGATTCCGACACCTACGGCGGCTCCTTTCTTTATCACCTGAACAACAACATGGTCGCCGTCGGCATGGTGGTCGGCCTGGATTACGCCAACCCCTGGCTTTCGCCATTCGAGGAATTCCAGCGCTACAAGACGCATCCGGCCATCCGCGGCACCTTCGAAGGCGGCAAGCGTATCGCCTACGGTGCGCGCGCGCTCACGGCCGGCGGCCTGCTGTCCCTGCCCAAGCTGGCTTTTCCCGGCGGCGCGCTGATCGGCTGCGAAGCCGGCTTCTTGAACGCGCCCCGCATCAAGGGCAGCCACGGGGCCATCAAGTCCGGCGCCATGGCGGCCGAAGCCGCGTTCCAGGCCGTGACGGCCGACCGCCGGCAGGACGTCCTGGCCGCCTACCCGGCCGCGTTCGAGTCGTCCTGGCTGCGGGAAGAGCTGTACAAGGCGCGCAATTTCAAGCAATGGTTCAAGAAGGGCCGCACCATGGCGACCCTGATGACCGGGATCGAGCAATGGCTGCTCAAGGGCAAGTTCCCGTGGACCATCCATCGCACCAAGCCGGATCACGCCTGTCTGCAGCCTGCATCGCAGTGCGCGCGGATCGACTATCCCAAGCCCGATGGCAAGCTCACCTTCGACAGGCTCAGTTCGGTCTTCATCTCCAACACCAACCACGACGAGAACGAACCCGTCCACCTGACGCTGAAGGACCCCAGCGTGCCGGTCGCCGTGAACCTCGCCCGCTACGGCGGCCCGGAGGCGCGCTACTGCCCGGCGGCGGTCTACGAGTTCGTCAAGGACGATCACGGGGCGGACCGCCTGCAGATCAACGCGCAGAACTGCGTGCACTGCAAGACCTGCGACATCAAGGACCCCACGCAGAACATCGTCTGGGTGGCGCCGCAGGGCGGCGAAGGTCCTGTATACACCGGCATGTAGCATGGATACCGGCGCGGCCGCGGATAGCGACGAACGCATCCTGCTGGTGGGCGGCGGCGATCTCGGGCGGCGCGTGGCGGACCGGCTGTCCCGCGCAGCCCGCCCGCCGCGCATCTGGGCCCTGCGGCGCACACCGCCGGCGCGGGAGGCGACCAACATCCAGGCGGCCAACATCCGCTGGCTGGCCGCCGACGTCACGCGACCGGACACGCTGCGCCAATTGCCGCCCGATCTGACCCGCGTCGTGGTCGCGCTAAGCCCGGGCCGGCGGGAGGAATCCGCCTACCGGGCCGTCTTCATCGACGGCCTGCGCCATGTGATCGGCCAGCTGGACCGGCGCACCCTGCGCCGGCTGGTGTTCGTGTCGTCGACGGCCGTCTACGGCGACCATGGCGGTGCCTGGATCGACGAAGCCACGCCGCCCTCGCCGCCCGGCATGAACGGCGCCGTGCTGCTGCAGGCGGAACAATGGCTGGCCGCGCAGGACCTACCGTCGACCATCCTGCGGCTATCGGGGCTGTACGGTCCCGGCCGCCTGCAGTTGCTCGATCGCCTGCGCGCCGGCACGGCGGTGGTCCCCCGGGATATCCCGCATTGGGCCAACCGCATGCACGCCGACGACGCCGCGGGCGCCATCGCGCACCTGCTGATGCTGCCGGCGGCCCAGCCGCTCTACATCGGCAGCGACGATACGCCGCTGCCCATCGACGTCCTGTACGACTTCCTCGCCGACCGCCTGGGCTGCGCGCGGCCCGCGGCCGGACCTGCGCCTGCCGGGATAGGCAGCAAAAAGCTGCGCAACGACCGGCTGCGCGCCGACGGCTACGCATTGGCGTGGCCCGATTCCCGCGCGGGCTACGCGGCCCTCATGATGTTGCGAGAATCCCAATAAGCGCGCGCCGAAGTCGCCAATAAGCGCTATTGCGCGTATCCTGCCTGGACATAAGGCTTGTGCCCAGACTCCTGCTTCTGCAATCGTTTTCTCGTTTCCGCGATCGCGTCGCGCCACGCCGCGATCCCATAAGAAAAATACCGCGGTAGGCCGTTCGCACGCTGTTGTGATCGATCAGGGAGCATTATGCAGGTCCGGAAAGACGCTTCGCAGCCCACCGGGCTGCAGGTCGACCTGGCGAGACGCATTGCCGGCGACATCATTTCTCGCATACACGAGACGGGCACGCACCTGTCGGAAGAATCGCTGGCCAAGCGCTACCAGGTCTCCCGCACGCCCGTCCGGGCGGCCCTGAAGCTGCTGGCCGCCGAGCATTTCATCGAATCGCGCCCGCACAGCGGTTTCTACGTCAGGGAAATGGAAGACGGCGTCAGCCCGCCGCTGCTGCGGGCACCCGGCATGACGGCCAACGACCTGTACGCCAGGTTGATCGAAGACCGCGCCGCGCGGCTGATACCGGACAGCTTCACCGATCGCGACCTGCAGCAGCGCTACGGGGTCACCCGCAGCGTGCTTGCCAAGACACTGGTGCGCCTGAGCGCCGAGGCGCTGATAGAAAAACGCCAGGGCCATGGCTGGCGTTTTACGCATTCGCTACTGGAATCCGACGCCCGCCAGGAAAGCTACCGCTTCCGCGCCGCCGTGGAATGCAGCGCCCTGCTGGAGCCGACATTCAAGGCCGACCAGTCGGCCTTGCGGCGGCTGCGCGCGGCCCACGAGGCGTTGCTGCGCGACAGCGCGGACGGAAAGATATCCGTGGATACCTTTTTTGCCCTGAATTCCGATTTTCACGAAACCCTGGGCCGCTTCTGCGGCAATCGCTTCTTCCTGCAAACCATCCAGCAGCAGAACCAGTTGCGGCGGCTGGAAAACCACAGCTCGTTCCTCAGCAAGGCACCCCGCTTCCGGGTGTCTCTGGAGGAACACCTGGCCATCATTCAGGCGCTGGAGGAAGGGGACCAGGAATGGGCGGCGGCCATCATGCGCCGCCACCTGATGCAGGTCATGCTCCACACCTGATCCGGACGCGGCGGCGATGCCGGCTCGCTAGGCGCGCGCGAAATAGTCCTTTACGGTGGCGACAGCGGTATCGATGTCGGCCCTGGACACGTCCAGGTGCGTCACCAGCCGCGTCGTACCGCCATAAACGGCGTTCATCAGCACCCCGCGCGTCCCGGCATAATCGGTCAAGGCCCGGCAATGGCTTGCGGGGACATCCACGAACACCATATTCGTGGACTGCCGCACCACGCTGATCCCGGCCACCTGGCGCAGCCCGTTTGCGAGTCGTTCGGCGTTGGCATGATCCTCTGCCAGGCGATCGACGTGATGCGCCATTGCGTATTGGCAGGCGGCCGCCAGGATGCCGGACTGCCGCATGCCTCCGCCCAGCACCTTGCGCCAGCGCGTCGCGGTGGCGATCAGGTCGCGGCTGCCGACCAGCACCGAGCCGACGGGCGCGCCCAATCCCTTGGAAAAGCAGATCGATACGGAATCGAAGGGCCGGCAAATATCGGCCAGGTCGCGGCCGGACGCGACGGCCGCGTTGAAGACACGCGCGCCGTCCAGGTGCAGGGCCAGCTCATGCTGGCGGGCCAAGGCAGCCGCCTCCTCGATGTAGGACTGCGGAATCACCTGCCCATGGAAGGTATTTTCCAGCGCCAGCAACCGGGTACGCGCGAAATGGGGATCCCCCTTGGGCTTGATCGCCGCGCGCAGCTTGTCCAGCGGCAGGCTGCCGTCGGCGGCATGCTCGATGGGCTGTGGCTGCACGCTGCCCAGGACGGCGGCGCCGCCGCCCTCGTACTTGTAGGTATGGGCCAACTGGCCGACCAGGTATTCGTCGCCTCGGCCGCAATGCGCCATAAGCGCGGCCAAATTGCTCTGCGTGCCAGAGGGAAAAAACAGGGCGGCTTCCTTGCCAGCCCGCGCCGCCACATCGGACTGCAGGCGCAGCACGGTGGGATCGTCGCCCATGACATCGTCGCCGACCGGCGCGTCGGCCATTACGCCGCGCATGGCTGGCGTGGGACGCGTCACGGTATCGCTGCGCAAATCGATCATCTTGTCTTTCCTTTCATACCGGTAAGGGACGCGGCGGGGAACGGCCCGCCGCGCGCGCGACCACCACCAGGCCGCACAGGATCAGGACCATGCCCAGGCCTTCGACAGGCGGCGGGCGTTCGCCGAAAATCGGCCAGGCCAGCAGCGCCGCGATGACGGGCGTGCCCAGGCTGGACATGCCGGCCACGGAGGCCGGCACGCGCCGCACGACGATCAGCCACAACAGCCATCCGGCCGCCGACGCGATAAGAATGATGTACGCCATGCCCAGCACGAGCTGCCGGTTCCACACCGCGTCGATCTGCGGCACGGCCAGCGCCACGGGCACCATGGCGATACCGCCGAAAAACATCTGCCATCCCGTGAACACGACGATATCCGGCTCGAGGCGGTTGAAGCCGCGCTTGGCCAGCACGGTCCCCAGGCCCCAGAACATGCCGCCGGCCACGCCCATCAGCACGCTGGCGTTGTCGCCGATGCGGTTCCAGGGGGCGATGACGCAGACCAGGCCGACCGCCGCCAGGCCGATGCCCAGCCAATGGCGGCGCGTGGGCCGTTCGCCCAGCAGGATCCAGCCGAACAGCACTACCCAGAAAGGCATGGTGTAGGCCATCAGCGAGACCTTGGCGACACCGCCGTGCACCAGGGCCATTTGCACCATGCCCTGGAATGCCGCCGTCTGTGTCAGCCCGACCGCGATGGTCAGCCGCCACGACGGCATGGACAGCGAACGCCGCATCGCCAGCGCGACCGCCAGCAGGACGGCGCCGCCGCACACGTAGCGGATCACCACGAAATCGAAGGGGCCGATGTACGGGACCACCATTTTCATGGCGATCCAGCTGCCCGCCCAGGCCAGGACGGTCACCACCATCAGCACCCATGCGACGCCATCGACGGCGCCCTGTCGCGCTTGCATTTTTCCTCGCTTGCGCCGGCCTGCGGACCGGCGAAAGCGGGCATTCTACTGCGCGCTCACGGCGGCGTCGTGGCGGCGGGACAGCGCCCGTTGCCCTGGCGGATCGCTACAGCGACTTGGCCAGTTGCTCCAGGATCTGCGGGTTTTCCAGCGTGGATACGTCCTGCGTGATCTCTTCGCCCTTGGCTACCACGCGCAACAGGCGGCGCATGATCTTGCCGGAACGCGTCTTGGGCAGGTTGTCGCCGAATCGGATGTCCTTGGGCTTGGCGATGGGGCCGATTTCCTTGGCGACCCAGTCGCGCAGCTGCCGCGCGATCTCCGTGGCCTCGGCGCCTTCCGGCCGGGCGCGCTTGAGCACCACGAACGCCACCACGGCCTCGCCCGTGGTCTCGTCGGGACGGCCGACCACCGCCGCCTCCGCCACCAAAGGATGCGCGACCAGCGCGGACTCCACCTCCATGGTGCCCAGCCGGTGGCCGGACACATTGAGCACGTCGTCGATGCGCCCCATGATCCAGAAGTAGCCGTCGCCGTCGCGCTGCGCGCCGTCCCCCGCCAGGTAATACCCGCGCAGTTCGGACGGGAAATAGCTCTTCTTGAAACGTTCCGGGTCGCCCCAGATATTGCGGATCATCGCCGGCCAGGGCTTCTTGATGACCAGGAAGCCACCGTTGCCCGATTCGACATCGGCGCCGGTCTCGTCGACGATCGCCGCCGCGACACCCGGCAGGGGCAGCGTGCAGGAACCGGGCTTGGTCGGAGTGGCGCCCGGCAGGGGCGTGATCATATGGCCGCCCGTCTCGGTCTGCCACCAGGTATCCACGATGGGGCAGCGCTCGTTGCCGACATTTTTGTGATACCACATCCAGGCTTCGGGATTGATGGGCTCGCCCACCGTGCCCAGGATGCGCAGGCTGGCCAGGTCGTAGCGGCCGGGATGGGTGTCGGGATTGGCGTCCGCCGCCTTGATCAGCGACCGGATGGCGGTGGGCGCCGTATAGAAGGTGGTGACCTTGTGGCGGGCAATCATGTCCCAGAAACGCCCGGCGTTGGGATAGGTCGGCACGCCTTCGAACATGACCTGCGTCAGGCCCGCGGCCAGCGGTCCATAGGCGATATAGGAATGGCCGGTGATCCAGCCGACGTCGGCGGTGCACCAATAGACGTCGTCGGGCCGCGCGTCGAACGTCCATTTCACCGTCAGCAGCGCCCACAGCAGGTAGCCCGCCGACGAATGCTGCACGCCCTTGGGCTTGCCGGTCGAACCGGACGTATACAGGATGAAGAGGGGGTGTTCGGCCTCTACCGGGACCGGCTCGCAGGTATCCGGCTGGTTGGCCTGGACTTCGTGCATCCACAGGTCGCGGCCGGCGTTCCACGCCACCTGCCCGCCCGTGCGTCGATATACGACGACCTGGCGCACGGCCTCGCAGCCGCCCATGCCGAAGGCTTCCTCGACGGCGGGCTTGAGCGGGATCACCTTGCCGCCACGGACCTGTTCGTCGGCCGTAATGACCAGCGTGGCACCGACGTCCACGATGCGTTCCTGCAGGCTCTTGGCCGAAAAGCCGCCAAAGACCACCGAATGGATGACGCCCAGCCGCACGCAGGCCTGCATCGCCACCACGGCCTCCACGGACATCGGCATATAGATGATGGCGCGGTCGCCCTTCTTGTAGCCCAGCGATTTCAGGCCGTTGGCGAAACGGCAGACCCGCGCCAGCAGGTCGGCATAGGTGACCTTGTCCACCTTGCCGTCGTCGCTTTCGAAAATGATGGCGACCTTGCCGGCGTTGCCGTTCTGGACCTGCCTGTCCAGGCAGTTGAACGATACGTTCAGCTCGCCATCGGCGAACCATCGGTAGAACGGCGCATTGCTATCGTCCAGGACCTGGGTAAAGGGCTTGGTCCAGGCAAGGTTCTCGCGCCCCATGCGGGCCCAGAAATTCGAACTGTCCTGGTCGGCCTCCCGATACAGCTTTTCGTAGGCTTCCATGCTGGGAATGCTGGCTCCCTGCGATGCGCGCTGGGGCGGTGGGAATACCCGGTTTTCGACCAGCACGGATTGGATGGCGTTGGACATGGCGGTCTCCTGAAGACGATATGCGTGGTTCTGTTGTTCTTTGCTGCCTGGCCGGCGGCCTGTGCGGGCGGCGAAAGCCCGCGCGGCACGCGCGTTATGGGGTGTCCTGGCGAGCCCGCTGCCCTGTCGGAACGGGCCTCGCCGACAAGAAAGAAGAATAGCAGCAGCGCCGGATATCCGCCGCCGTCCGGACTGGGAAAAACCCTAGGCGCGGCGAACGCTGCGCGCGGCCACGCGCTAGGGAAGCACGATCAGCCGGTTCGGCAATTCGTCGCGCTGCGACGTGCTGGGAAGATGCTGCGCGAGCAGCGCCCCGCAGCGTTCGATGCAGCCTACGAAGCCCTGCAAGGTTTCGCCCTTGCGCACCTGTTCGGTGAATGTGGCGATGATGGGCTCCCACGTCGCATCCGGCAGCCGGGCGCTGATACCGCGATCCACCAGGATCTCGACGTAGCGTTCGGCTTCCGACACGAAAATCAGCATCCCGGTTTCGCCTTGGGTATGGTGCAGGTTCTGCTCCAGGAACTGCCGGCGCGCCAGATTGGCCGCGCGCCAGCGGCGCACATGCCGAGGGATCAGGCGCGTCGTAATCGATGGAATCCGGAACAGCAAAGCCAGCACGATAAAAACCGCCCATTGCGTCATCAGCAGCTCGTGGGGGCCTAATACGACGACGCCGTAGTTCAGCAGGCCCGGCACCACCAGCGCGATCACACTGGCCCACAGCAGCGGGATATAGGCATAGTCGTCGGCCCGCGCGGCCAGTACGGTGACGATCTCCGCGTCGGTATCGCGCTCGATCCGGGCGATGGTTTGCGCCACCTGCCGCAGTTCGGTTTCATTCAGCAGTGTCATATCGTCCCGTCATTGCTGGCCGGCCGTTATCCGGCCAGGTTTCGCCCATCGCCTTGCGCCCGGCATCGCTGTCCTGGATGCCGGCGCGTACCGCTACCAATTGCCGGAGGCACCGCCGCCACCGAAACTGCCGCCGCCGCCCGTAAACCCGCCGCCACCGCCGAACCCGCCACCGCCGCCAAATCCGCCGGACGACCCGTACCGGCCTCGGCTGCCGGCGATGCCACCGAGTATGGCGCCAGGCAGCACGCCGCCCCTGCGGCCACCTGTGCCACCGCCACGCATGCGCGAAATCACGACAATGACGATGAACAGCAGGATGATGAAGACAGGAATGGATGTGGGCCCGTCCCGTTCGGCCGCCACCTGGCGTTGCGGAACCGCGTCCGGATCGCCGCTCAACACCTTCAGCATGGTCGTGGTGCCGTCGACGATGCCCTTGTTGAAGTCGCCCTGCCGGAAGGCGGGAATGATGACCTGGTTGATGATGGACGACGAGATCGCATCCGTCAGCGTCCCTTCCAGGCCATAGCCGACCTCGATGCGCACCTTCCGATCGTCGCGCGCGACGATCAGCAGCGCGCCGTTGTCCTTGCCTTTCTGGCCGATGCCCCAACGGCGCCCCAGCTGGTAGCCGAAATCCTCGATCGGTACGCCGCGCAAGCTGGGCACGGTGACCACCACCACTTGCTGGCCCGTGGCCTTCTCGTGCGCGGCCAGCATCTCGGCCAACCGCGAGCTGCTGGCCGGGTCGAGCAAACCGGCGTCATCGACGACACGGCCCACCAGGGCCGGCGTGGGGGCACCCGCCGTGGCGGAATCGGACGCCGCATCGCCGGCCGCGCCAGGCGCGGGCGCCCGCGCACCGGGCGCGGTGGGGCCGGCCGCGCCAGGCGCGGGCGCCCGCGCATCGGGCGCGGTGGGGCCGGCCCCACCCGGCGTGGGAGCGGGCGCATTGGAGCCTGACGTGTTGGCCTTGGCCGTATCGGCCCCCGGGGTACCGGCGGCAGGAGTGCCAGCCCCGGACGTGGACGGCGTCGGCGCATCCGACGGCGCCCCCGCCGAAAACGGCCCGGAAATCGTCGAGCGCGAAGGCTGGGCGCCCTCTTTCTGCGCTGGTACCTGGGCCCCGGCCGCCAGCGCATAGGCCGACAGCACGACCGCGGCCACCCACCCGGCTGCCGTGCGCCTCATCAGAATTTCACCTTGGGCGCCTGGTCCGCCTGCGGCGCGCTCGCCTTGAAGGTTTCGCGCAGCGGCAGGTCGCGATACAGCACCATATGCCACAGGCGACCCGGGAAGGTGCGGATCTCGGTGTTGTAGCGCTCCACCGCCGCGATGTAATCGCGCCGGGCCACGGCGATGCGGTTCTCCGTTCCCTCGAGCTGCGATTGCAGGGCCAGGAAGTTCTGGTTCGACTTCAGGTCCGGGTAGCGCTCGGAAACCACCAGCAGGCGGCTCAACGCGCCGCCAAGCTGCTGCTGTGCCTGATCGAACTGCTGCAGCTTCTGCGGATCGTCGATGGTGCTGGCATCCACCTTGATCGACGTCGCCTTGGCACGCGCCTCTACCACCGCGGTCAGGGTGTCCTGTTCCTGTTTGGCATAGCCCTTGACGGTCTCCACCAGGTTGGGAATAAGGTCGGCGCGGCGCTGGTATTGGTTTTCCACCTGCGCCCAGGCTGCCTTGACCTGTTCGTCCAGCGTGGGGATGTTGTTCATCCCGCAGCCGGACAGCAGCGAAGTCAGCAGCATCAGGGCCAGCACGCGCCAGGACGAAAAGAAAGTGGGTAGCCTGATTTCCATTGGGACCTCGCCTGTGAAAAAGTGTGGCCGGGGAACTCCCCGTCGGGGAGTAGCATCTCGCGCGATGCTGCCCGCCAGGGACACGCTAAACCTTGTCCTTCAATTGGAACCCATGCTTCAGGGGATCGCGGTCGTCGATGAAGATGGTGTTGTACCCGGTCATGCGCGCCCAGCCTTCGATGGACGGCACGATGGCGTCCAGGTCGCCGACCCGTGTGCGCGATTCCACGCGGCCGCGGAACAACGTACCGATGATGCTCTCGTGCACGAAATCGCTGCCGACATCCAGCTTGCCCTGCGCCGCCCACTGGGCCATGCGCGCCGAGGTCCCGGTACCGCACGGCGACCGGTCGATCGCCTTGTCGCCATAGAACACGGCGTTGCGGGCATGAGCTTCCGGATGTTGCGGCGTGCCCGTCCACAGGACGTGGGACAGTCCATTGATGGCGGGGTTCTCCGGATGAACGAATTGATACTTGCTGCCGAACGCCTGCCGCAGCCGGGGGCTCCAGCGCAGCAGGTCGGAAGGCTGGACGTTCTCCAGGCCGGCGAAAGCCTGCTGCGGCGACACGATGGCGTAAAAATTGCCCCCGTAGGCGACATCGGCCTTGACCAGGCCCAGGCCCTCGACCTCGGCTTCCAGGCCGGTGGCGAACAGAAAAGACGGCACGTTGGTGATCCGCACGCTATTCACATAGGGCCCGTCCATTTCGTAGCGCGCTTGCACGAGGCCGGCCGGCGTATCGATGCGCAGGACCCCGGGCTCGCGCGGCGTCACCAGCCCGCGTTCGAGAGCCATAGTCACCGTGCCGATGGTGCCGTGCCCGCACATCGGCAGGCATCCGGACGTCTCGATGAAGAGAAAGGCGATGTCGCAATCCGGCCGCGTCGGCGGATACAGGATCGCGCCCGACATCATGTCGTGGCCGCGCGGCTCGAACATCAGGCCGGTGCGTATCCAGTCGTACTCGCGCAGGAAATGCGCGCGTTTCTCGACCATATTGGCACCCTGCAGTGCCGGGGCACCGCCCGCGACCATGCGCACGGGGTTGCCGCAAGTGTGGCCGTCCACGCAGAAAAAGGTATGGGAGGTCATGGAAGTCAGGATCAGGCAGTGGGAACGATACGGCGCGATGCGACGAAATGCGACAGCGCCAGGGCGACGGGGCCGGGCGCGGCCCGGCGTCGCCTACCGTCCGATGATAGCGTCAAACCGGCGACCCGGGCGACGCCGGCGCCGGGTCGGCACCGGGGAGGTCGGAAGCGGCCTGGCGTTCCGCCATGCCGCGCGCCAGGTCCACCCGCTGCAACAACGCCAGGCCACCGACGAAAAACACGCCCGTCACCAGGATGGCCAGGCGATGATTACCGTGTGTCAGCCAGGTTACCAGGCCATAGGTCAAGGGACCGACGACGGCCGCCAGCTGCACGGAAAAGGTCCACAGCGCGAAGAACTCCGCCAGCCTTTTCTTGGGCGCCAGCGCGCCGACCATGGCGCGCCCCGCACTTTGGCTGGTACCCATGCACAGCCCCGCGAGCGTGGCGGCGATCCAGAACACACTGACGGTCACGGCCGCATAGGCGATCAGTACCATGGCGATCCAGCCGCACAAGGTGATGGCCAGCGCCCGCTTGTGGCCGATGCTGTCCTGCAGATAGCCGAACAGGAAGGCGCCCGCCGCCGCCGCGATGTTGACCAGGAAGACGAGCATCATGATCTGCGCCATCTTGAAGCCCATGGCCTGTTCGGCATAGACCGCGGCCAGCGTGATGACCACGGCGATGCCGGCCTGGTAGCAGGCCACGCACATCAGCAGGCGGCGGAACTGCAAATGATGGCGCCCCGTATCGCGCCACGCGCGCAACAGCTGGCCCAGCATGTCGGGCGCGGCCTGCGCCCCCGTACGCGGCCGCGCACGTTCGCGCAGCCACAGGAAGGACGGCAGCGCCGACAGCGCGAATACCAGGCAGGTCAGCGCCACGACCCATGGCACGAATTGCGGCGCGCTTTCGCCGCGCGCCTGCGCCAGCGACACGACGACCAGGGACAGGCCCAGAGTGAGCATGCCTCCGCAATAGCCGAAGCTCCAGCCCCACCCCGACACCCGGCCCAGCGCCTGCGGCCGCGCCAGTTCGGGCAGGAAAGAAGCCACCGCGGATTCGCCGATGCAGTAGAAATAGTTGGAGACGGCGATGCCGATCAGCGCCGGCCATACGTCGCCCGGCCCGGCCTGGGTCAGCGTCAGGGTAGCGAGAATGCACCCCACCGTACTGCCGAATAGCAGCTTGCGCTTCGCGCCGCCCGCGTCGGCGCGCGCGCCCAGCGTCGGCATGGTCAGCATGATGGCAAGATAGGAAACCGACAGCGCGCCCGTCCACGCCAGCGTTGCCCAATGGGCACCGCCCCCCACCACGCCCACAAAGTAGGCGCTGAACACGGTGGTCAGGATGACGGTCGTATACCCGGAATTGGCGAAGTCGTACATTGCCCAGGACCAGACCTCGCGCCGCGACACGCCCGGGTTCAGGCTGCCCTCGACCGTGGCGGGATTCCCTGGGGGCACGCCGGCGGCCGCCAGGCCGGCGGCATCCTCGGCCGCCGGCGTGCCGGCCCGGGATGGCTCCGGGGCCGACGACGGCGACCGCGTCATAGGCCCAGCGCCGCGATGCCGGCTTTGGCGGTCTCCGCGTCTTCCGGCGCCTTCACGCCGGACACGCCCACCGCGCCCACGGTATGTCCATCCACCACGATGGGCACGCCGCCTTCCAGCAGGCCGTTGATCGCCGGAACGGAAAGGAAAGCGTAGCGGCCGTTGTTGATGCTTTCTTCATAGACGCGCGATTCGCGCCGGCCCATGGCCGCGGTCTGCGCCTTGGCGGGCGCGATATGCGCGCTGACGGGCGCGGCACCGTCCAGGCGCAGCATGCCCAGCAGGTGCCCGCCATCGTCCGTCACCGCGATCGTGACGGGCCATTGGTTCTTCAGGGCATGCGCTTCGGCCGCGGCCAGGATTTTCTTGACGTCGTCCGCGGTAAGGGCTGGCTTGGTGATCATATGAGGGATTCCTTGAGCTTTTGCAGGGCATTCGGATCTTCGATGGTCGGCAGATCGCCGGGATCCCGCCCTTCGCAAACCGCGACGATCGCGCGTCGCAGCACTTTGCCCGAACGGGTTTTCGGCAAGGCGCTGACGAAGCGGATACGCGCGGGCCGCGCGACCGCGCCCAACTGTTCTTCGACCACGCGCATCATATCGCCTTCCAGCGCGGCAACGGCGGGACGGTCCGCGGGTTCTTCCTTCAGCACCACGAAGGCGTGGGCGACTTGTCCCTTCAGATCGTCCGCCACCCCGACCACCGCGCACTCGGCCACGTTGGGATGGCTGCTTATCGATTCCTCGATTTCCCGCGTGCCCAAACGATGGCCCGCCACGTTGATGACATCGTCGGTACGTCCCAGGATGTACCAGTAGCCCTCGTCGTCCACCATGCCCCAATCGAAGGTCGAATACACCTGGCGTCCTGGGATGGATTCGAAATACGTGCGCACGAAGCGCTCGTCATCGCCCCATATCGTCGTCATCGCGCCCGGCGGCAAAGGCGGGACGATCACGACCACGCCCTTCTGGCCGGGTCCCAGGTCCTCGCCGGTGGTCTCGCTGACCACCCTCGCGTCGAAACCGTAGCAAGGAAACGAAGGGCTGCCGAATTTCGTGGGTACCCGCTCCACACCAGGTTGCCCCGACAGGATCGGCCAGCCGCTTTCGGTCTGCCAATAGTTATCGATGATGGGCTTGCCCAGGCCTTCGCCGATCCAGCGCGCGGTCGGCTCGTCCAGCGGTTCGCCGGCCAGGTAGACCGCACGCAGCGAGGACAGGTCATGACGCCGCAGCAGCGCCGGGTCCTGGCGTTTGAGCACGCGTACCGCCGTCGGCGCGGAAAACAGGGTGTTGACCTTGAAGCGCTCGACCAGCTTCCACAGGATGGCGCCGTCGGGCCGTACCGGCGTGCCGTCGTAGAGCAGCGTGGCCTGCCCGCCGATGAGCGGCCCATAAATGATGTAGGAATGGCCCACCACCCAGCCAATATCGCTGGTGCAGAAGAATGTCTCGCCCGGCTTGCCGTCGAAGATGTATTCCATCGATGCGGCCAGGGCAACCGCGTAGCCGCCGGTGTCGCGCTGCACGCCCTTGGGTTTGCCCGTCGTCCCGGAGGTATAGAGGATATAGCTGGGGGCGTCCGACTCCATCCAGGCTACCGGGACGCGCGCGCCTTCGTGGCGGGCGCGCAGCTCGGCGTAGTCGTGGTCGCGCGGGCCACGGGGCACGGGCGCCAGGCCGCGGTCGACCAGGATCACCGCGTCCGGCTGCGCCTGGCTCATGCCCAGCGCCTTGTCCAACAGCGGCTTGTAGGGCACCACCTTGCCGGCGCGCGAGCCGGCATCGGCCGACACGATGACCTTGGGCCGCGCATCGTCGATGCGCTGGGCCAGGTTGTGCGAGGCAAAGCCGCCGAAGACGACGGAATGAATGGCGCCCAGCCGGGCGCAGGCCAGGATCGCGAAGACCGCCTCGGGCACCATGGGCATATAGATAAGAACGCGGTCGCCTGGCCCGACACCCTGTTCCCGCAACATGGCCGCCACCGCGTTGACCTCATCGAAGAGCTGCGCGCGCGTATATATTCTTTCCTGATCGACTTCCGTGGATACCCAGATCAGCGCTTGTCTATCCGCCAGTTGGGGGAGCCAGCGATCCACCGCGTTGAAACACAGATTGGTACGGCCGCCGGCAAACCAACGAGCAAAAGGCGGCCGGCTGAAGTCGAGAACGGTCTCAGGCGGCACATCCCAATGGATACGCCCGGCCTCACGGTGCCAAAATGTTTCAGGGTGATGGACCGAGGAGTAATGGAAAACCCGGGTTTTTTGCATGGCGGTCTCCTGTTATCTTCCGTCTGTTGCAGATTCTGACGTTCCTTACGAGTTGTCCGAGTCTGCGCGGCGGGACATGGCGAAGCGGTCACCTGGCTCGCACGAGCGCCCGTCACGGCAGTGCTGCTCTTTCGGCATTTTTATCCGCCGATTCTATCCATCTTATGCAGTGCGCCAGCTTCGGCGCTGGGTGAGAGAAGGCGTATACGCGGTTCCCCGGGAACCTATACGCAGGTCTGATAGAATCGCCCCGCAGAATTTTCCTACACGGCGGTCGTCCGTCGTCTTCCAGGCGTGCTCATCCGCGCCTTCAAGCGAACAATGCAACGATACGACTACCGCACACTATCTTTTTATCGATTCCTAACCCATCAGGCCCGCGTCCTGCGCCTTGCCGCCATCATGGCCGGCATGGCCGTTCTGGCGGGCTGCGCCAACACCGCGACCAGCCGCGATACCGCCTATAGCGGCTTCGAGCAGGACGCCTACGACGCCGCCTGGACCACCGCCGACAGCGACGATCCCATCGGCATGCTGCTGGCGCAGAAGATGCGCCGCTCCGGCCGTACCGCGGCCAGCTATCCCGGTGCCGGCGGCACGACCGACAATACTGTACTGGCAGGCGAAGCACTGAACTATCTGGGTATTCGCTATCGTACCGGTGGCGAGTCGCCCAGCACGGGGTTCGATTGCAGCGGCCTGGTCAACTACGTCGCCGAACAATCCCTCGGCTTGAAGCTGCCGCGCACCGCCGCGGAAATGTACCGGGTAGGCGTGCCGGTGGCGCGCAACGACCTGCAAGTGGGCGATCTGGTGTTCTTCAACACCATGGGCCGCCGCTATTCGCATGTGGGCATCTATGTGGGCGAAGACCGCTTCGTGCACTCGCCCAGCCGCGGCGGCGTCGTCCGCATCGAACGCATGGACATGGCCTACTGGAACAAGCGTTACAACGGCGCCCGGCGCATCGATACCACGCTGGTGGCCTCGGCGCGCGCCCAGAACTGATCCCCTGCCCGACCCATTACGGGTGGCGGGATATTCCCGGCCCAAGAAAAAAGGCCGGTCGCTATTGCAGCGACCGGCCTTTTTCCTTACTGCCTGACCCGAGCCCTACCCGGCCGCCCGGGCACACAGCCCGCACTGCGTCAGCGCCTGCTGCATGCTGCATACCGAGCGCCGGCAGGCGACGACACGGATACCCGAACGCTGGGCCGACTGCCGAAACGTCTTCATAACGTTATGACCGAGGAAATCGGTCAGCAGAATCACCAGTTGCGTGCCCGAAGGCAGCTGCAGCCCGCGTTTCTGATGGGAGGGATCGCGTCCGCTGATGTGATGCGTGATCGCGATATTGTGCCCTTTCAGCAGATCCGGGATATTGCCCAGCCGGTCCGCGCCCACCACCACTGCGCTAAGTGCCGTCGACATGACAGACCTCGTTGCGTCGTTGATCGTGAACCAATGATAATGATTCTTGTTTGTCTGGGCAAGTAAATGAGATGAATTCTCATTTAATTTCGCTATGAGAGGGCGCAGGCATATAGCCCCCCTGGGCGGAATGCGCTTCCCGCCCCGCGTGCGGTGGGGTCATCGATGCTGGCGCCGAACCGGCGGCTTTTTATTCCTTCACGCCTTGAAGTGCGTCCAGGACTGCCTGGCGGGTCAGCGCCGGCGTCAGCATCTCGATAAAGGTGTAGACGTAATCGCGCAGGAATACGCCGGCCTTGATCCCTATCCGGGTCGTATGCGTGCCGAACAGATGCCCCACGGGCAATCCCACCAGGTTGCTGTCGCGCCGCGGATCGTAAGCCACGCCCGCGATGATGCCGATGCCCAGCCCCACGTCGACATAGGTCTTGATCACGTCCGCGTCGATGGCTTCCAGCACGATATCCGGATGCACGCCCTGCGCCGCGAAGACCTCGTCGATGGTCGTACGGCCGGTGAAGGCACGGTCGTAGGTGACCAGCGGATAGGCTGCCAGCTGCGCCAGCGTCAGGCGCTTCGCCTCACTGGAAGTCAGCTCGGCCAGTGGATGGTCGGGCCGCACCACCACGGTGTGTTCCCAGGTATAGCAAGGCAGCGTGGCCAAACCCGGCGTCAGCGCCAGCGATTCGGTGGCGATGGCCAGGTCGGCCTGTTCATGCAGCACCATCTCGGCCAATTGCCCCGGACTGCCCTCCGCCAGCGACAGGTGCACCTTGGGAAACTGCCGGCGGAATGCCGGGATGACGCGCGGCAAGAGGTACCGCGCCTGGGTATGCGTGCAGGCGATGACCAATCCCCCCTCGTCCCGGCGCGCGAACTCGTCGCTGACTTTCTTCAGGTTGTCGACTTCCCGCATGATGCGGTCGATCACCTGGGAAACGGCCAACCCCGGCTTGGTCAATCCTTTGATGCGCTTGCCGTGTCGCTCGAAGATCTTGACGCCCAGTTCATCCTCGAACTCGATGATGGCCTTGGAGACGCCAGGCTGGGAGGTGTACAGCATGCGCGCCGCTTCCGTCAGATTGAAATCCCGGCGGATGGTCTCGCGGACGAAACGGAACTGTTGCAGGTTCATGAAGCGGATTCCTAGGAGGGAATCCAATTATAAGTAATAAAGAGATATTTCTAAATTACTTTACGGTCTATGCTTCTGCCCATCGGTGGAAAGACCGTAGCGCTCAGGTGTGACATACCTTACGTGCCTATCATTCCGGCGATCGATACCGACCGTGAATGAACTTCGATTCGTCGCCGCCAAAGCTGCGGCAGACCCTTCAATCTATCGACCGATTTGCTTGACCGGCAACGCCATTTCGGTCACCGCCTCGCCTTCGCAACGAACCTGATAAGCGGTAGAGCCAGTTCGCCAAGCAAGCACGCTTTCCAATGCAATGCCGGCGTAGACCGCGGCAGCAAAATCATCGATGGCAATGGATGGCGGCATCGTTCCCGCCCGTTGTACGGCATGTAGATCCTGACGCTTCTTTCCATCACTGCTGTAATGAGTCGCGCAGCCACCAGGCAAGAGTCCCAAGCAGTCCAGTGGACGATAAGAGCCGTCACGGAACGAATCGGTCAGGCCGGCCTCGAACCAGCACATTGCGCCGGCGCTCATGCCCGCAAGAACGACATTGCTCTCCCAAGCCTCCCGCAACACCGTATCGAGGCCCCATTCGCGCCAGACGGCAAGCGCAGACTTGGTGTTGCCACCGCCGACAAATATGGCGTTCTGTTCCAGAAGCGCTTCGCGCAAGCTCGCAACTGGAATAGCCCGCGAATCCGGTCGCCGGAAGAACGCCAGGTGCGACGTTTCACAGCCCAAATTGCCGTAGACGGCGTGAAATTTTTCGAGATGCGCAGGAAGATCTCCGCCAGCCGTTGCGAGATAACAGATCCGTGGCCGCGCTTTCCCCGTGAGCTGAACCAGATACTCATCGATTGGAGATAAGGCGTCTTCCATCATGAAGCCGCCACCACCTATGGCAAGGATCCGTCTCATTGACACCCCCAGTCGTTGGCCGTGGGTCCTTCGGCATTGCTTTGCACCTACAGTCCCAACGCCGTCATAATCTGCCGCTGATAGGCCGCCCACTCTCTCCGGGAATTCTCGATTGCCATTTTCGCAAGGGGTATCTCTTCAAAGAGACGGTCCGTCAGGTCCCGGTAGTCGCGATACAAGGAGATCAAACCCGCCAGCCCTCGGTAGCCTTGGCGAACACAGTACGGACCGGCAAGCTTCCAATTCACCTGATAGTTCACCCATTCGGGGCCACGCTCCGTACAGACCGTCCGGATTGCTTTTTCGACGTCCTCTTGCCAGAGATACAGCACGAACGGGCTGAGCGGCGCAACGGTCGCAGCCAAGGCCCGCACGTAGTCCGCAATCAGAGCAGCATCCGCATCCATCAGCAGGAGATGGGTCAGGTCCCCATGAAATAGCTGGCCGTCCAATACGGGAATAGTCGAATCATTCCGAGCCTTTTCGACGAATGCGGCCCACCTGGCCAGTGCGCTGGACGCAAGCTGCCGCGGCGTCGCATCCCGCCATGGCTCAAACCAATGCTCGAGATCATCGGTTGCGCGGACTGGGTGCGGCTCTGTCCTTTCATGTATGGGCAACGCCAACCGCCCCGACTCTTCAAGAGCCTTGGCTATGAAGCGCATGGTCGTTGACTTGCCCGACCCCATGATGCCTTCGACAATGATCAGCCGATGGCGGAACGGCTCTGTACGGATAGCGTGCGCGGGATTCGTCACGAGGCCTCTGATAATGGCTTCTGCCCTAACCTGCAGCACGAGATTGTCGATGAATCGGGCTGACGAAGCGCTTTATCACATTCTGCCGTGCGCCAGGATGTTCACCAGCTTACCCACCGGATCGCGGACGAAGAAGCGCCGCACGCCCCAAGGTTCATCCGTCAGCTCGTAGACCATATCGAGCCCGAGCGCCTTGGCACGGCGATACACCTCGTCGACATCGTCGACTTCGATGGAAAGATCGGGTACCGGCGTTCCGGAGCCGCCCTCCGTCGCGATACTTACCTGGGTAAGAGCAGACTCGCCCGACGACAGTGTCACCAGCCAGCCGTGGTCCATGATGACATCCAGATCGAACAGGGCTTGGTAGAAGCGTTTGACCTGTTCGATCGAAGGGGCAGCGATGTTGGTCACGATACGCCGTACCGCCATTTGATGTCTCCTGATGGTCTATGTCTCATGGCCCTGTCGCGGCCACGGAGCGCTGCGATACCGCGCAGGCTTCGCTTCATTCCGGTTTCAACAATTGGCCGATCAGCAGATCCGCCATCCTGCGCATGCGCTTAACGTCCTGGTAGACGCGCTCGATCACCACCAGACCCCGCGTCATGGTCACGATCATGCGGGCGGCGTCCCGCGCGTCCATAGTCAGACGCCCTTGCGCGTCCGCGCGGGTCAACCGGTCGTAAAGCGCCGCTTCGATTTCATCGAGCAGGCCCCGGATGACGGCGCGCATGGGCTCGTCGAGTTCTTCCGTACCGACCGCCGTCTTGGTGCTCAGGCAGCCGCGCGACGGCGTGCCGGTCGTCATCATGCTTATCGCGAACGCGAAGAATTGCCGCAAGGCTTCCCGGGGATCGGCATGGTCCAGGGCTTTGCGCATCTGCTCGACATAGCTCTCCCTGTAGACGTCGAACACACGCAGGAACAAGGTCTCCTTGTCGCCATAAGCGTTGTACAGGGATCCGCGCTGCACGCCCGTCGCGGCGGCCAGCTCCTGCATCGTCGTATTGGAATAGCCCTGCTTCCAGAACAGGGCCAAGGCCTTGTCCAGGGCCTCGCGCTCATCGAATTGGCGGACTCCAGCCATCTTGTACTCCGGTCGGTTGCGTCGCGGTCCAGGTAATGGCCGCCGCGCCCTTTACAAAGATTGGAGCACATTCTTGACACAAGCGTCAATCTTGACTAGATTGTCAAACTTGACACTAATGTCAAACAACCGACCCGCCGGCCGCGGCCAACCGCGCCCTTCACAACGCTGATCAAAATGCCGAGCTCCTCTTCCGCCTCCCGCTTATCGCCCCGAGCCATCGACCGGATGCTCGTCTGGCGATACATATTCGCCGGCCTGTGTGCCAGCCTGGACAGCATCGGGCTCGCCCGCTTCGCCTTCACGCCGCTGATACCGGAACTGATACACGCGCAGTGGTTCGCGCCCTCCGTGGTGGTCTATCTTGGTTCCGCCAACCTGGCCGGCTATGTCGTCGGCGCGCTGATGGGCCGGCCCCTGGCCTCGCGCCTGGCCAACGAACACGTATTGCGGCTGATGATGCTGTTGATTTCCGCCGCATTCTTCGCCTGTGCGCTGCCCTTGTCGTTCTGGTGGTACTTCGGCTGGCGCTTCGCGTCGGGCATTGCCGGCGGCGTCGTCATGGTGCTAGTCGCGGGGACGATATTTCCCCATGTCCCGCCGGCCCGCAAGGGCGCCGCGGGAGGCGCCATCTTCCTGGGACTAGGGCTGGGCATCGCGGGGTCCGGCACCGTCATTCCGCTGTTGCTGGAGTTGGGCCTGGCGCAAACCTGGATCGGCCTGGGCGTGATTTCCGCCCTTTTGACGGCGGTCAGCTGGTTCGCCTGGCCGTCCAGCAAGCTTGCTTCCGCCCCGTCACCATCGGCGCCCCATTCCACGCGACCCGCGCGCTTCGGGCGGGATGTGGGATGGCTCTATCTTCAATACGGGCTGATGGCCGGCGCCGCCGTGCCGACGATGATCTTCCTGGTCGATTTCATCGCCCGCGGTCTTGGACGCGGCACGCACCTGGGATCGGTGTTCTGGGCGATCTATGGCGTGGGCGCGATCGCGGGTCCGCCGCTGTATGGCTACCTGGCCGACCGCCTGGGAGCGAAGTCGACGGTCAGCATCGTCTCGGTCGTGATGGCTGTCGTATTCCTGGGGCTTTACGCCAGCAGCAATCTGCTGGTGCTGGGTCTTCTGACCGTCATCACCGGGACTTTCGCGCCGGGCATGGTTCCCCTTGCCCTGGCCCGGGTGCACGAAGTGGTCGAGCACAATGCGACGCGACAGAACATCGCCTGGTCCCGGGCCAGCGTCACATCGGCCATCAGCCTGGCCATCGCCGCCTATGGCTTTTCCGCGCAGTTCAACGCAACGGGGGGCAACCACCGCCTGCTGTTCCTGGACGCGGCCGCCATGCTGGTCATCGTGCTGCTGATCGGGCTGGTCGCCGGCGGCGGCCAGCCCTCGGGCACGGCTGCCGCGCGCGTCAACGCATCGTGATGGTCGTATTGACCGTGCGTCCATGGGCGGCCCAGCGCGCGGTGACGGTCTTGGTTTGAGTCCAGAACTGCACCGCCTGCTTGCCGTTCGGCCCCAGGTCACCCAGCTTGGAGCCGCGCGATCCCGTAAAGCTGAACCAGGCCACCGGCACGGGGATGGGGATATTGATGCCCACCTGCCCGACGTCGATGTTGTTCTGGAAATAGCGCGCCGCGCCGCCATCCTGCGTGAACAGGGCCACGCCGTTGCCATTGGGATTGGCGTTGATGAATTCGACGGCCTCTTCCAGCGTCTCGACGCCCACCACGCACAGGACGGGTCCGAAGATTTCTTCGGTATAGACCTTCATGCCGCCGCGCACGCCGCCAAATACGGTGGGACCGACGAAATTGCCCTGTTCGAATCCGGCAACCCGGATGCCGCGGCCATCCAGCAGGAGTTCGGCACCCTCGTCCACGCCGTGCTGGATCAGGCTTTCCACGCGCGCCTTGGCGGCCTGCGACACCAGCGGCCCCAGGTCGGCGTTGCGGTCCGTGCCAGCATTGACCTTGAGTTGCCTGGCGCGGGCGACGAATTCCGGCAGCCAATCGCGCGAGGCCCCCACGAAGACCGCCACCGAGGCCGCCATGCAGCGCTGGCCGGCGGCCCCGAAGGCCGCGCCCAGCAGCTGGTTCAAGGCGACTTCAGGGTCGGCGTCCGGCAGGATCACGCAGTGGTTCTTGGCGCCCATCATGGCCTGGCATCGCTTGCCGGCATCGGAAGCGCGGCGATAGATTTCCGTGCCCACGCGGGTCGAACCGATAAAGGAAACCGCCTTGATATCGGGGTGCTCGCACAACGCGATGGCGGTGTCCGCGCCGCCATGGACGACATTCAGCACGCCGGGCGGCAGGCCCGCCTCGAGCGCCAGTTCGGCCAGGAACAGGGACGATGAAGGGTCCTGCTCGGAGGGCTTCAGCACGAAGGTATTGCCGCAGGCCACCGCGATGGGGAACATGAAGCAAGGCAGCATGACCGGGAAATTGAAGGCCGTGATGCCCGCGCATACGCCCAGCGGCTGGATCAGCGTATAGACATCGATGCCGGACGCCGCGTTCTCCGCGTACTCGCCCAGTTGCAGGCTGGCGATGGCGCAGGCATGTTCGACGACCTCCAGCCCCCGTCCGACCTCTCCCTCTGCATCCGGCAGGGTCTTGCCGTGTTCCCGGGTGATCAGTTCGGCGAGCTTGCCGGTGTTTTCGCGCATCAACTGCTGCAGCTTCAGCATGACACGCATGCGCGCGCCCTGGCCGCTGTTGCGCCAGGTCTTGAAGGCTTCCTTGGCATTCGCCACCGCCCGGTCCAGTTCTTCCGGGGTGGCATAAGGCACTTGCGCCACGACTTCCTGCGTGGCGGGATTGATAACGTCACGCCATTGGCCGGCGCGGGATTGGATGCGTTCGCCGCCGATCAGCAACGGTATGCGCGGGATTTCCTTCATGGTCTCCTCCTGGTTCCTTGTGGGAATCGTCGTCCGGTAGCCCGTCATGGTTGCGGCGGGCCCTGGCCTTATGCAGCCAGTGTAGAGGAAACCCCCGCCATGAAAAACACCCTGGACGCGGGCGCGGAAGCCAACGTACAGGGTGTAACGCAACAGGGAATTCGGGATGGGAAGGGACCGGGCTGCCGCGCCCGGGCGAGACGGTGCCGGGCAAGCGCCCGACGCGCCCGCCTAGGCTGTCGCGGCTCCCGCCGATGGCGGCTTGCGGTCGCCCCTGTCCTTCGGAGCCTTGACCCGCAACCGTCGCATGAACAGATACATCGCGAAGGCCATGAGCCCGGCGTGCACCGGCCACCAGCCCAGACCGAAGGGTATGCGGCCATCGGCGATCCAGGCGCGGAACAGATTGATCAGGTTCATGTAAAGCAAGGCCACGAGCCCCGCGATCAGCAGGTCGCCGGAGCGCCCCAGCCGCGGATTCACGGCGCCCAGCGGTATCGCCATGATGGCCAGGACCAGCGCCGCCACGGGCATGGAAATACGCCACATCACCTGCGACCAGGCATTGAGGGTATTGTCCTCGATCAGTTGAAAGGTACTGCGCGCTTTGCTGGAGCGTTCGGCGGCAGCGCGGGCCTCGGCGGCGGGATCGGCGGTGGACTTGCTTTCCAGCCGCACGCCGTACTGACCGAAATTGACCATGCGGAATTCCGCCGAACCCGGCTTGAGGTCATACCGATGTCCCGCGCTCAGGACCAGGAAACGATCGCCGTTGGGCATCGTTTCCGTGCGTGCGCTGGCCGCGGTCAGTACGCTGAGCCACTCCGGATCGATCGCGCGCACGAAGACGTGGCCCAGTTCGTCGCCCTTTTTGGTGGGTTCTTCGGCGAAGAAAACCCGTGCGCCATCCTGGGATTCGCCGAACTGCCCCGCCGTTACCTTGGACAGGTCCGAGCGCTGCTCGAACCGCTGGCGGTATTCGCCGATCTGCCGATAAGCCCAGGGCGACGCCACCAGTGTCAGGACCGCCACCATCACGCCCACCGGCACCGCCACGCGCATGACGGGGCGCAGCCAATCGGCCAGCGACAGGCCGCTGGCGAACCAGACGACCATTTCCGATTCGCGGTAATTGCGCGTGACCGTGGTCAGCACGGCGATGAACAGCGCCACGGAAAGAATGGTGGGCAGCGCGGTGATGGTGGAAAACGCCGCCAGGCCGAACACAACGTCCGGACCGATGGTACCGCCCGCGGCTTCGCCCAGCAGGCGCACCAGCAGCACGCTGAGCCAGACCACCACGAGCGTAGAGAAGACAACGCCAGCGTGGCTGGTGATCTCGCTGACAACCGATCGTTTGAATAGAGACATGGGAGAATATGCGAGATAATCGCCAATTATCGACGCATACGGGAACGCCTTCAATGTCATTGGAATTTAGCACACACAGCACCGCCTCCCTGCACCAGGTCAAGACCGCCGCGCTGGCAGTGGGTGTCTTCGCCGAAGGCGTCCTGACTGCCGCGGCCGACCTGATTGATCGCGCCAGCAACGGTGCGCTGCGTACAGTAGTGAAATCCGAGTTCCGCGCCCGCCAGGGCACCACGCTGCTGCTGCGCTCGCTGCCCGGCGTGTCGGCGCAGCGTGTCGTGCTGGTGGGCCTGGGCAAGCAGGAGGAATACTCCGCCCGGGCGCATGCCGCCGCGGAACAGGCGTTCGCCGCCTATTGCGTCAGTGCCCAGTTGACCGAAGGCGCCTCCACGCTTGTCTCCGTCCCGATCGAGGGCACCCCGATACGCGCCCGCGCGCGCCAGGCGGCCATCGCCGCCGGCAACGCCACTTATCACTACGACGAAAGTTTCGGCAAGCCCGACCGCGAGACCCGTCCCAAGCTGCGCAAAATCGTCCACTGCATCGAACGCAGCGATGCCACCCACGTACAGGCCGGCCTGCGTGAAGGCGGCGCCATCGCCAACGGCATGGAACTCGCGCGCACCCTGGGCAACCTGCCGGGCAACCTGTGCACGCCGACCTACCTGGGCGAGACCGCCCGCAAGCTGGAACGCGCGTACAAAACGGTGAAGGTCCAGGTCATGGACCGCAAGCAGATCGAAGCCCTGGGCATGGGAGCCTTCCTATCCGTGGCGCGGGGATCGGACGAACCGCCGCGCTTCATCGTCCTGCGGCATGCGGGCAAGCCCGCCCGCAAGACGACCAAGGACGGAGCCGGCCCCATCGTGCTGGTTGGCAAGGGCATCACCTTCGATTCGGGCGGCATTTCCATCAAGCCCGCCGCCACCATGGATGAAATGAAGTTCGACATGTGCGGCGCCGCCAGCGTGCTGGGTGCCTTCCGCGCGTTGGCCGAACTGCAACTGCCGCTGGACGTCGTGGGCCTGATCCCGACCTGCGAGAACATGCCCAGCGGCAAGGCCAACAAGCCCGGCGACGTGGTCACCAGCATGTCGGGCCAGACCATCGAAATCCTCAATACCGACGCCGAAGGCCGCCTGATCCTGTGCGACGCGCTGACCTACGCGGAACGCTTCAAGCCGTCGGCGGTCATCGACATCGCCACGCTGACGGGCGCCTGCGTGGTGGCGCTGGGCAACGTCAACAGCGGCCTGTTCTCCAAGAACGATGCCTTGGCGGACGCCCTGCTGCGCGCCGGACGGGAATCCCTGGACACGGCCTGGCGCATGCCCCTGGACGATGCCTACCAGGAACAACTGAAGTCCAATTTCGCCGACATGGCCAATATCGGCGGCCCGCCGGCGGGCGCCGTGACGGCGGCCTGCTTCCTGTCCCGCTTTGCCAAGGCGTATCCGTGGGCCCACCTGGATATCGCCGGCACGGCCTGGCGCGGCGGCAAGGAAAAGGGCTCGACGGCACGCCCGGTCCCGCTGCTGATGCAATACCTGCTGAACCAGCTCTGAAGCCCGGACGCGCATCACGGGAACCGCAACGGCCATGGCTCGCATCGACTTCGCCTTCGGCGCGCCGGACAGGCTGCGCACCGCCTGCCAGGTGGCGCGCAAGCAATACCTGGCAGGCCAGCCGCTGGTGGTGTACTGCGCCGATCCCGTGCGGCTGAATGCCTTCGACCGCATGCTGTGGGCCTTCGACGACATTTCCTTCGTGCCGCACGTCCTGGCGACCGACCCTCTGGCGGCCGAAACGCCCGTCGTCCTGACGGCGTCCGACCCGGCCGCGGCGGTCCCGCCCGCCACGGCCGACCGCCCCGCGCCCTGGTTGCTCAACCTGGACGATCATTGCCCGCCCCATTACGACGCATTCCCGCGCATACTGGAGATCGTGTCCGCGGACGGCGAGGACCGCCCGGCCGCGCGCCAGCGTTGGCGCGACTACCAGGCGCGCGGCGAATCGCCGAACAGCCACGCCATCGGCGGCAAGGCCACGAACTGAACGCTCCGGCCGCGCAATACCCCGGCTCGCGGTACGCCGGATGCGGAGACGGCCCTCAGGAGGAATCATGGACTATCGCGATACCGATCCCGCCATCCCGACGTTGACGCAAAAGGTCGACAGCATCAATGACCCGCCCATCCTGACCGACGTCGTCGCCCAGCCGGGAATGGCGCCGCCGCCGGATCCGGTCCTGCGGGCGGCATTGCAGGCGGAACTGGAACATACCGTCCAGCGGGCGCTGGACGAGGCCATGGATCATGTCCGGCAATCGCTGGAGGCAGAGTTGCCCGATCTGGTGGACCGGGTGGTCCGGCGGCTTCGGCCCGGCTGAAATTATCCGGGTACGGAACGGACGCCACCGGGAACGGTCCAAGAGAATAAGCCTGTACCGTACGCGCGGCGCCAAAGGGGGTGGGATGGGGCGCGGCGTGCCGGGCGCCAGGGCCGGGTTCTCCAGAACCCGTTGTGCGCGCCTTACCGGGCCGGCCCGGTCCACCGGCACACTACCGGTCTTCGGCGGTCTGAGTTAATCTTTGGTCATTGGCCTTTATAATTCAGGGAACTGTCAGGCTTTGGTTGCGTCAAAGCATCGTAGCCATCGTTGAATGGCCCCCTACCAGGAGCTCGTCACATGAACGATTATCGTCCTTCCCCCTTCAACCGCGCGGGCGCCTACGCCGGCGCACCGGGCGAGGTGGTTCGCAACCGCGTCCTGCGCAATACCTACTGGCTGCTGGCGCTGTCCATGATCCCCACGGTATTGGGGGCGGCGGTGGGCCTGTATACCGGGCTGAACCGAGTCATGGGCGCCAGCCCGGGCATGTCGGCCATTGTCTTCCTGCTGGGCGCCTTCGGGCTGATGTTCGCCATCGAGAAGAACAAGGACTCCGGCCTGGGCGTGGCGCTGCTGCTGGCCTTCACGTTCTTCATGGGCGTCATGCTGTCGCGCCTGCTGGGCTTCGTCCTGGGCCTGAACAACGGCTCGCAACTGATCATGACGGCCTTCGGCGGTACCGCCGTGGTGTTCGGCGCCATGGCGACCATGGCGACGACCATCAAGCGCGACCTCTCCAACCTGCAGAAATGGCTGTTCACCGGCGCGATCATCATCCTGGTCGCCGCGCTGGCCAACATCTTCCTGCAGCTGCCCGCGCTGATGCTGACCATCTCGGTCCTGGCCATCGTCATCTTCTCCGCCTTCATGCTGGTGGACCTGCAGCGAGTGGTCAACGGGGGTGAAACCAACTATGTGTCCGCCACGCTGGCCATCTACCTGGATGTCTACAACGTCTTCTCGAACCTGCTGATGCTGCTCAGCGCGTTCAGCGGCGGCAACCGGAACTGATCGCCTACTGGCGGCACAACGCAAACTGCGGTACAGCGGGGGGAATTCCCCCCGCCGATGGTCGAAGGGCTCGCAATTCGTGAGCCCCTTTTCTTTTCGGAGTACACGACAATGCCAAGCCGCCGACGCTTCCTGCTTGACGCCCCGATCGCCGCGCTGGCCTCGAGCTGGCTGGCACATGGCGCAAATGCCAGCGATGCCGCCAATGCGCCTGGGGGCGCGACCGGCGCCTCGAAAGCCGCAAGCGCGCCGGCCATGCTTCGCCGCGCCATCCCGTCCACCGGGGAACTGCTGCCTGTCATCGGCCTGGGTACGGCGGATACCTTCGACGTATCCCCGAAAGACAAGGAAGGACTGGTCCCGCTGCAGGGCGTGGTGCAGCGCCTCCTGGCTTCGGCGGGCCGGAACGCCATCATCGATACCGCTCCCAGCTACGGCGACGCCGAAGCCGTCACGGGCGAGCTGCTGACCCGGCTGGGCGCGCGCACCGATGTATTCCTGGCTACCAAGATAGGCGCCAGCGGCCGTGACGCCGGCATGCGCCAGGTACGGAACTCCGAAGCCGCCCTGCGCACACGCAAACTGGATCTGATCCAGGTTCATAACCTGGTGGATACCGCCACGCAACTGACGCTGCTGCGCGAGCTCAAGCAACAGGGCGTGACGCGCTACCTGGGCATTACGCACTACACCGAATCGGCGCAGGACGAGCTGACACGCCTGGTGGAACGCGAAAAACCGGATTTCGTGCAGATCAATCTGTCGGTCACGTCGCGCGGCGCGGAAAGGCGGCTGCTGCCGGCCTGCCAGGCACACGGAGTGGCGGTACTGATCAACCGCCCCTTTCAGGACGGTGCCCTGTTCCGCCAGGTGCGGGGCAAAGCGCTGCCGGAATGGGCCGCCGACATCGATTGCACATCGTGGGCGCAGATTTTCCTCAAGTTCATCGTCGGCCATCCCGCGGTGACCGCCGTGATTCCGGCGACATCCAAGCCGGCGAATATGCAGGACAACCTGTTGGCTGGGATGGGCAGGCAGCCCGACGCAGCCACGCGCGAACGCATCGCCGCCCTGTTCGCCTGACGGCATCATGGGCGACGCCCCCGCCGTGCCTCACGCATCGCCGGCCGGCCGCCTGCAGCGGGCGCTGAACATCCGTCCGGGCGAAGGCATGGCCGCGACGTGCGGCTTCGCGTTTTTCTTCTGCCTGTTCACCGGTTATTTCATGCTGCGCCCCATTCGCGAAACGCTGGGGGTCGCCGCCGGGGTCGACAAGCTGCAATGGCTGTTCACCGCGACCTTCGTCGTCATGCTGGTAGCCGTACCGTGCTTCGGTTGGCTGGCCCGCCGCGTGCCCCGCGCGGACTTCGTTACCTGGACCTACGCCTTTTTCGCCCTTACGCTGGTCGGTTTCGCGGGCTGGCTGTACCGGCAACCCGGCAATCTGTGGCCCGCACGGGCGTTCTACGTCTGGCTATCGGTGTTCAATCTCTTCGTAGTATCGGTGGCGTGGAGCCTGATGGCGGATGTGTTTCGCACGGCCCAGGCCAAGCGCCTGTTCGCCTTCATCGCCGCGGGCGCCAGCACCGGCGGACTGGCCGGTCCCGTCCTGGGGGCCGCGCTGGCCGGCGTACTCGGCGCCCCGGGGTTGATCCTGCTATCGGCCGGCCTGCTGTCGCTGACGCTGCCCATGAAGTCCTGGCTGATGCGCTGGCGGGCCACGGCGGGCGCCGGGGCGGATGAAGCCGGCACAGGCCTGGAAACGAGCCCGGGCGATGCGACATCCCCGGGCCGCCCGATCGGGGGCGGCATACTGGCCGGCGCGACGCGCACGTTCACCTCGCCGCTGCTACTGGGGCTGGCCGCCTTTGTCATCCTGCTCGCCACGGCCAGCACCTTTCTCTACATGGAACAGGCCAGGCTGGTCGCCGATGCCTTTACCTCGTCGGCGGAACGCATCCGTGTGTTCAGCGCGCTGGATTTCGCGGTACAGGCCCTTGCCATGCTGACCCAGCTCTTCCTGACCGGGCGCCTGGCCCAGCGCCTGGGCGTCGCCTTCCTGCTGACCGCGGTGCCGCTGGTCGTGTGCGTGGGCTTCGCGGTGTTGGCGGTCGCGCCGGTGTTCGCCGTACTGGCCGTGGTCATGGTGCTGCGCCGCGTGGGCGAGTACGCGTTGGTGCGGCCGGGACGCGAGATGGTCTTCACGACGGTCGACGCCGAAGCCAAGTACAAGGCCAAAAACTTCATCGATACCGTGGTCTACCGTGCCGGCGATGCCGCCAGCGCATGGGTGAAGACGGGCGTGGACGCACTGGGCCATGGCGCGACGCTGGTCGCCGTGGTGGGCGCCGCCTGCGCGGCGATATGGGCCGTTTGCGGCTATCTGCTGGGCAAGCGCGTGGACAGCCGGCGGGTCTGAAGATCGAGCAGCACGCGCCGCGTCGACAAGGGCCGGCCCGCCAGGATTTCCGCCAGCCGTCCCCGCAGGTCGTGCCGCAGCCGCGGCTCGATGGCCGGGTCGTCGAAGTCCGGCATGGCTTCGTCCACGCCATAGCCGGTTTCCCGGAGCAGGGTCCATTCGAAACGGCGCAACGCGCCCGCGGCGCGGGTACCGCCAGCCAGTTGCGTCAGCGCGGTATCGTAGGCGTCGAACAGCAAGGGGTGCGCGTCCTCGCGTGGCAACAAGCGCAGCAGCAGTTCGTTCATGTACCAGGCCGACATCAGGGACGGCCCCGCCAGCGGCCGGATGCCGGCCACCTCCGCGCGCGTCAAGGTCTTGACTTCGCCCCCGCCGGACCACGATAGCGCCAGCGGCTGAAAAGCGGACAAGACCGGACGCAGGGTGGAGTACGGGCGCTTGGCGCCCTTGGCGACCAGCGCCACACAGCCGTGATCGCGGGAGAATGTCTGCACGATCAGCGAGGTTTCACGCCACGGGGTGGCATGCAGCATGTAGCCGGAAGTATCCTGGACGCGTGTGCCGCGTTTACTCATATCCCAGGTCGCGCAGCGACTCTTCGCGGTCGGACCAACCCTTGCGCACCTTGATATAGATTTCCAGGTGCACGGGTTTGTCCAGCATTTTGGCGATTTCCAGGCGTGCCTCTGTAGCGATGCGCTTCATGTGTTGGCCGCCGGCCCCCAGCAGGATGGGCTTGTGGCCCTCGCGTTCGACGACGATGCATGCCGCCACGCGGGCGCCCTTGTCCGTTTCTTCCCATTGTTCGATGACGACGGTACAGCCGTAGGGCAATTCGTCGCCGACCAGGCGGAAGATCTTCTCGCGCACCAGTTCGGCGGCGATGAAACGCATGGGGCGGTCCGTCAGCGTGTCCGGCTCGAACATATGCTCGCCTTCCGGCAGACGCTTGGCGATTTCATTCAGCAGATCGTCCAGCTGCCGATTTCGCGCGGCGCTGACCGGCACCACCGCCCCGTAGGGATGCAGCGCGCTGACTTTCGCCACGAAGGGATACAGGCTATTCCTGTCCTTCAGCGCGTCGACCTTGTTCACCGCGAGAATGGTACGGTCGCCGGCGGGCAGCATGGGCAGCAGCTTGGCATCCCCTTCCGACCATTTCCCGGCCTCCACGACGTGCACGACGACGTCGACATCGGCCAGCGCCTGGGTCACCACGCGGTTCATCATGCGATTCATGGTCCCGCCGTGCCGTGTCTGGAAACCCGGGGTATCGACGAAAACGAACTGATCGTGGTCGCGGGTCAGCACTCCGTGTATGCGATGCCGTGTGGTCTGCGCCTTGCGCGAGACGATCGATATCTTGCTGCCGATCAGCGCGTTGTTTAGCGTGGACTTGCCCACGTTGGGGCGGCCCACGATGGCGACGAAGCCGCATCGGGTAGGTTGTTCCTGGGTCATTTGATTTCTTGGGCGACGGCGACCGGCAGCGACAGCTGCGCGGTTTTGCGTGCACGCGGTGCCCGGCGTCCGGCCTTGGGCGGGCTGGCCGCGAGCGCGGCATCCAGCGCCAGCTTGGCGGCGGATTGCTCCGCGGCCCGCCGGCTGGCTCCGGGTGCCGTTACCTTGATGTCCAGGGGCGCGATGGCGCATTCGACTTCAAACTGCTGGCTGTGCGCGGCGCCATGGGTGGCGATCACCGTATAAACAGGCAGGGCCATTTTGCGGCCCTGCAGGAATTCCTGCAGCAAGGTCTTGGCGTCCTTGCCCAGGGTCTTTGGGTCCACGGTGGCCAGCACGGGTTGGTATTGCTTGGCGATGACGCGGCGCGCGGCGTCGAAGCCGCCATCCAGGAAAACGGCGCCGAAGATGGCCTCCAGCGTGTCGGCCAGGATGGAAGGCCGGCGAAAGCCGCCACTTTTGAGTTCGCCCTCGCCCAGGCGCAGGTCCTGCGAGAGATCGAGCTTTTGCGCGATGTCGGCGAGCGACGCCTGCTTGACGAGGTTGGCGCGCAGGCGTGAAAGATCGCCTTCGTCGATTTTGTGGAAACGCTCGAACAACATCGACGCGACGACGAAATTCAGGACGGCATCGCCCAGGAATTCCAGTCGTTCGTTATGGCGCGCGCCATGACTGCGATGCGTCAGCGCCTGTTCCAACAGGGCCGCATCGCCGAAACGGTGGTCCAGACGGGTTTGAAGCGCGTCAAGCGACATGTCAATTGAATCGCCCGATCCGGCTTAGATCGGAAAAATTCATCCAGATGAAGAAGGCCTTGCCCACGATATTACCGTCCGGAACGAATCCCCAGTAGCGGCTGTCCGCGCTGTTGTCGCGGTTATCGCCCATGGCGAAGTACTCGCCGGCCGGGACCTTGCAGCGCACGCCATTGCGGCTGTACTGGCAGTTGTCCAGGTGCGGGAACTGCCAAATGGGGCCGTACTCCTGGTATTTATCCTCATCGAGCAGGATATCATGCGTAACGTCGCCTAACTTTTCCTTATATCGATTGATATAGGCCACCCGGTCAGGTTCGAAATAATTGCCGTCCCGGGTGTGTTTCACTTCCTGGCCGTTTACATATAGTTTCTTGTCCAGATAGGCGATTTCGTCACCCGGCAGGCCGACAACCCGCTTGATGTAGTCCACATCGGGGTCGACGGGGTAGCGGAAGACGATGACGTCGCCACGCTGCAGGGCGCCGGTATCCAGGATCTTCTTGTCGATGATCGGCAACCGTATGCCGCGGCTGAATTTGTTGACCAGGATCAGGTCGCCCGACTCCAAGGTCGGCAACATGGAGCCCGACGGGATGCGAAAGGGTTCCACCACGAAGGAGCGCAGCACGAATACGAAAAGGATGACGGGGAAGAAGCTGACGGCGTATTCGACCCACCACGGCACGCGCGAGGCCGCTTCCGCCGCTTCGCGCCGCAGCCGCTCGGCTTCTCCTGCATCGCCGATCACAGCCGGATCGAAGCGGGCCGCCGCCTCTTCTCCCTTGCGCCGCCGCGCCTTGCGCAAGACGGTGATATCCAACAACCAGATGATGCCGGTGACCACCAGCAGGACGAACAGAATCAGCGCAAAGTTCCAGCTCATATGTGATGCCCTTCTCGCTCTTATTTATTTGTCTTCGACCTGCAGGATGGCCAGGAAGGCCTCCTGGGGTATTTCAACGCTGCCGACCTGCTTCATCCGCTTCTTGCCGGCCTTCTGCTTTTCCAGCAGCTTCTTCTTGCGGGTAATGTCCCCGCCATAGCACTTGGCGAGCACGTTCTTGCGCAGCGCCTTGACGTTTTCCCGGGCGATCACTTCGGCGCCGATGGCGGCCTGGATGGCGACGTCGAACATCTGGCGCGGGATCAGGCCCCGCATGCGCGAGACCACGTCGCGCGCGCGATAGCGCGCGTTGCTGCGGTGGACGATCATGGAGAGCGCGTCGACCTTGTCGCCATTGATCAGGAGGTCCACCCGGACCACGTCGGCCGAGCGGTACTCCAGGAACTCGTAGTCCATCGACGCATAGCCGCGCGATACGGATTTCAGCTTGTCGAAGAAATCCAGCACGATCTCGGCCAGGGGAATCTCGTACACCAGGTGAACCTGGCGGCCGTGATAGCTCATGTTGACCTGCGTGCCGCGCTTGTTGTTGCACAGCGTCATCACGGGGCCGACATACTCTTGCGGCATGAACAACGTGACCTTGACGACGGGCTCGCGGATCTCGGCGACCTTGCCGACCTCGGGCAGGCGCGAGGGACTTTCGATGGTGATGACCTGGCCATCGCGCAGTTCGACTTCGTACACCACCGACGGCGCGGTGGTGATGATGTCCATGTCGAATTCGCGTTCGAGCCGCTCCTGCACGATTTCCATGTGCAATAGCCCGAGGAACCCGCAGCGAAAGCCGAAGCCCAGCGCCTGCGAGACTTCCGGTTCGAACATGAGCGCGGCGTCGTTCAGCTTCAGCTTTTCCAGGGAGTCGCGCAGTTGGTCGTATTCGCTGCTTTCCACGGGGTACAGGCCGGCGAACACCTGCGGCTTGACCTCTTTGAACCCCGGCAGCGGCCCCGCCGCGGGCTGGCCGGCCAGCGTCACGGTATCGCCCACCTTGGCATGCGCCAGTTCCTTGATGCCGGCGATGACGAAACCCACTTCGCCGGCGCTGAGCGCCTGTCGCGGCACGGATTTGGGCGTGAACACGCCGACCTGTTCGCACAGGTGCGTGGCACCGGCGGCCATCAGCAGGATCTTGTCCTTCGGGCGCAGCACGCCGTTGACGATGCGCACCAGCATGACCACGCCGACGTAGTTATCGAACCACGAGTCGATAATCAGCGCCTGCAGGGGCTCCGTCGGGCTGCCCTTGGGCGGCGGGACGTCGCGCACGATGGCTTCCAGGATGTCGTCGATGCCCATGCCCGTCTTGGCGCTGGCGGGGATGGCGCGCGACGCGTCGATGCCGATCACGTCCTCGATTTCCTGGCGGGCGCCGTCCGGGTCCGCTTGCGGCAGATCCATCTTGTTCAATACCGGCAGCACTTCCACGCCCAGTTCGATGGCGGTGTAGCAGTTCGCCACCGTCTGCGCCTCTACCCCTTGCGAGGCGTCGACGACCAGCAGCGCGCCTTCGCATGCCGAGAGCGACCGGCTGACCTCGTAGGAAAAGTCCACATGGCCCGGGGTGTCGATGAGGTTCAGGTTATAGACCTGGCCGTCGGCGGCCTTGTATTCCAGGGCCGCCGTTTGCGCCTTGATGGTGATGCCGCGCTCGCGCTCGATGTCCATGGAATCGAGAACCTGTGCCGACATCTCGCGATCCGCCAATCCGCCGCAGCGCTGGATCAGGCGGTCGGCCAGGGTCGACTTGCCATGATCGATGTGGGCGATGATCGAAAAGTTACGGATATGACGCATAGGGGTGGGGAAAAGAAAGGAACAGGTGCGCCAATAAGGAGGGGGCGCCATGCGCCCCCTCTTTGCGGCAACCAGCGATTTTAGCCGGTCTTGGGCCTACTTGCCGGGCTGGATCACCACCCATTGCGTCTGGTCGGCCCGGCGGATCAGCAGCGGCACCGGCTTGGCCTTATCGACCTTGCCCGCCACCTGCACGAACTGCTCGGGCGAGGTGATGTCGGTATCGCCCACCGCCAGGACGATATCGCCCTCCTGGATACCCGCCTGGTCGGCTTGCCCGGTGGCGCCCCGCACCATGACGCCGCCCTTGATCTTCATCTTGCCCTGGGTGGCCGTCGGCACCGGCACCACCGTCAGGCCCAGGGCGGTCGAGGCGGCCGGCTCCTTGTCCGGCTCGGCCTTCTTGGCCACCGGCGTCTTGGTTTGCGGGATTTCCGCGACCTTCACGCTGAGCGTGACGTTCTTGCCCTTGCGCCAGACCTGCAGGGGAGCCACCGTGCCGGGTTTGGTTTCGCCGACCATCCGGGGCAGATCCGACCAGCGCGCGATCGGCTTGTTGTTGAAGCGCAGGATGACGTCACCCGGCTGCACGCCGGCGGCATCGGCCGGGCTATCGCCCTCGACGCTGCTGACCAGCGCGCCTTCCGCCCGGGCCAGCCCCAGGGCAGTGGCGACGTCATTGGTGACTTCGCCGATCTGCACACCGATGCGGCCGCGCGTGACCTTGCCCGTCGCGCGCAGTTCGTCGACCACGCGCATGACCTCGTCGATCGGGATGGCCAGGGAAATACCCATGAAACCGCCGCTGCGCGAGATGATCTGCGAATTGATGCCGATGACCTCGCCCTGCAGGTTCAACAGCGGACCGCCCGAATTGCCCGGATTGACCGCGACATCGGTCTGGATGAAGGGCAGATATTCGCCGGTGTCGCGGTTGATCGCGCTGACGATACCGGCGGTCACCGTGGAATCCAGGCCGAAGGGCGAGCCGATGGCCAGTACCCACTGGCCCTTCTTGATCTTGCTGTCGTCGCCGATCGGCAGGAACGGCATGCCCTTGGCATCGATCTTCAGCAGCGCCACATCGGTGCGTTCGTCGGTGCCGATCACCTTGGCCTTGAACTCGCGGCCATCGGTCAAGGTGACGAAAATGTCGGTGGCGTCGCTGACCACATGGTTGTTCGTCAGGACGTAGCCGTCCGCGGAAATGAAGAATCCCGAGCCGACGCCACGCGGCACGGTGCGCTCTTGCGGCTGCTGCTGCTGCGGCTGCTTGGGCTGCTGTTGGCGGTCGCGTGGACGCTGGCCCGGCATTTCAGGCATGCCCGGAGGCTGGAAATCGGGGCCGAAGAAGAAGCGGAACAGGTCGTACGGATCCTGCGGGCCGCTACGCACCGGTACGGTGGCGGTGGTGCGGATGTTCACGACCGCGGGATCGGCTTTTTCGACGATGGACGTGAAATCGGGCAGCATCATCGCCGGCCCGGTCGTGGCCGGCTGGGCGGCGCTGGCGGGCGCGCTCAAGCCGGCGCCGCCGAGCATGGCCGCGGCCAGCAGTACCGCCAGGCAACGCCGGGCGGATTCGCGGCCGACAAAACGCGTGATGTCCTGGGACAGTCCAACAGGAAAAAACCGCCGGACGGGTACTTTCGACACGGTGGACAGAATCATTCAATGTGCTCCGGGCGAGCCCCTGGGGGCGTCTGCTGTTTACTTGGGCGCCACTGGGGGCGGCACGTATTCGGTAGCCTTGGCGAGCTTCTCGAGGGTGGGCGCGGGAACCTCGCCGAGGACCGTGACCCAGAAATCCGCAATCCGCATACCGTAGACGTTGATCGGCCCGCGCCGATACAGGCCGTGCGGCTGGTGGCGATTGCGCTTCTTATCATAAGGCTCGATGAAGACCGAGATCGCGGCCAATCCATCGGACAATACCAGTTGGCTGACCGCATCGCCATGGGCCATGATGCGCGCCACCTGTGAAACGGGCATGAATCCCGCCGGGTAGGGAATACGCCAGCCTTGCGCGACCAGATCCACCGGCTTCATATTGCCCTGCTGGATCTTCCAGTCCTTGGTGTTCCAGCGCGATTCCAATTGACCGGGATCGACCGTGGCGCCCAGCCGCAGGGCGGTGAAAGCGACCTGCTCTACCACGGTAGAGGCATTCGATAGCGTCTGGGCCTTCAGCAACAGGTCGTTTTCGGTATCCGCGCACAGGCGGTAGCCGTACCGGTCCTTGTCCAGGGGTTCGATGGTGATGATGCGGCATTCGCGGCCCGCTACCCGATGCGGCAGGGGCTGCATGAGCACGCGATAGTACTTGGTCAGCGCGGTCGGCGACCCCAGCAGCAGGCCGGGAAATTGCTCGGCGCGCTTGTGCTGCACGAGTACCGTTTTGTGCTCGGGCACCAGGCATTGGATATCGTCGTTATGCCGCAGGTACTCGCGCGGCTGCCCATCCAGCACTTCGATGCGTTCGCGTTCGCCGCTGCCATCCACCACGTGCACGACACGGGACGACTGGATGGTTTCACCCTGCTGATAGGTGAAGATACCGGAATAATCGAGCTTGGACGCGGCATCCTGGATACGCGCCAGCAAGGCCTGGGCTTCCGGCTCCGGCATGGCGACGCTGGGCGATACCGGCGCGGCCTGGGCATGCGCCAGACCGGCGCTGATCGCGAACAGGGCCGCCGCCACCGCCGCGGATACCGAGGCCAGTCCGCGGCCAACCCGCGTCGACACATCGGCCGCGCGGAAGGTCGGCCGCGACAGGAACGATGGGACACCCACCGCCGCAACTGTCATCAGCGCCCCGCTCCGGCATCGAAAGAGACTTGCCGGATGGCCGTGGGACCCGCGAGCTGCCGGTGCGCTTCCAAATAGTCGCTCAGGCTGGGATCGTCGGCGGACACCGTGCTGGCATCGGCCAGCACCCGGGTTTCGGCCGTGGGCGCGTCGCTGCTTCCGGACAGGTACGGTTGCGCGACCCAGGCGACGGACGCCACCGCGGCGGCCATGGCAAAGCCGGAAAGGCCGAAGCGCCAGGCGGGCCGCATCGCGCGGCGGCGGCGCGGCGCAACGATGGGAAGCTCATTGGCCAGGGCGGCCGACAAACGGGCCTGGAACGCAGGCGAGGGGACGATGGACAGTTCGGGGTTGCGGAGCACGTCGCCTATCAGGTGATACGTATCCCAGGTTTCCCGGCCTTCGGCTACTTCCAGGCCGTCCAGCCATTCCTCGGCGCCTTCGCCGTCCATCCATGCCGACACCGAATCTTCCCAGCTGGTGTCCTCGGCGCCGACGGAAACAGATGATCTTTGCATGACTCCAGCTCCTTACCAACGACGATCGGCATCGTTCCCAAGCAGGGGCCGCAAACGCGCGGCCACCGCTTCCCGGGCTCGGAATATGCGCGACCGGACTGTACCGATCGGACAACCCATGCTCTGGGCGATGTCTTCGTAACTCATACCTTCAATTTCCCGCAGGACGATAGCCGTACGCAATTCTTCGGGCAAGCCCTGTATGGCCGCGTTCACTGTTTCCGCGATTTCGCGGCTGGCGACCATTGCTTCCGGGGTGCTGATATCGCTTAGGTTGTCCGTTTCGTTAAAAGTTTCACCGTCCTCATTTTCGAGGGCGTTGGGCGTGCTGGGCCGTCGTCCATTGGACGCAAGCCAGTTGCGCGCCGTATTGATCGCGATCCGGTACAACCAGGTATAAAAGGCGCTGTCCCCCCGGAACTGGGGCAAGGCGCGGTAGGCCTTGATGAAGGCTTCCTGCGCCACGTCCTCGATTTCCGACTGGTCGCGAATCATGCGGGAAAGCAGGCGCATGATCTTGCGCTGGTACTTCAGGACCAGCAGATCGAAGGCTTTCTTGTCGCCGCGCTGGACCCGGGCGACCAGTTCGGCGTCGATGTCCCGTTCGCTCATGGCGTCCTCGCCGCACGGCGGGCGGGCGCGCGGCACAGGCGTCGGCTTGCCAGCAGGCAGGTACGGCGCCAGGCGGAGGCGTGCAGCCCATCTTGCCACACGGTAAAGGTGACGCAACCGCAGGCCGGGACGGCGCTGTTACAAACCGGCCGAGGCAGGCGCGCCCGCAGGGTCAGCCAGCGCGGCCCGCGCCAGGCAGCGACCCATTCGGCGGGATACCAGCCGTCACGCATGCGCAAATGAAAGGCGCCGTCGCGATCCATGCGGATCGCCCGGACTGCCGGACGGCAGCGCCTGACCGCCAGGATGCCCGCAATGGCGGCGGCACCGGCGGCCAGCAAGGCCGGCGCCGGGAGCGCCCGCCCATACAGGGCCAGCGATGGCGCGGCCAGGGCGGCAGCCATTACGGCGCCGTCCAACCATGCGGCCAGCCGAGGCCGCAAGATAGGTACGCGCAACGTCCAATCCGGGTGCACGCAGGCTCCCTTAAATCCGACGCACGGCCATCGACCCGTTGGTGCCGCCAAACCCGAAGGAGTTGGACAGCGCCACGTTGATCGTCATCTCCCGCGCCTCGTTCGCGCAGTAGTCCAGGTCGCACTCGGGATCCTGGTTGAACAGGTTGATGGTCGGCGGCGAGATCTGGTGATAGACCGCCAGCGTGGTGAAGACCGCCTCGATGCCGCCTGCCGCGCCGAGCAAGTGGCCGGTCATCGACTTGGTGGAATTGATGACCAGTTTGCGCGCATGGTCGCCGAAGGCCAGCTTCAACGCATCCGATTCGTTCTTGTCGCCCAGGGGCGTGGACGTACCGTGCGCATTGACGTACTGCACGTCTTCCGGATTCAGGCCGCCGTTGCGCAGCGCATTGATCACGCCGCGGCGCGGACCGTCCTGGTTCGGCGCGGTGATGTGATGCGCGTCGGAACTCATGCCGTAGCCGACGAATTCACCGTAGATGCGTGCGCCGCGTTTTTTGGCGTGCTCGTATTCTTCGAGCACCACCACGCCGGCGCCCTCGCCCAGCACGAAGCCGTCGCGATCGCGGTCCCACGGACGCGAGGCGGTCGTGGGGTCGTCGTTGCGCGTGGACAGGGCCCGCATCGCGGCAAAGCCGCCAATGCCCAGGGGCGATACGGTGGATTCCGCGCCGCCGGCGATCATCACGTCAGCGTCGCCGTATTCGATAAGGCGCGCCGAATCGCCGATGCTATGCAGGCCGGTGGTGCATGCCGAGACCACCGCGTAGCTCGGCCCCTTGAATCCGTACATGATGGACAGCTGACCGGAGATCAGGTTGATCAGCGCGCCGGGTACGAAAAAGGGCGAAATACGACGCGGACCGCGCGCCAGCAGATCGGTCTGGGTTTCCTCGATGCGCGGCAATCCGCCGATGCCCGAGCCGATGATGACACCGATGCGCTCCGCATTGGCATCGGTGATCTCCAGGCCGCTGTCGCGCCAGGCCTGGACGCCCGCCGCAAGGCCGTAGTGGATGAACGTATCCATCTGACGGGCTTCTTTGGCGGGGATATAGTGCGTGACATCGAAATCGCGAACTTCGCCCGCGATATGTGTGGTCAGCGCCGAAGGATCGAAACGGGTAATACGGCCGATGCCGGAACGTCCGTTGACGATATTGTCCCAGGCGCTGGACACGTCATTGCCCACGGGGGACACGATGCCGAGTCCGGTGATGACGACGCGTCGTTTCACGGATGACTCCTAAACAGACAAAAGAAAGGCGGCCTGGAATACGCCGCGCTTGCGCGGAAAACAGCACCACGGGGCAGCCGACTGCCGCCCCGCGCAGCATCCGCGCGGCATAACCCAAAAACCGCCCTGGTTCCCCGCACGGCGATAACGCCATGGCGCAAGGAAAGACAGGCTGATTGCTTATTGCTTGCCGTGCGAATTGATGTAGTCGATCGCTTGTTGCACGGTCGTGATTTTCTCGGCCTCTTCGTCGGGGATCTCGGTCTCGAATTCATCTTCGAGAGCCATCACCAGCTCAACCATGTCGAGCGAATCGGCACCGAGGTCGTCAAGGAAGGAAGATTCGTTCTTGATCTCGGCTTCATTGACGCCAAGTTGTTCAGCGACGATCTTCTTGACGCGCTGTTCGATGCTTTCCATGCAGATCTCCAATTGGGAAAAATCCCGCGAATTATAGCCAAGCGCAGCGTAATGCCAACGCCGGGCTGTGACAAAAATGGATTCCCGAAAGATACGCCGTTCGGCGGGCTATTCGGGACCCGCTAAATTACATATACATGCCGCCGTTGACGTGCAGCGTAGTCCCGGTAATGTAACCGGCCTGGGGACCGGCCAGGAATGCGACGGCATGGGCGATGTCGGCGGGCGAACCCAGCCGTCCCACGGGTATTTGCTGCAGCAGCGCGGCGGTCTGGGTTTCCCCCAGTACACGCGTCATGTCGGTATCGATGAAGCCGGGCGCCACGCAATTGACCGTAATATTGCGGCTGCCGAGCTCCCGGGCAAGCGCACGGGACATGCCCGCCACCCCCGCCTTGGCCGCCGCATAGTTGGCCTGTCCCGCATTGCCGCTGGAACCGACCACGGAAGTCACATTGATGATGCGGCCCCAACGGGCCTTCATCATGCCGCGCATGACGGCGCGCGACAGGCGGAACACGGCAGCCAGGTTGGTATCGATCACTGCGTCCCAGTCATCGTCCTTCATGCGCATGGCCAGCGTATCGCGCGTGATGCCCGCATTGTTCACCAGGATGTGCGGACCGCCTTCCTTGGCGAGCGCTTCCACCAGCGCCTCGCAGGCCTGGGAGTCCGTCACGTCCAGCACGACGCCCCGGCCGTTGAACGGCGCCAGGGCCTCGCTTATCGTTTCGGCGCCGGCTGCCGACGTGGCGGTACCGACGACGGTCGCGCCACGGGTGGCGAGCTCGTGGGCGATTGCCTTGCCGATGCCCCGGGTGGCGCCGGTAACCAGCGCGATCTTTCCTTGCAGTTCCATGGTACGACTTCCTTGTCAGTTCGACCCGAGCGTGGCCAGCACGCTATCCAGCGAGGCGGGATCGGTAATCGCCAGGCCGGTCAGCTCGCCGTCGATACGCTTGACCAGGCCGGTCAACACCTTGCCGGGACCGCATTCGATGACGTGGGTGATGCCCTGCTCCTTCATGGCGCGCAGGGTTTCCACCCAACGGACGGGATGCCAGGCCTGTCGCACCAGCGCATCCCGTATGGCAGCGGGATCGGTGGGCATCGCCACGTCCACGTTGTTTACCATGGGAATCGCGGGGGCGGACACGGCGACTTCGGCCAGCGCCCTGGAAAGCACGGCCGCGGCCGGCTCCAACAGGCTGGAATGGAACGGTGCCGACACCGGCAGCAGCAGCGCGCGCTTGGCACCCGCCGCCTTGGCGGCTTCGCATGCGCGTTCCACCGCTGCCTTGTGCCCGGCGATCACGACCTGGGCAGGCGCATTGAAATTGACGGCTTCGACCACCTCGCCCTGAGCGGCCTGGGCGCAGGCAGCCCGTACCGCGTCGTCGTCCAGGCCAAGCACGGCGGCCATGGCCCCGGCACCCACGGGCACCGCGGCCTGCATGGCGTCGGCACGGATGCGCACCAGGCGCACCGCATCTTCGAGGGCCAGCGCCTTCGCGGCCGTCAACGCGGCGTATTCGCCCAGGCTGTGTCCGGCGACCATGTCCGGCTGGCGCCCACCGGCAGCCAGCCAGGCCTGGTAAAGCGCGACGCCGGCCGTCAGCATCGCGGGCTGGGTATTGGTGGTCAGGTTGAGCTGTTCGGCCGGCCCCTGGGCGATCAAGGCCGCCAGGTCCTGCGACAGGGCCGCCGACGCCCGCGCCACGGTATCGGCGACGGCCGCGTTGCCTTGCCAGGCATCCAGCATACCGACGGATTGCGAGCCCTGGCCGGGAAATACGAAAGCGATTTTCATCGATTGACGGTCAGATCAGATTGTCGTTGTACAGGGTGCTCAGGCGGTCAGCCGCGCCAGCACCGAACCCCAGGTGAACCCGCCGCCGACACCCTGCATCAGGATGAGCTGGCCGGGCTTGGCGAGGCCTTCGCGGCGCGCGACGTCCAACGCGAGCGGTACGCTGGCGGCGGAGGTATTGGCATGGCGGTCGACCGTGACCACCAGTTTGTCCGCGGGCAGATTCAATTTACGGGCGAGGAAATTCAGGATGCGGACATTGGCCTGATGGGGGATGAGCAGGTCCACGGCTTCCAGCGGCACGCCGGCCTCGTCGCAGACATCGCGCGCGGAGCGTTCCAGCACGTTCACCGCCTGCTTGAATACCGCCTGCCCGTCCATGCGCAGGAAAGGGTCGCCGGTCACTTCACCGTAGGCCACATTGCCCGCCGCGCAGAGGATTTTGGTCTGGCTGCCATCGGCATGCAGTTGCGCCGCCAGGATCCCGGGCTCGTCGGACGCGGACAGCACGACCGCGCCGGCGCCGTCGCCGAACAACACGCACGTGGCACGGTCGTTCCAATCGAGAATACGGGAGAACACTTCGGCGCCGATGACCAGGGCGTGGCGGGCGCGCCGCGCGCGCACGAAGCTGTCGGCGGTGGTCAGCGCGTAGACGAAACCGCTGCATACGGCCTGGACGTCGAAGGCCGCGCCGCCCTTGATGCCGAGCTTGCTCTGTACCAGGCAGGCCGTGCTGGGAAACACGTAGTCCGGCGTGGAGGTGGCCACGATGATGAGATCGATGTCTTCCGGCCGCAGGCGGGCATCCGCGATGGCGCGCCGCGCGGCCTCGGTCGCCAGATCGCTGGTAGTGACGCCGCGCTCGGCGATATACCGCTGGCGGATTCCGGTGCGTTCGACTATCCAGGCGTCCGAGGTCTGGATGTCGCGTGTGGCCAGTTCCGCGGCCAGGTCGTCATTGGAGACGACGCGTGGCGGCAGATAGCTGCCGGAACCGGCTATCACCGAATACTGCGGAGTGTCGTTCATCAGGCAGAGTCCCTGGCCGCGCGCGGCATGGGAACCGCCGCTGGATTGATGGGTATGCCCTGCTGCCTGATCTGGGCCATGCTCTGGTTGGTGCGTTCCAGCAGCTTGCTGGCCACCGCTTCCCGCGCGCGCTGCAGCGCGAAGCCGAAGGCATAGCTATCGGCCGAACCATGGCTTTTGATGACGACGCCGCGCAGGCCGAGCAAGGCTGCGCCGTTGTGGCGCCGGTTGTCGACTCGCTTGCGCAGGCGGTTCAGGACCGGCGACGCAATGGCGCCGGCCAGCAGGGTAATCGGATTACGCTTGAATTCCTCGCGGATGATGCTGGACAGCATCCGCGCGAGGCCTTCAATGGACTTGAGCACGACATTGCCGACGAAACCGTCGCAGACCACGACGTCGACCGTGCCCTTGAAGATATCGTTGCCTTCCACATTGCCATGGAAGTTCAAGGGACTGGCGCGCAGCAGCTCGGCGGCTTCCTTGACAACCTCGTTACCCTTGATGACTTCCTCGCCGATGTTCAGCAGGCCGACACTGGGACGCTCGCAATGGTCGAGCGCCTGCGCCAGCGCCGCGCCCATGATGGCGAATTGCAGCAGGTGTTCGGCGGTGCAGTCGACGTTCGCGCCGAGATCCAGCACGGTGGTCGACTTGCCCTTTTGATTGGGAATCGACGTCGCGATGGCGGGACGGTCGATGCCATCCAGGGTCTTGAGCACGTAGCGGGAGATGGCCATCCACGCGCCGGTGTTGCCGGCGGAAACGCAGGCATCGGCGCGCCCGTCCTTGACGGACTGGGCGGCGATGCGCATGGACGAATCCTTCTTGCGGCGCAAGGCGACTTCGACGGAATCGTCCATCGAGACGACTTCGGAGGCCGGCACGATTTCCAGCCGATCCCGCGGCACGTCCCGCGCGCCTTCGAGCGCCTTTTCAATGGCGTCCGGCAGCCCGACCAGGAGCAGGCGCACGTCCGGAAACCGGCGGGCGAACTCGATCGACGCGGGTATGGTCACGGGCAGGCCAACGTCGCCGCCCATGCAGTCAATAGCGATGCGTATCACGGGTGCCAGGTATCAGCGCCAGCCGTAACAATGCGGTCCGGTTCACGCGGTGCGGAACGAACTTATTCGTCGCTCTTGGTCTTGATGACTTTGCGGCCACGATAGAAGCCGTTCGGGCTGATATGGTGACGCAGATGCGTTTCGCCCGTGTTCGGTTCGATCGCCGTGGACGGCGCGGTCAGAAAGTCGTGCGAGCGGTGCATGCCACGCTTGGACGGGGACTTCTTGTTTTGTTGAACAGCCATGATGACTCCTAGAAACGGGGCGCATTGTACGCGATGCGGCCCGGTGTTGACCTCAATGTTTTTGCTTCAATTTTTCCAGCACCGCGAACGGCGATGGACGCTTCCCCGCGTCGGCACCATCCGCCGGCTGGCCGGCGCTTGTCTTCAGCGGCGTGTCCGGACATACATCATGCCTGGGCACGTACGGAATATTCAGGATCAGCTCGTCTTCGACCTGCTCCAGCAGATCGAAATGCCGGGAACCGACCACCTTTTCCGGCCCGCTCTCGATATCGTCGGCGTCGTCATCCGCATCTTGGGCGACTTCGTCGAGGCCGTCATCGAGCTCGGCTTCCGATTTCACCAGGTGCAGACTCACGTGTGCATCGATGGGATAGGCGAAAGGCTCCATGCAACGCTGGCAGACCAGCACCGGCGCTGCCTGCACATGCAGATGCAACAGCGGTTCCCCGAGCCTGCCGGTTTCGCCGCGCACAGCCCAGCGCACCTCGCCCGTCTCGTCGCGCGGCTGCAACGGCAGCCCTTTCATCGCGCGCCCGAACCGGGCCAGCGGCAGACTGCCGGAAGCTTCCTTGCCGGACCGCGCAAAATCGAACGCGTCGATAACACCCACCCGCGCCGCCCTGGTCTGCCCCACCACGGTTTCCTTCACCACGGCATGCCTCCCACGGTTTGCTCAGCCACTACTGCCCACCCACTACTGACCACCCACTACTGACCCATTACTTCCGCACTCTGCTTCCGCACCCGCCCGAAACATCGGGAGACGCCCGCCCGAAAAATCCAGGCGACGAAATTTCCGCGAAAACGTTAGATAATACCGTGACTTACGTCTGACCGTCAAACCTTGCATGCCCTTGTCCAAGCCACGCCTCATCCTCGCATCCACCTCGCCCTATCGGCGCGAACTCCTTACCCGCCTGCGCCTTCCCTTCGAGACCATCGCCCCGGGGGTCGACGAAACGCCCCGGGCGGGCGAACAGCCGGCCGATCTTGCCCTGCGCCTGGCCATCGCCAAGGCCCACGCCGTGTCGACGTCCCATCCCGGCGCGATTGTCATCGGCTCGGACCAGGTTGCCACCGTGGACGGCACGGCCATCGGCAAGCCGGGGGATTTCCCCCGCGCGCAAGCGCAATTGCGCATGCTGTCCGGGCGCGAAGTCGCCTTTCATAGCGCCTTGGCCGTGACGGACGGGCAGCGCACCACACAGGCCGACATCGTCACCTACTGCCGCTTCCGCGCCCTGTCGGACGCGGCCATCGATGCCTACCTGCGTGCCGAAACGCCATTCGATACGGCCGGCAGCGCGAAGGCGGAAAGCCTGGGCATCGCGCTGATGGAAAGCATGCGCAGCGACGACCCGACGGCGATCATCGGACTGCCGCTGATTGCCCTGACGGGCATGCTGGCGCAATTCGGCCTGGACCCGCTGGCCCACGCGGAGGCAAGGCCTTGAACGGCGCCACGCACCCCACCCCTGCCGAAGGGAAAGCGCCAGGCGGCCCGGGCTCCGTGCCGGGCCAAGTGCACCTGATTCCCGTTGGACTGGGCGATGCGCCGGTCGACCGCTGGCTGCCGCCCGAAGTGCGCTCGCTGGCCGCACGCCTGGACACCTATATCGCCGAAAACGCCAAGACCGCGCGCGCCTTCTTGAAGGCGGTGGGTGCGATCCGCCCGTTGCAGGACATCACCATACACACCTTGGCGGAAAAAACCGACGAGGCACAGATCCAAAGCTGGCTGCGCCCCTTGAAGCAAGGCGGCGAGATCGGCCTGGTGTCGGAAGCCGGGTGCCCCGCGGTGGCCGACCCTGGCGCACGGGTCGCCGACATCGCGCACCGGCTTGGATTGACGGTACGCCCGTGGGTCGGACCATCCTCCATTCTGCTGGCCCTGATGGCCAGCGGCCTGGATGGCCAGCGCTTCGCCTTCCACGGGTATGCGCCCGTCGAACCGACCGAACGCGCGCGCCAGCTGCGCGCCTGGGAACAGCAGTCCAGCCGCGGCAACCAAACCCAGCTGCTGATCGAAACCCCCTATCGCAACGCCGCCATGTTTTCCACCCTGGTGGAGACGCTACGGGGCGACACACGACTATGCGTGGCCCGCTCGCTCACCACCGCCAGCGAATGGATCCGCACCCGCACCATCGCCGACTGGAAAACCGGCCCAGCCCCCGACCTGGACAAGAAACCCACTTTGTTCCTGTACCTCGCGCGATGAGCCGGTCCGCACGGCCGCCCGTAGGCAAAGGCCATGGCCTTTTGGCTTCGGCCGTCCGTTTGGCGATTGCGGCCTTGGCAGCCACCCTGGTTTTGGGCGGCTGCGCGGCGCGGTATCCGGCCGGGCTCGTGGTGGACCGATCGATACAGTCGGCCAGCCAGGATAGCCGGGTGCGCTTCATCGTCCTGCATTACACGGCCGGCAACGATGGGGCGTCGCTGCTGACGCTATCCCACGGCGATGTCAGCGCGCACTACCTGGTCAGCGACACCCATCCGGTCCACGTGTACCAGTTGGTGCCGGAAGACCGCAATGCCTGGCATGCGGGAGAAAGCAGCTGGTACGGCCGCACCTATATCAACAACGCCTCTATAGGGATAGAAATCGTCAACCGCGGCGGCAGGCGCGCGCCCGATGGCGCATGGCAATGGGAGCCCTATCACGATGACCAGATACGGGCAGTGATGTTGCTGGTGAAAGATATTGCCCGTCGGCACGGCATCCTGCCCAAGAACATCGTCGGCCATAGCGATATCGCGCCGCAGCGCAAGGTCGATCCCGGCCCACTATTTCCGTGGCGCCGCCTGGCGATGGCAGGCCTGGGCCGCTGGTACGACGAAGGTGCCGTCCCGGGACTGCAGGCGTTCTTCGAAAAAAACGGCCTGCCGGACGCAAGCTGGTTCCAGGAACGGCTGAAACGCCTCGGGTATGACGTACGCCAGACCGGCGTCTTCGATATCGAAACCACCCGCGTGCTTGCCGCCTTCCAGATGCACTACCGGGCCATCCGCTACGACGGCGTCGCCGATGCGCAAACCGCTGCCATCCTGCTGGCCTTTCCCGCTGCCCCGGTCAAGCCAACCGGCACGGATGAAGGCAGCGCCACGCGGGGGCAAGCACCCAGCCGGGTCCTTGCCACGGGATCGATGCCCTAGCCGGCCAGCGCCGAATCGCTCTTGGCACCCGCCTTGGCTCCGGCCTTGCGGCGCGCGGCGGCCCAGGCGTAGACCCGCCACAACAGCAACACCGCCAGCACGCTCCCATAGGCGATGGGTTGCTGGAAATCGTGCTTGCCGCTCTTGTCCCACAGCAAATGCAACGCGGCCAGTATGCCGATCGCATACACCGCCCGGTGCAACTGCTGCCAGCGCTTGCCCATGCGGCGCATGGCGCCCTGGGTAGACGTTGCCGCCAAGGCACTCATCAACACGAAGGCCGCGAAACCGACGGTGATGAAGGGCCTTTGACCGACGTCCTGCAGCATCGACGCGGGGTCGAAGCCGCGGTCCCACGCGACCCAGGACATGAAGTGCAGAAAACCGTAGAAAAAGGCGAAAAGGCCGCACATGCGGCGCAGGCGCACCAGTGCCGGCTGCCCAGCCAGGCGCCGCAGCGGAGTGATACCCAGCGTGACAAGGAGACAGACAAACGTCCATGTGCCGGCCGACCGGGTCAGGAACTCCACCGGGTTCGCCGTCAGGCCGTTGTTCATCCCCAGCCATATCCAGCGCGCCAGCGGAAACAGGCCCAACAGGAAGAGGATGGGCTTGAAGCGGCTGACGGCTGCCGCCGAAAGCTGCTTGCGCGGCGCCGGCCTGGCGCGCGCCGCGTCCTGTGCCGCGGCCGCCTGGCGCGAAGCCGGCGGCCGCGCGGGCCCATCCGCCCGACCGGGCGTGGATGCCGCATGCGGGCCGCGCGCCTGCGGCGCCTGGGACGCGGGCCGGGGCTGCGCGGAATCGGGGGCAGTCATGGAAACCATCCCATCCCCGCTCAGTAGTTGGCCCGCAAGTCCATCCCCGTGTACAGGGAAGCGACCTGGTCGTAGCCGTTGAACATCAGCGTCTTGCGCTTGGGACTGAACAAACCGTCTTCGCCGATACGCCGCTCCGTGGCCTGGCTCCAGCGCGGATGCGGCACATTCGGGTTCACGTTGGCGTAGAAACCGTACTCGTTGGACGCGGCTTTCATCCAGGCACTGACCGGCATCTTGTCCACGAGCCGGATGGATACCAGCGACTTGGCAGACTTGAATCCGTATTTCCAGGGAACGACCACACGCAACGGGGCGCCGTTCTGGTTCGGCAGGACTTTGCCGTACAGGCCGAACGTAAGCAGCGTCAGCGGATGCATGGCCTCGTCCAGCCGCAGGCCCTCGACATAGGGCCAGTCGATGACCGGGTAGCGCAGTCCGGGCATGGTGTCGCGCTGCGCCACGCTGATGAATTGCACGAACTTGGCATTGGCGGTGGGCTCGACCTGGCTGAGCAGCGCGGACAGCGAATACCCGACCCAGGGTATGACCATCGACCAGCCTTCGACGCAGCGCATCCGGTAGGTACGGTCTTCCTGCGGCGCCAGCTTCAGCAGCGCATCGATATCGAAAGTACGCGGCTTCTGTACCTCGCCCTCGACGGTGACGGTCCATGGCCGGGTGCGCAGCGCCTTGGCGTAGCGCGCGGGATCGCCCTTGTCCACGCCGAATTCGTAGAAGTTGTTGTATGAAGTGATGTCGTCGTAGGACGTCGGCTTGTCCATGATGGCGAATTGCTTGTCCGGCGTACCGGGCAAGGGGGCCAATCCGCTATCGGCAGCCGCCAGGGCCGCGCGGCCGCCAAAGCCGGCCATGCCCACCGCCGCCGCCCCGGCCGCCGCCCGCGCCATCCAGGCGCGCCGGGATTGCCAGACCGGCTCGGGAGTGATCTCCGAGGCAAGGACATCGGAAGGTTTGCGTATCAGCATGGCGATCTCCGGCTGGCATCTGGGCACCCCGCTTCGTCATGAGGCGGGTCATGACAGAATTGTGCCCCACCGCCCGACGGCAGGGGTTCAATTTTCCGTTATAGACCGCGGCGGCGCATTCAGCGGACGCGCGCGAGCAGCCATTCCCGCAGGGCGGACACGGACTCGATGACCGCCTGTGGGGCCTGGCCTTCCAGCTCGTCGCGCAGATGCGCGCCATAGGTCACCCCGACGCCATGGACGCGGGCATTGGTGGCCATCTGAAGATCGTGGGAAGTATCCCCGATCATCACGGCGTGTTCCGCTTCCACGCCCAGTTCGTCCATGATCTCGAAGAGCATGGTGGGATTGGGCTTGCTGAAGGTTTCGTCCGCGCAGCGGGTGGCGTCGAAGGCCTCGACCAGACCGCTGGCCGCCAGCGCGCGGTTCAAGCCGACCCGGCTCTTGCCCGTGGCCACCGCCATGCGGACATCGCGCGCGGCCAGCTCGGCCAGCATCTCGCGCACGCCATCGAACAGTTTGAGTTCCGGATCGCGCAGGAGGTAGTGCACGCGGTAGCGTTCAAGGAAACGAGGCAGCATCGCCTGCGTCAGGCTGGGCACGGCGCGCCGCAGCGCGCTTTCCAGCGACAGGCCGATAACCCAGCTGGCCTGGGAAGCGGACGGGACGGGCAGCTCCAGATCGCGGCAGGCCGCCTGGATGGCCGCCACGATACTGTGCGTGGAGTCCATCAGCGTCCCGTCCCAATCGAACACCACCAAGGAATAAGGCATCTCAGTTATCCATTTATGCGACGCACCGCCCGCGATGCATCAAACCGGCATTGCAAAGTCGGGGACGCCGCGCATGACGTGCGTGGCGCTCCCAGGGTCGGCCTTCAGGCCGGTTCCAGTGTTTTGAGAATGTCCAGGCAGGCCTGGGGCAAGGGCGCCTCCAGCGAGAGGGGCTCGCCGGTAAGGGGATGGAGCAGATCCAGATGATGGGCGTGCAGGAACATGCGAGCGAATCCCTTGCGGGCGAAGGACAGGCGGACCGCATCGTCCCCGTATTTATCGTCCCCGACGATGGGAAACCCGACGGAGGCCAAATGTACGCGGATCTGGTGGGTGCGCCCGGTGCGCAGCTCCGCCTCGACCAGGCTGAATTTACCGTAGCGCTGTTTCAATGTGACGATGGTGTGGGCGGCCTGCCCATCGCGATCCACCCGCACGCGCCGCTCGCCTGAGGCCGTGGTCCATTTGGTGAGCGGCAGTTTGATGTGCTGCCTATCGTTCACCCAATCGCCGCCGACCAGGGCGTAATACCGCTTGCTCCCCTGCCCTTCGCGCAGCATGCGATGCAGGGCCAGCAGGGCGCTGCGTTTCTTGGCCACCATGAGCAGGCCGGAAGTCTCGCGATCCAGCCGATGGACCAGCTCCAGCATCGGTGCCTGGGGCCGGGCGGCCCGCAGGCGTTCTATCACGCCGAACGCCACCCCGCTGCCGCCATGGACGGCGATGCCGGCCGGCTTGTCGATGACCAGCAAGGCATCGTCCTCGTAAACGACGGGAAATTCCGCGGGCGGCACGGGCCGGGTTTCCCCTGGCTGGGGCAGGCGCAAGGGCGGCACGCGGACGAGATCGCCGATTTCCAGCCGATGATCCACGGCGATACGGCCTTTGTTGACCCGCACCTGGCCGTCGCGTATCGCCTTGTAGATATGGCTTTTGGGCACGCCCTTGCAGACACGGAACAGGAAGTTGTCCAGCCGCTGGCCGCTTTGCGCCTCGCCGATCTCGATCATGCGAACGGCGGGAGGAGGATTCATCGTTTTCCCGCCCCCGGTGGGGGCGCCGGTTGACGTGGGGGGCGGGCGGGAAGTGTCTTCTTTGCGCATTGCGAAAAGCGGCATATAATCGGGACAGCCTTAAGGGGCTGAATTATGGGGCTGAATGGCCGCCTGGCGTAGAGATGCACGTTCAGATGCACTTTCCTGAGCAACTCCGTCGGGTGACGATTCCGTCCGGTGCGCAGGCCGTTATTGTACCGTCTGCCAGATTCAGCGCCGGGGTCATCCGGTCGCCGGCGCAACCGCGCCCTGACGAGTACGCGAAGGCGAAGTCCCTGACGCGTTCTCAGCCAGGTCCGTTGCATGCCGCGCGCGGTTCTGAAGCAAACAAGCAATACCGTCGTATTAATGCACCAGGCGCGTGCCGTACCCCTTCGCCGCGCCTGACGTTCACAGCAATTATTCGTCAACCACAATTCGTGAACCTGACTCCCCTGCTGACCGAACCGCGTGCCACTTGGCACGAAGTGCCTGCCTGACCGGCGCGGATAGGCCTGGGCGGTGCTCAGGCCAGGTCCGCACGCTTGCTCTGCCGCAGTCCGCAGCCCGGGTGACCCGAGGTCACGCGCCGATATCGGCGTGTCATGACTACGGAGAACCCTCTCATGAAGCGCATGTTGTTCAATGCAACGCACCCTGAAGAGTTGCGCGTTGCCATTGTCGATGGGCAGAAACTCATCGATCTGGACATCGAAACCGCCGGCCGCGAACAGCGTAAAGGCAACATCTACAAAGGCATCATCACCCGCATCGAACCCGGCCTTGAAGCCTGCTTCGTCAATTACGGCGAAGACCGCCACGGCTTCCTGCCGTTCAAGGAAATCGCCCGCAGCTATTTCAAGGAAGGCGTCGACGTACGCACCGCCCGCATCCAGGACGCCCTGCGCGAAGGCCAGGAACTGATCGTCCAGGTCGAAAAGGAAGAACGGGGCAACAAGGGCGCTGCCCTGACCACGTTCATCTCGCTGGCCGGCCGCTATCTGGTCCTGATGCCCAACAACCCGCGCGGCGGCGGCGTCTCGCGCCGCGTCGAAGGCGAGGACCGCCAGGAACTGCGTGACACCATGGAGCAGCTCCAGGTGCCGCAGGGCATGAGCATCATCGCCCGCACCGCCGGCATCGGACGCAATGTCGAAGAACTGCAGTGGGACCTGTCCTATCTGCTCCAGCTGTGGACCGCCATCGACGGGGCCGCGCGCGACAACTCCGCGCCCATCCTGATCTACCTGGAATCCAGCCTGGTCATCCGTGCGATCCGCGATTACTTCTCGCCGGAAATCGGCGAGATCCTGATCGATACCGACGAGATCGCCGATCAAGCCACCGCGTTCATGAGCGTGGTAATGCCGGACAACGTCCAGCGCGTGAAGCGCTATCGGGACGACGTGCCGCTGTTTTCGCGCTTCCAGATCGAACACCAGATCGAAACCGCGTATTCGCGTACCGTGACGCTGCCGTCGGGCGGCGCCATCGTCATCGACCATACCGAAGCCCTGGTGGCCGTCGACGTGAACTCAGCCCGGTCGACGCGCGGCGCCGACATCGAGGAAACCGCCCTGCGCACCAACCAGGAAGCGGCCGATGAAGTGGCCCGCCAGCTGCGCCTGCGCGACCTCGGTGGCCTGATCGTCATCGACTTCATCGATATGGAGGACAGCAAGAACCAGCGCGCCGTCGAACAGCGCCTGCGCGATGCCCTGCATTTCGACCGCGCCCGCGTGCAGATGGGCAAGATCTCGCGCTTCGGCCTGATGGAGCTGTCGCGCCAGCGCCTGCGTCCGGCACTGAACGAAGGCTCGCACATTACCTGCCCGCGCTGTAACGGTACCGGCGTGATCCGCGACGCGGAATCCAGCGCGCTGCACGTCCTGCGCCTGCTGCAGGAAGAAGCCATGAAGGAAAACACCGCGGCGGTGCATGCCCAGGTGCCGGTCGATGTGGCGACCTTCCTGCTCAACGAGAAGCGCGCCGACATCGCCAAGATGGAAGCCCGCCTGAAGGTCAACCTGGTGCTGATCCCCAACAAGCACCTGGAAACTCCGCATCACCACATCGAGCGCCTGCGCCACGACGACCCGCGCCTGGAAGAGATGAAGACCAGCTTCGAGCTGGCCGACGCCCCGGCCACGGAAGTCGCCTGGGCGCCGCGCGAACAGGAAATCAAGGCCCGCCCCGAAGCCCTGGTCAAGGGCATCACACCGGCCCAACCGGCGCCCGTGTCGGCCCCCGCTCCGGTGGCCGCCCCCGCGCCGGCGCCCGCGGCGCCCGGCCTGGGCGGCTTGTTCAAGCGACTGGTCGGATGGTTCACCGGCGGCGACACCGCACCGGCTGCCACCCCTGCTCCGCAGGCGGATGCCAAGCGCACCCCCGCGCGGCCCAAGTCGCGCACGCACGATGGCCAGGACCGCCGCGGCGAACGCCATGGCTCGGACCGCAACCGTAACCGCCGCCACGAGGCCCGGCCGGAAGCCACCGAAGGCGAAGGCCTGCGCCACCACGTGCGGGGCGGCCGCCGCAACGACGGCGAGCGCACCGAACGCAACGAACGTCCGGCACGCGCCGAAACCCAGCAGCGCGCCGAGCGCGATGCCGTCGCCCAGGCTCAGGCACATCCCGAACGCGCCCTGGTCCCCGAAGGCCAGGACGAAGCCGCGCCGGCCCGCAATGGCCGGGGACGCCGCGGTCGCGGACGCGGACGCCGCGAAGACCAGGCCGACGCGCCGATGAGCGAGCAGGAAAGCATGGTCGCCGCCCTGGCTGAAACAGTGGCCGCGGCACTGCCGCCCGATGCCGCGGATGACCGCGCCGACGCTGCTGCTGAAGCCGCGGACATGGACGAGCAAGGCCAGGCGGCGGAAGCCGGTGCCGATCCGGAGCGCAAGCGCCGTCGTCGCCGCAGCCGCCGCGGACGCCGCGCGTCGGAAGACGGCACGGTCCTGGCTGGCGAAGGCACGCAGGAATCGCCGGAAGGCGAGGAATCCCTGGCTGCCGAAGCGCAAGCCGCCTTGTCGGAAGTCGCCACGCCGGTGGAACAGGCAAAGTCGCCCTTTACGGACGACACGCCGGAAACGCAGATGCCTGCCGCCCAGCCCGCACCGGTCCACGCGACGCCCGCCGAATCGGCGACGCCGCAACCCATCGCGGCCGCGCCGGTTGCCCCGGCCATCGCGCCGGCCGCACCGGTGCACGCCGTGCCGGATCATGCTGCCACGGCCCCGGCGCCAGTCGAAACCGTGCAAAGCCACGCAGCCGAGTCGGCACCGGTTGCATCGCAGCCCGCCGCCGAACCGATAACGCCCGCACGCCAAACGGCCGAATCCGAAACGGTACCGCCGGTGCCCGCAACGGCCGCCGAGCCTGCGCCCGCGGCGGAGGCACCCGCCCACCAGGCACCCACCGAAGCCGCGCCCGTCTACACGGCCCCCGTGGCGCCGGTGGCGCAACCTGTACCGGCAGCGCCTGTAACGGCGGCACCCGCCGCGCCCACGCAGGAAGTGCCGGCAGCACAGGCGTCCGCGCCGCAAGCGGCGACTGCCCCGGCGGTTGCTCAGCCTGCCCCCACGCAAAGCCTGCAGGCTGTGGTCAATGCCGCCGGCCTGACGTGGGTGGAAACGGACCCCGCCCGCCACGCCCAGACGCAACAGCGCATGGCCGCCAGCCATACGCCCGTACGCCTGGGACGTGAACGCAAACCGGTTCCGCCGGTGTCGTCCACGCCGCTGCAGCAAGTGGAGACGCGCCACTAGGCTGGTCGTTGGCCGCGTCCGCGAGGGCGCGGCCAGGATGCAAAAAAGGGCTGCTCCGAGAGGAACAGCCCTTTTTGCATGGCGCCCGGCTTGCGCTGAGAGCCCGAGGACGGGAATCGGCGCCGATCAGGCGCCGCCAGGTCAGAACAGGTAGGTGTAGGTCAGCTGCGTCACATCCAGGCCGGGATTGGGGGTCTTGATGCTGGCATTCGAGAAATGCGAATAGCGCAGGCTGATGCGACTGGATTCGGTGAGCTGGAAGCCCAGGCCGATATGGTCGCCGAACTGGAACGCCGTACTGATCGTCTTATCCGCGAAGCGGGTCTTGTTGAAGACCGTGGGGCCGACGCCGGCCTCGACGAAGAAGCGATCGCCCAGCCACCAGCGGAACATCGGGATCGCGTTCAACTGCCAGGCGCTGCTGGGATGCGCGCCCTGGTGTGCCCACCAATAGGAAACACCCAGTTCACCCGTCAGGTCCAGCCGGCCCCAATTTCCGCCGAAATCGTAGTTCCACAACGGCGCGGTTTCGTAGTTCACGGTGGTACGGTTGTATTTTTCACCGACCCCCATCTGCACACTGACACCGCCGTTGGAGCGGCTTTGCTGCGCATGCGCCATGGGGATCACGCACGTCATAGCCAATGCGGTCAACGCGCTGGCGACGATTTTGTTTTTATGACCACGATTCATTGGGGAAACTCCAGCAATGAGGAAAACAAAAAGATTGTGTAACTTATCAGAAAACCCGAATACCGACCAAGCGGCATTGTCCTAAAACGCGACACTGTGGCAGGAAACACTATTCCATCAGGACGACCAATAGCCCCGGGGCCCGGGCGGGAGCGAAGGCATGACATGCAGGAAGGGTCAGGCGCCGAGGCCGGCCGCATAAGCAATCGGCATGCCGCCGAGACCGGCCGATGCGACGCGATGCGCCGTGGCGGGGGACCGGCACGGCGATTCGATACTGCGCGATCGGGGTGTCAGGCAGCGACGACGTCGACGGACTGGCGCGTCAACAGGGCGAGCAAACGGGCGATTTCCTCGCGCAGCTGGCGCCGGTCCACCACCATGTCCACAGCGCCCTTCTGCAGCAGGAATTCCGCGCGCTGGAAGCCCTCGGGCAGTTTCTCCCGCACCGTCTGCTCGATGACCCGAGGCCCCGCGAAGCCGATGAGCGCCTTGGGTTCGGCAATGACCACGTCGCCCATGAAGGCGAAGCTGGCCGATACGCCGCCCATGGTGGGATCGGTCAACACGCTGATGAAGGGCAGCCCGGCGGCCGCCAGCCTCGTCAGCATGGCGTTGGTCTTGGCCATCTGCATCAGCGACAACAGGCTTTCCTGCATCCGCGCACCGCCTGACGCGGCCACGCAGACGAAGCCGGTCTTTTGATCCAGCGCCGCCTGGGCGCCGCGCGCGAAGCGTTCGCCCACCACCGAGCCCATGGAGCCTCCCATGAACTCGAATTCAAAGCAGGCCACCACGGCCGGAACGCTGCGTATGGAACCGCTGACGACGACCAGCGCATCGGTCTCGCCTGTCTGCTTGACGGCTTCCTGGATGCGTTCAGGATACTTGCGGCTGTCCTTGAACTTCAGCGTATCGACCGAGCGTATGTTCTGCCCGATTTCGACCCGCCCTTCCAGGTCCAGCAGCGAATCGATCCGGGCGCGTGCCCCAATGCGCATATGGTGATCGCACTTGGGGCAAACGTGCAGGTTCGCCGCAAGGTCTTCGTTGTAAAGCACCGATTCGCAGGCCGGGCACTTGACCCACAAGCCTTCGGGCACGCGCCGCGCGCTGGGCTCCGTCGTCTTGTTGATGCGAGGCGGCAGGAGTTTCTCGATCCAGCTCATTGTTTATTTATTGTCCTGATAGGAAGACGATGTCAGGCAGCGGCGGCGCCGCGCCCGGCCTGGGCCAATGCCGAGCGGATACCGCCCAGCCACTGACGCGCGGCCGCAATGGCGGCTTCGTCGCGCCGGTCGGCGGCAGCACCGGCGACCGCCTGTTCCATGGTTTCGATCAGCTTGCTGCCGATCACCACCGCGTCCGCCACCTGCGCGACCCGTTGGGCGCTGGCGGCATCGCGGATGCCGAAGCCGACGCCGATCGGAATGTGCACATGGCGGCGGATATTGGCCAGCCGGCGGGCCACGTCGTCCGTGTCCAGATGGCCCGCGCCGGTCACGCCCTTGAGCGACACGTAATAGGCGTAGCCGCGCGCCACCTTGCCCACCGCCTGGATGCGCGCATCCGTGGTGGTCGGGGCGATGAGGAAAATCGGCGCGATGCCCCTGGCACCGAGCAGATCGGCGAAAGCCTGCACTTCTTCGGGCGGATAATCCACCACGAGCACGCCATCCACGCCGGCATCCAGGGCGGCATCGGCGAAGGCAGCCTGCCCCATGCGTTCGATGGGATTGGCATAGCCCATGAGGACGACCGGGGTGCGGTCATCCTGGATCCGAAAGCGTTTCACCGCGTCCAGCACGGCGCGCAGGCTCATGCCCTGCGCGATCGCGCGCTCCGTGGCGCGCTGGATCACCGGACCGTCGGCCATGGGATCCGAGAACGGCACGCCCAATTCGATAACGTCCGCGCCCGCCTCGACCAGCGCGTGCATCAGCGGCACGCAGGACGCGGGCGAAGGATCGCCGGCGGCGACGTAGGGAATCAGCGCGGCGCGATTGTCGTCGCGGGCGCGGGAGAAGGCGGCGGCGATACGGTCTTGTCGTGAGGTCATGCTATCTATCACCACTGTCGATTACAGCGTCAGGCCGGCGCGCTCGGCCACGGTATGCATGTCCTTGTCGCCGCGTCCGGACAGGCAGACCAGGATATTCGTATCCGCCGGCAAGGTCGGCGCGAGGCGAACGGCATGGGCGATCGCGTGCGAGGATTCCAGCGCCGGCATGATCCCTTCGATGCGGCAGCAGTCGTGGAATGCCCTGAGCGCTTCGTCATCGGTCACGCCGACATAGGTGGCACGGCCGCTGTCCTGCAGCCAGGCATGCTCGGGGCCGACGCCGGGATAGTCCAGGCCGGCCGACACCGAATGCGTCTCTTGCACCTGGCCGTTGATGTCCTGCATGACATACGTGCGATTGCCGTGCAGCACGCCCACTTGTCCGGCAGCGATGGAAGCGGCGTGACGGCCGGAATCCATGCCTTCCCCCGCCGCTTCGACGCCGATCAGCTGGACGTCTTCGTACGGGATGTAGGGGTGGAAGATACCCATGGCATTGGATCCGCCCCCGACGGCGGCGATGACGATATCGGGCTGGCGGCCGGCTTCCTCGGGCATCTGCCACAGGCATTCCTTGCCAATGACGGTCTGGAAGTCCCGCACCATGCGGGGATAGGGGTCGGGCCCCGCCACCGTGCCGATGATGTAGAAAGTATTGCCGATGTTGGTGACCCAGTCGCGCATGGCCTCGTTCAGGGCGTCCTTGAGGGTACGCGAGCCGGATTCCACCGGCACCACGGTCGCTCCCAGGAGCTTCATGCGGTACATGTTGGATGCCTGGCGGCGGATGTCCTCGCTGCCCATGTACACCACGCACTCCATGCCGTAGCGGGCCGCCACGGTCGCGGTGGCCACGCCGTGCTGGCCGGCACCGGTTTCCGCGATGACGCGCGGCTTGCCCATGCGGCGGGCCAGCAGTGCCTGCCCGATACAGTTGTTGATCTTGTGCGCGCCGGTGTGGTTCAGGTCTTCCCGCTTGAACCAGATCTGCGCGCCGCCGAGTTCCTGCGACCAGCGCCGGGCGTGATAAACGGGGCTGGGCCGGCCGACGAAATGCTTGAGTTCGTAGTTGAACTCTTCGATGAATGCCGGGTCCGCGCGATAGCGATCGTAGGCCGCGCGCAGTTCGTCGAGCGCGTGCATGAGCGTTTCCGCCACGAACACGCCCCCATAGGGACCGAAATGGCCCTGGGCGTCAGGAAAATCGTAAGGTTTGACCACTCTGTTTCACCACGTTATTCCCGCCGGCACCGCGGGGAGCGGGCGGTCAGGTAAAACACGCCGCCGCCAACAATTTAGCAACCGGGTATTTTACCCGACCGGGCGCCCGCGTCCGGGCAAGGACACCCTGGGCGCCGCCGGCAGGGGCGCCCGCGCGGGCCGGGAACCCGCCGCCCGTCCCTTATATCGACTGGCCGACGCGGCGCAGGAACGCCGCGCAGGCCTCCAGTTGGTCTATCGCGACAAACTCATCCGGCTTGTGGGCCTGGGCAATATGACCCGGGCCGCATACCACCGTCGGGATGCCGATGCCCTGGAACAGCCCCGCTTCGGTGCCATACGCCACTTTGCGCGTCGCGGTATCGCGGGTCAGGGCGCGCACCAGTTGGGTGATGGCGGCCTGCTCCGAGGCTTCCAGGCCGGGAGCCGCGGGACCGCGCTCGATATCGATGCGCGCCTCCGGGAATTCCGCCCGCATGCGCGGCAGCAGCACGTCATCCACGTAGCGCTGGATTTCCCGCTGGATGTCGTCCGGCTCGATGGCCGGCAGATTGCGGAACTCGTAGGCGAATTCGCAATCGTCCGGAATGGTGTTGACCGCGATGCCCCCGCGGATCAAGTTGGTCGTCAATGTGCTGAAGGGCACATCGTAGAAGTTGTCGTACGGCCCCTTGGCCTTATAGGCATCGGCCACGTCGCGGATATGGCAGATCAGCCGCGCGGCGTACTCGATGGCATTGCAGCCATGCGGCGTCAGCGACGAATGCGCCGCCTTGCCGTGTACCCGGCAGCGATACAGGTTGATGCCTTTATGCGCCACCACGACTTGCATGCCGGTGGGCTCCCCCACCACACAGCCGTCGGGGCGGATACCGCGATCGCGCAGGTCGGCGAGCAGGTAGGGCGCGCCGGCGCAGCCTACTTCCTCGTCGAAGGAAAACGCCAGGTGCAAAGGCTTGGCGCGCGGCATGGACAGGAATTCCGGTACCAGGGCCAGCGCCGTCGCGATGAACCCCTTCATATCGCAGGCACCGCGCCCGTACAGCCGGCCGTCCTGCTCGCGCACCACGAAGGGATCGCCGGCCCAGTCCTGTCCGTCGACCGGCACGACATCCGTATGGCCGGACAACACGATGCCGCCCTGCTCCCCGCCGTCGCGGCCGGGCAGCGTGGCGAACAGGTTTGCCTTGCTGCGGTCCTCGTTATGGGCCAGCCAGGCCTGCACGCCCTGGCCCTTGAGCCAATCGCGCGCGGTTTCGATCAAAGCCAGATTGGAATTGCGGCTGGTGGTGTCGAAACCCACCAGCGTTTCCAGCCAACGACGGGTATCCATAAGCCTGGGGTGCCTTGTCGTGAAAACCCCCAGTGTAGGCCGGCGCCGATCGGGCCGTCTATGGCGAGACGGCGTTATTTGCGCGCCGCGCCGGTTACCCCGGGGACTTCGGCCAGGGCATCCAGCGCGCGCGACAGCGCTTCGCCGCCATGCACTTCCACGGTAAATACCATATGCGCCAGCGAATTGCGGCTTTGCGTATTCACGCCAATGACATTCAGCCGCAGCCGTGCGAAGACTTCGGACAGGTCCCGCAGCAGACCGGAGCGGTCGTGCGCGCGCACGCTGATGTCCACGGGATAAACCGTATTGCCGGTCTCGCCCCAGGCCACTTCGATGACGCGTTCGGGTTCGCGTTCGGCCAGGGCGGCGTAGCTGTGGCAGTCCGCCCGGTGGATGGACACGCCGCGCCCGCGCGTAACGAAGCCGACGATGGGATCTGGCGGCGCCGGCCGGCAGCATCGCGCAAGCTGCGTCATGAGCGAGCCCACGCCCACCACCAGCACACCGCTCTTGCCGCTTTTTTCCGTGCTTTCGGCGCGGCTGGCATGGGTAACGACGCCCGGTTCGCCGGCCGGTTCCGCCGGCTGCTGGAAAACCGCGTCGATCTGCCGCAGGCTGAACTCGTCCTTGGCGGCCGCGACATAAAGATCGTCGGCGCGCGCGAAGCCCAGTTGTTGCGCCAGCTGCTCCAGGTTGACGGCGGTCTTGCCCAGTCGCTGCAGTTCTTTTTCTATCAGGCCTTGTCCCTGGGTGATGCGCTGCTGCAGCTCGATGGCGTTGAACCAGTTGCGGACCTTCGCCCGTGCGCGGGGGCTGGCCAGGAACCCCAGTTGGGGATTCAGCCAGTCCCGGGAAGGTCCGCCGGACTTGGCCGCCACGATTTCCACCGTCTGGCCGGTCGCGAGGCGGGTCTGCAACGGCACCATCTGGCCATCGACCCGCGCACCGCGACAGCGATGGCCCAGATCGGTATGCAAGTGATAGGCGAAGTCGACCGGCGTGGATCCCGCGGGCAGTTCGATCACGCGCGCCTGCGGCGTCAGCACGTAGATGTGTTCCGCCGCCGCGCGGGCGACGGTACCCCCCTGCCCTCCCGCGGGCGTCGCGTCCAGGTCGGCGTTCCAGGCCAGCAGCTGGCGCATCCAGGAAAGCTGCCGGTCGTACTCGCTGGACGCGGCCACCTGCCCGCCCTTGGGCCCGGCCTCTTTGTAGCGCCAGTGCGCCGCCATGCCGTATTCCGCGAACTGGTGCATCTCCTGCGTGCGGATCTGGACCTCGAACGGGCGCCCGTCCTTGTCCATGACCACCGTGTGCAGCGAGCGATAGCCATTGGGCTTGGGCCTGGAGATATAGTCGTCGAACTCGTCCAGCATCGGCGTCCAGAGCTCGTGCACGATCGCCAGCGCGGTATAGCATTCGCGCACGTCCTTGACGATGACGCGCAGGGCGCGCAAATCGAACATCTGGTTGAAGTCCAGCTTCTTGATGCGCATCTTGTTCCAGATGCTGTAGATATGCTTGGGCCGCCCGCTGACTTCCGCGTCGATGCCGGACTTGCGCAAGGCCATGCGCACGCGCTCGACGGCATCGGCGATGAAGGCTTCGCGCTCCACCCGCTTTTCTTCCAGCAGGCGGGCGATTTCCTTGTAGCGATCGGCGTCCAGGAAGCGGAAGGCCAGGTCCTCCAGTTCCCACTTGAGCTGCCATATCCCCAGGCGGTTGGCCAGCGGGGCATAGAGGTCCAGCGTTTCGCGGGCCAGCTCGGGCGGGCAGGCCACCTTGGATGCGGCATGCCAGCGCAGGCTTTGCAGGCGCGAAGCCAGGCGCATCAGGACGATGCGCAGATCCGCCGCCATGGCCAGCAGCATCTTGCGCTGCATCTCCTTCTGCGCCCCGCTGTCCGCCGCGCTGTCGCTGGCCAGCCGGGCGACGGCGCCCAGGCGCATCAAGGCGCGCGCGCCCTGCACCAGGCGCGCGATTTCCGCATCGAATTCGGCGGCAATGGGGTCGTGCCGGTTGGACGGCGCGGGCGCGGACAGATCCGCCGGCAAGGCGGCCAACACCGAAGCCACGCGTGTCGCCCGATCGGTATGCAGGCCGGCCAGGATGCGCGCCACACCGGCCGCATGGCTGGCCAGCGGTTCGCCGGTCAGCGCTTGTTCCTCGCCGAAGCGCGGCCCTGCCCATGCCGCCGCCTTTTGCAGTTGATCGCGTCCTTGCGTGTCCAGGCCGGCCGCGGCACCGTCGAACCACGCGGCGTCAAAAGGCGTCAAGGTATCGCGATCGGAAGGCGGTGGCATCGGTGCGGCACTGAAAAAACGCAACAAAGCATCGATTGGACAGGAACCCCACACTCTACACTAGCGCCTGTCGGGACTGGAAGGCGCCGCGCGCGGCGCGTCCCGCGCCGACGCGAACCGGTCCCTGCCGACCGTGCACCCGAATGGAGAATCCGCCTATGTTGCGATGGCTGCTTGGACGCGGCGCGCCCGCCGCCCGGGTCGCGAATGTACAGGCGCGCATCGATCCCGCGCTATGGGAAGAGGTCCTACGGGCCTATCCGTTCCTGGCGGGACTGCTTCCCGAGGACATCGAGGAACTGCGCGCCCGCGCCGCCTGGCTGCTGGCCAGCAAAACCATGAACGGCGCGCACGGCCTGCAGCTGACCGACTTCATGCGACTGTCCATCGCGGTACAGGCGGCGGTGCCCATCCTGAAGCTGCCGACCGGCCTGTACGAGGGATGGGACGAAATCATCGTGTATCCCGGCGGTTTCGCGATCCCGCGGCGCCGCGAGGACGACATCGGGGTGGTGCACGAATACACCGAAGACGCGGCGGGCGAAGCGTGGGATGGCGGACCCGTCGTGCTGTCCTGGGAAGACGCGCGGATCGCGGAAGGCGGCTTCAACGTGGTGATCCACGAATTCGCCCACAAGCTGGACCTGATGGGCGGCGACGCGGATGGCATGCCCAGCCTGGCGGGACGGCCGGAACTGAACGCCCGCCTGTGGCGGCGCGTGCTCGACGACAGCCTGGACCGGTTCACGCGCGCCCTGGAGGCCGTGGAAGCGGCGATTCCCCCGGACGTCGACCCGGAAGGGCCGGACGCCGATCCCTGGTATGGCCAATTGCCGATGGATCCCTACGCGGCGACGGACGAAGGCGAGTTCTTCGCGGTCAGTTCCGAATCGTTTTTCGTCGACCCGGAGCCCCTGGCCGCGGCATTGCCGGAATGGTACGACCTGCTGCGCGCCTATTACCGGCAGGATCCGCTGGCGCGGCTGGGCCAGGGCTAGGCCCGGACAGGCCGGCAAGGGACGGGTCCCCGCCGGCATGGCGCAACCGCGATCAGCCTACCGCGGCGGTGACGACGATTTCGACCTTGTAGTCCGGGTTGGCCAGGCGGGCCTCGACCGTCGCCCGGGGGGGCGCGTTGCCGGCCGGCACCCAGGCGTCCCACGCCTTGTTCATGCCGTCGAATTCCTTCATGTTGGCGACGAAGATCTGCGCCATCAGGATTTTTGTCTTGTCGGTGCCGGCTTCGGCCAGCAGGCGGTCGATGGTCGCGAGGACCTGCTGGGTCTGGCCGGTGATGTCCAGCGAGGCATCATCGGGCACCTGGCCGGCGAGATAGGCGACACCGTTATAGATGGCCATGTCGGAAAGACGCTTTTCGACGTTGACGCGCTTGATGGAGCTCATGGGTTTCCTTTCGGTTCGGGGTTGGAAATGGTTACCGCGCTTTCGGCGGGTATGGGAGGCAATTGGAACACCTGGCGCAGGTAGGCCAGGTAGGCGGGATCGTCGCACATGGTCTTTTCCGGCGAGTCGGACACCTTGGCCACCGGCTGGCCGTTGCAGCGGACCATCTTCATGACGATCTGCAAGGGCTGATGCCCCAAATCGTTGGTCAGGTTGGTTCCGATGCCGAACGACACCCGGCAGCGCCCGGCGAAGCGCCGCGCCAGCTCTATTGCCCGCGGGAATGTCAGCGCATCGGAAAAGACCAGGGTCTTGGTGCGCGGGTCGACGCGATTGGCCTGGTAGTGTCCGATCATGCGCTCGCCCCACAGGAAGGGATCCCCCGAGTCGTGGCGCGCGCCATCGAACAGCTTGCAGAAATACATATCGAAGTCCCGCAGGAACGCATCGGTGCCGTAGACATCGGACAGCGCGATGCCAAGATCGCCACGGTATTCCTTGGCCCAGACCTCCAGGGCGAATACCTGCGAATCGCGCAGGCGCGGCCCCAGTGCCTGGCAAGCCTGCAGGTATTCGTGGCCCATGGTGCCCAGCGGCAGGACGTCGTACTTCCGGGCCAGCGCCACGTTGCTGGTGCCGGCGAACATCCTGCCCATGGTGGCCTTCATCGTCGCCACGACCTCGTCGTGCCAGACCTTCGAAAAGCGCCGGCGCGTGCCATATTCGGCCACGCGGAAATCCGCCATGTCCGGCGCGTTGACCACCAGGCCCATCTTGGATTGCAGGCGCGACCGGCCTTCCGCCAGGTCCGGATGCGCCCGGGTATTGCGGAAATAGACTTCGTTGACGATGGCCAGGACGGGGATCTCGAACAGGATGGTATGCAGCCAGGGGCCCTTGACCTCGATCGAGATTTCGCCGGGATGTTCGCCTTCGGCCACGACGATGCAGCGCTCGGGCAGGTGGAACAAGCCGAGGAAATCGACAAAATCGCTTTTGATGAAGCGCAGCCCGCGCAGATAGTCCAGCTCGTCGTCGGTGAAATGCAGCTGGCACAGGTGGTGGATTTCGGCCCGGATCTCGTCCATGTACGGCCGCAGGTTCACGCCGGGCGTGCGGCACTTGTAGCGATACTCCACCTGCGCGGCCGGAAAATGATGCAGGACCACCTGCATCATGCTGAACTTGTACAGGTCCGTATCTAATAGCGAGGTGATTATCATGATTCGCTTGGTCGCTTTCGTGTGCGCTGGCCTGGGAACGCCGGATTGCCATACGCGGCGATCGCCCGCGGCACCGGTCCCGGGCAGGCCCGGCGGGAAAAACCGTATTCAACCATAGTATGTCGCTCGGCGATGGCGGGGCCGCGCCGGCTTGTCCGCTTTATGGCACCCACCTTCCTGGTTACTCAACGGCCGTGCCGGCAGGCCGCCGGCGCGCCGCGACATTACGCGGTTCAGGGTTATAGCGGGAGGCGGCACGCGCAATTGGGTAGAATCCCTTTTTTCACCCAGAATAAAAGCGCCCCACCGGGAGTTGCCGCATGACTCACGTCGTCACCGAAAACTGTATCAAGTGCAAGTACACCGATTGCGTCGACGTGTGCCCCGTTGATTGCTTCCGCGAAGGACCGAACTTCCTGGTCATCGATCCGGATGAATGCATCGACTGCGCGGTCTGCATCCCGGAATGCCCGGCGAATGCCATCTATGCCGAAGAAGACGTCCCGCAGGACCAGATGAAATTCATCGCGCTGAACGCCGAACTGTCGCCCGAGTTCGCCAGCATCAGCCGGGCCAAGAAACCGCTGCCCGACGCTGACGAATGGAACGGCAAACCCGACAAGCTCCAATACCTGGAAAAATAAGCAATCAGGCCGGCCACGGGCCGGCGCGGTACAAACGCCTTCTTCCGGGGCCTGGCAAGCCGGCCCGCCGGCGCAGCATTGGGACACCGATCCGCCCATGACCGAAACCAAGTACACGCGCCAGACCGTCACCGAGGTTCGCAACTGGGTGCCGGGCAAGCTGTTCTCCCTGCGCGTGACGCGGGATCCGGCCTTCATCTTCAAGGCGGGGCAATTCGCGCGGGTCGGCCTGCCGGAAAGCGATACCCCCGGCGCGGAGCCCACGCTGTGGCGCGCGTACTCGATGGTGTCCGGGCCGCTGGACAATGAACTGGAGTTCTACTCCATCGTCGTACCCGAGGGTGCCTTCAGCCCCCGGCTGGCCGCGCTGAAAGCCGGGGACGCGCTCTATATCGAGAAAAACCCCTACGGCTTCCTGACGATAGACCGCTTCGCCACGCCGGCCGGGCAGGCCGGCGCGCACAGCGACCTGTGGCTGCTTGCCACCGGCACCGGGCTGTCCGCCTACCTCTCCATCCTGCGCGATCCCGCCACATGGACGACCTTTCGCCGCATCATCGTCGTCCATGGCGTGCGTAATGCCCAGGAACTGGCCTATCGCCGGGAAATCGAAGGCTGGTCCACCCTGCCCGAATTCGCCGGCATCCATCGCGCGGATCCGCGCAAGCTCATCTACGTGCCTATCGCCTCGCGCGAGGCGCTTCCCGGCATGCCGCAGGCGCGGCTGACCACGCTGATCGAAGACGGCCGCCTGGAAACGCTGGTGGGTGAAACGCTGGATCCGGCCCATGCGCGAGTAATGCTGTGCGGCAATCCGGCCATGCTGGCGGATGCGCGCAAACTGCTCGGGGAAAAGGGCTTCGCGCCGGGCCGCCGCGGCGTGCCGGGCAACCTGGCGGTCGAAAACTACTGGTGACGCGTGTTCCCCCGGGTGTGCCGCATCGGCGCGCCCCTTGCAAGGACACGGCGCGACAACCGGCAACCGTGGGACGGAAATCCGTACCGCAACGCCTCGCAACAGGCCGGGCATGGGATTTGCCGTGTATCGACGCCAGCGGGGCCGCGGTCGCGTCCCAACGAACCGCGGACGGCAAACTGACAAAAACCTGAAATTTCCCGTTTTGGCAACACAACCGGGCCCGCAGAGCCCCGGAAACCGTCCTAAATATCGTCAGCTCTGTTGCAGTGCGTAAAATAAGCCGCACGAAGTCGCCACGGACCGGTCCAACGGTGCATCTGGACAGTTCCAGGCGACGCGGGGCCGATGGCTCCGGGTCTGGAAAGGAATATTCGATGCTGTATCAACTACATGAGCTGCAGCGCGCCTTCTTGACGCCCCTGGCCGCCTTCACGGACGTCGGCTCGCAGCTATTCTCCAATCCTTATAGTCCCTGGGCATACACCCCGGTTTCCCGTCAGCTCGCCGCCGGCTACGAACTGATGCATCGCATCGGCAAGGAATATGAGAAGCCGGAATGGGGGCTCCCCACCACCGACATCGACGGCAAGAAGGTCAAGGTAGTCGAGAAAATCGCGGTGGACAAACCCTTCTGCCGCCTGATCCATTTCGAACGCCAGGGACAGGCCCGGCGCAAGGATCCCCAGGTGTTGCTGGTCGCACCGCTGTCGGGCCACCACGCCACCCTGCTGCGCGATACCGTACGCGCACTGCTGCCGCGCCACGATGTGTACGTTACCGATTGGGTCGACGCACGCATGGTGCCGCTGTCGGAAGGCCCCTTCCACCTGAACGATTATGTGCGCTACGTGCAGGACTTCCTGCGCTTCCTGGGCGCGGATACCCATGTGATTTCGGTGTGCCAGCCGACCGTGCCGGTACTGGCCGCGATTTCCCTGATGGCGTCCAGCAACGACCCGTGCCAGCCGCGCACGATGGTCATGATGGGCGGCCCCATCGACCCGCGCAAGAGCCCCACGCAGGTCAACAATCTTGCGACCACCAAGCCCTACTCGTGGTTTGAAAACCAGCTGATCCATCGCGTACCGGGCCGTTATCCCGGCGTGAACCGGCCGGTCTACCCGGGCTTCCTGCAACATGCGGGTTTCGTCGCCATGAATCCGGACCGCCACCTGAAATCGCACTACGATTTCTACCAGGACCTGGTCCGGGGCGACGACAGCGACGCGGAAGCGCACCGCCGCTTCTATGACGAATACAACGCCGTCCTGGACATGGCGGCCGAGTTCTACCTGGACACGATCAAGATGGTGTTCCAGGAATACCAGCTGCCCAAGGGCACCTGGGAAGTGGACGGCCAACGGGTCAAGCCCGCGGATATCAAGCACGTCGCCCTGATGACCGTCGAAGGCGAGCTGGACGATATTTCGGGCCTGGGCCAGACGCGCGCGGCGCTGGACCTGTGCAGCGGCATTCCCGCCGATCGCAAGACGCACTACACGGCACAGAATTGCGGCCATTACGGGATTTTCTCCGGACGCCGCTGGCGCGAAATCATCTGTCCTAAAATCGCCGAGTTCATACGCCAATACGCCTGAAGGCACCACGGCGGCACCGGCTGCCCATCATTCCGAAACGGGGCCGCGTGGCCCCGGTTTTTTTTATGTCCACTCCGACTCTTGCCGACCGCATCGACGGCCTGCTGCCCCAGACCCAATGCACCAAATGCGGTTACGACGGCTGCCGTCCGTACGCCAGCGCCATTGCCAGCGGTGAAGCCGATATCAACCGCTGCCCGCCCGGCGGCGAGGACGGCGTGCGGGCATTGGCTTCCCTGCTGGACAGGCCGCCTCCCGCGCTGGACCTGTCGCGCGGAAGCCCGGGTCCGCTCATGGTGGCAGTGATCGACGAAGCACATTGCATCGGCTGCACGCTATGCATCGATGCCTGCCCGGTGGACGCCATCGTGGGCGCCGCCAAGCTCATGCATACCGTGCTGGACGACCTGTGCACCGGCTGCGATCTGTGCGTCGCGCCCTGTCCGGTCGACTGCATCGCGATGATCCCGGCAAGCCGGGATTGGACCGCTGACGACGCCCGCCGGGCACGCGATAGGCATGAGCGCCGCGCCCGGCGGCTGCGCGAGATCGCCGACGCCGACGCCGGCGCGGGTGCCGGAGCGCGGCGCGCCGCCGCCCCTTTGGCGGCGTCCGCCAGGCATGCAGCCGGGCCGGCTGCCGATGCCCCGTCCGAGAACGCGGACATCCGCAAACGCGCGGCCATCGAAAACGCCCTGGCGCGCGCCCGCGCGCGCCGCGGCCGGCCGGCTTCGTGACAGCGCCGGCACAAGGCATGAAGAAGCCAGGGCGCCACGCCGGACGCCGACGACCACACCAGAAGGAAATAGCGCACCGATGAACGCCGCGAAACGCCGGGAAATCTTTGCCCGACTGCAAGCCGCCAATCCAACGCCGACCACCGAACTCGAGTACGCGACGCCATTCCAGCTGTTGATTGCCGTGCTGCTGTCCGCGCAGGCGACCGACAAATCGGTGAACATCGCCACGCGCAAGTTTTTCCCCCACCACGGCACCCCGCAAGGGCTTGTCGACCTGGGCGAAGCCGGACTGGCCGAATACATCAAAACCATCGGCCTGTACCGCACCAAGGCGAAGAACGCCGTCGCCACCGCGCGCCTTATCCTGGAGCAGCATGGCGGCGAAGTGCCGCGCAGCCGCGAAGCGCTCGAAGCCCTGCCCGGCGTCGGCCGCAAGACCGCCAACGTGGTGCTGAACACCGCCTTCGGCGAGGCCACGATGGCGGTGGACACGCACATTTTCCGCGTCGCCAACCGTACCGGGCTGGCACCGGGGAAAAACGTCCTGGAAGTCGAATTGAAGCTGGTCCGCCTCGTCCCCAAGGAATACCTGCAGGACGCGCATCACTGGCTTATCCTGCACGGCCGCTATGTCTGCGTAGCCCGCACCCCGAAATGCCCGCAGTGCGGTATCGCGGACCTGTGCGAATACCGGCATAAAACGCCGGCAAAGCCGGCATGATGCCGACGCTCGTCACACGGCTGTCAAGTCCCCGTATTCCTTAGAAAAAACCTATGTAAAACCCGCATAGTATTTTGCGTTCGCCGTCCGCATACTCGCCGCAACAATTACGCACAATGAACAATGGTGGAGTATGGAAGACACCATTCTGGAGACCCAGGGATTGACCAAGGAATTCCGCGGCTTTGTCGCGGTAAAGGGGGTCGACCTGCGCGTCAGGCGCGGACATATCCATGCGCTGATCGGGCCCAATGGAGCGGGCAAAACCACCTGCTTCAATCTGTTGACGAAATTCCTGGCGCCCAGCGCCGGACGCATCCTGTTCAACGGGGCGGACATCACACGCGATAAGCCGGCCCAGATCGCCCGGCGCGGCATCATCCGCTCGTTCCAGATTTCCGCCGTGTTCCCGCACCTGACGGTGCTGGAAAACGTCCGTATCGGACTGCAGCGCAAGACGGGGCTGTCCTATCATTTCTGGCGCAGCGAAAAGGGGCTGGACGCGTTGAACCCCGCCGCGCGCGCGCTGCTGGACGAAGTCGACCTGGGAGATTTCGCGGATGAAATGACCGTGAACCTGCCCTATGGCCGCAAGCGCGCGCTGGAGATCGCGACGACGCTGGCCATGGAGCCGGAACTGATGCTGCTGGATGAACCCACCCAGGGCATGGGACATGAAGACGTCGACCGCGTCACCCGGCTGATCAAGCGGGTAAGCGCCGGCCGCACCGTTTTGATGGTCGAACACAATATGAACGTGGTCTCGTCCATAGCCGACCGCATTACCGTCCTGGCGCGTGGCGCCGTCCTGGCGGAGGGCAGCTATGCCGAAGTATCACGCAATCCGGACGTCATGCAGGCGTACATGGGGACCACCGCGGGTGAATTGCAAGGAGCGCATGCATGACAGCGCCGGCACTGGAAATATCCGATCTGCACGCCTGGTACGGCGAATCGCATATTCTTCACGGGGTGAATATGTGCATCGGCCAGGGCGAAGTCGTCACGCTGCTGGGACGCAACGGCGCCGGCCGCACCACCACGCTGCGCGCCATCCTGGGCCTGACGGGTCATCGCCGCGGCTCGGTACGGATCAACGGCACCGAATCCATCGGCCTGCCGACATTTCGCATCGCCCATCTCGGCGTTGGCTACTGCCCCGAAGAACGCGGCATCTTCGCCAGCCTGTCGTGCGAAGAGAACCTGCTGCTGCCGCCGGCGATCGGCGGCGCGCTGGGCGGCGGCATGTCGCTGGCCGAGATCTACGACATGTTCCCCAACCTGCACGAGCGGCGCCAGTCGCCCGGCACCCGGCTGTCCGGCGGCGAACAGCAAATGCTGGCCGTCGCGCGCATTCTGCGCACCGGCGCCAGCCTGCTCCTTTTGGACGAGATATCCGAAGGCCTCGCCCCGGTTATCGTGCAGGCGCTGGGGCGCATGATCACGGCGCTGAAACAACGCGGCTACACCATCGTGATGGTGGAGCAGAACTTCCACTTCGCCGCGCCTCTGGCCGACCGCTTCTACGTCATGGAACATGGCCAGATCGTCGAACACTTCGATGCATCACAATTGCAAGAAAAACAGGAAGCGCTCAACGACCTGTTGGGCGTTTGAATCTGCCACCCGCCGGATAACCGGCAACCCCCTACAAGAGGGAGAGGAGTCAAAATGAAGCTGCGTTCCCTTACCGCCGCATTGGCGCTTGCCGGCCTGGGCATCGCCGTGGCGCCTGCCATCCAGGCGCAAGGCATCTCGAACGATGTGATCCGCATCGGCTTCATCACCGATATGTCGGGCGTGTATTCCGACATCGACGGCAAGGCCGGCGTGGAAGCCATCCGCATGGCGATCGAAGATGCCGGCGGCAACATCAACGGCAAGAAGATCGAGCTGCTGTACGCCGATCACCAGAACAAGGCCGACGTGGCGTCTTCGCGCGCGCGCGAATGGTTCGACCAGCAACACGTGGACGTACTGATCGGCGGGACGAATTCCGCCACCAGCCTGGCCATGGCCGCCGTGGCCGCGGAAAAGAAAAAGCCCTTCATCGCGATCGGGGCCGGCGCATCGGACCTGACCAACGCCCAATGCACGCCCTATACCGTGCACTACGCCTACGACACCGTGGCGCTGGCGCGCGGCACGGGCTCGGCGGTCGTGAAGGACGGCGGCAAGAGCTGGTTCTTCCTGACGGCCGACTACGCGTTCGGCCACGCGCTGGAACGCGACACCGCGAACGTGGTGAAAGCCGCCGGCGGCGAAGTCAAGGGCCAGGTGCGCGCGCCGCTGGGCGCTTCGGACTTCTCGTCCTTCCTGCTGCAGGCTCAGGCGTCCAAGGCGCAGATCCTGGGGCTGGCCAACGCGGGCGGCGACACGATCAATTCGGTCAAGGCGGCGAACGAGTTCGGCATCACGCAAACGATGAAGCTGGCCGGCCTGCTGGTGTTCATCAACGACATCCATTCGCTGGGCCTGCAGGCCACCCAGGGCATGTACCTGACGGACGGATGGTACTGGGACCAGAACGACGCGTCGCGTGCCTGGAGCAAGAAGTTCGAAGCCAAGGTCGGCCGCAAGCCTTCCATGCTGCAGGCGGGAGACTATTCCTCGGTCTCGTTCTACCTGAACGCCGTCAAGGCCACCGGCACCGATGACGCCGATACGGTCATGAAGTGGATGAAGTCGAACAAGGTCAACGACATGTTCGCCCAGGGCGGCTATGTCCGCGAGGATGGCCGCATGGTCCACGACATGTACCTGATGCAGGTCAAGACACCCAAGGAATCCAAGGGCCCCTGGGACTACTACAAGGTGGTGGCCACGCTGCCCGGGGACCAGGTATATACCAAGCTGTCCGAATCGACCTGCAAGCTGGTCAAGAAATAAGCCGGGCATCGCGCGCGGCGCCGGCCGGCAAGGCAGGCGCCGCGCGCGCCTGCCTTCGCTCGCCCATGCATAACCGGCGCAGGACTTCCAAAAAACCATGAATGTTTTCGGCATCCCCATGCAGGCCCTGTTCGGGCAATTGCTGCTGGGCCTGGTGAACGGTTCCTTCTACGCCATGCTGTCACTCGGCCTGGCGGTGATATTCGGCCTGCTCAACGTCATCAACTTCGCCCATGGCGCCCTGTACATGATGGGCGCCTTCGTCGCCTGGATGGGCGTGGCCTATCTGGGCCTGAATTACTGGGTCATGCTGATTGTGTCGCCCCTGGTGGTGGGCCTGTTCGGCATCGTCATCGAACGCCTGCTGCTGCGTCACCTCTACCGGCTGGACCATCTCTACGGCCTGCTGCTGACCTTCGGCCTGACGCTGCTGATCGAGGGGCTGTTCCGCAGCTTCTACGGCGTGTCCGGCCAGCCCTTCCCGACGCCGGACGTGCTGCGCGGCGCCACCAACCTGGGCTTCATGATCCTGCCGAACTACCGCGGCTGGGTCGTGGTGGCCTCGCTGATCGTCTGCTTCGGCACCTGGTTCGTCATCGAGCGCACGCCGCTGGGCGCGCTGCTGCGCGCCGCCACCGAGAACCCCAAGCTGGTGGAGGCCTTCGGCGTGAACGTGCCGCGCATGATCATGCTGACCTACGGTTTCGGCGTCGCCCTGGCCGCGTTTGCCGGCGTGCTGGCCGCGCCGGTGCTCCAGGTCTCGCCCCTGATGGGGTCCAACCTGATCATCGTGGTATTCGCCGTCGTGGTGATCGGCGGCATGGGCTCCATCATGGGCGCGATCCTCACAGGCCTGGGGCTGGGGGTGATCGAGGGCCTGACCAAGGTATTCTGGCCCGAGGCGTCCAACACGGTCGTCTTCGTCATCATGGCCATCGTGCTGCTGCTGCGTCCCGCGGGGCTGTTCGGGAAGGAAAAATGAATCGACACATTGCGGGCTATGTGGTCCTTGCCGTCGCGGCCGCGCTGCTGCCATTCCTGGGCGTGTACCCGATCTTCGCCATGAAGGTCATGTGCTATGCGCTGTTCGCCTGCGCCTTCAATCTGCTGCTGGGCTTTACCGGCCTGCTGTCGTTCGGCCACGCGGCCTTCCTGGGCAGCGCCGCCTACGCCACCGGTTATGCCCTGAAGGCCTGGGGCGTCACGCCAGAGGTCGGCCTGATCTTCGGCGTGGGCGTGGCAGCGCTGCTGGGCCTGGTGGTGGGGGGCCTGGCCATCCGCCGCAGCGGCATCTATTTCGCCATGATTACGCTGGCCATGGCCCAGATGGTCTATTTTTTCTTCCTGCAGGCCCGCTTCACCGGCGGCGAGGACGGCTTGCAACAGGTGCCGCGCGGACGCCTGTTCGGCATGATAGACCTTAGCAGCGACCTGACCCTGTACTACCTGGTCCTGGCGCTGTTCGTGATCGGCTTCGCCATCGTCTGGCGCACCGTCAACTCGCCTTTCGGACAAGTGCTCAAGGCGCTGCGCGAGAACGAGCCGCGCGCGATTTCGCTGGGATACGACGTCGAACGCTTCAAGCTGCTCGCCTTCGTGCTGTCGGCGGCGATCGCGGGCCTGGCCGGCTCGGCCAAGACTTTGGTGTTCGTGTCGGCCACGCTATCGGACGCGACCTGGCAAATGTCGGGCCTGGTCATCCTGATGACCCTGATCGGCGGCATGGGCACCTTCCTCGGCCCTGTCCTGGGCGCCCTGATCGTCGTCCTTTTGGAAAACAAGGTGGGCGATCTCGGACAGGCGCTGACCAGCGCGACCGGTATCGATTGGTTCCGCCAATTGGGGGAATCGGTGACCATCGTCATCGGCCTGATCTTCGTGATCTGCGTGATGGCGTTCCGTCGCGGCATCGTCGGCGAATTCCAGGCCCTGCTGCGGCGACGCAAGGCCGCCTGAGCGAAACAGCGCGCAACGAGGCTCGCCCCGCGCGACGTGGCGCATTATGCTGGGAAGGTTCGTGAGGACCTCCCCATGCGCCCACCCCGCTTTCGCATGTCCCGGCACGCCGTCGTGCCTCCTTACCTGCTGAACCGGCTTGCCCGGCAGGGCAGCCCTCATGTCCGGGCATGCGCGACGACCACGCTGACCTTGATCGGCGACGATGGTTCGCTGCGCGGCGCCGCGCAGGCGCTCGCCCGCACACCGGCGGCACGACCGGCCGACGGTGCGGCACGCCGTGTCCACACGGCCGAGGGCGGCACCGCATTGCCCGGCAGGCCGGTGCGCGCCGAAGGCCAGGCCGCCACCGGCGACCCCGCCACCGACGAAGCCTACGATTACCTGGGCGCGACGCACGCGCTGTTCGCCGAGGTTTATGGCCGCGACTCCATCGATGGCAAGGGCATGGCGCTGGTCGGCACGGTGCACTACGGCCAGCACTACGACAACGCGTTCTGGAACGGCGCGCAGATGGTATTCGGCGACGGTGACGGCGAAGTCTTCAACCGTTTCACCATCGCCATGGACGTCGTCGGGCACGAGCTATCGCATGGCGTGATCGACCACGAGGCCGCCCTGGTCTACCGGGACCAGGCGGGTGCCCTGAACGAGTCCATCTCCGATGTTTTTGGCGTATTGGTGAAACAGTATCGACTGGGACATTCCGTCGACCAGGCGGATTGGCTGATCGGGGCGGGCCTGTTCACCGAGGCCGTTCGCGCAAGGGGTCTGCGGTCCATGCGCGCGCCGGGCACGGCCTATGACGACCCTTTGCTCGGCCGCGATCCGCAGCCGGCCCATATGCGCGACTTCATCCACACCGAGGAAGACAACGGCGGCGTCCATTTGAATTCAGGGATACCCAATCGGGCCTTCTACCTGGCCGCCAGCGCATTGGGCGGCCACGCCTGGGAACAGGCCGGACGCATCTGGTACGACGCCCTCTGCGACCCTACCCTGGCGCGGGACGCGAATTTCGCCGCTTTCGCCTCGCTGACGCTGAAGCACGCCGTGGACGCTGGCGCACAAGCAGCCGTCCGGCAGGCGTGGCATGACGTGGGTGTACTGCCATGAAGCCCCTGCCGCCCTGGGATACGGTGGCGACCGTGCAGGTCCGGCGCCAGGGTGGCGTGGCGGCCATCCCGGCGCTGGCCCGGCCGCGGATGATTTCTCCGCGCGAATGCCCGCAGGATGAACGCGGTCGGCTATGGGAAGTGCTTGTGCAGGCGGCGGCCATGGCCGACGACCAGTGCGGCGCCGGCGACCAGCGTTATTTCACCATCGAGATCCGGCGCGATGGCGACGAGCCGCCCCTGCGCTTCAGCGTTCCCGAAGCGGGCGCGCCGCAGACGCTTATTCGGCTGTGGCGCGACGGCAAGGCTTGAAACAGTGTGCCGGTGCGGGCACATGTTTCACGATCCGCCCCGGGTTTTGGCTATGCTATCGATCTGCCTGGAAGAGCATGCGGCACGCCCCTTGCAGAAACGGCCGCAACTTTTTCAGGTTGGCAATGTCTTATATAAGACATAAGATATAAGACATACGGATTCACTCGCCCCGCCGCCGTACATGACAAGCGCGGGGAAACGCATGAAAATGGCTGCTTTTTCGCGGTCCACCACACTGGAGTTCATCATGCCGCACAACGTGTTCGACACCCTCAAGACATTCAAGATCGGCAACCAGACCTGTCAGTACTACTCGCTGCCGGCGTTGGGCAAGGCGCTGGGCGTGGACGTGCAGCGACTGCCCATGTCGCTGCGTATCGTCCTGGAGTCGGTGCTGCGCAATTGTGACGGCCAGAAAGTAACCGAAGAGCACGTCAGGCAGTTGGCGAACTGGAAACCCAATGCCCGGCGCGAAGAGGAAATCCCCTTCGTCGTGGCGCGCGTAGTGCTGCAGGACTTCACGGGTGTCCCGCTGCTGGCCGACATCGGCGCCATGCGCTCGGTGGCCCAGGCGATGGGTGCGGACCCGAAGCGCATCGAACCGCTGGTGCCGGTGGACCTGGTGGTCGACCACTCCGTCATGATCGACTACTTCGGTACCAAAGAGGCCCTGGACCTGAACATGAAGCTGGAATTCAAGCGCAACCAGGAGCGCTACCAGTTCATGAAATGGGGCATGGAGGCATTCGATACCTTCCGCGTCGTGCCGCCGGGCTTCGGCATCGTCCACCAGGTCAATCTGGAGTACCTGGCGCGCGGCGTGCACCTGGACAAGGCCAATAACGTGTACTACCCGGACTCGCTGGTCGGTACGGACAGCCACACGACCATGATCAATGGCATCGGCGTGGTGGGCTGGGGCGTGGGCGGCATCGAAGCGGAAGCCGGCATGCTGGGCCAGCCGGTGTATTTCCTGACTCCCGATGTGGTCGGCGTCGAACTGAAAGGCCAGTTGCGCGGCGGCGTCACCGCCACCGATCTGGTGCTGACCATCACCGAAATGCTGCGCCGCGAGAAAGTGGTCGGCAAGTTCGTCGAGTTCTGCGGCGAAGGCACGGCCAGCCTGTCGGTGACCGACCGCGCCACCATCGGCAACATGGCGCCCGAATACGGCGCGACCATGGGCTTCTTCCCGGTCGACGAACGCACCATCGAGTACTTCAAGGGTACCGGCCGCACGGAGCAGGAAATCGCCGCCTTCGAAGCCTACTTCAAGGCCCAGAAGATGTTCGGCGTGCCCAAGGCCAAGGACATCACCTACAGCAAGCTTCTGACGCTGGATCTCGGCACCGTGGCCCCCTCGCTGGCCGGCCCCAAGCGCCCGCAGGACCGTATCGAGATCGGCAATGTGAAAAACACGTTCGTCTCGCTCTTCTCCAAGCCGGTCGCCGAAAACGGCTTCAACCAGCCGGCGGAAAAGCTGGACCAGGTGTTCACCACCAGCGCCGGCACCAAGGTCAAGAACGGCGACATCCTGATCGCCGCCATTACGTCGTGCACCAACACGTCCAATCCCAGCGTCATGCTGGCGGCCGGGCTGCTGGCCAAGAAGGCGGTCGAAGCCGGCCTGAAGATACCGTCGCACATCAAGACCTCGCTGGCACCGGGATCGCGCGTGGTGACGGAATACCTTACCAAGACCGGCCTGTTGCCCTACCTGGAAAAGCTCGGTTTCAACGTCGCCGCCTACGGTTGCACGACCTGCATCGGCAACGCCGGCGATTTGGCGGCCGACCTGAACGAAGCGATCAACGCCAACGACCTGGTATGCGCCGCGGTGCTGTCGGGCAACCGCAACTTCGAGGCTCGCATCCATCCGAATATCAAGGCCAACTTCCTGGCATCGCCGCCGCTTGTCGTGGCCTATGCGCTGACAGGTACGATGCTGCGCGACCTGATGACCGAACCGGTCGGCAAGGGCAAGAACGGCGACGTCTGGCTGGGCGACATCTGGCCGTCCACCGAGGAAGTGCGGGACCTGTTGAAGTTCGCGCTGAACCCCACCGCGTTCCGCGAGAACTACAGCGACGTACGCGCCAATCCCGGCAAGCTGTGGGAAAACATCAAGGGCGTCAGCGGCGAAGTCTACAACTGGCCCACGTCCACCTACATCGCGGAACCGCCTTTCTTCAAGGACTTCGCGATGAAGCCCGCGGCCATGCCGACGGTCAAGGGGGCGCGTGCCCTCGGCATCTTCGGCGACTCGGTGACAACCGACCATATTTCGCCGGCAGGTTCGATCAAGGAGAGCTCGCCCGCCGGCAAGTGGCTGAAGGAACACGGCGTGATGAAGGCGGACTTCAACAGCTATGGCTCACGCCGCGGCAATCACGAAATCATGATGCGCGGCACTTTCGCCAATGTGCGCATCAAGAATTTGATGATCCCGCCGCGCGCGGATGGCAGCCGCTTCGAAGGCGGCGAAACCCTGTACCAGCCGTCCGGCGAACAGATGCCCATCTACGACGCGGCCATGAAGTACATCGATGCCGGCGTGCCCACGGTGGTCTTCGGCGGCGAGGAATACGGCACGGGATCCTCACGCGACTGGGCAGCCAAGGGCACCCAGCTGCTGGGCGTGAAAGCCGTGGTGGCTCGCAGCTTCGAGCGGATCCACCGCAGCAACCTGGTCGGCATGGGCGTGCTGCCCCTGCAGTTCAAGGGCGATGACAGCGCCCAGTCGCTGAACATCACGGGCGAGGAAACGTTCGACGTGTCGGGCCTGGAAAACGGCATCAAGCCCCAGCAGGATGTAACGCTGACGATCCATCGCAAGGACGGCTCGACGCAGGCGGTGCAGGTGCTGTTGCGCATCGACACGCCGATCGAGGTCGATTACTACCAGCACGGCGGCATCCTGCCCTTCGTATTGCGCCAATTGCTGGCCGCCTGAAGGCGGGCCAGCCCCGCCGCCGGCCGGTACGGCGGTGGCGGGAGCAACACAGGACCGGGCCTGAGCGGCCCGGTCTTTTTTTATGGCGCCTCGATCGGGCCATGCAGCCGGCGCCAATCAGGCCATGCCGCCCGCGTTCAATCCAGCCGGATATCGGCCTTCTGCACCACGACCGCCCAACGCTGCCGTTCTGCCGCCAGCCATTTGTCCATTTCGGCGGGGGTCATGGTCACGACGTCGGCGCCCTGCTCCGCCAGCTTGGCCTTCAATGCCGGCGCGTTCAGGATGCCGGCCAGGTCCTTGCTGAGCCTGCCCAGGACTTCCGGCGACATGGACGCCGGCGCCACCAGTCCTTGCCAGGTACCCGACTCGAAGCCGGGCACGCCCTGTTCCGCGATGGTGGCGACATTCGGCAACTGCGGCATACGGTTGCGGCTGGACACGGCGATTGCCTTCAGCTTGCCGCTCTGCACATGCGGCAGTGTGGCGAGCATGCCGTTCATGATGATCTGGGTCTGCCCGCCGATGGTGTCCGTGATGGCCTGGGAACCGCCCTTGTAGGGCACATATTGCCATTCGGCATGGGTGGCCTGTTCCACCGCCACGCCGGCGACGTGCGGCGCGCTGCCCATGGCCGTTACGGCGAAGTTCAGGCGTTCGCGCTTGGACAGGGCCACGAGTTCGGGCAAGGTATTCACGGGCACCGACGGGTGCACCGCCAGGATATGCGGCGAATAGGCCAGCATGCTGACGCCGCGCAGATCCTTGTTGGGATCGAAGCTGAGCTTGGTGTAGACCGACGGGCTGATCATCAGCGCGCCGACGTCGCACAGCAGCAAGGTATGCCGGTCTTCGCCCGACTGCGCCACGATGGCGGCCCCCAGGTTGCCATTGGCGCCCGGGCGGTTATCGACGATGACGGTCTGCTTGAGGGTTTCGGACAGAGGCTGGCTGATCGCGCGCGCGATGATGTCGGAGGAGCCTCCCGCGGGATAGGGCACCAGGAGGCGGACGTTGCGTTCGGGCCAATTCTGCTGCGCGCGGACAACCGGCGCGGTGCCGTACAGCGCGGCCGCGCCGGCGGCGGTCAGGAACGAGCGTCGGGATAGGGGCATGGACTTGTCTCCTCGGTCTATTGCTGTTATAGGACATCATATGAGTTTCGGCAGATTCTGCCGAGAATTCAGGTCGACGTCAAATGCAATATCCGGGGACATGAGGGGCTGCCCGGGCGCCAGGCCTCCGTGCCTTTGCCGCCCACGCCACGAGCGGCAGACCACAGATGTACGATGACATGCCGGAGCTGGCGGGTGGAGCCCGGCGCAACGCATCAAGACCGAGGGTCCAACCCGCACTCCCGCCTGCGTTTGCGCGCTTTCGACAGCCGACCGGCGCCGCGCGGATCGGCCCCAAGGCCTGCGGGGACCGGCCGGGCTTAGCCGAACTGGTAAGCGTCCATGGCCAGGGCGCCATAGGCGACTTCATCCACCAGGCGCATGGCGGCGCCCTCCCCGGCCCCCCATCCGACGAACAGGGGCATGAGATGGTCGTCGTGCGGATGCGCCTGTCCGGCCTCCGGCGCGCGCGCATGCCAATCCAGCAGGGCCGGCGTATCGCCGGCGGCCAGGCGGTCGGCAAACCACTGCTGGAAAGGGCGTACGTAGGGCAGCGCGGGCGCGTCATGCCGGCGTTGTACATGGCGCAGGTTATGGGTCAGGGAGCCTGATGCCAGGATCAGCACGCCTTCGTCGCGCAGGGGCTTGAGCGCCTGGCCCAGCAGATAGTGGCCCGCCGCATCGCGCGTCGCATCCAGTGCCAGCGCGACGACCGGAATATCGGCATCCGGATATAGGTAACGCAGCGGCACCCACACGCCATGATCCAGCGGGCGCTCCGGGTCAGCATCGACCGCGATACCGCTGTCGGCCAACAGCGACCGGACCTTGGCCGCCATCCCCGGCGAACCGGGAGGCCCATAGTCCAGCCGATACAGCTCATCCGGAAAGCCGCCGAAATCGTGCCATGCCTGCTGCCGCGCGCGCGTGGCAACCGCCACCCCCTGCCGATACCAGTGCGGCGAAATGGCGAGAATGGCCGTGGGGCGTTCGCGCCCCCGCGACCAGCCGGCCAGGGCCGCGCCCGCGCGGCCGGGATCGAGCGCCAGCATGGGCGACCCGTGGGAAACGAAGAGAACGGGCCAGCGCATCGGCGGCTCCTGTAAAGAGGTTGCTTTATCGTAACGCCGTCATGTTGCCTTGCCGCAGACAGACTCGCGCCCGGCCGTAGCAGTACACTATATGGTTCCCCTTCCTCGGCCCAGTCATTCATCGCCATGCCCCGCACCCGCAGCCATACATCCTCACGTCTGACTCGCGACGCCTCGCGCCTGGCCACCCTGGCGCTTGCGCTGGACAGCTCAGGCAGCCGCGTGGAAGACCTGTTCTGGGAAGAGCAGCTGCGCGCCGCCATACCGAAACTGCTGCGCGCCCGCAACGACGCGCCGCTGGAATCGGCGCTGGATCATCTGTCCCAGACCCATCCGGGCGCCTACGAGGTGCTGATCGAACAGGCCGAAACGCTGACCGAATCGACCGTCATCGACAAGAACGGCGTCAGCTACGACGTGCTGCTGATCGTCGCGCCCATGGTGGCCTGGACGCGCTATACCATCCCCACGGGTCCCGTCTCGCCCGCCGCCTTGCAGGCGCTGATGGCGCAACTGCATGGACACGTGCTGGCCAAGGATGTGCGCCTGTCGATGATGCCGCATCTGGTCAGCATCGACCAGATGCCCCGCACGTTTTCCGAAACCTGGCACTGGCTGCAACGCCTGGGCTCCCAGGCGCTGGGCGCGGAAACCATGAAGCCGGCGATCGAGGAAGAAGCGGAAACGGCCAATATGCTGGCCGATACGCGTTATCTGGTCGGCGCGGTCGCCGTGCCGCGCGGCGCGGCGATCTTTCGCTGGCAGGAAAGCCCCGGGGATGCCGACGCCTCGCGCGAAGCGTGCCTGGCGCGGTGGGTGGAGCAAGCCCAACCCACGCTGGCCAGCCTGCTGCCCGGCTGCAGCTTCGAATGCCTGTTGCCCGACGCCTACTACATCAGCAACCGCGAAGCCGACCGCCGTGTGCGTCCGCTGGCGCTGCGCGCCGCGGTCACCTGGCTGGAAGGCGCCGTGAATCTCGAACCGGCACGCCTGCGCGCGGTGGTGGCGGGCTGCGGCGAAGGCCGCATCGACGAATACCGTGTCTCCTTCACCGCGCGCAACAGCAACGACGTCATCTACGGCTGCGTGTGGCCGCTATATGGCCGCGAAGACGAAGCCGGCGGCGAGGACGACAAGCCCGATCCCGTGGAACAGATCGCCGCCTTGCTCAAGGAGCTGGGCGTAACCGAGGTTCGCCGCATTCCCGGCGTGCTGCCGGCGGAATACTGCGAGGATTGCGGCACCCCGTATTTCCCCAACCCGTTGGGGGAAATGGTCCACGCCGAGCTCCCCGAAGACGCCGAATCGGCACCGGCCCGCTTCCACTAAGCGCCGGCCCGCGCCACAGGAGCTTCGCATGGACACGCTTACGAAGGCATTGGCCGGCCACCCCGCACCCGGGCCGCACCGGGCGTTTTCCGGGCATCACAGGCCCTAGGGGCAACGCATGCCGATATCGGAAATGCATGCCGATATCTTCTGCAGGCGCGTCGACAACTACGGCGACGTCGGCGTGTGCTGGCGTTTGGCGCGGCAGTTGCACCGGGCCGCCGGATGGCGGGTCCGCCTCTGGATCGACGACCTCGCGGCGTTTGCCAGGATGGAACCGCGCTGCGAAGTTGGCAGGCCGATCCAGGACATCGCCGGTATTACCGTCGTCGCATGGTCCGCCCAACCGCCCGCGCTACCGCCGGGCGACGTGGTGATCGAAGCCTTCGCCTGCGACCCGCCCGAGGCCTTCCGCGTGGCGATGCGGCAGCGCCCGCCCATCTGGATCAACCTGGAATACCTGAGCGCCGAGGCCTGGGTCGAGTCGCATCACGGGCTGCCCTCGCCCCAGCCGGACGGCCTGATGAAGTACTTCTTCTTCCCCGGCTTCACACCCGCCACGGGGGGATTGCTGCGCGAACCGGACCTGGCGGGGCGGCGCGATGCCTTCCAGGCGTCGCCCCAGGCGCAGCGGACATTCCTGCGCGAGCTCGGCGTGCCGGCACCCCTGGTGGCCCGCTGGCTGGCCCCGACGGAGCGCCACGCGGGGCACCGGTCCTTGCGCCTGGCCAGCCTGTTCTGCTATCCGGATGCCCCCTTGGAGGGGCTGGTCGAAGGCCTGCGGGCCGATCCCACGCCCTCCGTGCTGCTGGTGCCGGAAGGCGTGGCGCCCCGGCTGGAAACCGTGGCCGGGAGGGGCACGGCGCCCCATATCGCGCGCATCCCTTTCCTGCCGCAGGACGACTATGACCGCGTGCTGTGGTGCGCGGACCTGAATTTCGTGCGCGGCGAGGATTCCGTGGTGCGTGCCGGCTGGGCCCGCCGTCCCCTGCTTTGGCACATCTATCCCCAGGCCGACGACGTCCACCTCCACAAGCTGGACGCCTGGCTGGATCGCTACCGTCCTCCCCTCCCTGCCCGGACGCTCTTCCATGCCTGGAATACCGGCGCGGCACCCGCGGTCCTGGCCCAGGCATGGCGCGATGCCATGGCCGAGCCCTGCTGGAGCGCCTGGGGGGACACCGCGCGGACCTGGGACGACACGCTCTCTTCCTTGCCCGATCTGGCCACCCGGCTGATCCGATTTTGCGCAGATCTGCGCCAAAAATGCTAGAATTGTGGGTTTTGCAGGCCCTTGAAAGCCGCCCCCTTTGAAGCGGCCTTTTGGGCAGTGGCGGCGAAGCAGGATCTTCCCGGCAGCTCCATTTTCAGCCATGGCGACGTGGCTGCCACGCGGCTTGGGGCAAGAGTCAGGGCAGCCGCGCAAGCGTATTGTTCCCGTTCCGACGCCGTGGCCGGACCGGGCAGAACCAGGAATCTCCCCGGAGTTTTAATCGATGAAAACCGCTCAGGAATTGCGAGTCGGCAACGTGGTCATGGTCGGCAAGGATCCGCTCGTGGTCCAGAAGGCCGAATACAACAAGTCGGGCCGCAATGCGGCCGTGGTCAAGCTGAAGTTCAAGAACCTGCTGACCGCCGCCGGCAGCGAGTCGGTCTATAAGGCCGACGAAAAGTTCGACGTGGTCGTGCTGGATCGCAAGGAATGCACCTATTCCTACTTCGGCGACCCGATGTACGTCTTCATGGACGAGGAATACAACCAGTACGAGATCGAAGCCGAAAGCATGGGCGACGCGCTCAACTACCTCGAAGAAGGCATGCCGGTTGAAGTCGTGTTCTACGACGGCCGCGCCATCTCGGTCGAACTGCCGACCAGCGTGGTTCGCGAAATCACCTATACCGAACCGGCCGTGCGCGGCGACACGTCGGGCAAGGTGCTCAAGCCGGCCAAGATCAATACCGGCTACGACATCAATGTGCCGTTGTTCTGCGCGATCGGCGACAAGATCGAAATCGACACCCGCACCGGCGAATACCGCAGCCGCGTGAACGGCTGACACAGCCGCTATCGCACGGCATGCCGGGCAGTCCGGTTGCCGCAGGGCCCTCCGCAAGGAGGGCCTTTTCTTTTGCGCCCAGGCATGCGTCGGACTCGCCCGGCGGAACCGCCCGCTTTCGCCAGTCTACCCAGGTGGCGCCGCCTGCCCGCGGCCGGCTGGCGGGCGGCGACGCGATTCCGCCGAAAAACGAGTCTTCAGAGAGGTTGGCCCCATGTTTCCCATCCGCGCATTCCATCCTGTCATCCCGACGCGGATCGACACGCAGCAATCCCCCACGGCGCCGTTCCAGTTGGGCAGCAGCGCCGTACCCCGGGCCCAGGCCCGCAAGCGGGCGGGTGCCACGTTCCAGGCCGCCATCCCATCCAAGCGAACCACCATCGCCCCCGGGACGACCTGCCTCGCCAAACCGCGCGGCTCCGCGGCCGCCGCGCAGGAAGCCCGCTCCCCCGCCAAGTCCGGGCGCGCCAGCCTTGCCGCCGCGAACCATACGTCGCCACGACGGGCCGTCACCGTCGATACCATACGCGGGGCCAGCCAGCTGCTGGCCTACGACGAATACCAGAACGTGCGCGCCTGCGCCGGAAAATTCCAGGTCTCGGAACGCGAGCTGCGCAGCTTCGTCAAGCCCGACGGCAATTTCACGGACCTGGGCCATCGGGTCCACCTTGGCTCGTTGCTGACCCCGGGCGACCGCCAGGCGGCCCAATTGCCGCCCCTCGTACGCAAGACCGAGCTAACAGCCGAGGATTTCAACCTGGCGAACGGGCTGTTGGGACGGTCGGTCGGCAAAATGTCGCGCACGCTCTTCTGCGACCTGTTCGGCTACGACTACGCGACGATCTATCGCGCCTACAACAAGGACGGTTCCCTCACGCCGTGGGGACGGGAGAACCGGGAAGCGCAACCGGACGCGGCGCCATCGCCGGACGGTGCCGCAGGCGCCGTTGCCGCCGACGAGGCGGAACGTGCCGCCGAACAGGCGGCCGCGCGATGCCTGTCGCAGCGCGCCCTGCATGACGGTATCGCCATCGGCTACTGGGAGGGCGGCGGATTCCGCAGGCTGGGCGTGCCGGGTGCCCGCTTTGCGGGCGACGTCGACAGGATGGGTGGGCATTGGCGTATACGGCCGGCCCGCGATGGCCACTATCGCCTCGCGCCAGGGCCGCGCGAGACGGATCACATCGTGAATATCCTGCACCTGCACGAAAAGGGAGGGCGCCAGGCCGTGGCCGCCCGCTACGACCTCTTGCCGGCGGACCAGGGCAGTGCCATCCCGCTCGTGCCCAAACCAGGCGCGCTGCCGGACGAAAACATGTTGCCGCCGGATGTGACCGCCGGGTCCTGAGCCGCCGCGCCGGCCGCCTACTGCAGCCGGTCGTCGTCGAAGATATCGGGCAAGGCCATGAAATCGATGCCGTCCTCGGCCAGCGCCTGGCGCTCCTCCGGCGTCGAGGTGCCACGGATCGGACGTTCGTCGGCCTCGCCATCATGGATGCGGCGGGCCTCCTCGGCGAAGCGCGGACCGACGTTTTCCGCCTTGCGGACCATGTCGCGCACCTGCTTCAGCAGGGTCGCCTGCAGCCGCGCCATGTCCATGGGCGGATTCCCGGATTCCGCGCCCGGCGCCTGCGGCGCTGTCTGGGGGGCTTTCAAGTGGGAGACGTTCAGACGCGGCGCGGACAGGCGCTTGGACACCTTGTTCGTGCCGCACATGGGACAGGAAACCAGGCCGCGCGCCTGCTGCTCGTCGTAGTTTTCATGCGATGCGAACCAGCCCTCGAATAGGTGGCCCTGATCGTCGCATTGAAGGTCGAATACTTTCATAGAAGGGAGGTGCAAACGCACAATCCGCAATGCTACAGCGTTTCCGCCGGACCGATGGCTGTTTCATCGGCACCGTTCAACTCGAATTTGCGCATTTTCTCCCACAATACCTTGCGGCTGATCCCCAGCGCGGCCGCCGTGTCCTGGCGGTGCCAGCCATTGGCGCGCAACGCCGCCAGCACCCGCTCGCGTTCCTCCCGCCTGGCCGGCGTCAGCCAGGGGGCCACGGGAGCTTGCTGGTTCGCCGGGTTCGGCGAATGGCGGCCGGCGAATACTTTCTCGATGCGTATCCGGTCCCAGCCGCCCATCCGGCGCCGCAGGATCGCGACACGTTCGGCCAGATTCGACAATTCCCGCACGTTGCCCGGATAACGGCCACGCGCCACCGCATCATCCAGCCAGCCTGGGACCAGGCTGCCCTGGCCCGGCAGTTCGCGGTCGATGAATGCCTTGAAAAGGGCGATTTTCTCGGCCGGCCCGCGCTCTTCGAGATTGGGCACGCGCAGTTCGATGACGGCCAGGCGATAGTACAGATCCTGACGGAAAGCGCCCTGCATCACTCGTGCGCGCAAGTCCTGGTTTGTCGCGGCCACCAACCGAAAATCGACGGGGGTATCGATGCCTGCGCCCAGACGCGTCACGACCTTGTGCTCCAGCACGCGCAGCAGCTTCACCTGCTGGTAGAGCGGCAGGTCGCCGATCTCGTCCAGGAACAGCGTGCCGCCGTCGGCCTGTTCGAAGTATCCCTTGTGGGCGCTGGCTGCCCCCGTGAACGCCCCTTTCGCGTGGCCGAAGAAATGCGCCTCGAACAGTCCTTCCGGGACGGCACCGCAGTTGACCGCGACGAAGGGGCCGCGCGCCCAGGGTGCGCTCTCATGCAGCAGCCGCGCGACGCATTCCTTGCCGACACCGGTTTCTCCCGTGATCAGCACGCTGGCGCGGGCATCGGCATAGGCTCGGGTCTCGTCGAGAAGGTCGCGCATGGCCTCCGATACGGCAATCAGGGCGTGGTCGCGCGCAAGGCGATGGAGATCGATGTGCTGCTGGATGGAGATGTTGTCCATGGTGGGCCGGCCCCAAAGCTGCATTGTGGATACGCGCGATCCGGCGATCGACGCGATCGGTCGGTCCATGGCGCACCTTGGTCTGCCTCCACCCGGCGCCCGGCCGACGGTTGATGTATGCGTGCGTCCAGGGACCGTGGAGCCGCCCCAACGACACCGGCGGCTGCGATGTCCGCCTCGCAATCAGTCTTTACTACCACCGGATGGATGGCATCCGGGAAAGTCCTAGGTTCGGGGGACGGATTTGAATCAAAACCTCATGGAAGAGGAAGCAATTCCCCGCCCCACAAGGTTTTTTTGAAATTACAAAAGTGTAACTTCGGGGTGCCGCGGACCCCAGCCGCTGTGGTTTTTCTCTTCTTTCCCCTCGTCCTGGCTCTGCCGGTAGGGATTTCTACCTCTTTGATACATCCGGCAAGCGGAACGCGCTGGCCCGACTGGGCATCCTCTGACGACACCGTGCGTCATCCCTTCGAACGAGGTGTCCCCTTGTATCCAGCGACGAGGACCAAAACCATGAAAGCCGCTCGCCGTGCATCCATCCTGCATATCGTGGCCGCCGGCATGTTGGCGAGCGCGTTCGCGGCCGCGGCGCGGGCCGATGGACCGTTGCGCGGCAACCCGGTGGACGCGCTGCCGCCCTTGGAGAAACCCCAGGCGCCGGCGCCGGCCGGCCGCCTGGAAGGACCCACGCCGGAGCAGTCGGCAATCCAGGCGCGGTTGGCGCAGCGCATCGTGCCCCGCCATTTCGATGTCAGCGGCGTGCATGCGATTGCCTTCGACGACGTGGCGCAACTCCTTGCCCCACTGGCGAACAAGGAAATCTCGGTCGGCGAACTGGTGCAGCGGACGGACCGCATCACGGCGCTGTACCGCGAACGCGGCTACCCCTTGTCGTTTGCGGTGGTACAGAACCAGACCTTCGCGCAAGGCAGAGTGGTGGTGACTGTGGTGGAAGGCTACGTCTCCCGCGTTCGCATCGAAGGCGATCCCGGCAACGGTGCGCGGGCGCGGCTGAATGCCCTGGCGCAGCCGTTGCTCGCGGAAAAGCCTTTGACGGCGCACACGCTGGAGCGCAGCCTGAACCTTATGCGCATGGTGCCGGGGGTGACGTTCAAGCCCGCGCTGGAACTGCCACGCAGTGCCGATGGCGCAACCGAACTGGTGCTGGATACCCGCCATAAGCCCCTGAGCGCGAATGGCGGCATTGTGGACCTGGGCACCGGCATGCAACCGCTGCTTTCCGCCAGCGCCAACAGCCTGACGCCGCTGGGTGAACGGCTTCGGCTGACGGGCAGCATACCGATCGACACCGACGACGTACGCTACGTGGCAGGCGATATCACCATCCCCATCGGCGCCGACGGCCTCAGCCTGAAAATAGACGGTTTTCACTACAAGGCCAGGCCGGAGGACGACGCCGTCGAACAGCTCGGCTTCGACCGCACCGTCAGGACGGACCGCATTGGCATCGGCCTGAGCTACCCTTTCCTGCTGGATAACCGGCAATCGCTGACCGGCACGCTTGGCGTTTATGCCGTCAATGCCGAGGATCGCTACGACCTGCGGGACACGGATCTGTGGCTGAGGCAGGACACGCGGGTACGCGCCGCCACGGCGGAAATGCGCTACATCGTCGTCGGGCCGGTACGCAGCACCGATATCGCCTTGAGTGTGTCCCGCGGGATCGACACCCTGGGCGCGGACAAACACATCGATTCCAACTACGGCTACTCCGCCGTTCCCGATGTCGACCTTGCCTTCACACGATGGAACCTGAATGCCAAGCAGAGTTTCGCCTTGCCGGCGCAGTTCGGCCTGACATTTTCAGCTGCCGGCCAATATAGCGATGACGTGCTGCCCTCCTCGGAACAGATATCCTTCGGCAGCTGGCGCTATGGCATGGGATATCCGCAAGGCGAGGAAAGCGGCGACAAGGGACTGGGCGCCTCGGCCGAAGTGAACCGGCGTTTCATGACCGGCATGCCTTTGGTATCGGCGGTGCAACCCTACCTTTTGATTGACTATGCGCGCGCCTGGTACAACGCGGCCGGGCTCCAACCCTATAACACCCGGCATCTGTCATCCCTGGCGATCGGTGCGCGGTTCACGGACGATCGGTATTACCTCTTCGATTTCAACGTCGCCAAGCCAATCGCCGCGGGCAGCTCCGACGGCGACGGACATGGATGGCGCTTCAACGCGAACTATTCCTTCTACTACGGCGCGATCTGAATCCACAGCGCCGACGTTATCCGCGTACGCGCGTTACGCGCCGCGTTACGCGCGTTACGTAGCACCGTAACGACATCGCGGCGCGGCTGCCCATCTCCCCAGGGGAACGCCTCGATATCGCGGCTGCGATGGCGTTGGCATGGTTTTCGCATGGATTCGGGGATCGGCCCGCGAGGCCGCCATGAACTCGACCAAGGAGTCCACCATGCGATCCGCGTTTCCTGCCGCTTTTCATCTCGCACCTTCCCTGCGCCGCACCGCAACGGCTATCGCGCTGCTCGCGGCGCTGTCCGCCTGTGCCGGCGGCCATCATCATGATCACACCGCTTCCGCCGACATGCCGGGCGGCGGCGGCACGCAACCCGGCGGCGGAGGCGACGGTGCAGGAGGCGGCGCAGGCGGCACACCGCCGGGAGGCCAGGACTCCGGCGGCAATAACGGTGGCAATCCTGGTGGCGGCAATCCCGGCGATGGCGGCACAGGGAATGGCGGGGGTTCGGCCGCTTCCGCCGGCGTGCTCCAGAATACCTTGGGCGGTGTGGGGGCCGCCGTGAACGATGTGGTTCCGGCCGGTACGGATACAGCCCTCGCGGACACCGGACGGGCACTGGACGGCACCGTCCAGCCGCTCGTGTCCAACGCCACGATGCTGACGCAGGAAATCGGCGGCACGACCGGCCTGGGCGCGCCGACGGACAATCTACTGAATCAGGTGGGCTCGGCGCTGGACGCGACAGGCCAGCGTGTCGCGAGCACGGACGCGCCCGCCAATCTGGCGACCGGCCTCGGGGGCGCGGTCAGCCAGCTTGGCGCGACGGTGGCCGACACCGGAGATTTGCTCAACCCGGCCTCCCCGCTGCAATCGCCGCTGGCCACCGTGGCCGGGGATGCAACCGGCGCCGTGCGTGCCTTAACGGCCTCGCAGGGCGGCGCTGGCGGACTGCTGCAACCGGTGAACGCATTGGCGGGCACGTTGACCGGCACGCTGCTGGACAAGCCATCGATGCCCATCCTGCAACCGGCGTTGAGAAACACGGGTACCGGCGTGGACAATCTGGCGGACCTCGGCCTGACCGCGCCACTGGATGGCACGGGCGCAGCGCTCGATCCCACGGTGGCGCCGGTCGTCAGCCAGGTAACGTCGGTCACGCAGACATTGGGAGACAACACGGGGGCGGGCGCGCCGCTGAACCATCTGTTGAGCAACGTGGGCGGTAGCATCGCCGGCCTCGATAACGCCATCGGATCCGGCACGCCGAACGGCGGACTGAGCGGATTGCTCGACGGCGTGGGCGGTGCGGTCGCCAGCGCGGGTGGATTGGTACATGGCGGACCCGCCAATGCCAATCCGGTCGGAAGCACGCTGGCCAATGCCACCGGCGGGGTTGCGGCGCTGACGGGTGGCGCGGATTCCGGGTTGCTGTCGCCGATCAACGGCGTGCTGGGCAGCGTCGCCGGCACGCCCGCCGGCAACGCAGGGGGCGGCCTGCTGTCCCCCGTCACAGGATTGGTGGCCTCGGTCACGGGCAACCCGGCCAACGGGACCGGCAATACCGGCGGGCTGCTGGGCGGCCTGATACACGGAGTCACCCAGGTGGCGGGAGGCGCCGCGCCCGCGGGTGGCGTCGCCGCGGGCGCCGGCGCCGCAGCGACGGTCGGCGGCACTTCCGCCGGCGCGGCGGCCGGGACGACGGCAGGGATCTCTGGCGGCGCGCCGTCCGGCGGCCTCCTGGCATCCGCCGGCACTTCCAATGGCGAGACGGCCGGCACCTCCCAGCAGCAGGGCGGTTTGCTGGGTGGACTGCTGGGAGGACTGCTCGGCGCCCGGCGCTGACGCCAACCGCGGAGACGCGACCGGCCAGCGATGCGACCCGACGCGGCCCGATCCGGCCTGCCCTGGCCTGCCCGGTTCAGGCCGGCTCGGCGGCCCGCGGTCCGCGGTCCGTGCCGAAATCCAGGCGCGGCACCGCCGCCAGCAAGCGGCGGGTGACATCGTGCCTGGGATGGTGCAATACCGTTGCCGTGTCGCCCAACTCCACGATGCGCCCGCCGTGCATCACCGCGATCCGATCCGCCAGGTACTCGACCACGCTGAAGTTGTGGGTGATGAAAAGATAGGCGATGCCCAGTTCGCGTTGCAGATCGTGCAGCAGGTCCAGGATCTGCGCCTGGATGGACACGTCCAGGGCGGACGTCGGCTCGTCGCAGATCAACACCTTGGGTTCGACAGCCAAAGCGCGGGCGATCGCGATACGCTGGCGTTGCCCGCCGGAAAACTCATGCGGATAGCGCGCCGCGGTATCTTCCGGCAGGCCCACCCGGGCCAGGAGGCGGGCGACGCGATCGCCGCACATCTGCCGCGATAAATCGCGCCGCAGCGCCAGCACGCCTTCCAGCAGGATATCGCCCACGCGCATGCGCGGGTTCAGCGACGCAAAGGGGTCCTGGAACACGATCTGGATGTGTTCGCGCAGACGCGCCAGCGTGCGCCCGCGCGCCTGCATCAGATCCTTGCCATCCAGCATTGCCTGCCCGCCAATGCGGGCGCCCTCGATCAGGCGCAGCAGCGCCTTACCGGTCGTGGTCTTGCCGCAGCCGGACTCTCCCAGCAAGGCCAGCGTTTCTCCCGCCCGCAGGTCGAAGCTGAGCCCGTCCACCGCCTTGACCCAGGATCTGACGCGGCGCAAGGGGCCTTTGCGTACCGCGTAATGAACCGACAGGTCGCGCACCGACAATACCGCCGCCGACGGCGCCGCGGCTTGGGCAGGGCCGGCATCGTCCGCAGGCCGTCCCCGCGCCGCCGGCCCGGCATCGTTGCCCGCGTCGCCCGGCGCGGGCGCCTGCATGGCGCCGCCCGACAGGGGCCGGCCGCGCTTCTCGAAGGCCGGGATGGCGTCGAACAACTGCCGCGCGTACGGGTGCCGCGGCGCGGTAAAGAACTGTTCGGCCGGCGCGCATTCGACGATCTCGCCGGCGCGCATCAAGGCAACGTGCTGCGCCACATTGCGCACGACCGCCAGGTCGTGGGTAATCAGCAGCATGGCCATGCCCATATCGCGCTGAATGCTGGCCAGCAGCTCCAGCACCTGGGCCTGCACGGTGACGTCCAGAGCGGTGGTGGGCTCGTCGGCGATCAGCAGCGCCGGCTCGGCCGCCAGCGCGATGGCGATCATCACACGCTGCTTCTGGCCGCCGGAAAACTGCATGGGATAGTCGTCGATGCGCCGTTCGGGCTCGGGAATGCCGACGCGCCGCAGCCAGTCGATGGCGCGTGCCCGCGCCGCTTCGCCGCGCAGCGCGGTGTGCGCGCGCAGGGTCTCGACGATCTGCTCGCCCACCCGCATCACCGGGTTCAGGCTGGTGGAGGGTTCCTGGAAAATGATGCCGATGCGCCCGCCGCGCACACGCCGCATGGCGCTTTCGGGCAGGCGGTTCAGGTCCTCGCCGGCCAGGTCGATCTGGCCGGCGACGATGCGACCCGCATCGGGCAGCAGGCGCAGCAAGGCCAGCGCGGTGACGCTCTTGCCGCTGCCGGACTCGCCCACCAGCGCGAAGGTCTCGCCGCGCGAGATCGCCAGCGCCAGTTGCTTGACGGCGACGGCGATGCCGCGCTCGCTGGCGATCTCGACGCGCAGGTCCTCCACGCGCAGCACGTTGGCCGGAACGCTCATCGCCCCTCTCCCCGCTGCCGCGTCACTTCGCTCGTTTCCGCCGCCACGGGCGATACCGCGAACAGCCCGCCGGTGGGCGGCGGCGCCAGCACGGGCACGCGCCGCGCCCTGAACTTGCGCGCGCGCGGATCGAAGGCGGCGCGCACGCCATCGGCGAACAGGTTGGCCGACAGTACCAGCGCCAGCATGAAAACGAAGGCGGTGCCCAGGTTCCACCAGATCATCGGGTCCATCGACATCTCCAGCCGGGCGGAATTGATCATCGATCCATAGGAATTCATGCTGGGATCCACGCCTATCCCAAGATAGGAAAGCACCGCCTCGTACAGCACCAGGGAGGAAAACTCCAGCACGACGGTGATCAGCACGATGTGCATGACGTTGGGTACCAGGTGGCGCCGCATGATGCCCCACTTCGATACGCCGAAAGCGCGCGCGGCCTGGACGTATTCGAGTTCGCGCAGCTTCAGGACCTCCGCCCGTACCAGCCGGCACAGTCCGGCCCAGCCGGTCAGCCCCAGGATCAGGCACAGCAGGAACAGGCGCAGGTCCGCGCGTTCGGCGGAGGTCGGGAAGCGCGTGGGATTGTTATCGATGTAGACCTGCATCATCAGCACGCAGGCCGCCACCAAAAGCACGCCGGGAATGGATGTCAGCGTGGTGTACAGATAGGTGATGGCGTCATCGACCTTGCCTTTGAAGTAACCCGCGGCAATGCCGAAACCCAGCGCGGGCGGCAGCATGGCCAATGTGGTCAGGCTGCCGATGACCAGCGCGGTGCGCACGCTTTTTATGGCCTGCCAGAACACGTCGTTGCCGGTGCGGTCCGTGCCCAGCGGGTGGTAGCCGGTGGCCAGCCCCGCCAGGATGCCTGCCACGGCGCACAGCGCGCACAGCGTGATGAACATGGACCGCCAGCGTATGTCCGTATCGCCGCGCAGCAGGTCGCGCATCGCGGCGCGCCAGGACGGCCGGCGCCGCGCCAGCCCCAGGCCCAGCACCGCGCCGGCGGCCAGTGTCACCAGGACGCCGCCGGCCAGCCCGGCGACGGCGCGCCATGCCGCGTCCGCCGGTCTTTCGGCGTCCGGGTCCGCAAGATGGGCGGCGCCGGCCCGCAAGCGTGGAAAGTCACGCACCGGGTGGCCGTCGACCAGCATGGTTTCCTTCGTGAACTGGCGCGCCGCCAGCGGCGCCGAGTAGGTCTTCTCCGGCCGGGTCAGCACGGTATCGGCCAGCAGCGCGTCCAGCAGCGAACGCGCCGATGGCGCATAGGCAACCGGCGCATCCGCGGCGGCCCCCGGCAACGGCGGCAGGCGCGGCCGGTAATGCACCGAATCGAGCAGGCCGATGACGACGAATACCGCCAGCACCGCCGCCGCGCACATCGCCGGGCCGTCCTGCGCGACACGCAGCCAGGTGGCGCGCAGCGTGGGAGTGCGGCGCACATGCCATCCATAGGCCAACACCGCGATCACGATCAGGTACAGGGCGACATCGGTCCAGAGCAGAACGATCAAGGGCATGGCGGTCACTCGAAACGCACGCGGGGGTCGGCCAGCGTATAGGAGATATCGGCCAGGATCAGGCCGACGATATACAGCGCCGACCCCAGGAAAACCATCGCGCGCACGATGGAAAAATCCTGCGCATTGATCGCGTCGATGGTGTAGCTGCCCAGGCCGGGGATGCCGAAGAACGATTCGGCGATCAGGCTGCCCATGAACAGCAGCGGCAACGTCGCGACGGTACCCGTAAGAATGGGCAGCAGCGCGTTGCGCAGCACGTGGCGGAACAGTACGGCGGTTTCGGTCAGGCCTTTCGCTCGCGCCGTGCGCACGTAGTCCTTGCCGATTTCCTCCAGGAACAGGGTGCGGTAGAACCGCGCCTCGGGTCCCAGGCGCGATACCATCGCCACCACCACCGGCAAGGCCAGGAACTTGATCGCGTCCCAGCCGCCGGCAAAGCCCGAATACGGCACCAGCCTCAACACCTTCGAGAACATCCATTGCCCGGCGATGATGTAGAACAGTCCGGATATGGACAGCAGCACCACGCAAAGCACCACGCCCCAGAAATCCAGCCGCGTCGCGCGGAAGAACACCAGCAAGAGCGAGAACGCGATGCTGGCCCATAAGCCAAGGATGAAGGTCGGCACCGCCAGGGACAGGCTGGGCCACATGCGCGTGCCGATTTCGCGGCCGATATCGCGGCCGCCGTCGGAGGATCCGAAGTCCATGCGCAGCAGGGGCACGGAGCGCTGGTAGAAGATGGTGTCCGTGACGCGTCCCGTACCGGTCGCGGCCGCGTTGTAGAACAGCGGCTTGTCATAGCCGCGCTCGGCCTTCCATTTGTCGATCGCGTCCTGGCTGACCCGCTGTCCGCCGATGGACAGGCGCGCCATGTCGTCCGGCGTATTGACGGCGAAGAACAGCACGAAAGTGAACAGGTTCACGCCGATCAGGATCAGGACGCCGTACAGCAGGCGGCGGACGATATAGGCGGTCATGTGGGCTCCCCGGACGACGATCCTGCGCGATCGCCGAACGCCGTCTGCTTTTCACGCCGTCGCATGGCGCGGTACGAAGGCCAGATCGCCAGCACGGCCAGCGCCGCCAGCAGCACCAGCGGCCACCACCGCGGCCGGTTCCATTCGTCTATCTTCCTGACCCGCAGGGCGGTATCCAGCTTCATGTACTGCAGGGTGTTGCGCACCATCTGCGTCGGCTTGGCGTTGCCCACCCATTGCTGGTATGCGCCCCCGGACATCGGGAAGTAGCCGAACATCCAGGGCGCGTCGCGCTGGACGATGGCGACCATGCGGTCGATGATGGCCGCCTTCCGCGGCCCGTCGTCCAGGAACTTCATCTGGTCGAACAGCTTGTCGAATTCGGGATTCACGTAGTTCGAGGCGTTCTCCCCGCCCGATGCCACCTTGGCATTGGGGCCGTACAGCAGGAAAAGGAAATTTTCCGCATCGGGATAATCGGCATTCCAGCCCCAGAAGAACATCTGTGCCGTGCCGCGCCGCATCTTGTCCTGGAACCTGCTGTAGTCGGTGGAGCGCACATCCAGCTGCACGCCCAGTTTGTCGAGCTGGCGGCGCATCCAGTCGAACATCGGGTTGGCGCCCATGCCGGTCATGGCGTCGTAGTGCAACACCAGCGGCTCGCCCGTTGCCGCGTCGCGGCCGCCCGGATAGCCGGCTTCGGCCAGGAGCTTCTTCGCCACTTCGATGGACTTGCGCACCGGCTTGCCGTCCACCACGTCATAGACGACCGGATTGATGCCTTCCGGCGCGGGCTTGTATCCCAGCACGCCGGGCGGGACGGGACCGTATGCCACCGCCGCCTGGCTATTCTCGAAGATCGCGACGTACTCTTCCCAGTCGAAGGCGATACTGATGGCCTGGCGCAGCTTGCGATTGCGCTCCTGCCGTTCCGGGGTATCCCCCTTGCCGACGACGGGATCGTTCCAATTGAAGCCCATGTACCAGTTCTGCGTTTCCACCGTGGTCGGCAGCTGGATCCCGTGCTCGCGGTAGCGCGCCGCCTTCTCGGCGGAATCGCCCGCCGCCACCAGCATCGCCACGCCGTATTCGCCGCGCTCGAGCTGGGGAATATCGTAGTAGCCCTGCATGAACTTGCCGCTGAGCGGTGTCGATTCCTTTTCGATGCTGAACACCACGCGATCGATGAAGGGCGTCGGCTTGCCGCAATCGTCCAGCCGGCCGGCGGCGCGGTCGGCCGGCTCGCCGTCGCAGGGATAGGGCTCGCCATGGAAGTTCGGATTGCGCGCCAGCACATGGCGCCGGTTCTGCAGCGACTCCACCATCATGTAGGGGCCCGTCCCCACCGGCCAGGTATTCAAGGACAGATTGCGCGTCGCCATCCCGGGCTGGCTGTAAAAGCGTTCAGCCTCCCAGGGCACCGGCGCGGTAAAGGTCATCGCCAGCCAATACTTGAACTGCGGATACTTTCCCTTGATGCGGATGCGCAGCGTATGCGGGTCGGGGGCCGTCACGCCGTCGAAGCCGACCTGCCGCAGGTCCAGCCAGGGCAGATCGCGCTCCTGCGGAGGCAGCTTGGCGCGCGCGGCCTGGTCCTGCGCCTTGAGGCGGTCGCCGTATTCCTTCATGCCCACCACGTAATCGGCCATCAGCGAATAGATGGGCGATACCAGGCGGGGGCTGGCCAGGCGCCGGAAGGCATAGACGTAATCGTCCGCCGTCAGCTCGCGCGTGCCGGTCTGCGAAAAATCCGGGATCGCCGACTTATCGTCGAGCTCCCCCGGCCGCAGCGGGTAGTACACGTAGCTGCCGTCGGGATTGCGCGCGAAGGCCGGATGCGGCTGGAAGCGGATACCGGGGCGGATGGGGATTTCGTAGACGCTTTCGGCGATGGTCTCGCCCGGCGCATCCTGCGGCAGCACATGCCCCTGGGCATCCAGATAGGTGGGTGGCGCGATGCTCGCCGCCGCGCGGGGAACCAGCTTGTACGGACGGGCGAGGTAATCGTAGCCGTACAGCGGCTCGTAGACGTTGTAGGTGAAGGGCGTTTCATCGACCGAATACGAACTGGCCGGATCCAGGTACTTGGGAGAATTACGGGTAAAGGCCGTATACAGCGTGTTGTCCTTTTCCGCGCCCGACGGATAAGGGCTATTGATCGGGCTTTCCTGCCCGCAGCCAGCCAGCGCGGCCGCGCACAGCGCCGCGATGACCCAAAGCCACCTGATGCTCCCCATGTTTGCCCCGATGCCGCCCGCAAGTCTATGTCGCGGCAAGGATAGCAAACTGGACCCGAATATAGGACCGATTACACCGGACGAGCCGCCGCGATCGGCCAACCGCGGGTAATCCCCCAGGCATGCCGCGCCGCAAGTCCGGCGCGGCATGCCCGCTGGTCCGGCGTCACGCAGCAGCGTGGCCGTGATCCCGGCCGGCCGCGATCACGGCGCCGCCTGGCCCGCCACCGCGCATTTGCGTTCATTCCAGCATTCGAAGCGCCACACCCAGGGAGCCACCGCCCCCGGCTGCGCCCAGATGCCCTTGCGGCCCTCGCGCGCCGCGCGCTCCAGCGCCGGCAGCGACGCGTCGCGCAGGTATTCGCCGTGGCGCACGGTATTGGCCCAGGCATAGCCGGCTTCCACCTGCCGGCGGTTGGCGGTCTCGCCGCCTTCCGCGGGCAGGTCGCAGACGTCCCTGCCGTAGCGGTCCTGCTCGTAGCAGCGGGCCGTCAGCGTACGGCCGGCCACGAGGCTTTCCAGATTGCGCCGCGACGCCTGTGCGTAAGGCTGTCCCGGCTTGTCCTTGCCATGCCCGGTTTCGGGGGCGTCGATGCTTGCCAGGCGGATCTTGTACTGCCTGTTGTTCGTTCCCAGCAGGGTCACCGTATCGCCGTCGGCGACACGCACGATCCGTCCTTCCAGCGTGTAGCCTGGATGCGCGGCCCCCGCCGGCCCGCGCGACGACGAGCAATACGCCACACCCACACTGGCCATCGCAGCGACCGCTGCGATAACGGCGCGCGAGGCCCCCATGCGCCGCAACACGGCGCGTACAGCTTTTACAACCACCCTGCTCTCCGAAACCGCCAATACAACAACCCGCACGCCAGGGCGATGCCCCCCAGCGTCGCCGGGTATCCATACAGCCAGTGCAACTCTGGCATGTGTTCGAAATTCATTCCATAAATGCCCGCGACCGCCGTCGGCACGGCCAGGATGGCCGCCCAGGACGCCAGCCTGCGGGTCGTATCGTTCTGCTGCGACTGGCCGATCATCAGGCTCGCTTCGAAAGCGAATGCCAGCGCATCGCGCAGCGCGGCCACCAGTTCATCGATCCGCATGACGCGGTCGGCCACCTCGGCGAAGTATGGCCGGGCATGCTCGTCGATGGCCGTCATCTCCACGCGCGCCAGGCGCCGGCAGATCTCCGACATCGGAGCGATGGCGTTGTGTATGCGCAGCAGGTCGCGCCGCTGCCGGTACAGCCGCCGGATATCGGTATCTTTCGCCCCGCGTATCAAAAGCTTCTGTTCGGCGTTCTCCACCACGCCTTCCAGCCGCGTCACGCCCTGAACGTAACGGTCCACAAGGAAATCCAGCAGTTCTGACGCGATGTAGTCGCTACCGCGCGCCAGCAGATCCGGCGCGCCTTCCAGCCGTTCGCGCAGCGCGCTGTAGGGCGCCGTGGAGCCGCGCCGTATGGTGAACAGAAAGCCGTCGCCGATGATCAACTGCGTTTCGCCGAACAGCGGCCGATCGCCGTCCACCTCGAGCGTGACCGCGACCACCAGCACGACATTGCCGTAATCGATGATCTTCGGGCGCTTGTGCGGCTCCAGGATTTCCTCCATCGCCTTCGGCCCCAGTCGCAGCTCTTCACCCACGCGTATCAGCAGATCGGGATGGGGATTGCGCACGCCCAGCCACAGCAAGCGTTCCGACTGTCCTACATAGGAATGGATCTGCTCGATGGGCACGGCCTGGTCGCGGCGGCCTTTCACATACGAGATCGATGCGACGACCTCGCCGTTGTACTCACCGCCCGCGCCCTGGGCCGCAGCGGGACCGGCGGCCGGTTTGGATTCGGGATCCTGCATAAGTCCTTCCTTCAGGTCTCTTGAAAGGGCCGCGCGCCGGGCGGCTTCTCTTTCGAGCAACCGACGATGATAGCACCGGGCCCGGACGCCTCCGCCGGCCCGCGAGAGCGGGGACGGCATGGCGCTTGCAACGCGGCGGCAGGCTACATTGTCCCGTCGGAATCCCACGCATGGCTGAACATCGGCAACGATCCGCGGTTCGCATCGGCATTTCAGGATGGCGCTACGCACCCTGGCGCGGGCGCTTCTATCCGAAGGGCCTGCCGCAGCACAGCGAACTGGCCTACGCCGCGCATCAGGTATGCACGGTCGAAATCAACGGCACGTTCTATTCGCTGCAACGCCCGCCGCTGTTCGCCCGCTGGCGCGATGAAACCCCCGGCGGCTTCGTCTTCGCGGTCAAGGGGCCGCGATTCATCACGCACACGCTCAGGCTGCGCGACATCGACGAACCCCTGGCGAATTTTTTCGCCTCGGGCGTGCTGGCGCTGGGGGAAAAGCTCGGGCCATTCCTCTGGCAGTTGCCGCCCACCCTGCCCTGGGATGCGGCGCGCATCGAACCCTTCCTGGATATGCTGCCGCGCGACACGGAAGCCGCCGCGCGCCTGGCGCGGCGACACGGCCCGCGGATGAAAGGGCGCAGCCTGACCGAAACGGATGCCCGGCGTCCCGTGCGCCACGCCGTGGAAATCCGCCATCCCAGCTACGCCCGTCCGGAATTCATCGCGATGCTGCGACGGTACGGCGTGGCGCTGGTCACGGCGGATACCGCGGGAAAATGGCCTTTGCTCGAGGACCCGACAGCCGACTTCGCCTACGTCCGCCTGCATGGCGATAAAGCGCTGTACAGCAGCGGCTACAGCGAAGAGGCCATCGCGGACTGGGCACGCCGCATCGACGCCTGGTCCCGGGGCAGGACGCCGCGCGGAGCGCGCCTGGCCGGCCCGCGTCCGCGGCCATCGGGGGCTCGCGATGTCTATTGTTATTTCGACAACGATGTGAAAGTCATGGCGCCGCGCGACGCGCGCGCATTGATGAGCGCGCTGCGCCTGCCCATGCAGCCGGTCACGGAATCCGGCGCGCCGGCCTAGGAATGCCCATCCCGGCACCCGCGGCCCGTTGGCACGCATGGTCCGGCAAGCCGTGTCGCCGGCGGCTGCGCCAAGGCATGCCGATTGCTGCAGGGCAGATGGCGGCGCCGGGATGATCCGGTTCCGTATCCCCCAAGAGAATCGCGGTAGACGGTGCGGGCCGATCCGCCGCGACAGACGGAGAACGACATGACGCGAGAAAATCCGAAACAAGGTGGACAGTCCAAGGCCGACAAGGACGCCGATCGCCAGGGCGACAAGGTGCCTACCTACCAGGAGGCGCTGGACGAGGCCGTGGAGGAATCCTTCCCGGCCAGCGACCCGATTTCACCGGGCGTCGCGGAAAAAGCGGACCGCAAGGTTTCCACGGCCAAGGACGAAGTCGATTGGAAGGCCGACCACGACAAAAGCGGGAAGCAACGCAAATAGCCGCCGCCCGGCGCTAGAAAAGCCGGCGCAGCCGCGCCGCCACATCCACCTGGGCCACGGGTGTGGGCGCGGCGCCCCGCATGGGCGGCAGTTCGGGCGGTTTGGGCAAGGCTTCGAACAACGGCGCCAGGTTGTCCGGGATGAACCGCGTGCGTGACCCATAAACGTGCCGGTCGCCCATGCCGGTCTGCTGGTGCACATAGAATCGCTGCGGCACGATCAGGTGCAGCTCTTCCTTGGCGCGCGTCATCGCGACATACAGCAGGCGGCGTTCTTCCTCGATCTCTTCGGCCGAGCCCGTCGCCATATCCGATGGAATGCAGCCGTCCACCACGTTGAGTACGTAGACCGACTTCCACTCCTGCCCCTTGGCCGAGTGGATGGTCGACAGGATCATGTAGTCCTCGTCGCGCAGCGGCGCGCCGGATTCCGCGCTGGTCGCGTCGGGCGGATCCAACGTCAGCTCCGTCAGGAAGCGTTCGCGCGACGCATAGCCGGACGCGATGCGGGCAAGCTGATCCAGGTCGGCCCTGCGAACGCGCGCGTCCTCATACAGGCGCTCCAGGTGCGGCGCGTACCAGCGCAAGGCGACGTCCAGGTCCGCCGGCCACGCCAGGCCGGGGGCGCACAAATCCTTGTAGGCCTGGGCGAATCCCTGCCAATCCTCGCGCGCGGCGCTGCCGGGCTTGAACGCGTCCAGGGCCGCCAGGGGATCGGGCGCACCGTCCATCGCATCCAGCAGGCGCGCGGCCGTCGCCGGCCCGACGCCCGGCACCAGTTGCGCCACGCGGAACCCGGACATGCGGCCGCGCGGGTTCTGGGCCCAGCGCAGCAGCGCCAGCAGATCCTTGATGTGGGCAGCCTCCAGAAAGCGCAGGCCGCCGAACTTGACGAAGGGAATGTTGCGGCGGGTCAGTTCCAGTTCGACCGCCGCGCTGTGGCCGGAAGCGCGAAACAGCACCGCCTGCGACTTCAGCGTGGCGCCCGCCTCGCGCTGCGCCAGGACTTGGTCCGCCACCCAGCGGGCCTGGCCGGCTTCGTCGCTGACCGTGACCAGTTTGGGCCGGTTCGAGGACTTGCGCTCCGTCCACAGCTGCTTGGCATGCCGTTCGCGCGCCAGCGCGATGACGGCGTTGGAGGCATCCAGGATGGGTTGCGTCGAGCGATAGTTGCGCTCCAGCGTGACCACCTTGGCCGGCACCTTGAACTGTCCGGGAAAATCCAGGATGTTGCGTACCGTCGCCGCGCGGAAGGAATAGATGGCCTGAGCGTCGTCGCCCACCACCGTCAGGCCGCGGCCGTCGGGTTTCATGGCCAGCAGGATGGCGGCCTGCAGGCGGTTGGTGTCCTGGTACTCGTCCACCATGACGTGTTCGAAACGACCGCCTACGTCGCCGGCGATGTCGGGATGGACCATCATTTCAGACCAGTAAAGCAGCAGATCGTCGTAGTCCAGGACCTGCTGCGCCTGCTTGGCCTCGACATAGGCGCGGAACAGGCGCTTGAGTTCGTCCTCCCACTGCGCGCACCAGGGATAGACGTCCTTCAGGATACCGTCCAGCGGCGCCTGGCTGTTGACCACGCGCGAATAGATGGACAGGCAGGTTCCCTTCAACGGGAAACGGGATTCGGTCGACGACAACCCCAGCTCGTGGCGCAGCATCCCCATCAGGTCTTCGGAATCCCCGCGATCGTGGATGGTGAACGCTTCCGCCAGGCCGATGCGCGGCGCGAATTCACGCAGCAGGCGGGCGCCGATGGCGTGAAAGGTGCCCGCCCACGGCAAGGCGGGCGGCACGTGGCCGGCGCCCAGCCGCAGGACTTTCTGCAGCACCGCGCCGACGCGCCTTTCCATTTCGATGGCCGCGCGCCGGGAGAAAGTCAGCAGCAGCATGCGCTGTGGATCCGCGCCGCGCAGGATCAGGTTGGCGACCCGATGAGCCAGCGTGCTCGTCTTGCCCGAACCGGCGCCGGCGATGACCAACAGCGGCCCATCGTCCCGCGGACCGGCACCGTATTCGGCCGCTTCGCGCTGGCTGGGATTGAGGTCCGCGAGAGGATCGGGCACATCGGCGGGACGTTCGGACATTTGAAGACGGCAGGAGCCGGGGCACAACGCTCATGGATGGGCAGATGCCGCCAGCGGCGACACGACAGCCCGCAATAATACTGGATAAAACCTCAGCCCGGCGCGGGGCGCTCCCCTGGGAACGCGGTTTGCGAAGTGTCCGGTCCAGGGAAATCGCGCTGCGCGCGGGCACAGCGCGCCACCCGCTACCAAGGAGAATGCCATGGCCGATCGTATCGTCAAACTGCTGAACGACCTGACCGAAACCTGCAAGAACGGCGAAAAGGGTTTCCAGGTGGCAGCCGAGGACACCAAGGATCCGGAGCTGCGGGGATTGCTGCAGAATCGCGCCCAGGATTGCGCGGCGGGCGCCGCGGAACTTCAGGCCATCGTTGCGCGGCTCGGCGGCAAGCCGGAAACCGGCGGTAGCGTCGCCGGCGCCGTGCATCGCGGCTGGGTTCACCTGAAGGCAGCCGTTACCGGACGCAGCGATGCCGCCATCCTGGAGGAATGCGAGCGCGGCGAGGACGTTGCCAAGCAGGATTACACCAACGCCCTGCGCGAACCCCTGCCCGAAGACATCCGGGCGGTGGTGCAGCGGCAATATGAAGGCGTGCTGCGCAACCACGATCAGATCCGCGCCCTGCGCGACCGCTATCGCGCGAACGCCTGACCGCCGTCGCCGCGGGGACATGGGCCGGCGCCCACCGCCCCGCGGCCATCCACCGCCCGCATGCCATGGGCGGTGAAGGCGCTCCCGGTGGCAAGGGGGATTGAGGGATAATCCGCGGAGCGCCCAGGCGCCCGGCAAACCCGCACAGGGCATCTGCCGGCGCGCCGGCACCGGGCCGGCAACGCGTGCCGGGACCGCTACGCGACTCATGTCAGAAGCAATGCATTTCCCATCCGGGCAGCGGGCAGCCCAGCCTGCCGCCGGCTTTCCGGGCGCACCGTCCATCCTGGTCGGTACCGCGTCCTGGACGGATCCGACCCTGCTGGCGTGCGGCCGCTTCTATCCACCCGGCACCGCCGACGCACAGGCGCGACTGCGTTACTACGCGGCCCACTTCCCGATTGCCGAAGTGGACTCCAGCTATTACGCCCTGCCCTCCGCGCGCCATGCCCATGCCTGGGCGACGCGCACGCCGCCGGACTTCGTTTTCAACATCAAGGCATTCCGCCTGTTTACCGGTCACCAGACGCCTTTGGCCGCGCTGGATACCGACCTGCAGGATGCCTTGCGCCACAATGCCGGCGACGTCTGCTTCATCGATCAGTTGCCGCGCGAGGTCGTCGATGAAGCGTGGCGCCGCTTCGTCTTCGCGCTGGAACCCCTGCGCATGTCGGGCAAACTGGGCGCCGTGCATTTCCAGTTTCCGCGCTGGATCAAGCCGGATACGCGCGGCCGGGCCCGGGTGGCGGACTGCGTGGCCCGGCTGGAGGACCACGTCGCATCGGTGGAATTCCGTCATCGCGCCTGGTTCGAAGGCGCGGAGGCCACGTCGACATTGGACTTCCTGCGGCAACTGCGCGCGGTCCATACCGTCGTGGATGCCCCGACGGCATCGGAAGACAGCGTGCCGGCGATATGGGAAACCACGCGCGACGATCTGGCCCTGGTGCGCATGCACGGACGCAATGCCGCGGCCTGGATGTCGTCCGGCAGCGCATCTTCCAGCCGGTTCAACTACGAGTACAGCGTGGCGGAACTCGAAGAAATGGCTCGCCGGGTACGGCAGCTGGCGCAACGCGTGCGCAAGACCCACGTGATTCTGAACACCAACTTCGAGGACCAGGGCATGCGCAATGCGCAAGGCCTGATGCAGGCCTTGCAGCGGGCCCTGCCGTAATCGCGGACCGCGCCCGGCGCGGCGACAACCGGTTCACTGCCGACAGCCGCGAAAAGCGGCGCCCGCCACCGCTTTACTTCAGGAATCCAATGGACAGCCAGGGTATGGCCGCGACGATGACCAGGCCGATGGCGATGGAAACCAGGTAGCCCACGATGGCGCGCATGCCGCGGTCCGGCGCCACGCGGCTGATGGCGCACGCGGCGTAATATCCCACCCCGAAGGGCGGGGCGAACAGGCCGATGCCCATCGCCAATATCACCACCATGGCGTAGTGGACCTCGTGCACGCCGATCTGCCTGGCGATGGGGAACAACAAGGGGCCGAACAGCACGATGGCCGGGATACCTTCGAGCACGCTGCCCAAAATCACGAAGGCGACGATGGATACCGCCAGGAAGGTCACCGCGCCGCCGGGCAGCTTCGCCATCATATCGGCCAGCTGGTGCGAAAAACCCGATTGCGTCAGCGCCCAGGCCATGCCGGTGGCCGCGCCTATGATCAGCAGGATGGCGCCGGACAGGCTCGCGGTATCGACCAGCATGGGCCACAGGCGCTTGCAATCGAAACGCCGGTACACCAGCAAGCCGATCAGGGCGGAATAGACGATGCCGATGGTCGAGACCTCCGTGGCGGTGGCCACGCCTTCGACGACCGCCGCGCGGATCACGAAGGGCAGCGCCAGGGCCGGCAGGGCCACCACCAGCGCGCGCAGGATCTCCGCGCGCGTCGCGCGCGCGACCGTGCCGGCGTTTTCATGGCGGTTGCGGCGCCATACCACGAAGCAAAGCATCAAACCCAGCACCAGGCCCGGCAGCAGGCCGCCCGTGAACAGCGCGGTGATGGATACGCCGGTCACAGACCCGATGGTGATCAGCACCAGGCTGGGCGGTATGGTTTCGGTCTGGGCACCCGTCGCCGACAGCAACGCGACCAGCTCGCCTTCGCTGGCGCCGCGCTTGCGCATTTCGGGAAACAGCACCGGCGCGACCGCCGCCATATCAGCGGCCTTGGCGCCGGAGATGCCCGACACCAGATACATCGCGCCGATCAGCACGTACGACAGGCCCCCGCGCACATGGCCCAGCAGGCTGGCGAGGAAGCCCACCATGCGCTCGGCCATGCCCGTCATTTCGATCAGCAGGCCCAGGAAGACGAACATCGGCACCGCCAGCAGGATCAGATGCGACATGCCTTCGTCCATGCGCCCGACGACCACCATCATCGGCGTCCCGGTCGTCAAGGCGAGGTAGCCGAAAGTGGCCAGTCCGAAGCAGAATGCGATAGGCACGCCGGCGAACACGCAGGCGGCCACGATCACAACGAAAAACACCACCAGGTTGCCATTGCCCAGCGACGCGAACACCGGCTGCAGCGCCGTCATCGCGGCGACGATGGCGGCCACCAGCGCAACCGCGCCCACGGTCGCCTTCCATGCGCCGCGGCTCGCCAGCCGCAGCAAGGCGATCAGGATCATCAGCGCGGTGCCCACCGGCAGCGCCGCGGCGCGCCAGATGTTGGAAATTTCCAGGGCGGGCGTGGTGACGTACTGTTCCTCGATGGCGTACTCGTAGCCCGGCATGGCGATCATCAGCAGGAACGCCAACGCGCTGGCGACGGCCACTACGTCCAGGAAGGCGCGCGCCACCGGGGATGCGCGGTTCACCAGTGCCGTCATGCGCATGTGTTCGCCACGGCGGAATGCCACCACGGCGCCCAGCATGGCCAGCCACAGGAACAGGATGGAGGCCAGTTCGTCCGACCACACCAGGGGCGCGTGAAAGACGTAGCGTGCCACGATGCCGGCGAACAGCACGACGATTTCCGCGACCACCAGCATGGCCGCCGGAATCTCCACCAGCCAGCCCAGCGCGGCATCGGCCCCGGCAACCCAGGTAAGGCCCGCGGCCGCGCCGCCGGTTCCGCCGGCCTGCGTGCGCGTGCCCGGCATCACGACAGCTTGCCGACCGACTGTTCCAGGATGGCCCAGGCCTTCTCGCCGTACTTGCCCTGCCATTCCTTATAGAAGCCGGCCTTGCGCAAGGCGTCGCGGATGGGGCCTGGGTCCGGCGTATTGAAAACCAGGCCCTGCTGCGCCAGTTTCGTTTGCAGTTCGCCGTTCAATGCGAATGTGTCGGCGCGCATATTCATGCCGGCTTCGTTGATGTGCCTGGAAACGATGCCCTGGATGTCCTCCGGCAGTTTTTCCCACGCACGCCGGTTCATCAGGAACCAGAAGCCGTCCCACATGTGGTTGGTCATGGAGCAGTACTTCTGCACTTCATAGAGCTTGGCGGTCTGGATAATCGCCAGGGGGTTTTCCTGGCCGTCCACGATGCGGGTCTGCAGCGCCGAATACGTCTCGTTGAAGTTGATGCTGGCCGGCGCCGCGCCCAGCGCCTGGAACATGGACGTCCACAACGGGCTGACCGGCACGCGGATCTTCATATCCTTGAAGTCGCCGGGACCGTTGATGGGACGCGTGCTGGTCGTGACCTGGCGAAATCCGTTGTCCCAGATCTTGTCCATCACGAGCAGGCCCTTGGCCTTGATCTCGCCGCGGATGAACTCGCCCAACCGGCCGTCCATGGCCTTCCATACCGTGTCGTAGTCGGGAAACGCAAACCCCACGCCACTGATGGAGGCCGTCGGCACGAGCGTGGAAAGGATCAGCCCGGACAGCGTGAAGAACTCGACCGCGCCGGCGCGCAGCTGGCTCAATGTATCGGTATCCGAGCCCAGCTGGCTGCTGGGGAAGATATCCAGCTGGAAACGGCCGTTCGTATCCTTGGCGATCGCCGCGGCGGCTTCGCGCGCGCGCACGTTCATGGGATGCGTGGCGGGCAGGTTATTGGCGTACTTGTAGCGGAAAGGGGCTGCCGCAAGCGCACCCCGTACCGATGCCGCGGCAAGCACAGCGCCGCCCGCGGCGGTAAGCATCAACTTCCGTCGTGTCTGGTCCATCCTGTGTCCTTTGTCTCCGTTTTGTTTTTCCGCTGCGTCGTGTGGCGATGCGCGCTTGCCGCGCGCAGGCGCCGCGGCACTGCGCCAGGCAGTAGCCGCCGCGCGCGGCGAAAAGTATTAGAGCATAGAGGCATTGCAGATGGCTTAAGAATGTTCCGGGACTATTACCGCCAGGCATCGTGGACTTCAACGCCCCTAGCGCCGTCCCACGGCCGCTGCACCGGCTATTTATCCCCACATTATGTGGACAACCCTTGGGATAGAAGTTGTGCAGGTCGGAAAATGCCTTTGCGCACAAGCACTTGGCAGGAGCGAGCAGGGATGGCCCAGGCATGCCGCGCCGCTTTATCCCCACGTTTTGTGGACAACCCTTGGGATAGCTTCGGGGCAGTTCCAAAAATGCCTTGCTGCACAAGGACTTGGGGGTGGCGCTTAGAATCGGTGCAACGGCCGCCCCATTCCGGCATCCGCGCCGACGGCAGCGTCTCGTGGTAGATTCGGCTCCCGTCCCAGCTTTTCCCGGGCCCGCGCCCGGGGGCACAGCCCGGCCAGACCATCATGCTTCGATCGATCAATCGTGAAGACACGCGCCGCATCGTCGCGCTCATGGCGGAAGCCGCGGACGCCGAGATCATGCCGCGCTTTCGACGCCTGGCCGCGAGCGCCGTACGCAACAAGACATCGCCCCTGGACGTCGTCACGGATGCCGACGAGGCGGCGGAGCGCATGATCGGCGAACGGCTTGCGCGCGCCTATCCGGGCGCCGTGGTGGTCGGCGAAGAGGCCTGCTCGCGCAACCCCGCCCTGCTGAATGTGTGGATCGACGCCGAACTGGCCTTCCTTATCGATCCCATCGACGGTACGCGCAATTACGTGGCCGGCCTGCCGCTCTTCGGCGTGATGGTGGCCGCGGTCAGCCGCGGCGAAGTCATGGCGGGCATCATTTACGACCCCCTGTGCCGGGACGCCGCCATCGCGATACGCGGCGAGGGTGCGTGGCTGGAAAGCGAACACGGCGAACAGACGCCGCTGCGGGTGGCCGCGCCGGCGACAACGGACGCAATGACCGGGCTGATCGCCGTGCGGCATCTGGACGATACGCTGCGCGCCACCGTCAATGCCAATGCCCTCGGGCTGGCGTCCTCGACGATACTCAATTGCTCGGCGCACGAATACCGCATGATCGCCGGCGGCCATGCGCACATCCTGCTGTATGGGCAACTGATGCCCTGGGATCACGCGGCGGGGTGGCTGCTGCATCGCGAGGCCGGCGGCTACGGCGCGCATTTCGACGGGTCGCCCTACAAGCCCACCCATCGCGGCGGCGGGCTGCTTTACGCGCCCGACGCGGGCAGCTGGAAGGCCGCAAGGCGCCTGTTGCTGGGCGGGGACCAGGACTAGCCCATCGGGGCCGGCGGCTCATAAACCCTGTGCATGGCAAGGTTTGCCCCCGCGGATACCCTGCCATCGGGGTAAATTAGGATTACGCCGCCGATGCGCCCCCCAGGTACCGGCGGCGATATGTCCTCTTCCACTCGCAGCCTGAGCGCCATGAATGCACCCTTGAACCCACACAGCGCGTCCTGGAACCTGGATCGCATCGTTTCGGAGCTGCGCGGGGTCCGTACCGAATGGCGGCAGCCGCTCGGACGCCTGCGCGATGCCGGCGGACGGGAATTCCCATCGCAGGAAAGCCTGCGCCAGATCGTCTCGGCGCTGTGCGGCGCGCTCTTCCCCATGCGCCTGGGCCCCATCGACCTGCGCGAGGAGCTCGAGGACTTCTACGTAGGCCATACCATCGGTACGGCCCTGGATGCCCTGTTGCACCAGGTGCGGCTGGAACTGAACCATGCCGAGCGCAACCACGGCCCCATCCGCGATGAAACCGAACAGCGCGCCGTGGAAATCGTACGCGCCTTCGGCGCGCAGCTGCCCGCCGTGCGCCGCAAGCTCGACGCCGACGTGATCGCGGCGTACCAGGGCGATCCGGCGGCGCGCAGCGTCGACGAAGTCCTGCTGTGCTATCCCGGCGTGATGGCGATGATCCACCATCGCCTCGCGCACGAACTCTATCTGCTCGGCGTGCCGCTGCTGGCGCGCATCGTCGCCGAGATCGCGCACGCCGATACCGGCATCGACATACATCCGGGCGCCACCATAGGCCGCAGTTTCTTCATCGACCACGGCACCGGCGTTGTCATCGGCGAAACCGCGGTGATCGGCGACCGCGTCCGCCTGTACCAGATGGTGACGCTGGGCGCCAAGCGCTTTCCGCCGGGCGACAACGGCGAGCTCAAGAAAGGCCTGCCACGCCATCCCGTACTGGAGGACGACGTGGTGGTCTACGCGGGGGCGACCATCCTGGGACGCATCACGATCGGACGCGGGTCTGTCATCGGCGGCAACGTATGGCTGACGCGGGACGTGCCGCCCGGATCCAACGTAACGCAGGCCGGCACGCTGAATACCTCGCCCGACGCCGGGCTTGGCGGCTGACCGCCGATGGCCGCCGCGGACCTGCTGCCGTTGCGCGACTTCGTGCTGGCGCATCCGCGCCTGTTCGTGCTGACGGGCGCGGGCTGCAGCACAGGGTCCGGCATTCCCGATTACCGCGACAGCGAAGGCGCGTGGAAGCGCCGTCCCCCCATGGATTTCAGTACCTTCATGGGCAGCGCGCCGTCGCGGTCGCGCTACTGGGCGCGCGGCATGATCGGCTGGCGCATGTTCGGCAACGTGGCGCCCAACGCCGCCCACCTTGCGCTGGCTCGGCTGCAGACGCAGGGCCGCTTTACGCGTCTGGTCACGCAGAACGTCGACGGCCTGCACGAGAAAGCCGGCAGCCGCGATGTGATAGACCTGCACGGCCGCATGGACCGGGTCATCTGCACCCAATGCGGGCACACGCTGGCACGCACACGCATGCAGGACATGCTGGAATCCATGAACCCCGACTGGCTGGCGCTGGATGCGATCCATGCCCCCGATGGCGACGCCGATCTCGACGGCGTGGATTTCTCCGGCTTCCACGTGCCGCCCTGCCCCGTCTGCGGCGGCATCCTGAAGCCCGATGTGGTGTTCTTCGGCGAATCCGTGCCGCGCGACCGCGTGGCCGGCGCCAACGACGGCCTGGCGCGCGCGGACGCCATGCTGGTCGTCGGGTCGTCCTTGATGGTCTATTCCGGCTATCGTTTCGCCGCCGCCGCGAACCGGGCCGGACTGCCCATTGCCGCCATCAATCTGGGACGCACCCGCGCCGATCCGCTCCTGGCGTTGAAGATAGAACGGCCCTGTGCCGATACCCTGGCGGCGCTGTTGACGGTCCTGCCCGATATCGACGGGGCCGGCGACGCGCCGGCGGCCGCGGGCCTGCCTTGAGAGGATTTTGACCTCTTCTCCCAAGACCTTGTCATAAAAGGGTTTTTTCAGGCTGTGCGCAGACTATCCAGAGGGTTGTCCACAGAAGCTGTGGACAACCCTGGACGGCAAATCGTTCATGCGAGCATGCGCCGTGCCCGCCTATTCCCCCAGGAACTCGGCGACGCCCTCGAAGCCCTCGACGTGATCGGCGACGACCTTCACGATGACCGCGATGGGGATCGAGAGCAGCGTGCCCCACAAGCCCCATGCCCAGGTGAACAACAGCAGGATGACGAAAACGGCGACGGGATTCATCCTGGCGATGCGTCCCGTCATCCAGGTCTGCACCACGAAGCCGATCAGGGCCGCGATCAGCAATGAGACCCCCGCCACCAGCAGGGCTGGGCCCAGCTCGCCGAACTGCACGACCGCCGCCACGCCCGTAAACACCGCCACCAGCAGCGGGCCGAAATAGGGAATCACGTGCATGGCGCCCGCGAATACCGCCCAGGTCCCCGCATTGTTCAGACCGATCCAGCGAAACGCCAGCCAGGTCAGCAGGCCCAGCATGACGTTGGTCACCACCATCATCATCATGTACAGGCGTATGGAGCGATGGATCTCGTCCAGCATGTGCACGTTGATTTTTTTCTCGGTCAGGTTGCGGCCGGAGACACGGACGAACTTGCGCTTGAATGTATCGCCGGAAAGCAACAGGAAGAACACCAGGAAAATCACCATCAATGCCTGCCCGAGGAACTCCGCGACACCCATGGAGCCCGCCAGCAGCATTTCTTCCAGCTTGTCGGCCGGACGCGTCACCACCACGCGCGCGCCATCCGAGCGCGGCTTCGACGGTGTATTCACGGCATTGGCGGCGGCGCGCAGCTTGTCCACGATGGAGCCGCCGCCGGCCTGGAAGCTTTCCACGGAGCGCGATACCTTCTGCGCCGTCTTCGGCAGGCTGTCGACGATGGACAGCACCTGGCCGCGCAACGAGGCCATGCCGAACAGGATCAGGCCGACCATCGCGATCACCACAATCACCGTCGCCAGCACGCGAGGCAGGCGGACGCGCCGATGCAGGAAGTTCACGGGCGTGTCCAGCGCATACGACAGCACGATGGAGATCACCAGCGGGATCACGAAATCGCGCGCCAGGTGCAGGGCGAACACCACCGCCAGCACCGCGATGATCGATAGCGGCGCGTGGCGGCGATCGAAGGCGCGCGGTGGCGACAGGGCCGCCGGGGTGTCGCTGGGTGCCCGCGCGGCATGGTGGACCGCGGGTGCGGCTGTGTCTGACACTGTCGTCGCGCTGGCGGATGGCGCGCGTGGCTGTGAGCTCATGGCTGGGCGGCTGTTCGAAGTATGTTGCTGCCGGTGGCATGAAGCCGCCGTAATGTCGTGGTCCGACGTAGAGCAATTACCATGCCCGCCCGCCGCGGCGCCGGTGCGCGAGAGCCAGCCAGCGCACGCGCTATCGGCCCGCCAGGCCTTAGTGCAGCGTCCCGTAGCCCTCGGGATTGGACTGCTGCCAGCGCCAGCCGTCCTTGCACATGCTCTCCACGCCGTACGAAGTGCGCCAGTTCAAAAGGCGCCGGGCCAGGCTCGGGTCCGCCCAGACCCGGTCCACATCGCCCGGCCGCCGCGCCTCGACCTGGCAGGGAATGCGCAGCCCGTTGACGCGTTCGAAGGTGTGCACGAGCTCCATGACGCTGGTGCCTTTGCCGGTGCCGAGGTTGACGGCGACGAAACCGGTGTGGTTCAGCGCGTAATCGACCGCGCGCACATGGCCCGCGGCCAGATCCATGACGTGCAGATAATCCCGCACGCCCGTGCCGTCCTCGGTGGCATAGTCGTTGCCGAAGACCTTCAGATGCGGCTGGCGCCCCACCGCGACCTGCGTGATGAAGGGAAACAGGTTATTGGGAACGTCCCGCGGATTTTCCCCGATCAGGCCGCTGGGATGCGCACCGATCGGATTGAAATAGCGCAGGGTCACGGCGCTGAATTCCGCCTCGGCGGCACAAGCATCCTGCAGCATCTGCTCGACGATCAGCTTGGAACGTCCATACGGATTGGTCGGCTGTAGCGGATGCTCCTCGGTGAACGGCAGGAAGCGCGGCACGCCGTAGACCGTTGCGGAAGAACTGAACACCAGCCGGCGCACGCCATGGGCGTGCATCGCCGACAGCAGCGCCACCGTGCCCGAGACGTTATTGTCGAAGTACTTGATCGGATCGCGGACGGATTCGCCCACCGCCTTCACCCCCGCCAGATGCAGGACGCACTCGATGGGCTGCCGGCGACGCTCCTGCAGGGAAAACAACGTGGCAAGCAAGCCGGCGGAGCGGATATCGCCTTCCACGAACGCGATCCGCGTGCCGGTGATGCGTTCGACGCGGCTGACCGCGGCACGGCTGCCATTGCACAGATTGTCGATGACGATGGGGCGGTATCCCGCGCCGATCAGCTCTATCAAGGTATGGCTGCCGATGTAGCCGGCGCCTCCGGTGACCAATAACGTCGTCATTGCCGCTCCGTCGCCCCACTCGTTAAAAAGGAAGTCGCAATCCCGGTGCCACGCTAAGCAGCTGCCGGCGGAAATCCTCCTGGATGCGCGAGAGCGCGGTGCCGTTATCGCCCTCGAAGCGCAACATGACGGCCGGCTGCGCGACCGCGGCGCGGGCCAGGCCGAAACCGTCCTCGTATTCGACGCGCACCCCATCCAGGTGAATGATTTCCCGCGCCCCCATGAAATGGCCGTCGGCGCGCAGCGCCTCGACCAGCCGGTACTGTTCGCCGTCCGCGGTATCCAGGCGAAGTTCCGGCGTCGCACAGGACTGCGGCAAGCCATCCAGAATCGCCGAGGCATCGCGGTGGCGCGACAGCAGCTCCACCAGCCGCGCCGCGGCATACAGCCCGTCGCTGTAGCCCAGCCAGCGGTCCGTGAAACGGATGCCGCCGCCGGTTTCCCCCGCCAGCATGGCGCCCGCCTCGCGCATCTTGGCGCCGATGCTGGCATCGCCGCCGCGGCTCACCACCGACGTGCCCCCCAGCGCCCGCACTTCGCGGGACAGATTGCGGCTGCTCTTCACGTCGTGGACCACGGCGCCGCCCCGCACGCCGGACAGCATGTCGCGCGCGAACAGGATGAGCAGACGATCCACGCACACTCGCGCGCCGGACCGGCTGATCACCACCAGGCGATCGCCATCGCCGGCGATCGATAGCGCCAGTTCGCATCCGCTGTAGCGCAGCCGGGCGGCCAGGTCGGACAGGTAGCGGGCCTCGCCGGGCCTGGGCTGGTCCGGCGGATACGACCCCGTCACTTCGCAAGCCAGCTCGGTGACCTCGCAGCCCAGTTCCCGCAACGCGTCCGGCGCCAGCGTGCCGGCCACGCCATGCCCGCAGTCCAGCAGCACCTTCATGGGCCGCTCCAGGCGGATGTCGCTGGCCAGCCGGGACAGATAGCACGGCGCGGCGCTGATCTGCGCCCGGGTGCCGGGACGCGCCGCCGGCGCCGCGCCGGATTGCATGCGGCCGCGCAGCGCTTGCAGGGCGGCCTGGTCCACGGCATGCCCCTCCAGCATGATCTTGAAGCCGTTATAGGCTTCGTCGTCGTGGCCGCCTGTCACCGACACCGCCGCCCCCGCGCCGGTCAGGCGCGCGGCGAACCACGTCAGGGGCGAGGCCGCCATGCCGATGTCGATCACCGCCATTCCGGACTGCCGCACGCCGGCCTGCAAGGCGGCGCCCAGCTCGACGCTGCTGAGCCGCGCATCCTTGCCGATCACGACGGCGCGGCCTCCGAGTTCGGCCACGCAGCGTCCCACTGCCAGGCCCAGGGCATGCGCGAAGCGGCTATCGATCTCCTGCCCCACGCGGCCCCGTACTTCATCGGCGCGAAAAACCTCCGGCGGGAATCCGGACGTTTCCGCGGCACCCAGGGAATCCATGAAGTCTCCAGTGCCGCTATGGCTGGTTTTCGCCGTAGTAGGACGCGCGGGAATATCGATACGGACCGTACTTCGAGCGGTAGCCCCAGCCTTCGGACTGCAGCTTCAGGCCATTGAAGACCACGCCCGCGACGGGTGCCCCCGCCTGCTGCAGGCGCTTGTTGGTTTCCCGGATCTCGCCCACCGTGTTCATGCCCGAACGGACCACCAGCATGACGGCCGCGGCGTGCGCGCCGACCACCGCCGCATCCGAGGACGACAGCACCGGCGCAGTATCAACGATGACGATGTCGTAATCGGCCGCGAGGGCGTGCAGGCATTCGCCGAAAGCCTCGGACGCCAGCAGTTCGGAAGGATCGAAGGTGACCCTGCCGGTGGAAATGAAATCCACGCCGTTCATGATGTTGCGCTTGGTCACGGCTTCCAGCGGCACGGTGCCCGCCAGCACTTCGAACAAACCGTTCTCGGCCGAAGTGGCGAAATAGCGGTTGAGCGTGCCGCGGCGAAAGTCGGCGTCGATCAGCAGCACACGTTTGCCTACCGCCGCCTGGATAAAGGCGAAATTCGCGGACAGGAACGACTTGCCCACGCCGGCCAGGGGCCCGGTGAACACCACGATGTTGTTGGAGGAATCGCGCATGGCGACCTGCAGCACGGTGCGGAAGCTGCGCAGGCTTTCGATGGGCGGCGTACTGCCGTTGCTCTGCGCCAGCAATGCCGGAATGCGGGCATTCTTGCGGCGCGCGCGGCGCCACAGCCTATCCTGCAGATCGCTGTAGGGCACGGTCGCCAGCACCGGCAGCCCGGTATAGCGTTCGATTTCGTCAGGATCGGTCAGGCCGCCGAACAGCGCGTTGCGTACAAAGGCGGCGACCACGCCAAGGACCAGGCCGGCCAGCGCGGCAATGCCCAGCACGATGGGGGCCTTGGGGCTGAGCGGCCGTTCCGCCGCCACCGCCGTATCCACCACCCGTACATTGCCGACCTTGCCGGCGCGGATCATGCGCAGCTGCTGCGCGTTGTTCAACAGGCCGGTGTACAGGTCCGTATTGACCTTGACGTCGCGGGTCAATCGCACCACGTCCTGCTCCAGGTCCGGCAGTTCGCGGATCTTGCTGTTCAGCTTGTTCATATCGCCGGTCAGCGAGGCGATCTGACGGTCGATGGCGCTGATGCTGGGGTGCGAGGCCGCGAAACGGGTCACCAGTTCCTGGCGGCGCGCCTTCAGCTCGAAGATGCGGTTCTGCGTTTCCACCGACTGGCCCAGCACCAGCTTGGCTTCCTCGGTAAGGTCGATGGTGCCGCGCGCGTTGCGCAAGGCGTTGTAGCGGGTCTCCGACTCTTCCAGCTGCTTCTTCAACACGGGCAACTGCTGATCCAGGAACGCCAGCGATTTCTCGGCCTGGGCGGTCTTGCGGTTGGTGTTCTGCCGCACGTACTCCTGGCCGATCTCGTTCAGCACCGCGGCCGTCAGCACCGGATCCTGCCCCTGAAGCGTCACGCCGATCACGTTGGATTGGCGTCCGCGCTCGAAAATGCCCATGCGGGTCTGCAGCGATTCGATCGCTTCCAGGCGCGAATCCCGTACCACCGTGAAGGTAGTCTCGGGCCGGGCCTGCAGGACGTCGATCTGCATCTCGATCGCCCCACCCGGTACTTCGAAGCGCTCCAGTTGCCCGACGCGCCCTTCGAACCGCCGGTCGTGCACGGGGTCGACCAGCTCGTAGGCGCCCCCGCCCAGCGCGACCACGCTCAGCTTCTTGCCGATCAAATCGTCGGGCACGTCGATACGATTCACCTGGATACGCTCGCCCCCCCAGGCCCAGCCTCCCGGTATCGCATCGGTGATCGCGGCCGGCAGCGCGAAGCTTTCATGCCGCCTGGCCAGCCACCGGCCTATGACCGGGAAGTAGTCCGGGGTCGCGTGCACGTAGAGCTGGTAGTAGTCCACGGCATGTCCCACCACCATGCGCGAACGCAGTATCTCCATTTCCCCCGACGCGGCCTGCTTGATGTCGAAGATCGACGACACGTCGCCCAGCATGCTGGTCCTCTGCCCGGTCGGCAATTCCTCTTCCACCTGCACGGCGATGTCCGACTGGTACACCGGCGGTTTGATCAGGTAATAGGCGACGCCGATCAAGGTCGCGAGTACGGTCAAGACGATGATCATGAAACGATTCGCCAGCAATACGTCCACGTACGACATCATCGGTGTATCGGGAGGCGTTCCCCCGGTATTGGCGTATTCCAGCTGGAGAGGTGGCTGCTTCATTGTCGACTCGCTAGTAGGAAGAAACATCGCGCCGGCCGGAACCGGCACACGGAGGCCCGCATCGCAACACCATGCGGGCCGCGTGCGGAGGGGGTTACTGTTTGCGGACGGCGTCCACGGTCTGGACCGTCTGCGCGCTGGGGAACAAGAGCGAGATAAAGCGATTCCACCGCACCAGGTTGCCCGCATCGACGAAAACGACGTCCTTCGATTCCAGCGGGAACTTCTGAGCTACCGCCATGGCCTGGGGAGATGCGCTGTCCAGACGAAATACCTCCGGTGTGGCGTTGGGCAGGGAACGGACGACATAGATGTCCGCGGGCTCACTGGTCAATTGGCTCGGACCGGAGGTCTCGCCCAGCGCATCGCCGAGCGTAAGCACACCGTCGCGCATCGTCAGTGCCTGAGGCACCGTCACTTCTCCCATCACATAGACCTTGTTCTCGTCGCGCGGCACGACCCGGACAATGTCGTTGGATTGCAGCAGGATGGATGTCGGGTCGATACCCGCCTGCTGAAGCAACGGCAAATCCACGCGTGTCGTCTGACCGTTACGCGTCACGTAAACGCGGCTGCGGTCCGCCGTGGCAAGCACCCCGCCGGCCGTGTTGATGGCCTGCGGCAGGGTCATCGGCACATCGGTAATCGGCAGCGGACCAGGCGTCTTCACTTCGCCTTCCACGAATACGCGTTTGCTGCGATAACCTAGCACGCGCACTGTGATTTGAGGATCCTGAATATAGTTGGCCGATCCCCGTATGAGGCCGCTGCGGACCTGTGCCTCGGTCAACCCGGCTACCTTCACAAGGCCTACGTAGGGGAACTGAATGTAGCCATCCGAAGAGACCGGGTAGCCCGGAATACCGGCTCCCGTGTCGCCGAAGGTAAGTTCGGTCGGCCCCGTCCCGATGCTGTAGGTCTGGGTCGGAAGCACTAGTTCCGGATGGTCCCAGACTACGATCGAAAGGATGTCGCCCGGTCCGATCACGTACGGTTTAGGCGTGCCGATAAGTTTACGAACGTTATCGCCGACGGGCTGATCCCGCGCCCGAGTCTGCTCCATCGCCAGTTGAGGCGTGATGGCCTTGACCTCCACACGCGAGTTGGGATCGTTGGGATCGACCAGGAAGTCGGGCTTGTAGCGCATGCCTGGCGCGAATGCGCAAGCGCCCAACAGCGAGAGCAGCGCGACCATCAGGCCGCCCCGGCATAGCGTGCGAAGGATCGTGTTCATTGGCTTTCCACGGTTGATGGCCTGTCAGGGCCTACTGTTTCCCGGTACTACGGCCGCGTAACGGGTTGCGACATTCCACGCGATTTCCGCGGTGCCGCACATTGGGCTGACGGCCTAATACTTCGCATAAGCCCTTTGGACGTTTCGACCGGCATGACTCGTCCCTATGATTTTTCGGTCGTCATATGCGCCGCGCACTTCGCCGGCCGCGCCGATGAAATCGCCCTGGGAGCACGTCATGGACACCTCGTCGGTGAATGTATCGGGCCGGCTTGCCGATACGAGCCTGCTGTTTCGATTGACGGATGCCGCGGTGGTGGCGGCCGTCGGACTGGCCGCAACCGCCTGGCTGGACGTACGCCAGGGACCGGACGTCGCGCCCATACACGCGATGCTGGTGTACCTGTGCAGCTTCGGCACCATCGCGCTGTTTCCCGCATTCCGTCTATACAGCTCGTGGCGCGGCCGCAGCCTGTTCGACCTATCGATACGCAGCTTCGCCGCGTGGACGGTAGTGTTCGCGCTCGGGATTCTGATCAGCTTCGTGAATCACCAGGCCGGCGCGATATCGCGCATGTGGGCGCTGGTGTGGTACGGCGGTACCGCGGCCGGACTTGTGGGGCTGCGGCTGGTGGTGCACAGCATCCTGCGCGAGGCACGCGACCGCGGCATGGACCGCAAACGCGTCGCCATGATCGGCTTCGGTACGCTGGGCCACGACCTGTGGCGACGTGCCTCCGCCGCGCGCAGCACGGGCTACGAGATCGTCGGCATCTACGTCAATACCAGGGAACACGTTCCGGCGCGCGTGCATCGCATCGAAACCCTTAACGAACTATCTGGCTTTATCCGCCAGCACGAGGTACGCGAAGTGTGGATCGCGCTGCCGGTCGAATCCAGCCAGCTGGTACGCGAAGCGATCTACCACCTGCGCCACGATTGCATCGACGTGCGATGGATCCCGGACGTCATGTCGGTCCGGCTGCTGGGACACCGCGTGGACGAGTTCCTGGGCGTGCCCGCGATCGAGCTGAACAGCCTGCCCGCCGCCGGCATCCGCGGCCTGGCCAAGGAGATATTCGATCGCGTGTTCGCGTCCTGCGTGCTGGTGGCCCTGTCGCCGGTACTGCTTTCCATCGCCATACTGATCAAGCTGACGTCGCGCGGACCCGTGCTCTTCACGCAGAAACGTCTGGGCGTGGACGGCAAGGTATTCAACGTCTACAAGTTCCGCAGCATGACCGTGCACCAGGAAACGCATGGCACGGTCACACAGGCCACGCGCGGCGATGCGCGCGTGACTCCCATCGGGGCATTCCTGCGCCGCACCAGCCTGGACGAGCTGCCGCAGTTCATCAATGTGCTGCGCGGCGAGATGTCCGTGGTCGGACCGCGGCCGCACGCGCTGGAACACAACGAACAGTACAAGGATGTGGTAGCGCGCTACATGATGCGCCATCGCGTCAAGCCCGGCATCACCGGATGGGCGCAGGTGAACGGCTATCGCGGCCAGACCGACACCATCAACAAGATGCGCAGCCGCGTGGAGTTCGATCTGTACTACATACAGAACTGGACCTTCCTGATGGACCTGCGCATCATCGCCAAGACCGCCGTGTCTGGCTGGACCGGGAAAAATGTCTACTGACCGACAGGCGCGGACCGCCGCGGGCAGGCTCAGCACCGAGCGCTTCCGCGCCGCGGTCGACATGCTGCCGCTGGTCTCCATCGACCTGTTGGTGCGGGACCAGCGGGGACGCTATCTGCTGGGCCTGCGCGGCAACCCGCCGGCCCAGGGGCGGTGGTTCGTACCGGGTGGACGCATCCGCAAGGGCGAAGCGCTGGCGCAGGCGCTGGAGCGCCTGGCCGGCGAGGAACTCGGCATGACCCTGCCGCCGGCGCACTGGCGCCTGCGCGGCGTGTACGAACACTTCTACGACATCAATTTCGCCGGCGAACCCGGGATGCCCACCCATTACGTGGTGCTGGCATATCAGACGCAATTGCCGGCCGGTCCGTTGGCGTCGGCACTCCCTGCCAGCCAGCACCTGGGCTACCGCTGGGACACCCCCGAGGATGCCGCGGCCGACGCGCAAGTGCATCCCTACACGAAGGCCTACTTCACGGAGCAACATCCATGACTGGACCCTATCCCGAGTTTCGCCCCGTCATCCTCTGCGGCGGATCCGGTTCGCGGCTTTGGCCGCTGTCGCGCGAGCTGCTGCCCAAGCAGTTCATCCGCCTGACCGGCGAGCGCAGCCTGCTGCAGAACACCGTCATGAGGCTGGCCGCCAACGCCGGCGCGCGCCGGCCGCTGCTGGTCTGCAACGACGCCCACCGCTTTATCGCGGCCGAGCAGCTGCAGGAGCTGGATGGCATCCAGCCGGAACTGCTGCTGGAACCCTGCGCGCGCAATACCGCGCCCGCCATCGCGGCGGCGGCGCTGCGCGCCATGCGCGACGGCGACGATCCGGTCATGCTCGTCGTGCCATCCGATCACGTCATGGAGGAAGGCGAAGCGCTGCGCGACGCTTTCCGCGTGGCGCACGAGGCGGCCAGCGATGGCGCCCTGGTCACCTTCGGCGTACGGCCGACCGCCCCGCTGACGGGCTACGGCTATCTGCGCACGGAAGCATCGGACGGCCCGTGGCACCGCGTCCAGGCCTTCGTCGAAAAACCGAACGCCGAACGCGCGGCCCAATTCCTGCGCGACGGCGGCTACTACTGGAACAGCGGCATGTTCGCGTTCCGCGCGTCGGTGTTCCTGCACGAGCTGGAGCGCCTGGCCCCGGCCATGCTGGATGCGGTACGCGGCGCCGTGCGCGCCGGCGCCGGCGATGACGCGGCCTTCCGGCTGGATGCGGCGGCCTTCGCCACCTGCCCGAGCGATTCGATCGACTACGCGGTCATGGAGCGCACCGACAGCGCGGTAGCCGTGCCGCTGGATGCCGGCTGGAGCGACGTCGGTGCCTGGGACGCCGTATGGGACATTGCCGCCAAGTGCCCGGACGGCAACTCGACCTCGGGTGACGTGCTGATAGAGGGATCGCGCAACTGCCTGGTGCACGCGACCAACCGGCTGGTGGCGACGATAGGGCTGGACAACATCGTCGTCATAGAAACCGCCGATGCCGTGCTGGTGGTGCACAAGGACCACACGCAGGATGTCAAACGCGTGGTAGAAACCTTCCGCGCCCAGCACCGCAGCGAAATGGAGCATCACCGCGAAGTCAGGCGCCCATGGGGCTCCTACGACTCCATCGGGCAGGGCCCGCGCTACCAGATCAAGCGCATCACGGTAAAGCCGGGCGCGCGCCTGTCGTCACAAATGCATCATCATCGTGCGGAACACTGGGTGGTGGTCTCCGGCACCGCGCGCATCCACAACGGCGACCGGACTTTCCTGCTGACCGAGAACCAGTCCACGTATATCCCCCTGGGCGAAGTGCACTGCCTGGAGAACCCCGGAAAGATCCCCCTCGAACTCATCGAGGTGCAGTCGGGCGCCTACCTGGGCGAGGACGACATCGTGCGTTTCGAGGACATGTACGGCCGCGTCTGAGCCCCGCGGACCGCCGGCCTGCCCGGGCCTTCCCCCCATGGGGCGGCACGGGCAGGCTGCCTTAGACCTTCCGGCCGATACCCCGGCTAGCACTACGTCAGTAATCTTCTTGCACATCTCAGCCTTAAGGACACAGCCATGCCAAAACGGGCACTGATTACGGGAATCACCGGCCAGGACGGCGCATATCTCGCCGAGTTTCTCCTGGGCAAAGGCTATGAGGTGCACGGCATCAAGCGCCGCGCCTCGCTTTTCAATACCGCCCGCATCGATCACCTGTACCAGGATCCTCACACCAGCCCGCGCAACTTCGTGCTGCACCATGGCGACATGACGGACGCCTGCAGTCTGATCCGCATCGTGCAGGCCGTGCAGCCGGACGAGATCTACAACCTGGCCGCGCAAAGCCACGTCGGCGTCTCGTTCGAGGAACCCGAATACACCGCCAATGCCGATGGCCTGGGCACGCTGCGCCTGCTGGAAGCGATGCGCATCCTGAAGATGGAAGACCGCACCCGGCTGTACCAGGCGTCGACCTCCGAGCTCTACGGCATGGTGCAGGAAGTCCCCCAGCGGGAAACCACGCCCTTCTATCCTCGCAGCCCCTACGCGGTCGCCAAGCTGTACGCCTACTGGATCTGCGTGAACTACCGCGAAGCCTACGGCATGTACGCGTGCAACGGCATCCTCTTCAACCACGAATCGCCGCGGCGCGGGGAAACCTTCGTCACCCGCAAGATCACCCGCGCGCTGGCGCGCATCGCGCTAGGGCTGGAGGACTGCCTGTACCTGGGCAACCTGTCCGCGCTGCGCGATTGGGGACACGCGCGCGACTACGTGGAAATGCAATGGCTGATGCTGCAGCAGGACAAACCGGAGGACTACGTCATCGCGACCGGCATGCAGTACAGCGTGCGCGATTTCATCAATATCGCCGCGCGCGAACTGGGGCTGCTGCTGGCCTGGGAAGGCGAAGGCGTCAACGAGACCGCCACCGTTCTGCTGAGCCCCGCCTATGAGGCGGTGAAGCCGGGCCAGGTCATCGTGCGCGTGGATCCGCGCTACTTCCGCCCGACGGAGGTGGAAACGCTGCTGGGGGATCCGACGAAGGCAAGGGAAAAGCTGGGATGGACGCCGCGCACCAGCTTCGAAGGCCTGGTCAAGGAAATGATCGCCAACGACCTGAAGGAAGCGCAGCGCGACGCCCTGGTCGAACAGAACGGCTACGAAGTCTACGCCTACAAGGAATAGCGCCATGGCTGACCTGGATCAATACGTATTCGTGGCGGGCCATCGCGGCATGGTGGGCTCGGCCATCGAACGGGAGCTGCGCCAGCGCGGCTATCGGAACATCGTCACCCGCCTGCACAGCGAACTGGATCTGGAGAACCAGAACCAGGTCAACCGTTTTTTCTGCACGCAGCGCGTGGATACGGTCTACCTTGCCGCCGCGAAGGTGGGCGGGATCCTGGCCAACCAGAACCATCCGGTGGACTTCCTGTACCGCAACCTGATGATGGAATGCAATGTCATCCGGGCCGCGCACGCCGCCGGAGTGCGCCGCCTGCTGTTCCTGGGGTCGTCCTGCATCTATCCCAAGCTGGCACCGCAACCCATGCGCGAGGAGGTGTTGCTGACCGGCCCGCTGGAGCCGACCAACGAGGCGTATGCGATCGCCAAGATTGCCGGGCTGAAACTGTGCGAGGCCTACAACCGCCAGTACGGCGCCCGTTACCTGTGCGCCATGCCGACGAACCTGTACGGGCCGAACGACAACTACGACCTGGAAAACAGTCACGTGCTGCCCGCGCTGATCCGCAAGTTCCACGAAGCGCGCGAACAGGGGTCGCCCACGGTCACCATCTGGGGCACCGGCAAGCCGCGGCGCGAATTCCTCCACGTGGATGACCTGGCGCGCGCCTGCGTGATGCTGGCGGAGTCCGACCGTGCCGAGGGGGTATACAACGTCGGCGTGGGCAGCGACGTATCGATCGCCGAGCTCGCCGCCATGGTCGCGCAGGTGGTGGGCTATCACGGGGAACTGGTGTACGACACCGGCAAGCCGGACGGCACGCCGCGCAAGCTGCTCGACGTCAGCCGCATCCAGGCCCTGGGCTGGCGCCCGGAAATGGGGCTGCGCCAAGGCATCGAGTCCACCTATCACGACTACCTGCGCCATGCCGCCCGGCAGGCGCTGCCGCTTGCCTAGAACCGGGTCCGCTCCAGCGGGCTCGCGCAACCGATACGGGGGAATCGCGCTCATGCGTGCGCTCGTCAGGAAATACATCTCCGGGAACGCCTCGTTCTGGGGCTTGATGGAATACGGACTGGGGCCGCTCATCGCCCTGGCCGCCACGCCCGTCCTGCTGCGCCAGCTCGGCACGGTGGGCTTCGGGCAGTTCGCCATGATCATGGCGCTGGCGGGCTTCGGCAACGTCGCCAACCTGGGGGCAGCGGTGACCGGCACCAAGCTGGTTTCCGAACGCCTGCACGAGCGGGGCGGCGCCATGCGCGGAGCCGGGGTCAGCTTCTCGCTGGTCGGCTGCGCCCTTATCTTCGTGGTGGCGCTGGCGCTGCTGGCCTGGGGTGGCGTGTCCTGGCTATGGCCCGATGCCACTTTCGGCGGCATCGCGGTGTCGACCCTGGCGCTGCCAGCCCTTGCCGTATACCTGAGCCAGCAGTTCGACCAGTTGTTCACCGGTTGCCTGAAGGGCCGCGAAGCATTCGCGACCACGGCCCTGTGCGAAGTCGGCGGCCGCCTTACCGCCTACACGGTGACCTGCAGCGTGGCGATGCTGACCGGTTCCCCCACGCTGGCCAGCCTGACGCAGGCGTGCGGCCTGCTCGCGACGGGGCTGGTCAAGATGCATCTGTTTGCCCGTCGCGAAGGCCATTACTTCGTGCGGCCGCTGCTGGATCGCCGGGCAATGGGCGCGGCCTTCCGATTTTCGCGGTGGTCCTGGTTCAACAGCCTGAGCGCCGTCGCCTTCGGCTCGGTCGACCGCATCCTGGTGGGATCGCTGCTGGGTCCGGCCACCCTGGCCATCTATACCGTTGGCGCCCAGGTCGGACAAATGATCCATACCGCCTCGGTGGCCATATTCCAGAAGACCATGCCGCGCATCAGCCATCTCGCCGCCGGCGCCGATGGCGAGCGCGCGGTCTCGAAAGAAGTGCGCCGCCTGATGGCGGTCAACCTGGCGTTGTCCCTGTTCGGTACCGCGCTTGCCCTGGCGATCAGCGGGCCCGCCCTTTCCCTGATGCTCGGCCATGCCTATACACCCGGCCACCTCGCGACTTTCAGGCTGCTGATCGTCGCCGCGGGCCTGCTCTCCCTGAATGTCGTTGCCCATTTCTCGCTGCTGGGCATGGGCAACAGCCGCGCGGTGGCCGTACTGAACGGCCTGGCCGGGGTCAGCATGGTCTGCGTGCTGTTCCTGCTGGTGGCGCCTGTGGGCGAGATCGCCGCGGGCTGGGCGCGCATCGCGTATTCGGTGACGACGCTCTACGGCATCTACCTCGCACTGCGCCAGTCGCGCCCGCCGCCCTTCGTTCCAGCCCGTACCGCAACACGATAGTTTCACGCCCATGCTGAGGTCTTTGATGCGCAAGCGCCATTTGAAAGCCACCCGTGACCTGGTTGACTTCGTCAGCCGCCTGCAGGTGCCCCCGCCGCCGGCGGACGCCGACAGCCTGCCGAAGATCACCATCGTCACGCCGTCGTACAACCAGGCCCGCTTTCTGGAACGCACCATCCTGTCCGTGCTGAACCAGGGCTACCCGCGGCTGGAATACATCATCATGGACGGCGGCTCGACCGACGGCAGCGTGGACATCATCCGCAAGTACGAATCGCACCTGGCCTATTGGGAGAGCAAGAAGGACCGCGGACAATCGCATGCCATCAACAAAGGCTTCGCCATGGCAACCGGCGATTACGTCGGCTGGCAGAACTCCGACGACCTGTACTGCGCCGGCGCGCTGGTCAAGCTGGGCCGGGCTGCCGCCAAGCGTCGTCCGCCCATCGTCAACGGCCACCTCTACATCGCCGATGCCGACAACCGCATCTTCCGCCAGGTCTACTACATTCCCCTGACGCGCGCCAAGCTGACCGTCATACGCGCGTCCATCCCCAACCAGGTCGCGCTGTTCCGCCGCGACAGCCTGGAGCACCACGGCCTGCTGAAAGAGGAAATGCGCTATTGCATGGATCTGGAGCTGTGGAGCCGCCTGCTGCATGACGGACCCAACGTCATCGTCCCCACGGCCATGGGCGTCTATACGGCGCACGAGGAAACCAAGACCGCCCTGCTGCAGGATGTCCTGGAGCGCGAGCGCGAGCAGATCGTCGGCGACATCCGCGCCACCGAAAACGGCCTGGGTCCGCTATTCGGCCTGTCGTGCCGGGCGGCCAAGGTCGCGGCGCATGCGCGCCAGGGCGATCTGGATTATCTGTTCGACAAGCTGCTGCACAAGGTAGCCGGTCGCGACGACTGGAATGCTCACTAAGAGGCCGCCATGCGTCACGTCCAGAATCACTATTCGACCGTCCCCCTGCTGTGCGCCTTCGTGTTCAGCGCACTTGCGCTGAGCAACGAGTCGCTGGTCATCGCCGTAGGCGGCTTCAAGCTGTCGCTCTTCGATCTGATCTTCCTGGCCATCCTTGCCGTCAAGTTCGTCAGGCTGGCCGATCCGGACGCCTATCAGCTGCCTTCCGCGCCCATCACGCTGCTGATGGGGCTGAACCTGCTGGCCTGGGCCTACCTGATCTACATGGCACCGCCGCCGCCGGGCATCGAGGTCGGCGATATGTTGCGCGACATGCGCATCGTCGTCTATTTCCTGATAACCCCTTATCTCTGCTATCGGGATATCGACGGCCCGGAAGCCTATCGCAAGCTGCAATGGACCATCGTGGCCGCCGGCCTGACCGTATCGGCCCTGATGATCATCAAGGTAGCGCTAGGGTTCAGCACCGTGGATCCGGTACGCGACGTCAACCTGGGCATCTGGGCCCTGCCCATGTCCATCACGTCCATTCTTTACTTCCGGGAAGTGCTCGGCCTGAAATCGCGCACCGCGTATTTCCTGATCATGTTCATGTTCATGGCGCTGGTGTTTTCGCTGAATCGCAGCCAGTACCTGCAGCTTGCCGTCACGGTGGGCATCGCCGTGGCGCTCGGCGGCAAGGTCGGCGCATTGCGGCGGGTCACCGTGATCTTCGCGCCCGCCATCGTCGCCGGATTGCTGGTGTTCTACGCCATCGGCTATCTCGATGTGCTGGCGAGCCGGGTACTGACGGTCGAGGCCCTGGACGACGACTCCAGCTACGGGGCCCGCGTACAGGAATACGAGGGGCAGATGGATCAGTTCCGCGAAGAGCCCCTGTTCGGCCACGGGGCCGGCTACCGGTACTGGGTCATGGGCGAAGACGGGTTCGAGCTGGGCACGTTCGCGCATAACTCCTGGGCCTTCTACCTGATGAAGTTCGGGCTGGTGGGCACCTTCGCCATCATGGGGCCGCCGCTGCTCCTGATGCTGCTCTCGCTGGGGCGGCGCAACGGCAACGCCGGGCTGGACATGCATCGGCGCTACCTGATCGCCTGCGTTCCGATATACATCTTCATCGACTCCCTTTCCGGCGGACTGGCCTACGCGCCCAAGACCGCCCTGACGGGTTTTCTCCTGACCTACTGCCTGTCCTTGTTGCGCAACTACCGTCCGGCACTGTCGCCCTACGAGGTGGCGGCCGCGCGGCCCGTCGCGCCGGCCGGGCCTGTTCCGCCCGCGGGACCGCGTCAACGCACCCCGCGCCCGATCATTCCGGGGCAAGCGCCTGGAAAAACTGCCTACCCGAGGTTGCCGCACCATGGTTGATATTCTCTTCGTCGTTCCGGACCTGCATCGCGGTGGCGTCGGCCGATGCGTCTACTTCATGCTGGAAGACCTGCCCAAGCACGGTTTCACCACATCGCTGTTCTGCATGCGGGAGATCGAGCACGAGTTCAGTCCCAGCAAGGCCAACGTCACGCGCGGCATCGCCCGCAAGCTCGGCAACCGGGCCATGCAGATTTCCGCGCCCTGGAGCCTGGCGCGGCTGATCGCCACCATCCGCCGCGAACGGCCCGCGGTCGTCTGTTCGCATGGCCTGATCTGCAACATCCTGGTCGCCGCCGCGCGCACGCTGATGTCCGGCAGCTTCCGCACGGTCGCCTTCGAGCACAACAGCCCGTCCGCGCACTACCGCTCCACCAGCCTGGGGGGACTGAAGCGCGCGCTCTTGCGCAGCTGCTACGGAGCCCATGACGACGTGGTGGGTGTCTCGCGGGGCGTCGCGCGCGACCTGATCGCCATGGTCCCCTCGCTGCGCGACAAATGCCGGCACATCTACAACGGCATCCCCCTCGACGAAGTGCGCGCACAGGCCCGCGCGCCCGGCCAGACGCTGCCGCGCGACGGCAAGCTGCACGTCGTGTCGGTGGGCCGCCTGGTCCGCAACAAGGGATTCCAGACGCTGATCGACGCGGCCTGCCTGCTCAACGATCCGGGCATCGTCTTCACCATCATCGGCGAAGGGCCCCAGCGCGGCGAATTCGAGGCACAGATCGCCGCGCGGCAGCCCGGCAGTCCGGTGCGCCTGGTCGGCCACGTCGACAATCCTTTCCCCATGCTGGCCAGCGCGGATATCTTCCTTTCGGTCTCGGAGCGCGAAAGCTTCGGCATCGTGCTGGTGGAAGCCCTGTGCCTGGGCATACCCGTGGTCGCGACCGACTGCCCGTCGGGACCCGCCGAAATCCTGGAGGACGGCAAGTTCGGCGAACTCGTCCCCGTCGGCGACGCGGCCGCCGTGGCGCGCGCCATCCAGTCGCTGGCCGACGACGGCTCGCGCCGTGAGCATCTTTCCGACCTCGGTCCCCAGCGGGCCGCGGACTTTTCCCTGGAACGCCACTGCCGCAATGTGGCCGACCTCTTCCAGCCCCTGCTGCGCAAGCAGGCCCTGGACCGCGTAGGAGCGCGCACATGACCCGTGTACCAGTATCCGTGATCGTCATGACCAAGAACGAGGAACGGAACATCGAAAAATGCCTGCGGGCACTGAGCGATTTCGACGAAGTCTTCGTCGTCGATTCGCACAGTACCGACCGGACCGTCGAGATGGCCACCGCCCTGGGCGCGCGCGTGGTGCAGTTCGAATGGAACCGGCGGTATCCGAAGAAGAAGCAATGGTGCCTGGACAACCTGCCCTTCTCCCACGACGTGGTGCTCTACGTGGACGCCGACGAAGTCATGAGCCCGGCGCTGGCACGCGAAATCAACGACTGCCTGCCGCGCTTCGCCCAGGGCGCGGGCGGCGCCTTCGTCGGCTTCGACTACGTTTTCTGCGGCAAGCTGCTGCGCCACGGCCATCGCGTGTACAAGCTGGTGCTGCTGCCGCGCGCACGCTCGCGCTTCCTGGACTACAACGACCTGGACGTCGCCAATATGTGGGAAGTCGAGGGTCACTACCAGCCGCAGGTCACCGGGCCGGTGTTCCTGCTCAAGCACCGCATGGCGCACCATGACCACGACGGCTTGTTCCACTACTTCGACAAGCACAACAAATACTCCGACTGGGAGGCCAGCCTGCGCGTCAAGGGGCTGCTGAACGATCCGCGCGAGGCCAATATCGGCCTGCGTTCCGCCATGAAGCGCATCTTCGCCGCCATGCCCTTCAAGGCCGCGGCGGCCTTCGTGCACTGCTACATCGTGCGCCTGGGGTTCCTGGACGGCAAGACCGGACTGGACTACGCCGTGGCGCGATCCATGTATTACTGGCAGATCGGCATCAAGGCGCGCGAGCTGCGCGCGGCGATGGCGGCTGCCTCTCCCGCCGCCGACGCCAACGCCGATCCCGTGCGTGGCGGCACACATTGACCCGTGGAGCCGGCGCCATGGACACTTTCCAAAGACTCAATCTTTTCCAGATGCCCACCGGCTTTCGCGGCCGGAACGCCTTGTACGTGCAGCTGTGGTGGATGGTGCAAAGCACCGCATTCCGCTATTCGCCCCAGTTCGCCTACGGCTTTCGGCGTTTCCTGCTGCGGCTGTTCGGAGCCCGTATCGGACAGAAGGTGCTGGTCCGCGCCAGCGCGAAAATCACCTATCCATGGAAGGTCCGCATCGGCGATTACTCCTGGATCGGCGACGATGTCGTCCTGTACAGCCTGGCCGACATCGACATCGGCAATCATGCGGTCGTCTCGCAGCGCGGTTATCTATGCGCCGGCGACCACGACGCCGCGCTGCCCGAATTTCCGATCCGCGGCAAGCCCATCGTGATCGAGGACGGTGCCTGGATCGCCACCGATGTCTTCATCGCCCCGGGCGTCACGATCCACCAGAACGCCGTCATCGGGGCGCGAAGCTCCGTCTTCAAGGATATGCCGTCCGGTATGGTCTGCCATGGGACGCCCTGCCGTCCGGTACGCCCACGCGTGCGGACGCTTCCATGAAGATACTCGTCTACGGCATCAACTTCGCGCCGGAGCTTACCGGTACCGGCAAATACACCGGCGAAATGGCCGCCTGGCTGGCCGCTCGCGGCCACCGGGTCACCGCGATCACCGCTCCGCCGTACTACCCGCAATGGCGCGTACAACCCGGCTACCGCGCCGGCCGCTACGCCGCCCAGGCGTGGCAGGGCGTCAAGGTCCTGCGCGCGCCGCTTTGGGTTCCGCCCAAGCCGGGCGGCGCCAAGCGCCTGCTGCACCTGGCGACCTTCGCCCTGTCCAGCCTGCCCCTGCTGCTGGCCTGCGCGCTGCGCCGCCCCGACGTCATCGTGGTCGTCGAGCCGCCTCTTTTCTGCGCGCCCGCGGCCGTGGCCGCCGCGCGCCTGTGCGGCGCGCGCGCATGGCTGCACATCCAGGACTACGAAGTCGATGCAGCCTTCGAACTGGGCCTGCTCAAGGGAGACCGGCTGAAGCGCCTGGTCGGCGGCATCGAACGCTGGCTGATGCGGCGCTTCGACCGGATCTCCACCATTTCGACCCGCATGCTGGCGCTGGCGCGCCAGAAAGGCATCGGCGACGATCGCCTCGTACTGTTTCCGAACTGGATAGACGTGGATGCCGCGCGTGCCGGCGGCGCCGCGGTGGACTACCGTGGCCAGCTGGGCATCCCGGCGGACGCCATCGTCGCCGTTTACTCCGGCAACATGGGCGGCAAGCAGGGCCTGGAAACCCTGTCCGGCGTGGCCCGAATCCTGCGCCGGCGCACCGGCATCCACTTCATTTTCTGCGGCGAAGGCCACCAGCGCGAGGAACTGCGGTTGCGCTGCGCCGACCTGCCACAGGTTCATTTCCTGCCGCTGCAGCCGGCAGAACACCTGCCCGCCCTGCTGGCGACCGCCGATCTGCATCTGCTGCCGCAGCGCGCGGGCGCGGCGGATCTCGTCATGCCGTCCAAGCTGACCGGCATGCTGGCCAGCGGCAAGCCGGTTATCTGCGGCGCCGCGCCAGGTACCGAGCTGGCCCAGGTCGTCGCCCAATGCGGCATCGTCGTCCGGCCGGAGAGCCCTGGCGCCATGGCCCGCGCGATGCTGCGCCTGGCGGCCTCGCCCGCGCAGCGCGCGGTGCTGGGCGACGCGGCGCTGCGCTACGCGCGCGCCCACTTGCATACCGACACCGTGCTGGAGCGCCTGGAGCGCGAATTGATCGCGCTACGCGAACCCGGACGGGCGACGGTCCGCAAGGCCCAATAGGCTTCCCGCGGCCACGCGCGGCACGACGTTTCCCGGCGCGCGAACGCCCTGGGCACGCGCCCGCCAGGGCGCCTGCCGCCATGCCGGTCGCCACCCCCACGGAACCGGTCGCCACGCACGTCCGCGGACGTCAGCCGGGCGACGGCTCGTCGCCTTTCGCCTCCGGCGCCTCGTCGCGCAGCAACCCCTCCTGCACGGCGATATAGGCCGCTTCAGCCTGGTTGCGGGCGTTCAGCTTCCAATACAGGGTGCGCGCGTGGCTTTTCACGGTAGCGACGGAGATGCCGATTTCCCGGCTGATCTCGCGCATCGTGCGGCCCTTCGCCAGCAGCCGAAGGATCTCTTCCTGCCTGGGCGTGAGCATCCGTATCGCCGCATGGCCGCGCCCTGGCAAATGCGGCGTGGTCTGCGTCGCCTCGACGATCGTGCGCGGAAAACACTGTCCGCCGGCCAGCACCAGGTGCACGGCGGCCGTAATGGCTTCGGTGGTGGACGATTTGGGAAGCAGCCCGCAAACACCCGAGCGCGCCGCCTCCAGCATGAAGCGCGGGTCGAGCGCATCGTGCAGCACCAGCGTGTGGCGGGGCGCCAGCAGCGACATCGATGCCGATAACAAGTGCAAGTCGTTATCCGTGACTCCGGCGATTCCCAGGACCAGCAATTCCACGGGACGCACCGCGGATAAGGACAACTCGTTCAACTTCTGCGGCGCCATGGCCATGACACTTTCGGGGCTGCGCGCGGTCTCCAGGATGTGTTGGATGGCGATGCGCAGAATCGCGTATTCCTCGATCAGGACGGTAGTCATTCGCCGGGAGCCTCTCACGATGTGCTGAGCGTCCCAGCCATGGCACGGATCGGGTCGATCGTGGCTTGCTCGGGAACGGCCTGCGCCATCGTATCAAGGGCATGCCCCTGTGCATCTCCGTCGTGCGGATGACAGCCGACGCATGGGCCTTAACGGCCTCGCTCCCAATGCAAAAAGCAAGCCCCGACTCTCATCGAAAGGCTTGCTTCGAAGTCCGACAAAAACCGCGATCTAACGCGCTAGAGCCGGTTGCGCTCATAACTGGATCCATTGGCACCGCTGGAATCCCAATCCAGCGTCGCGCCACGTTGCAAGGCCGTGTATACCGCCTCCCCTTTGTTTTTCACCTGCAGCCGCTGGTACAGCGTGCAAGCGTGGGTCTTTGCCGTCGCCACGGAAATATTGAGCATGCGGCTGACCGTTTTGATCGGATAGCCGCGCGACAGCAGAACCAGGACTTCGTATTGCCGCGGCGTGATCTTCAGCAACTGCGCCCCGGCCGTGATCGGCATTGCCATCTTCTGGCTGGCCGCGTGATCGCCGTCGCCGGCCATCATCATCGAGGTATTGGCAGGCGCATGCTGCACCGTCGCCGCCGCGGGCGCATCGGCGGTGGCCGACGGTTGCGCCATCTGGCCGCTCGGAAAGCATTGCCCTCCCGCCATCACCAGCCGTATGGCGGCTTCCAGCACCTCGATCGATGCCGTTTTCATCAGGCATCCATGGATGCTTCCTTCCGGAAGACGGGACAGGGCCTGCATCGGCATGTTGTCCACCAGCAGGAGGATGCGCTTGGGCGCGAGCACCCGACGCACATCCGCCAACGCTTGCCAACCGGTTTCGGTTTCGATCGGCAAGCCGAAAATCAGAAGTTCGGCACCGCGGTTTTGCTCAGCGGCTTCGTCCAGATTCGCCAGATCCAGACCGACGATTTCCCACACGCCTTCAACCTTGCCCAGAATTTGACGCAGACCCAGCCTTAAAAGTGGATGAGCCTCGATCAAGACCATTTTCGACATAGCTTTCCCCATAGGACATCATCAGATGCAACAAGAGTGCAGCAGTGAATGGTACGTAGCGCAAACACACGGCGGCTATTTTTTTGTTCGGTGTGCCTGCCGACCACTTGGGCGAGACGTTGGCGGAACCGACCGAAACTTGAGTAGTCATCGTTAGGATGACCAGCCCATGTTATGGGTAGCCCAGTCCAAAATCAAGCTTATCCAATCGACATAAACCGACAGGAAGCGAAGTCATCCGTTAGTATCAATCGGATGCCCCCGGAGCCGCCCCTTCCTGATTTTTTCTACATCAATAAACATCAGCGCCACGCTGGTTTAAATGCGGTACTAAACAAGTTTTGAATGGAGTCGGTCTGCAAGCTTTTGCAAGCGACCCTGGGCGAGTTGTGTCTTCATGTAGAGCTCCGAGCCTTATTTCATGCGGGTTTCGAGGGGGAGCGGCGAAACGCTGCTGCTGCTTTACGCGATGCGCCGCGATTATGCTGCGGGGGATTTCCTTTTACCGGCGCGCCACGCGCGGTGGCGCGCGCCGGTATTTGTTATTCCATAAATGCAAAGTCGAACACGGTATGGCCGCCGTGGTGATGCCAGTGATGCATGGAAGCGTATGGTTTGCGCAGGAAACTGGGGTAATTCACAGGGCCGTCGGCCTCCCGGTAGGTATGGGGCGTAAGCTCCTCTATCCGGTTCAGCGATACCCCGTTGCCGTAGTGCTGGAAGCCCTGCGACTGGGCGCAGCGGACCACGCTGCCGTCCGGCGCCAGGATCACCCCGGCGTTGCGGGCCTTGACGGGGCTATGGACGATCGGATTCAGCGCATGCGGCGTCCAGCGGTCCGTGTCGGGACGGTCGGCATAGAAGGCGAACAGTTCGTCGCAATGGCTGACGCCATCGGTTCGATCGATGTTCGTGAATAGCCACCAATGCCCGCCGTAAGGGAAAACGATGGTATCCACGGCCGAAATATTATCCATCAGCCTGCAATGTAATTCCCATTTAAGCGGGAATTCCGTGCATTTCCACAATTCGATGGTTCGGTTACCGCAGGTTTCCGGGACCATATAGGTAGCCCCGCCGTATTCGAAAATGTAGGGGAAACTCAGGTGATAAGGCAGGTCCAGCACCACGCCCAGAAAGCGGAAGGCTCCGTCGATATACGTGGCGACCGATATCTTCCCTTTACGCTCGCGGAAGTAATAATCCTCGAAAAAAATATAGGGTTGCCCGTTGCGCGTATACACGAAGGGGTCGGCGAAGAACCGCCCCTTCGGCGGCACCATGACCGCTGCCTCTGAGGTAACGACCTCCTGGCGCCCGGTCGGGCACATACCGATGCGCCACCGCACATTGCGCTTCATGGCGCGGCGCAGCACCATGCTCGAGGCCAGCCATGCCTGGCGTGCCAGGTAAGCGGCGCCGTCCCATTGGGCTGGCTGCGGCCGAGTCATCGCCGTATGGATCTGCAGCGACGACGAGGGCTGCTTGCGCCGCTCCGGCTGCGCCATCGCCTGCAAGGTATCGAAGATCATCAGGTTGGCGAGGCTCAGCGCGCGCGCGCGGTTCTTCAGCCAGAACACTTCGGTGTTGAAGCTGCGCGCGTCCAGGAGTTCATCGGCCTGCTCGGTCGCCCCCAGCCGCCACAGCTTGACCGTGGTGTGGTCGGCGCGCTGATACACCTCCCAGAACCCGGCATGGGCCACGTGCTGCTGGTCCTTGAGGTCCGAGTGCACGGGCATCCATACCCCGTGGGTCGGCAGGGAAGCCAGCTCCCCCCGTATCGCCGGCGCGCCCAGGATCAGAATGACGTCCAGGCGCAGTGCGATCAGATCGCGCAGTTGCTCCGGATCGGCCGCCAGCAGGCCGCCATGGCCACGGGTGACCCCCAGGTCCAGCACCGGCGTACCGGGAGGCAGGGATGCCGTCAGCTCGCTGGTCGCCAGCTGCGCGCGGTGGCGGGTTTCCAGCATGCGCGATTCCAGCCGCGCCACGGTCCCCAGCGGGTCGCGCGACCACGGCAGGCTGCGTTCGGCGGACTGCGTATCGTCCCAGGCGACGATCAGCGCGGCGATCTGGAAGTGTTCTTCACGCGATAGCCACTGGGCGACGTCATGCACCCATCCAGGCTGGTTCGTGGCATTCACGAGCAACGCAACGGTCTTCTTGTCCATGTCCCATCCGATTCAGGCGTTCACGTCATACCTACTCCGCGCAGATAGTGCGCGCAGTAATGCGAGAGCTCCAGAATGCGTTCACCCTAGGCCGTACGAGCGACGGGGCATAGGGCGCTTCCTAGGTCGAAAGCACGGACCTACAACTATCGATCTACAGGCGAGGCCGCACCATGCCTTGTGCCTAGTGGCGGCCCGGGCCCTGGACCGGCCGCTACGCGGCGGGCGTGGTCGGCCGGGCGGCCGCCGCGGGGAGGCGAAATTCGAAGACGGCCCCCCGGCCCGATCGCGGCACCAGCCGTATATCGCCGCCATGCAAGGCGAGAATGCGATGCACGGCAAGCAGGCCCAGGCCGCCGGACTCGGCGCGATCCGAGCGCCATACGGAGGCGCGGGTGAAGAGATTTTCGCGCAGGGGCTCGGGTATACCCGGTCCGTCGTCGCCGACCGTGACGATGGCCGCGCCCCGGTCAGCGCTCATGCGAACGTCTACCGTACCGCCCGACGGGCTATGGCGGATGGCATTGTCGAGCAGATTGGTCAGAACCCGGTCGATCATGCCAATGTCCGCCTCCACAGGCGGTAGATCGCGGTCGAAGCCGGCCGACAGGTGCAGGCCGCGCGCTTCGGCCGCGAGCTCGAATTTCTGGAAGACATCCTGCACGAGGTCGGGCAGCGCGAAGACTTCCTTATCCGGCTGGATCAGGCCGGATTCCAGCCTCGCCAGCTCGAACAGGGATTGCGCCAGGCGGCCGACCTTGCGGCTTTGTCCCAGGGCGATCTCCAGGTAGCGGCGCCGGTCCGCGTCATCCAGGGTATCGGCCTTTATCAGCAGGGTTTCCAGGTATCCGTGCAGGGAGGTCAGCGGCGTGCGCAGGTCGTGTGAAATATTGGCGACGAGCTCGCGCCGCTGCTGGTCCTGCCGGCTGAGCTCGCGCCATTGCTCCGCGATGCGGGCCGCCATCTGGCGGAAGGCCTGTTCCAGCACGCCGATTTCATCGCCGCCGGCGGGCGGCATGGCGGCCGCCGGCGATGCGCGCAAGGTCTCGGTGGCGGCCTGCTCATTGGCGTCGAAGTCCCGCACCACCGCCGTCAATCGACGCAGCGGCCGCGTGATCAGGGCGAAGGCAACCAGCCCGGCTATCAGGCAGCACAGGGCCACGAGCCCCAGGGACATCAGCATCGTGCGCGTCGTCGCGCTGGCGGCCAGATTGGCCGACAGGGCGTCGCGCCGCTCTCCCTGCAGGACCACGTAGACATAGCCCGCGTTCTCGCCGCGTACCGTCAAAGGCGCGGCATCGAAGACCTTGCGCCCTGTCGCGCTGCGCGGATCGTCGCCAAGGACAGGCAGGGGGGCGCCGGCCAGCAGCTGCCGCACCGGCTCCATATCGACCCGCTCGCGCTTGAGGTGTCCACGCGGCGCCGCGTCGCCGACGATACGACCGTCCCTGGACAACAGGTAGACCTCGACGCTGGGGTTGACGGCCATCAGCTTGTCGAACAAATCCCGCACGGCGCCGGGACGCAGCCCGTCCGCGTCCATCAGCGGCGCGCTGTCGGCGATGTGCCGCGCCAGTCCGCTGGACAAGCGCTGCGCGGTTTCCTCTTCCCGCAAGTGGTTGGCGTTGATCTGCAGCCAGGCCGCCGCCGCCGTACATGCCAACAGCAGCACCGCGAAGACCAGGGACAGGCGCTGCGACAGGCTCAGGTGCCTCATGCGGCATCCCCGCCGCCGGCCGCCGCGAAACGGTAGCCCTTGCCCCATACCGTCAGGATGCGCCGGGGCTCCGCGGGATTGGCCTCTACCTTCAGGCGCAGCCGGTTGATGTGCGTATTGACCGTATGTTCGTAGCCATCGTGCTGGTAGCCCCAGACCTCGTGCAGCAGGTCCATGCGGGAGAAAACCTTGCCGGGATGGCGCGCGAAGAAATACAGCAGGTCGAACTCGCGCGGCGTCAGGTCCACGGCGTTGCCGTCGACGAAGGCCTCGCGCGCGAGCGGATCGATGCGCAGGCCGGCGATATCGAGCATGCCGCCTTCCATGCGGGCGTCGCGGGCCAGCGCCTCCACGCGGCGCAGCAGGGCCTTCACGCGGGCGACCAGCTCCATCATGGAGAAAGGCTTGGCCAGGTAGTCGTCGGCGCCCAGCTCCAGGCCGATGATGCGATGGACTTCGCTGGCGCGGGCGCTGGTTACGATGATGGGCGTGTAGCGGGTCATCGCGCGCGCGCGGCGGCAGATCTCCAGCCCGTCCACGCCCGGCAGCATGAGATCGAGCACGAGCAGGTCCCAGCCCCCGCCTTCCAGCAGGCGCAGGCCGTTGTCGCCGTCCGCGGCGTGGACCACGTCGTAGCCTTCGTCGCGCAGGTGCAGGCGCAGCAGTTCGGCGATATGGGCGTCGTCTTCGACGATAAGGATGCGTTTTGCGGAGGTCATATCGGTAACGGCGTCCGGGCGCCGGTATGGGCCGGCGGTCGCTATTGTCGCGCAGGCGCGCGCCGTCGCGGCGGCAATATCACGGTTAATTTAAGTTTCCGGGGGTGCGGCGGCGCCATAATTTGTTCGCCCCCGCCCCTTCGGAGCCCCATCATGACATTCGCCGCCCGTTTCCCGGCCAAATGGCCTTTCCTGGCGCTTGCCGCCTGCGCGGCCGCCGCGACGGTCCTGTTCGCCGGACATGCCCCCGCCCGCGCCGCCGAGGCCGCGGTCGCCATCCCGCCCCCCGTCCGGGACGAGCCCGCCACGACCGCCGCCACCGAAACCGCCGTCTTCGCCGGCGGCTGCTTCTGGGGCGTGCAAGGGGTATTCCAGCACGTGCGCGGCGTGAAGCAGGCGGTTTCCGGCTATGCCGGCGGCAGCGCCGGCACGGCGCACTACGATGACGTCAGCGGCGGCGACACCGGCCACGCGGAGTCGGTCGCGGTGACCTACGATCCGCGCCAGATCAGCTACGGCAAACTGCTGCAGGTATATTTTTCCGTGGCCCACGATCCTACGCAGCTGAACCGGCAAGGCCCGGATACCGGCACGCAGTACCGATCCACCGTGTTCTACGCCAACGATATGCAGCGCGAAGTGGCGCTTGCGTATATCGCCCAGCTGGGCAAGGCCGGCGTCTATGCCAAGCCCATCGTCACCACGCTGGAGAACCTGAAGGGCTTTTATCCGGCCGAGGCCTATCACCAGAACTTCCTGGTGAACAATCCGCGCTATCCGTACATCGTCTACAACGATCTGCCCAAGATCGCCAATCTGAAGCAGATGTTCGCGGATATCTACCAGGAGCAGCCGGTCCTGGTGGCGGTCAAATAGCGATCAATCCTTGCCTGGCTGCGCGGCAATGCCCGGCGCGGCGACGGAGGCCGCGACCTGCACCAGGCTGGGACGCCAGCGCCGCCTGCAGGATTCGACGCTTTTGCCGTCCTGCAGCGCCCGCAGGAACCCCGCGGCCTGTTCCACCGTCCGGAAGTGGTAAAAACTGCCGCCATGCCTGACCATGCGTCCGTCGCGACCTGAGTCCATGCTGCACCTCCAGGAGTGGAGAGTGTCGATAGCAAGGCGCATGCCCGGAAAATCGTACCGGCGACGGCCGGCACGGTCGGCCGGCAACCGCCGTCAGCGCAAAGCCGAATAGGCCGTGGGCGCCAGGAACTGGTTTTCCACCCGCTCGACGATGATCTTCTCGGCCTCGGTGGCATTGCGCTGGCGGACCCAGTCCGGATCCGCCTGGAAGGCGTTCCATTTCTGCTCGCGTTCGGCCAGGCTCTCCCATTTCAGCAGATAGGTCAGCGTCTGGTTGCTCGGCCCCGCCAGCGTGGTCCAGAAGCCGATCTGCTCGATGCCATACTTCTTGAAGAACCCCAACGTAATGTTGGTGAAGCGCTCGTTCAGCGCGGGCAGCCTGCCCGGAGCGCAGTGATAGACACGCATTTCGACGATCATCCGTTCATCTCCTTGGTTGGAACCGCGGACGGATCATACCGTCCCTCGGCGGATTGAATTGTATTATTGACTGACTGTCCGACATTACCTATCATCGCCCGATCCCGCATCCGAGACGGAGGAGACCCGCCATGCTTCCCGAGTACGAAGTCTTCGCCATCAAATATGGCGAACATCAACGCACCGCCAGCGCCAATTTCCTGGGCGGCGACCCGCACAACGGCCCCATGCCCATGGACTATTTCGTGTGGCTGATCCGCGATGCCGGGCGCACCTGGGTGGTGGACGCGGGCTTCGACGCCGACGAGGCGCGCGCGCGCGGCCGCAAACTGATCCATCCAATGCGCGATGCGATGAAGCTGATGGATGTGGACGTCGACGCGGTGCGCGATCTGATCGTCACACACATGCACTACGACCACATCGGCAATCTGGCGGCCTATCCCAACGCGGTCTTCCATCTGCAGGACCGCGAAATGGAGTACGCCACCGGCCGCTATATGGCTCACCGCTGCATGGCGGAAGCCTTCAACCTGCGCGACGTGCTGCAAATGGTCGAACAGGTCTATGCGGGCCGCGTCCGCTTTCACGATGGCGATGCCGAGATCGCGCCCGGGATCACCGTGCACCGTATCGGCGGACATACCAAGGGCTTGCAGGTGGTGCGCGTGCACACGGCGCGCGGCTGGGTCGTGCTGGCCTCCGATGCCTCGCACTATTACCGCAACATGGAGGAAGGCCGCCCGTTTCCCGCCGTGCTCAATGTCGGCGACATGCTGGAAGGCCACCGCCGGCTGGACACGCTGGCCGACAGCCACGCGCACATCGTGCCGGGCCACGATCCCCAGGTCCTGCTGCGCTATCCGCCGCCCGCGCCGGCGCTGGCCGGCAAGGTCGCGGTGCTGCACGTGCCTCCGTCGCAATAGGCAGGCGGCGCCGGCGCGCCCCACGCCATGGCGGCGCGCGGCGGCGTCCGGGCGATCGGCTAGGCGCCCCGCGCGGCCCACGCCTCTTCCAGGATGGGCACGGCCACCGCGGCGCCGTGGATGCCTATCGTGCTGACGATTTCCAGCACTTCCATGAGTTCCTGCGCGGTAGCCCCGTAGCCGATGGCGTTGCGCATATGCAGCTTCAGGCCGGGCAGGTACAGGTGCGTGGCCGACGCGTCGAAGGCGCAGTACATCAGCTCTTTGACCTTCGGCGCCAGCACTCCGGTGCGCCACGGCACGGAGGAAAAGTCGAGGTAGGCCTGGAAGAAATCGGGATCCAGTTCGAGCAGGCCGTCGAAGGTCTCGTGCCAATAGCCACGATTCTTGCGGAAGTCCCGCTTCAACGCCTCGCGGCGCTCGTCCAGCGGAGCGGGCGCGTCGCGCAGTCCTTCTTCCCGCAGCACCTCCAGCAGCACCGGAACACCCGCGTTGGCGGCGTGGATCCCCACAGTGCTGATCAGTTCCAGTACCTCCATCAATTCCTCGCGCGTCGCGCCATGGCGTATCGCGGCTTCGATATGCGCCTTGATGCCAGGACGGTACAGATGCGTGGCCGCCGCGTCGGCGGCGATGTGGATGAATTCCCTTACCTTGGGTTCCAGTTGCCCCTTAAGCCAGGGTACCGAGGCCAGGTTCAGATAGGCCTCGAAGAATCCCGGGTCCAGCCTGAGGATGCTTTCCCATTCCTCGCCCCAGGCGCCACGCAGGCGCACGAAGGCATCTTTCAGGTTTTGCTGTCGTTGCGTCAGCGCCATCATCGTGTCCCCTGGTCCTTGAGCCTGACGCCGCCCGAGACGTCGCCGATCGCATCGACCACGCGGTTGCTGATCTTGTCGCCATAACCCAGCGCCGTGGCCAGGCCGAAGCAGGACAAGGGGCCGGCCGCATTGAGCGACGCCACGCCCAGCTCGCGCGCCAGGTCCACGTACAGCACCACATCCTTGGTCATCAGCTTGCTCGTCAAACCGCCTTCCAGATAATTGCCATCGACGATGTACGGGAAGCGGTTCTGCGTGGCGAAGTTCACGCCGCTGCTGCTGTTCAATACCTCCAGCAGTTGATGCAGGTCCAGCCCGGCCTTCTTGCCGGCCACCATCACCTCGGCAGTCGCGGCCAGGCTGACCGCATTCAGGAAGTTGTTCAACAGCTTGGTCGCATGCCCCGCCCCGCTCGCGCCCATGTGCAGCGCCTTGGCGCTGAAGGGCTCGAATACCCAGCGCACCGCTTCCACGGCCTGGGCATCGCCGCCTATCATCAGCGTCAGCGTGCCTTTTTCGGCGGCCGCCGCGCCGCCCGAAATCCCCGCATCGATATAGTGGACGCCCTTGTCGCGGAACAGTTCGTGCAGCCGCATGGTCGAACTGGCCGCGGCGGTACTCAAGTCCACGATGGCCTGCCCCGCGCGGCAATGCGCGAGCACGCCGTCGGCGCCCTCGACCACCGCCTCGACCACATGGCTGTCCGGCAGCGACATCAGGATGACGTCGGCCGCGGCCACCACTTCGCCCACGCTACGCGCGGCCGCCGCGCCGCACGCAGCGGCCCGCGACGCGTCCGTATCGAAGCCGGTCACCGCGATGCCGGCGTCCACCAGGCGCCGCGTCATGCGTCCGCCCATATTGCCCAGGCCAATGAAGCCTGCCCTATCCTTGCGCATGGTCGTCATCCTTAAAAATCCACATCGCGGGTCTCGGGACCCATCATGGCGCCGATCGTGCCGATCACGCCGCCGATCACCAGCAATGCCACCGGCGCCAAGCGCATCGGCATGAGACGGCCCAGCCAGTTCATGTAGAAGGCATAGAACGACGGGATGATCACCGACAGGCTGAATCCCACGCCGAAGCCGGTGGCGCGCACGTCGGTCACGAAACGCTCGTTGATGTATGTGACGATCACGCCCCATGGCGAAGTCACCAGGATCGACAGCAGGACGACCAGCAGCATGATCACCGGCAGCGGCATGCCGCCGGCCCGCGAGAGCGCATAGAACAGGGCCGCGCCGACGGTCGCGATCAGCGGCCCCGCCACGAGGAAAAAGCGGCGGCGACCGATGCGCTGCCCCAGCATGCCGGAACCGATATAGCTGAAGAACAGCGTTCCATAGCACACCAGCAGCGTGGCGGCGGTGTCGAAAGCGCTCAGGTGCAGCGTGGCGGCCAGCAATCCCGTGGGCATATAGATGGTGATCAGATTCTGCGTCAGCCAGAAGCCGGTCATCAGAAGCAGCACCTGCAGCAGGTTGCGTCCGCTGCGTCCGCGAACCAGGTCCATCAGCGGCAGTTTCTCCCTGGCCGGTCCGGCGCCGGCGCCATCCTTCTTCACCTCGGTTTGCCAGATCTCCGACTCGGCGACCTTATGGATGTAATACCAGGCCAGTACGCCGGCCAACGCCGCGCCGATCAGGAAGGGAATCCGCCAGCCCACCTGCGCGTAAGGCGATTGCGCACCGGCCAGCGGGAAGAGCGCGAACATCAGCATCGCCACCAGATTGATGCAGACATAGGCGGCCGGAAACCCCGCCAGTATCAGGCCGCCGACGAATCCGCGCTGCGACTTGCGCGAGTATTCGATGGCCAGCGGCATGGCGCCGGTATACCCGCCACCCAGGAAAATGCCGTCGACGAACCGCAGCGCGACCAGCAACAGATAGGATGCGATGCCGATGCTGTCATAACCCGGCAGCAGGCCGATCAACAGTGTCACCACGCCGAAGCCCGACACCGACCAGATGGAAGCTTTGCGGCGGCCGATACGGTCGGCGACCATGCCGAAGATCAGCGCACCGATCGGTCGGCCCAGCAAGGTCGTGATGAATACCAGCGACGCCAGGAGGACCTCGGTTTCCGGGGCAATACCGCGTGGCTGGAAATAGAACAGCACCGGGGCCAGCACGACCACCGGCAGATAGATATCGAACATATCGATGAATTCCGAGAAGAACGCGCCCTTGATGGCATTCCTGCGTTTCTGCTCGGTGGAAGTGCCGGCGAGACGCACCGGCGCGGCTTGGGCTACTGAAACCATTTGGCTGCTTCCTCCTTTTTCGATCTTATTGACGGATTGTCTGACGACAAACCGGACTAAAAAAATGCCGCCGGAATCGGCGGTGCGGGACGGCCTCGGCGGGTCGATCGCATCATGGACGCCGTGTTGGGCCGATGGCGCGGAGAATGTCCGCGTAGCGGCGGGCCATCCAGGCGACGCGCCGATCGAGCGGCGGTCCAGGTACAGACTAGATCCCGTAATACAATCGGTCAATATTATTGACTCAGGGTTTTCCCGCAGCCACCCGGGAATGCGGCGTTCGCCGTCCTGCCCTGCGCCGACACCCACGCCCCGCAACGACGCCGCGGGCAGAACCGGCCCGCGCCGCGTGTATCCGCCGGCGTCCGGCGATTCAGCCGTTGATCATCCCGCCATCGATATTGATGATCTGGCCCGTGATGTAGCTGGCCGCGTCGCTGCACAGGAATACCACCGTGCCGGCGACTTCGTCGGCGGTCCCCCACCGCCCCAGCGGGATCTCGCGCCGTACCGCGTCGCCGCGCGCGGCGATCAACTGGGCCGGCATGGCCGTGTCGATAATGCCCGGCGCGACGGCATTGACCAGCACCTGTGGCGCCAGCCGCCGCGACAGCGCGCGCGTCAGGCCGGCGATGCCGCCCTTGGAAGCCGAATAGGCAAGATGGTCGAAAGAGCCCCGCCGATAGGCCAGCGAGGCGGCCATGACGATGCGGGCCCCTCGCCCGCCGCGATCGCACAGCCGGGGCGCCGCCGCGCTGGCCAGGTCGAAAGCCATGTCCAGGTTGACCGCCATCGTGCGGTCCCACACCGCCCGGCTTTCCGGCGCCAGGTCGTCGGTCTGGTAGATGCCGGCCATGTGGATCAGCCCGTACAGTTCGTCGATCGAATCGAAGACCTCCCTGCACGCGCCGGGTTCGCTAAGATCGGCGGCGACGATACGCCGTACGCCATCGGGGCGCAGCGTCGCCGCCACGCGCTGCAGCGCGGCTTCGTCACGGTCCATCAGGATCACGGAAGCGCCCAGCGCGTCGAGCTGGCGGGCGCAGGCGGCGCCTATGCCCCCCGCCGCGCCGGTAATCGCTATCGCCCGGTCCGACCATGTCTCGGTAGCCATGCTTGTCTCCTGTTCGATTTATCAGGTTTTTCGTATGGCGGCGGATATCCGCCGGCGCACCCGCGCACGCGGATTGCTCATGGACTCTACATCCGTTTTCGAACCGCCGGCTCGCCGCCGCCACGTCGCCGGATAGCTCTTCTGCAAGGTGTCGCGAAAAGGCAATATATCCCTGCAGCGCGTCCGCCTTACCGATGGCATAGTATCGCCACACGATTAAATAAAAGGCGCGTTGAGCATGACCCGCAACGCCAGACTGAAGGGGCACCGCCCCAGCATTGCCTCGGAGAGATGGGATGTCCGCTGCTCTACCTGATCAGCAACCGCGCTGCGTGGATGGCGCGCTGGAAGTATTCCCCGCCATCTTCGAGGAATTCCGCCATCCCGTTATCGTCAAGGATGAGCACTCCCGTTTTCTTTATATGAATCCGCTTGCCTGCGCCATGATGCGGCGGCCTTTGGCGGAGGTCATCGGAAGGACGGACTACGACTTCCTGCCCCACGACGAGGCGGATGCCATCGTCGCGGTCGACCGGGCGATATTCGCCACCGGCGAACCTCGCATCTTCGAAGAAACCATCACCTCGCCCGAGGGCAGCAAAACCTTCGTCACGCACAAGCACCGCATCCTGTTCCCGGAGTCGGGCCTCTCCCGCAGGCTGCTGCTCGTCCTGATCACGGATGTGACGCAATTGCGGGAAGCGGAACGCGTCCTGCGGGAAAGCGAGGAGCGCTACCGGTCGCTGGTCGAGCTTCATCCGCAGATCCCATGGATTGCCGATGCGGCCGGCCACGTCATCGAAGCCGGAGCGACGTGGACCCAGGTATCGGGCCTGTCTCCGCAATCCACCTACGGGTCCGGCTGGACCGACAGCGTCCATCCCGACGATCTGCCGCTGGCCCAGGAGCGCTGGGACGCTTCGGTCAGGACCGGAGATCCCTGCGATATCGAATACCGGGTTCGCCTGACCGACGGCACCTACAAATGGTTCAGGAGCCGCGCGGCGGCCCGCCTGGACGAGCATGGCCGGGTCTCGAGATGGTACGGACTGCTGGAGGACGTGCACGAACGCAAGAGCGCCGAAGAGGCCGTCCGCGAAAGCGAGATCCTGATCCGCAGCATCTTCCAGAGCAGCCCGGACTGTGTGCGGCTGCTGGACTTGAACGGAAAGCCGCTGCTCATGAACCGGGCGGGCCGCGAGATCTTCGGTTTGTCCGACGCTGCCGACGTGAGCGAAGCGCGATGGGACAAGGTGGTCGCGCCGGATAATATGCGCACGGTAACGGCCGCCTTCGAACGCGCGCGCGCGGGACACCGCGCGCGATTCGAAACGACGATCACCACCCACGACGGCAAGGAACGCTGCATGGACGTGGTCACCACGCCGGTGCCTGGCAAGGATGGAAAGCCGGCGCGCATCCTGACCATCTGGCGCGATATCACAGAGGCCAAGGCGGCCCGCGACGTGACCGAGTCGGCGCGGCGGGCGGCGGAGAAAGCGGCGGACCGGCTCGCATCCGTCCTGGAAAGTACCCTGGATTGCGTGCTCGTCGTGGATCCCGCCTGGCGGCTGACGTACATGAATTCGAATGCCCGGCGCCTGCTGGGCCTGGGAGACGAGGCGATAGGCACCGGCCTTTGGCGCCTTTACCCCGATGAAGAGAACGGCGCCTTCGCCGCCCAATGCCGCAAGGCGCTGGCGACGCGGGATTCGGTGACATTCGAGGAGTACGTCGCCGCCCTGGGCATGTGGCTGGAAGTCCACGCGGCCCCGACGGAAGAAGGACTCTCGATCTTCTTCCGCGACACGTCCGACCGGCGTCGCGCCGAGCAGGAGCGCTTCCAGGCGCTGACCCAGATATCGCACATGTCCCGGCACGATGCCCTGACGAACCTGCCGAACCGGGTGCTGTTCCGCGAACGCCTGGACCGCGACCTTGCCCGCCTGGCCCCCGGCACCCAACTGGCGATCCTGATACTGGATCTGGACGGCTTCAAGTCGGTGAACGACGCCTACGGCCATCCGGTGGGAGACCTGCTGCTGCGCCAGGCGGCGGACCGCCTGCGGTCGTGTGTCGACGACACCGACACCATCGCCCGCCTGGGAGGCGACGAGTTCGTCGTCATACAGCCAGCCGTCCGCGCCCCCGAGGATGTCGAGGAACTGGCGGAGCGGATCATCCGCACGCTGGATGAACCCTTCCAGCTGGAAGGCGTCTCCGTCACCATCGGGGCCAGCATCGGGATCGCTTTCGCGCCTGCCGCAGGCAGCACCGCGGACCAGCTGATCCGCGCCGCGGACGTCGCGCTCTATCGCGCCAAGTCGGAGGGTCGCGGCACCTATCGGCGGTATGTGGATAGCATGGATGCCAGCGTCCAGGCCCAGCAGGAGCTCAAGGTCGCATTGAAGGGCGCCATTGCCCGCCAGGAGCTGGAAGTCTACTTCCAGCCCGTGGTCGAACTGGCGACGAACAAGGTCAGTACCTGCGAGGCGCTTATACGCTGGCGACATCCCGGCAAAGGAATGATCTCCCCCGCGGAGTTCATCCCGCTGGCGGAGGAAAGCGGCCTGATCATCCCGATCGGGGAATGGGTACTGCAGACGGCGTGCCGCGAAGCCAGCCGCTGGCCGGACGGCACCGCCGTGGCGGTGAACCTGTCGCCGCTGCAATTCCGAAACGGCGATCTCGTGCATACGGTGTCGGCGGCGCTGGCCGCGTCGGGGCTTCCCGCCAGCCGCCTGCAATTGGAAATCACGGAATCCGTCATGCTGGACGAGTGCGATACGAATCTGCGGATACTGCAGGATATCCGCCTGCTGGGCGTGAAGATCGCCATGGACGACTTCGGCACCGGCTATTCGTCCCTGGGCTATCTGCGCACTTTCCCGTTCGATAAGATCAAGGTGGACGGCGCCTTCATCAGCGACTTGCCGGACGGCAGGGAGTCGCTGGCCATCATCCGCGCGGTCGCGGGCATCGGCCGCAGCCTGGGGATCACGACGACGGTGGAGGGCGTCGAAACCCAGGCGCAGCTTGACGCGGTGAAAAGGGAAGGCTTCGACGAAGCGCAAGGCTTCCTGTTTTCGCGGCCCGTGCCGGCGGCTGACATCGCCCGGGTGCTCGGCGCCATCCAGGGGTGATGGCTCAAGCCTGCCTGGGCCGGCCGCGGTTGGGCCGGGCGATCAGCCGGAGGTCTCCGGTCCACGGGCGCGAGCTGCCTCGCCGACCCGCAGCCGCGTTTCCGATTCGATGAACACGCGTTTGATGCGGCTATAGCGCGACCGTATCCGCGCATCGATGCGGTCCAGCGTTTCATGGGCCTGAGCACGATCCAGGGCCGGGGACAGCATCAGGCTGATGTTCACCAATATGAAGTCCGGGCCGATATGCATGGTCAGGACTTCATTGACGCGATCGACGCCGGGGGTCTCTTCGACCAATGCGCGGATACCGTCCACGACCTCTGGATTGGCACTCTCGCCGATCAGCAAGCCTTTGGTCTCCCTGGCCAACAGGATTGCCACCGACGCGAGTATCAGCCCGATGACGATCGAAGCCGCGCCGTCATACAGCATGTTGCCCGTGACTTCGCTCAGGGTCAGCCCCGCCAGGGCGAACAGCAGCCCCAACATCGCGGCGCTGTCTTCCAGCAACACCGCGAACGCCGTGGGATCCTTGCCGGCCTCGACCGCTTCCAGGTAACCCCGCTTGCCCTTCTGCCTTCTGAACTCCTTCAGCGCCACCACCCACGCACTACCCTCGAACAGCATGCTCAGGCCGAGCACGATGTAGTTGACGAGCGGATTTTCAATCGAAACCGGGTGGCGGAGGTGCCGGATGCCCTCGTAGACCGAGATGCCGGCACCGAGCGAAAAGATGAGCAGAGCGACCACGAAGCTCCAGAAATAGATCTCCTTGCCATGCCCGAACGGAAAGCGCTTATCTGGCGGTAGCTTGGCCCGCCGCATGCCGTACAACAGGAAGCCGCCGTTTCCCGTATCCACCAGCGAATGGACGGCTTCCGACAGCATCGCCGAGCTGCCGGTATACAGCGCGGCGAACAACTTCGTCAGGGCGATGAGCAGATTGCCGGTCAGGGCAACGTAAATGACCTTCTTGCTTCCGGTAGCCATGCATCGAGCATAACGCCGATGCCGCCGGCCGGCACCCGGCAGGGTGCGCTGGTTTGCAGCCTCCGAAACCGGTGTGATAGGCTCGAACCCAATCTGGCCCTGGCGAACGCCCTGCGCCACGGCCCTGCACGCGCGGGGCCACCCGCATCCGGCCACCTTCTCAATCGCACGGCATGCAGTCTGCCCGCGCTGGCGGCCACTGGCCCGCCCCACCCTTGCACAGGAATGACTTTACTTACACACTCCAGCCCCTCGCACATCAATGAAAAGCCCGCACCGGGCAAAACCGTCCGACACCTGCCCGCCCTTACCCCATTGCGGGGCATCGCGGCACTGTGGGTCGTCCTCTACCACTACGGTGTCTTGTATTTCCCGAACATCCATCCTGACCGGCATACCGCATTGCTGAATAAGGGCTACCTCGCGGTGGATCTATTCTTCATGCTAAGCGGCTTCGTGATGATGCATGTGTATCGGGAAGAGTTTGCCTCGCGGGTTTCGCCGCGCGGCTACTGGACATTCCTTTCGGCGCGCATCGCGCGTATATATCCGCTGCATCTGGCAGTGCTGGGCTTGTTCCTGCTGATCGCGCTGGGGTCGCGCGTGGCGGAGCACGCTTCAGGCGGACTCCTGTCAGGTATTCCGCTCTATGGCGTGCGATCCCTGTTCGCCCTGCTGGCGAATCTGTTCATGCTGCAGGGAATTCATGCCAGCACCCTAAGCTGGAATTACGCGGCGTGGTCCATCAGCCTGGAATTCATGGCTTACCTCGCGTTCCCTTTTGTTGCCACGCTGGTCTGGCGCAGCGGTTGGCGAGCGCAGGCCCTGCCGGTTCTCGGTGCATTCGCCGTGCTGGCGCTGCTCGCCTGGCTGACCCACGACGATTACAACCAATGGGACGGATGGACCACCTTCATGCGCTGCATTCCGGAGTTCCTGCTCGGCATGCTGCTGTACCAGGGATATGCCGCATCGGCGCGCGGCGCATTGCCATCGCGCGACGCGCTCGCGCTTGCCGCGATGGCCGCGCTGCTGGCGGCGCTGCACTTCCAGGCCCCGGATCTACTGACGGTCGTCCTGCTGGCCGCGCTGCTCGTGGCCGTGGCGTCGAACCGTGGCCGGGCGGCCGCATGGCTGGATAACAGAGTGTTCGTATGGCTGGGCGAGATCTCGTATGCCTTGTACCTGGTCCATGGACTTGTGCAGCACGCGACGACGCAAGTGCTATCGCTGGGCGTACGCATCCAGGACCGGCAGGAACTCTCCAGCAGCGCGTCGATTGCGCTGATGGCGGTCATGCTGGCGATCAGCCTGCTTCTGGCGACAGCCTGCTCCCACGCCATCGAAAAGCCCGCGCAACGCTACCTGCGCGGCGTGCTGTCGGGGTCGGGCTCCCGCGTTGCGCAGGATTCGAACCCACGACCCCTTGGTTCGTAGCCTCGTGTCGGGCGGCGACACTCAGTGGTCCAGCGCCGCCGCCAATACCGGCACGATTTCGAACAGGTCGCCTACCAATCCGTAATCCGCCACGCCGAAGATCGGCGCTTCGGCGTCCTTATTGATGGCGACGATGACCTTGGAGTCCTTCATGCCGGCCAGATGCTGGATGGCGCCCGATATCCCGATCGCCACGTACAACTGCGGCGCGACGATCTTGCCGGTCTGCCCCACCTGCCAGTCATTGGGCGCATAGCCGGCGTCGACGGCGGCGCGCGATGCGCCGAGCGCCGCGCCCAGCTTGTCAGCCAGGGGCTCAAGGATGTGGAAGTTGTCGGCGCTACCCAGACCGCGGCCGCCCGACACCACCGCACGCGCGCCGGCAAGTTCCGGGCGATCGCTCTTGGCCACTTCACGGCCCACGAAAGACGACAGGCCGCTGTCGGCCACGGCCGCCAGGCTTTCCACCGCCGCCGAGCCGCCTTGCGCGGCCACGGCGTCAAAGCCCGTGGTACGCACAGTGATTACCTTCACCGCGTCGGACGACTGCACCGTAGCGATGGCGTTGCCGGCATAAATGGGACGCTGGAAGGTGTCGGCCGATTCCACCGCGATGATATCGGAGATCTGCGCCACGTCCAGCTTGGCGGCCACGCGTGGAGCCACGTTCTTGCCCGACGCGGTGGCGGGGAACAGGATGTGGCCGTAGTCCCTGGCGATGGCCAGCACCTGGGCCGCCAGGTTCTCGGCCAGGCCTTCGGCCAGTTGTGGCGCGTCGGCCAACAGCACCTTGGACACGCCGGAGGCCTGCGCGGCCTGCTCGGCCACGGCACGGACATTGCTGCCAGCCACCAGCACGTGCACGTCGCCACCAATCCTGGCAGCGGCTGCGATGGCGTTCAGGGTGGCGCCCCGGAGCTGGGCGTTATCGTGTTCGGCAATAACCAGAATCGTCATCTTCAGACCACCTTCGCTTCGTTCTTCAGCTTGTCCACCAGCGTGGCCGCGTCGGGCACCTTGATACCGGCCTTACGCACGGGCGGCGCCGAAACCTTCAGGGTCTTCAGACGTGGCGAGGGGTCGACACCCAGGTCTTGCGGCGTGACCGTATCCAGCTGCTTCTTCTTGGCCTTCATGATGTTGGGCAACGTGACATAGCGCGGCTCGTTCAGGCGCAGGTCGGTGGTAACGATGGCCGGCAGCTTCAGCACCAGCGTTTCCAGGCCGCCGTCGACTTCGCGCGTAACCCTGACCCGGCCGTCTTCGACTTCGACCTTGCTGGCGTAGGTGGCCTGCGGCCAGTCCAGCAGCGCGGCCAGCATCTGACCCGTCTGGTTCGCATCGTCATCGATGGCCTGCTTGCCCAGGATCACCATCTGCGGCTGCTCCTTGTCGACCACGGCTTTGAGCAGCTTGGCCACGGCCAGTGGCTGCAGCACGGCGTCGGTCTGGATGAGGATCCCGCGATCGGCGCCGATGGCCATGGCGGTGCGCAAGGTTTCCTGGCTTTGCTGCACGCCAGCCGACACGGCGATGACTTCCGTGGCCGCGCCCTTCTCCTTCAGGCGCGTCGCTTCTTCCACCGCGATTTCGTCGAACGGGTTCATCGACATCTTCACGTTGTCGATGTCCACACCGGTTTGATCCGATTTCACGCGCACTTTTACGTTGTAGTCGACGACGCGCTTTACAGGTACAAGTATCTTCATCACATCCCCAATAAGATCGAAGGCTCAGGATCTCTTACCAACCGGAATTCGTGCGGTCACACGCGTGAGCGAGTCGCTCTTTCCGTAAACAACTGGGCCAGGCGAGCATGCGCCACCGCGACGATCTCGTCCTGGCGCCGTCCGATATGCTTCTTCAGAAGCTCGGAGCACGCGTCGCTGTCGCGGCTTGCAAGCGCATCGACAATCCGATTGTGGTCATGGTGCGTCGCCCGGCGCGTTGGGGCGCCGAGATCTATCCACCGCACGAACTGTATGCGCGCATTGATGTTTTCAAGGACGCGCGACATCTCCAGATTCCCGGCCAGGGAGACGAGGCGCACATGGAACGCCTCGTCCTGCGCGATCAGATCCATCTGGGTGCAACCTTCCGCAGCGCCGTCCTCACGGACCATGGCCGCAAGCGCCTGGATCTGCTCGTCGCTGGCCCGCTCGATGGCCAACTGTGCCGCGGCCACTTCCAGCGCGGCACGCAGCTCGTAAAGGCTGAAGAGCTCCTTGGGATCCAGATCCCTGAAAAAGAACCCTTTGCCCGCGACCGAGCGCAAGAACCCTTCTGTCGTCAGGCGATGTAGTGCCGCGCGCAAAGGCGTGCGGGAGACGTTCAATTCGCGGGCCAATTCACCCTCGTTCAATCGTTCCCCCGGCAGAAACGCGTGGGTTACCGCCTTTGCCCGCACTGCCGCATAGACGGACGCGGCGATGTTGTCAGCCAGAACCTCCCGGTCCATGGAGTCTGCAGTACTCATGTCGTTCAAGCGGCGCAAAGCCGTCCTTGTATGTGATGCGGGGGCAAGAAGAACCACCGCCGAAGTGCGGGTTGAGCGTCCATCCCCATGTTAACCCTATTGTACGCGATCTGAATTTCGATCAGAATTCAGCTCAGAATACAGAACAGCGTTCTTCTAGGCAGAACCAACACCACGCAGGAAGGGTTTTATGACGATCAAGAAAAGGGCCTGCATTGCGGGCGTTTTCGAACACCCGTTGCGCAAGGCAGAGCAGCATTCGGTTGCTCAATTGCACGCGGAATGCGCGCGAGGCGCCCTCGCGGATGCGGGTTTGAGTATCCAGGACGTTGATGCCTATTTCTGCGCTGGCGACGCCCCGGGGTTGGGCGCCCTGTCCATGGTGGATTACCTGGGCCTGCGGGTAAGACACATGGACACGACAGAGACCGGAGGGTCCTCTTATCTCATCCACGTCGCCCACGCCGCGCAGGCAATCGCGGCGGGCAAGTGCAATGTGGCATTGATTACGTTGGCCGGCAGGCCGCGATCGGATCCCTCGACCGCCCGGCCTCGGGCGTACGGAGCGACATCGCCTGACACCGCATTCGAACAACCCTTCGGGATGAATACGCTGGCGGGCTACGCCATGGTGGCGCGGCGCCACATGTTCGAGTACGGAACCACCGCGGAGCAATTGGCCTGGATCAAAGTCGCGGCATCCATCCACGCCCAGCACAACCCTCACGCCATGCTGCGGAAGCCCGTTACGGTGGAAGACGTTGTCAATTCCCCACTGGTCGCGGATCCGCTTCATCGCCTGGACTGCTGCGTCGTCAGCGACGGCGGCGGCGCATTGGTCGTCACCCGGCCCGAAATCGCGCGCAGCCTCGCCCGGCCGGTCATCGACGTGTTGGGCGCTGGCGAGGCTGCGCGCGGCGTCTATGGCAATGGCAGCGATCTATTGGTGACTGGCGCCGCGCAATCGGGGCCCCAGGCTTTTACAGAGGCGGGCGTGACGCCGGCCGACATCCAGTACGCGTCCATTTACGACAGCTTCACCATCACCGTGCTGCTTCAGTTGGAGGACCTGGGTTTCTGCGCCAAAGGGGAAGGCGGCCGTTTCGTTCAGGACGGCAATCTCGTTTCCGGTGTCGGAAGACTGCCCTTCAACACCGACGGCGGCGGCTTATGCAACAACCACCCGGCCAACCGCGGGGGCATTACCAAAGTGATCGAAGCGGTACGCCAACTCCGAGGCGAAGCGCATCCCGAGGTACAGGTACCCGGCTGCGAACTCGCCCTGGCGCAGGGAACAGGCGGAAACCTCGGCGCTCGCCATGGAAGTGCGACGCTAATACTAGGAAGGAGCTGATTGAATGTTCATAGACAACCGCGAGTGGCAAGCGCCGGCAACAAACCCCGAAAACGAGGCATTTTTCGCGGCCGCCGCCCAAGGCAGATTGCTCTACGGTCATTGCCGCGCCTGCGAACAGGCGCACTACTATCCCCGCCGCTTTTGCCCTCATTGCTTTTCCGCCGAGGTGGACTGGGTTCCGGCCAGCGGCCGAGGCATCATCTATTCGTACACCGAAAACAGTGGCGATCCGGGCGGCCAGGCACTCGCTTTCATCGAACTGGATGAAGGCGTCCGGATGCTGAGCAACATCGTGGATGCGTCGCTCGAGCGGCTACACATAGGCGCTGTCGTGCGTGTCGCGTTCGCCCGCGCTGGCGCGGTCAGAGTCCCCGTGTTTGTCCTGGACGAGGCGGAGCCAAGCGCATGAATCTCGACGCCGTGAAAGCATGGAGCAAAACGACGCTCCACGATTACACCCTGCGCGACTCCGCCCTCTATGCGCTGGCGGTCGGTGCGATCTCGGATCCCCTCGATCCTCGTCAATTGCGGATGGTCGACGAAACCGACCAAGTGCCGGTCCCCACGATGGCCGCGGTGATTGCGTCTCCCGGATTCTGGGCACGCGACGAGCGTACCTTGGGCATGGACGCCACCCGGCTGGTCCAGGGGGAGCAGCGCGTCGACCTGGACCGGCCTTTGCCGGCAGAGGGCCGCATACTGGGTACATCGCGGATCTGCCGTGTGGTCGACAAGGGGCCGTCGAAAGGCGCATTAGTCACGGTCCGCAAGACACTGCAGTCGGAAGACGGCGACCTCTACGGCCGCGCCTGGCAGTTGTTCTATTGCCGCGGCGATGGCGGCTTTTCGGCGAACGGCGCAGAGGACGTCATACTGGACGCCGATACGCCGGCGCCCTTGACCGCGGCGCCAACGCGCCAACCCGACCTGCGTGCCGAGTATGCCGTCCGAAGCGATGCCGCACTTCTATATCGCCTTTGCGGGGACCGCAACCGATTGCACATCGATCACTCGGCCGCCCAGCGAGCGGGCTTTCCGCGTCCCATCCTCCACGGCCTGGCGACTTATGGCTTTGCGGCCATCGCGATCATCCGCGCGTTCGCCGACGGAGACGCCACGCGGCTCCGCGGTTTCGATGCCCGGTTCTCCGCTCCGGTCTATCCCTCCGACGTCATCGAGTTCCGGATGTGGAACGAGGGAACCCACATCGCGCTTGAAGGCTACGTCGCCGCCCGCGACGCCATCGTCATCAGTCATGCCCAAGGGCGCTTGCAACTATCGAGGAACGAATCATGAAGCTATCCATGTCAGACAAGGTCGCGATCGTCACGGGCGCGGGAGGTGGCATCGGCCGCGACATCGCGCTACAGCTTGCGCAGGCCGGCGCGCGGGTAGTCGTCAACGACATTGGCGCGTCCCTGAACGGCGAAGGCAGCGATACAGGTCCCGCAGCCGCGGTCGTGGCAGAGATCCGGGCAGCCGGGAGCGAAGCCTCGGCCAATACGGACTCCATCGCGACACGCAAGGGAGCACAGAATCTGGTTCAACAGGCGATCGATACCTTCGGCCGGGTAGATTGCATCATCAATAACGCCGGAATCCTGCGGGACCGCTTCTTCCACAAGATGAGCGATGAAGAATGGGACTCGGTGCTCAAGGTCCATCTCTATGGTTCCTTCTACACCAGCAGCGCGGCGGCACCGTTTTTCAAGGAGCAAGGTAGCGGCGCGTATGTCCACATGACCTCGACCTCCGGTCTGGTCGGAAACCGCGCCCAGGCGAACTACGCGGCCGCGAAGATGGGCATCGTCGGCCTTTCAAGAACCATTGCCATCGACATGCAGCGCGCGGGCGTGCGGTCCAATTGCATCGCCCCCTTTGCCTGGGGGCGCATGGTCGCATCCATACCGGTGACGACCGAGGAACAGAAGCGCGCGGCGGAGCGTAAGCAGCAGTTGATGACGCCCGCGAAGGTCGCGCCCCTCGCTGTCTTCCTGGGCAGCGAGCTGGCAAGCGACATCAATGGCCAGGTGTTCGCCGTGCGTGGCAACGAGATCATGCTGATGAGCCAGCCGCGCCCGGTGAAGTCGGTCCACCAATCCGAAGGTTGGACGCCGGAGAGTATCGGAGAGATTGCCATGCCCGCCATGCGGGGTGCGCTCACACCGCTCGAGGAAACGGCCGACTTTTTCAACTGGCCCCCGATCTGACCGCGATTCGCGGCGCCCCTTTTTCTGCCTGCAATCGGCACACCTGGAGATACCGTGGATCTGAGCTACAGTCCGCAGGACCTGGAGTTTCGCAACACCGTCGTCGAATGGCTACGGGAAAACCTTCCGAACGACTTAAGGACCAAGGTACTGAATCACAAGCGCCTGGACCGGGAAGACTTCGTTCGTTGGCACAAGATCGTAGCAGCCCAGGGTTGGGCCGGGGCGAGCTGGCCCGTGGAATATGGCGGCACCGGCTGGAACACGGTGCAGCGTCACATCTGGGACGAAGCTTGCGCCGCCGCCGGAGCCCCGATCATCATGCCCTTCGGGGTGAACATGGTGGCTCCCGTCATCATGGCCTTCGGGACCGATGCCCAGAAACGCCATTATCTGCCACGCATTCTTAACTGCGACGATTGGTGGTGCCAGGGCTACTCCGAGCCTGGCGCCGGCTCCGACCTTGCGGCGATAAAGACACGTGCCGAACGCGCGGGCGATCACTACATCGTTAACGGCCAGAAAACCTGGACCACATGGGCGCAGTACGCCAACATGATTTTCTGCCTGGTGCGTACCGATCCCACTGCGCGCAAGCAGGAAGGAATCTCCTTCATCCTGATGGATATGAATTCGCCTGGCATTACCGTTAGGCCCATCGTCATGCTGGATGAGGAACACGAGGTCAACGAAGTGTTCTTCGACAACGTGAAGGTACCGGCGCAGAACCTGATCGGCGAAGAGAACAAGGGGTGGACCTACGCCAAATATTTGCTAGGCCACGAGCGCACCAATATCGCGGCCGTCGGCCGCTCGAAACGCGAGCTCCGATCGCTCAAGCGGCTGGCATACAAGCAGAGGAAGAATGGGGAATCCTTGCTCAAGGATCCCCTCTTTGCGGCCAAGGTCGCCTCGCTGGAAATCGACCTGATGGGGCTGGAGATGCTGGTGCTGAAGACCATCTCTCTGGGGGAACAGCAGAAATCCCCGACGCCGGAGGCTTCGATGCTGAAGGTAAAAGGCAGCGAGATCCAGTTAGCCATCGCGGAACTCATGCTCGAGTCCGTCGGACCCTATGGATCGCCATTCGACCCCGCCTTCATTGCCGGCGAGCGAGATCATTCCGTGACCGAGAACGACGACGCGGCGCCACTCGCCTCTCTGTATTTCAACTCCAGAAAGATCGCGATCTACGGTGGGTCCAACGAAATCCAGAAGAACGTCATCGCCAAACTGGTGTTGGGTCTCTAAGGAACGGCAACATGGATTTCAACTATACGCAGGATCAACAGCAGTTCGCCAACGCAGTGCGCCGATGGGTCGAGAAAGACTACGGCTTTGAAGCACGCCGCTCTATCATCCGCAGCGACTCCGGCGTGTCGGAGCGGGCATGGCACGCACTCTCCGAGCTTGGCGTTCTTGCCCTGCCGCTTCCAGAATCCGTTGGCGGATTGGGTGGAACCGTAATGGACATGTTCATCGTCATGGAGGAATTGGGCAGGGGCCTCGTCGTGGAACCTGTACTTTCAACGGCGATGGCAGCGGAGTTCCTCCGATTATCGGGTGGTCACACTGCACTCCTGGAGGAAGTTGGCGCGGGTAAGCTGACGCTGGCGTGCGCGCTTGGAGAACGACAGTCCCGTCACGAACTTTTCGATGTGGCCACATCAGCCAGGCTGCACGATGGCGGCTACGTCCTTGACGGCGCCAAAGCGATTGCCCTGCACGGTGCGCAGGCCGGTTATGTGATCGTATCGGCACGCACATCCGGAGGCCAGCGGGAGCCCGATGGCATCTCCCTCTTCCTCGTTCCCGCAAACGCCGCCGGCCTGACCGCGCGCGGCTACCGGACGATCGATGGGCTGCGCGCCGCGGACATCGAGCTGAGAAATGTCCGTGTGCCTTCCTCGGCCATGCTGTCTGCGCAAGGCAACGGTTGGGGAATGCTGGAAGCAGTGACCGATTATGGCATCGTATTGGCGTGTGGCGAGGCCATCGGCGCCATGGAAGCGCTGAACGCGGCGACATTGGAATATCTCAAAACCCGCCAGCAATTCGGCGTGCCAATCGGCAGCTTCCAGGCGTTGCAGCATCGTATGGTCGACATGGCGATTCATCTGGCACAGGCGCGCGCGGTCGCAACACTGGCAGCAGCGGAAATGTCCACGCCGTTGGATGCAGGCGACCGCGAGCGGTTGGCCTCGGCAGCCAAAGTGCGCGCGGGGCAGGCCATGAAGTTCATCTCGCAGCAGGCGGTGCAGTTGCACGGCGGAATGGGGCTCTCGGACGAGCTGGCGGTCTCCCACTACGTGAAGCGGCTGACCGTTATCGAAGCAATGTTGGGCGACACCGACCACCACCTGGCGCGGTTTTCCAGCCAGCCTCACTTCCTAAACGGGGTAGATCGCCCCTGAGGCGACGCGCGGCCGCTACCGCGCTCTATCCCTTCCCTTCCCTTATGCCATGCTGGAGTCATCATGAATAATCATGTTTTCCTGTCGGTATGCAGGATTCTTTGTATTTCCGCTTGCGTCGGCGTGCAGGCCAACGTCGCAGCCGCCCCGTCCGGCTTTCCAGAAAAGCCCATCCGGATCATCGTGCCCACCAATGCAGGGGGCAGTATCGATACGATTGCGCGGATTCTCAGCGCCGAATTGTCCAACCAACTGAAGCAGCCGGTCATCGTAGAAAACCGAACGGGCGCAAGTGGCATGATCGCGGCCTCCACAGTCGCCCAGGCGCCAGCCGACGGCTATACCCTGTTGATGACCCATACCGGCGTATTGCAGGCGGATCTGCTGCACAAAAATGCCTCTTACCGGCTCAGCGATCTCGCACCCGTGGCGGAAGTCGCCAATACCCCCGTCGCATTCGGGGTGGGGATCCAGGTTCCGGTCACTGACCTGCAGTCGTTCGTTGCGCTTGCGAAGAAGGAGCCTGAACAATTGAGCTACGGCTCGTACGGTAAGGGATCATCTGCCCATATCTGGGCGGCGCAGTTCTCCCAACATGCCGGGATACAGCTGATCCATGTTCCTTATGGCGGCGAAATTCCGGCGCTGCAGGACATGTTGGCTGGCCGCACGACCAGCGCCTGGGGCGCAGTGGGCACCTACAAGCAGTACGCCGACGCCCATAAGATCCGCATACTCGCCGTCGCCAATCCCGTGCGGGCCATATTGCTCCCCGACGTTCCGACCTTCATCGAGGCGGGTTATCCCGAAATGAACGCCAGCGGCTGGTGTGGAATCTTCGCGCCTGCCGCAACGCCCAAAGCCGTGATCGACACAATATCCAAAGCAGTCCTGACCGCCGTCCACCGCAAGGATGTTGCCGATCGCATGATCGTGACGGGACAAGAACCGACCGGCACCGATCAGGAGACTTTCGGCAAACGCGTTGCCCGTGATCGCGAGACCTGGGCCAAAGCCATTTCCGATCTCCATATCACCCTCGATTGACCGCAATCAAGCCATACGAACAGGTCGACCATGACACCACAGAAAGTCAGCCACTGGCCCGGGCATCTTCCACACCAGATTGCGACGCCCGGGACGAACCTTCACTTCAATCTCCTGGTGTCGGCAACCCGCTTCCCGGAAAAGGCAGTCTTGATCGACGAGCGTGGCACCCTGACCTACCGCGAACTGCTGGCGGCGGTGGAGCGGATGTCGGGATTCCTGGAGCACCGCCTGGGCGTCCGCAGTTCGGAGCCCGTCATGCTCTATATGCAAAACTGCCGGGAATTCATCGTTGCCTACTATGCGATCCTGCGCCTCGGCGCTGTGGTCGTGCCCGTCAATCCGATGAACAAGCGCGGCGAACTTGGACATTACCAGGCAGACACAGGTGCGCGCATCGCATTCACCAGCGCCGGCATGGTGCCCGAGCTCTTGGGAATGGAAAACCCGTCCGCCCTTGCCGGCATAGTCGTCGTCGATAGCCTGCCAGGGGATCCGGCAATATCGTCCGAAGCGGACCACCGCACGCCTGAGTTACATGATTTCGAAGGCGTGCTGGAGGAGGATTTCTCCCCTTCCCGTCCCGTGGACCAGAGCCCGGACCAGCTTGCCGTGATCCTTTACAGCTCGGGCACCACCGGCAGGCCAAAGGGCTGCATGCATACGCACCGCTCGATGATGGCCAGTATCAACACCGTTGCCCACTGGATGCATATGCAGTCGGAAACCGTTGTGTTGGCGGCCTTGCCGTTTTTTCATATTACGGGCATGCAGAACATGATGAACACGCCGATATACGTCGGCGGTACGTTGGTCTTGTTGCCGCGCTGGAATCGCGATAGCGCAGCCGAATTGATCGCCCGGCATAAGGTCACCCATTGGAATACGATGCCCACCGTGATGATCGATTTCCTGGCCAGCGATCGGCTTTCCAGCTACGACCTGCGCTCGCTCCGCCGCCTGGGCGGCGGCGGCGCCGGTATGCCGCAGGCAATCGGCGAACGAATAAAAGCACTGCTGGGCGTGGACTTTCTGGAAGGCTACGGGCTGTCGGAGGGCATGCCTTTCATGGGAAATCCGGCGGCTCATTTCAAGCGCCAGTGCCTGGGCGTTCCCCTGTTCAACACCGACGCTCGTATCGTCGATCCCGAAACCCTGCAGGAACTGGCAGGGAGCGCGATAGGCGAGATAGTGATATGCAGCGACAAGATGTTTGGCGGTTACTGGCGAAACGAACAGGCCACCCGCGATGCCTTCATCGATCTGGACGGAAGATCGTTCTTTCGTACCGGAGACCTGGGCTACGTGGATAGCGAAGGATATTTTTTCATCGTTGACCGCCTGAAGCGCATGGTCAATGCGTCGGGATACAAGGTGTGGCCGACGGAGATCGAAGCGTTGCTGCATGAGCATCCTGACGTGCAGGAGGCGTGCGTCATAGCCGCGCATGACCCGTATCGTGGCGAGACGGTAAAGGCAGTCATCGTGCTGCGTGAAGGCGCAAAGGGGCGCGTTGAGCCCTGCCATATCATCGACTGGTGCAAAGCCAGAATGGCGGCCTACAAGTATCCGAGGCTGATCGATTTCGTCGACGACCTGCCTCGGCTTGCCACAGGGAAGATCGCATGGCGCGAATTGCAGGATGCCGAGCGCGCTCGAGCGCGTGCACAGACTGCAGGCCAGACGTAAGGGCGAAAACGCCGCGGCGGTTTTTTGTTGCAGCGGCGTCGCATTCTTTCAACGCCAGGCAATAAAAAAGCGGCTTGATGGATACACCCATCAAACCGCTTTAAGTCGCTGATCCAGCGAGAGAAATTCTGGCGCGCCCGGCAGGATTCGAACCCACGACCCCTTGGTTCGTAGCCAAGTACTCTATCCAACTGAGCTACGGGCGCTTTGGTACTGCTGCTGAAGTTTTGCCGGGTTTGGTGAACATTCCTGGCAACGCCTCAGTAAAGAAGCAAGATTATAGCACGCTTTTCTTGCCCTTCAAGTCCCCGCGGCGTCGGTGTGGAACCACGCCGTGGGTCCATCCGGGCCACCCGCCTTTAACGAAAAAGACGCCGGCTGCCCCGGGAAAGCGCGCAACTATAGCAGAAAGTCCGCCGGTCCGCGGCGGCCCGGCAAGCCGCCCCTTGCGAAAGCGATCAGCCGGCCCGCCGCGCGGCACGGCGGGCCGGCGCGGAAACGCGCGGCATCGTCCCGCCCTTCGAACCCTGCCGGGATACCTGGCTGAAGTAATCCTTGATGGCATCGGTGAAGGCCGTGCGGCTGTGGCGCGCGCGCTCCAGCAAACCCACCCGGCGATGCACGTCCACACCGGGCAAGGGAACCACGCGCAGCGCGCGGTCCTGCGACCAGGCGACGTTGGCCAGGCGCGGCACGATGGATACGCCGAAGCCGTGCCGCACGAGTTCGATAATGGCCTCGACTGAGTTCAATTCCATGCTGTCGCGCACGCGGGCGTCCACGCGGTCCAGGACCTCCTGCACCAGGATGCCGGTCCAGGTATTGCGTTCGAAGCGCAGGAAGGGCGAGGATTCCAGCACGCGGTCCATCCTGGCCGGCAGCGCGAAATGCGGCTCGCGGGGCACGATCAGGATCATGGGCTCCGTGTACAGCGGCGTCCAGAGCAGGTTGGACGACAAGGGGTGCGGCGGCTGCGTCACGATGGCCGCATCGAGCTCGCCCCGCTCGACCCGCAGCGCGAAATCGCTGGACAGCCCGGCGAACAGGCGCACGTCCAGTCGCGGGTAGCGCTGCCGCACGGTCCATAGCGCGTCGGCAAAGGCGCCCATCAGCGCCGATACCAGCGCGCCCACGACCATGGTGCCCGACATGCCGTCCCCGCCCGCCTCCGCGCCCAGCGACTCGTAGCGGCGGACGATATCGGAGACTTCCGGCACCAAGGCCCGGCCGGCTGGGTTCAGCACCGCCGCGCGGGCGCTGCGATCGAAAAGCTGGCAGTTCAGGCTTTCTTCGAGCGCGCGTATCTGCAAACCCACGGCAGCGGGCGTCAGCCCGATTTCCTTGCCGGCCGCGGCGAAGGTGCCGTGGCGGGCCACGGCGAGGAAGGTCTTGAGCGTGCGGATGGAGGACATGAGCGCCTGGTTGGAAAAAAAGGGCTGAAGAGCGGCGATTGACTATGGGCTGCATGCGGTGATGGGGCTGGCGATACGAACCAGGCGAACGGGCGAACGTAACCGCCTGGCCATGACAAGTTCCGCTTTCGCTCAACCGAAGAATTATTAGCTTTTACTTTATAGATGCCGCATAGAACAATGGGGCGGGCCCTGCCAGGCTGCAAAGCGACTCCGGCCCGCGCAACGAGAACGACAACAATATCCACAATAGCGTGGCGCAGGACGCCCGCGGCGGGTGACACGCCACCGGAGGAGACCCTATGAAACGCATCGCCCCCCGCGCCGCGTGCGCGTCCGCGTGGACCCGCGTCGGTGCCGTCACGGTGCCGCGTGCCCGCGCCACCCTGGCGGCCCAGCCCCGCCTGAGAGCCTGGTCGGCGGCCCTGGCCTGTAGCGCCATCCTGGCCTCGACGGCATCCGCGCCCGCCGCGGCCGCCGAGGCCAGCTACCCCGATCATCCCATTACCGTCGTGGTGCCTTTCAGCGCCGGCGGCGATGCCGACCTGGCCGCGCGCAACCTGGCCAAGGCCGTGCACGCCTACCTGCCGCAGCCGCTGGTGGTCCTGAACAAAGGCGGCGCCAACGGCGCGATCGGCTCGATGTTCGTGCGCGATGCCGCGCCGGACGGCTATACCCTGCTGCTGGCGCGCGTCGGCTCGCAGGCCATCCTGCCCGCGCTGCAGGCCGACCTGAAGTACCGCTGGGACGACTTCACCCCGCTGGGCCTGCTCGACCTCAATCCCATGGTCTGCGTGGTCAATGGCGACGCGCCCTACCGCACGCTGGGCGAGCTGGTGCAGGCCATCCGCGCGCAGCCCGGAAAGCTGAACTACAGCACCTCCGGCCCGGCGACCGTGCTGAACCTGGCGACCCAGATACTGCTGGACGCCGCCGGCCTGTCCCCGCGGTCCGCGGTGCAGATCGTCTACAAGGGCGGCGGCGAGGCCACCGCCGCGGTGCTGTCGAAGGAGGTACAGTTCAGTTGCAACAACGTCACGGCCCTGATCGGCAACGTCAAGGCAGGCCGCCTGCGCGCCCTGGTCACCACCACCGCGCAGCGACTGCCGGAGCTGCCGGACGTGCCGACGGCCAAAGAGACAGGCTATCCGCAGCTGGAGCGCATCAGCGGCTGGAGCGCGCTGTACGGGCCGCCGGGCATGCCGGCGCCGCTGGTGCGGAAATGGGGCGACGTGTTGCAGAAGCTGGCCAAGGATAAGGATTGGCTGGCCGGCGTGCGCAATATCGGCTCCATTCCGAACGTCATGCCGCCGGCCGCCACCGCCCGTTTCGCGCAGGATCAATATCAGTTGTTCCGCGACCTGGGCAAGAAGCTCGATATCCAGATCAAATAAGGCGTGCGCCGCGCGCGCCGAAGAAAGGAGGAAGACCCCATCATGACCCGATCCCGCAACGGCGCCGACGCGCTCGTGCAAACCCTGGCCAGCGCCGGGGTCAAACGCATCTTCACGCTTTCGGGCAATCACATCATGCCGGTGTTCGACGCCTGCATCGACGCGCACATCGAACTTATCCATGTGCGGCATGAAGGCGCCGCGGTGCATATGGCCGACGCCTGGGCGCGCCTGACCGGCGAGGTGGGCGTGGCCATGGTCACCGGCGGCCCTGGGCATGCCAACGCGGTTTCGGCGCTGTACACCGCGGGCATGGCGGAATCGCCCGTCCTGCTGCTGTCCGGCCACGCGCCCAACAACCAGCTGGGCATGGGAGCCTTCCAGGAGATGCGCCAGGCCGAGGTCGCCGCGCCGCTGACCAAATGGTCCGGCACGGTGGCCAGCGCCGACAGCATGGCGCACGACGTCGGCCAGGCCATGCGCATCGCCCGCTCGGGCCGTCCCGGGCCCGTCAGCCTGGGCCTGCCCACCGATGCGCTGGAAGCGGCATGCGCGGCGCAAGCCGATGCGCCGCAATCCTTCGATCCGGTTCCCCAGGCACTGGATACCGACACCGCGGCGTCGCTGATCCGCCGCCTGCAGGCCGCGAAGCGGCCCCTGATCCTGACGGGGCCGGCGGCCATGATGGGCCGCACGCTGGCGCTCGCGCGCGAACTGGAATCCGCCTGCGGCATCCCGGTGGTCGGCATGGAAAGCCCGCGCGGTATCGGAGACCCCAGCCTGGGTGCCTTCGCGCAGATGCTGGCGCAGGCCGACTGCATCCTGCTGCTGGGGAAGCGGCTGGACTTCACGCTGAAGTTCGGCAAGGCGCCGGCCATCGCCGCGGCCTGCACCTTCCTGCAGGTCGACGCCGAAGCGGCGGAATTCGAACGCACGCGCCGCGCGGTGGGGCCGCGCCTGGCCGAATGCGCGCTGGCGGATACCGCCTCCGCGCTGGGCGCCCTGCTGCAAGCCACGGCGGCCGCCTCGAACGGGCACGACGCATGGACGCGCGACGTGCGCGACGCCATCGCCTATCGCCCGCCCGCGTGGCAAACGGCTGCTTCCGCCGTGCCGGGCCGCATGCATCCCGTGCAGGCGCTGGCCCCGTTGCAGAAGCTGCTGGACAGCCATCCCGATTCCGTCTTCATCGCCGATGGCGGCGAAATCGGCCAATGGGCCCAGGCCTGCCTGCGCGCGCCCAACCGCGTCATCAACGGCGTGGCCGGGTCCATCGGCGCGGCCCTGCCCTTCGCGCTGGCCGCGCGCCTGGCCCGGCCGGAGGCCCCCGTCGTCGCCGTCATGGGCGACGGCACCTTCGGCTTTCATACGGCGGAGATCGATACCGCCGTGCGCTACCGGCTGCCGTTCATCGCCGTGGTGGGCAACGACGCGCGCTGGAACGCGGAATACCAGATCCAGCTGCGCGACTACGGCAAGGACCGGCTGATCGGCTGCGAGCTGCTGCCCGCCCGCTACGATGCGGTCACCGCGGCGTTCGGCGGCTTCGGCAGGCAGGTCACGGATCCCGCCCAGGTCGCCGCCGCTGTCGACGACGCGCATCGCGCCGCGCTGCCCGCCTGCCTGAACATCATGATCGAGGGCTTGCCGGCGCCCAACATATCCCGCCCGGCGCAAGCCTGAGCCACGAGGAATCCGCAACGATGTGGGATTTCCTGGTGTCACACTTGGGCTCGGCGGCGACCGGTATCGATACCGGTGCGCTGCTGGTCGCCGGCCTGGCGCTGATGGGCGGCTACGTTATCTTCGGCATGACCGGCTTCGGCTCGGCGATCGTGGCCATGCCGCTGCTGACGCAGGTCATGCCGCTGCACAGCGCCGTGCCCATCATGCTGGTCTGCGACATGATTTCCGGCCTGCTGTTGGGCGCGACCAGCCGCAGCAACGTGCAGATGTCGGAGCTGCGCCGCATCGTCCCCTGGATGCTACTGGGGATGCTGGCGGGGCTGGGCCTGCTGATGTACGTGCCGGAGCGGCCCCTGCTTATCGTGCTGGGGGTGGGCGTGTTGCTGTATTCCCTTTGGCGGCTGAGGGGTGGCGATGCCTTCCGGCAGCTGGGCCCGCGCTGGGCGATTCCGCTGGGATTCAGTGGCGGGGGCCTTACCGCGATGTTCGGGACGGGTGGGCCGCTCTACACCATCTACCTGGCCGGCCGCCTGGAAGACCGCAACGCGCTGCGCGCCACCGTCAGCACGCTCATCATGCTGACGGGCCTGACGCGCCTGGTCATGTTCGCGGTGACGGGGCTGCTGCTGCAGCCGGCCGTGCTGGCGCTGTCGGTGTGGATGGTGCCCTGTTGCCTGTTGGGCGTGCGCGCCGGATCCTGGCTGCGGCATCGCGTGCCGGCGGCATACATCTTTCGTATGCTGTGGACGGTTCTTATCGTGGGCAGCGCCAGCCTGCTGGCGAAAGCGCTCGCCGGATAACGGTCGCTGCCCCGCCCCGCATCAGGCGGCATCCTTCAGCAGGCTCTGGCCGGGCGCGACCCGGGTAAAGGCCACCGGCTCGCGGGCGATGCGGATCGCATCGCCGTCCCGGCGCACGACGGTATAGGCCGAGGCATCCAGGTCGCCCGCCTGAGGGAAGTCCTCCCGGAAGTGCGCCCCGCGCGAATCCTCCCGCGCCAGGGCCGCTTCGGTGATGACCTGGCTGACTTCGACCAGGCTGCGCAGGTTAAGCCAATCGTGCCAGGTCAGGTTGAAGGCGCGATCCGTACCCGCCACGCCGACGACCGACAGGCGATCGCGCAATCCGGCCAGCGTATCGCGCGCCCGCAACAGGCCGGCGCGGTCGCGCATGATACCGACATCCGTCCACATGCAGTCATACAAGGCTTCGCGGATGGAATGCAGTCCTTCGGATGAACGCGCGAAAGGCGCCAGCGCGCCATCGACAGCCGCCGAAATCGCCTGCTCGTCGGGCGCGCGCCAGTCTCCTTCCTGTCGCACCCACTGCGCCATGCTGTCGCCGGCGATACCGCCGAAGACGGTCGAATTGGCCACGCCATTGCCGCCCAGCCGGTTCGCGCCGTGCACGCCGCCGGTGTCCTCGCCCGCCGCGAACAGCCCCTGCAGCGCCGTCCGGCAATCCGGCTGGAAGACGACGCCGCCCATCATGTAGTGCGCGGTCGGCACCACTTCCACCAGGCCGCCCGCGAGATCGAAGCCGCAATCCGCGCAGCGCTCCACCATGCCCTTGAATTGCCGGCGTACCGCGTCGACGCCCAGATGATGCATCTGGAGATAGACCCCGCCATTGGGCGACGTCCGCCCTTCGCGCATTTCGGCGTAGATGCCGCGCGATACGATGTCCCGCGTGGCGCGTTCGCCGCGCGGATCGTAGCGCTGCATGAAGCGCTCCTGGTTGCCGTTCAGCAGATACCCGCCCGCGCCGCGCAGCCCTTCTTCCAGCACGGTACCGGTCATCCGCGTGTCCGTCCCGGCGAGCAAGCCCGTGGGATGGAACTGGACCATTTCCATATCCCGCAGCGGCAGGCCGGCCGCCAGGGCCATCGCCAACCCGTCGCAGCTCTTGTCGCCTGAAGGCGTGTGGTACTTGTACATCGTCGGCCCGCCGCCCGTGGCCAGCAGCACCGCGCGCGCCTGCACGAAGACGAACTCACCGGTTCGCACATCGATCATCAGTACGCCCGCCAGCGCCTGCCCGTCCGGCGTGCGGATCAAGGCCAGCGCGCGATGTTCTTCCAGCCGGCCGATGCCGCGCCGCCACACCTGCTCCGAAAGGCGGTTGATGATCTCGATGCCGGTCAGGTCGCCCTTGTGCACCGTGCGGTCGAAGGTCTGGCCGGCGAACGCCTTCTGGTGCACCGTGCCGTCCGGGTTGCGATCGAAGAAGCAACCCAGCTCGTTCTCCAGTTCATGGATGCGTTCGATGGCCGTACTGACCAGTGTCCACGCGAGGTCCTGGTTGGACAGCCACTTGCTGCCCTCGATGGTGTCCATGAAATGGCGTTCCACCGAATCGCCGGGCGCCAGCGCCACGTTGTAGCCGCCCTGCACCATGCGCGTGCAGCCGCACTTGCCCAGCAGCCCCTTCACGGCCACCGTGATGGAGAGCCCGGGGTCGCGCCGGTGCGCATGCAGCGCGGCGAACAATCCCGCGCCACCCGCGCCCAGGATCAGGATGTCGGTCTTCAACCGCTTGATCGGCAGGGGCAGGCTCATGACGCGGCCACCCCCAGGCTGGCCAGGACCGCCGCGCGGCGGGCTTCGGTGTCATGCCGGACGGCGTCGTACAGGCTGCCGCCATGGCTATCCATGGCGACCAGCAGCGGACCGAAATCGCGGATCCGGAACCGCCACAGCGATTCGGGATTCAGGTCGTCCAGGTCCACGTCCTCGATCTGTTCGATCCAGGTGGTTTCCAGCGCGGCGGTGCCGCCGATGATGGCCAGATAGGCGCCGCCCAGCTCGCGGAAGGCATCCTGCGAGCCCTGGCGCAGCCCGCCCTTGCCGATGACCAGGCGCACGCCGTATTCGGCCATCAGCGGCCGCGTGAAGCGCTCCATGCGGTCCGATGTCGTGGTCCCGATGCAGACGGATTCGTAGCCCGCGGGGTTTGCCTCGCTGACCGGCACCTTGCGGACATTGGGCGCGGTGTGGATGACCGCGTGGCCGTTCAGGTCCATCCGGGTCTTGCGTCCCTTGTCGAACATATGGATCTGCGTGGCATCGCGGATGCCGTAGAGCGTCCGTTGCAGCGTGACCGTATCGTTCACGCGCAGCTGCCGGACCTGCGCCTCGGTGACCGGCATGGTGAGTTCGTGATGCGCCATGATCAGAATCCGTAATCGATGCCTTGCGGCGTGAAGACCGCGCGGGCGCGCCGCGCCGAATGGCATTGCATGTTCACCGCGACCGGGTTCATCGTGATGTGGGTGTGCGCGAGCTCGATGTGCACGGCGAAGGCCGTGCCGTCGCCGCCCAGCCCCTGCGGCCCCACGCCCAGCTGGTTGACGGCGGCCGACAGCGCGCGCTCCAGTTCGGCGCCGCCGGGATCCTGGCACTGCGTGCCCAGCGGCCGGGTGGCGGCGCGCTTGGCAAGCGCCACGCACAGGTCGGAGGTTCCGCCCACGCCGACGCCGACGATGGTGGGGGGACAGGTCTTGCCGCCCGCGGCGATGACGCAATCCACGACGAAGGCCTTGATCGCGTCCACGCCTTCGGCCGGCACGGCCATCTTCAGGAAGGAATTGTTCTCCGACCCGCTGCCCTTGGGAATCATCTCGATGGAAAGGCGGTCCGGCGTGTCGTCGAAGTCGATGTGGATGACCGGGACATCGAAACCGCAGGATGTATGGTTGTTCTTCCGCGTCAACGGGTGGACGACGGACGAACGCAGGGGATGTTCGCGCGTCGCGCGCTCGCAGCCCTTGCGGATGGCCTGCTTCAGCGCATGTCCGTCCACCTGCACGTTGCGGCCGATCGCCACGTTATAGATGGGGATGCCGGTGTCCTGGCAAAGCAGGTTTTCCTGATCCTCGGCCACGCGGATGTTGGTGCGCATGGTTTGCAGCACCCCGCGCGCGACCGGCGAGCTTTCCATTTCCGCCAGGCTGTCTATCCCCGCCTTGATATCGGGCGGCAGGATCTTCAGCGCGCGGACGTAAAGATCTTTGGCGGCCTCTTCCACCGCCGCGAGGTCTGGCTTCATGCAACGTCTCCATCGCGACGCGCCGCCGCGCCGGCAAGGGCCGTCGCGGCGCGCGATCGCAGCGTTCAATCGATGGAAAGATTCCGGCGTTCGACGATCGCCTTCCACTTCCCGGATTCGTCCTGGATACTTTTGAACAGTTGATCCGGCGTATTGCCCACCGGCGTCATGCCCTGGCCGGCCAGCTTTTCGCGCACGGCGGGCATCTGCAATACCTTGGCGGTGTCGCGCTGGATCTTGTCGATGACGGCCTTGGGCGTGCCGGCGGCGGTCACCAGGGCAAACCATCCCGTCGTTTCGTAGTTCGGCAGGCCGGCTTCCTTGGCGGTGGGCACGTCGGGCATCATGGGCGAGCGCGCCGGCCCAGTGACGGCCAGCGCGCGCGCCTTGCCGCTCTTGGCGAACACCGAGGCCGCGGCAATGTTGCCGACCACCAGTTGCACCTGTCCGGCCATCAGATCGTTATAGGCCAGCGCTTCGCCCTTATAGGGGACATGGGTGATCTGGATGCCGGCGGCGTCGGCCAGGTATTCGCCGGCCATGTGGACCTGGCTGCCATTGCCGGCCGAACCGAAGTTCAGTTTCTTCGGCTGGGACTTGGCCAGCGCGATCAACTCCTTCAGGTTGTGGGCCGGCACCGAGTTGTTCACCAGCACCAGCATCGGGCCGCTGGCCACGTTGGTGATGTAGTCGAAGTCCTTCAGCGTATAGGGCAGATTGCGGTACAGGTAAGGATTCACCGTGAACATGCTGCCCGAGGCCATCAGCAAGGTATAGCCGTCGGGCGGCGACTTGGCCGTCAGCGTCGCGCCGATCGCGCCGCCCGCGCCGGGGCGATTATCGATGACGACCGATTGGTGCCACATCTGGCCCAGCTCGGCCCCGACCACCCGCGCCACCACGTCCGTCGTGCCGCCGGCGGTAAACGGAACGATGATGCGGACGGGCTTGTCGGGCCAGGCGGAATCGGCATGTACGATGCCGGACATCGCCATGGCGGTCGTCGCGAAGGCCAGGATACAGGTGTGCAGCCAATTCCTGGGGCGCCTGGACAGCTCGTACAGATACTCGTGCATGATGGTTGTCTCCGTTGAATTTCCGGCTTCGCATCTGCGGCGAAGCTCGTACCGCGAAAGGGGCGGCGCGTCAGCGTCGCACCTTGCCCCCGTTGCGTCAATGCGCGATTACCGCAGCAACGCCAGCAGAAACGCCAGGCCCGTACAGGCGCCGACACCCAGTCCCACAGCCAGCCAATCCTTGCGCAAATGGGTCCAGGGCGCGAATTCGATGACGAGCAGCCGCAAGCCGCCCATCAGATGCAGCGAAAGCAGTACCACCAGGCCCCACTCCGCGAACTTGAACAGCGGCCGGTCCGCGAAGCGCAGGAAGCCATCCAGCGCCTGCTCCCCCTTGATCGCCTGCCCCAGGGCCCAGAAATGCACGGGCAGGAAGAGCGCCAGCGCCAGGCCCGACAACCGGTGCACCAGGAATGCCCAATACGCCGGGTGATTGCGGGCGCGCGCATCGTTGCGACGCATCATGCGACCACCCCGTACACCGCGCGCAATCCCATGACGGCAAGCACGAGCGCGAAGGCCAGCGCGGCCGCCACCGCCGGAGGTCCGCGCCAGCGCAGCCATTCCTCCGCGATGCGCAGCAGGCCGATGGGCACATGCACCGCGCAGGCCAGTACGAAGACGCCGTAGAAGATGGCGAAGCCGATGCTGCCCTGCGTGCGCGCCAGTATCTCGGCGCCCGTCAGGCCGCCGCGCACGGCATAGACGATGATGCCGATATGGACGGCGACGAATAGCGCCAGCACCATTGCGCTGACGCGCTGGTAGTACCAAAGCCGCGCCTGCGTGCGTACACCCATCGCGGCCATCACAGCTCCCCTTTTACGGCGGCCTTGGCCGCCATCCGCTTCAGGCCGGCGATGCCGGCCGTGGGCGAGATGGCCTTGGGACAGCGCTCCGTACAGCTGCCTTGCGTATGGCACGAATGGCAGCCGGCGTCGCCCGCCACGGCTCGCAGGCGCTCCGCGCCCTGCGTATCGCGCTCGTCGTTCATCAACGTCCAGGCGCGGTTCAATGCCGCGGGACCCAGGTAATCGGGGCGCCAGGTCACCACGTCGCAGGACGCGTAGCAGACACCGCAGCCTATGCATTCGATGCCGGCGTCCACCGCCTGCCGGCGTGGCGAGGCCGGCGGCACGCGCGCGAAATCGTCATGCCGCGACAGCGTGCCGGTAAAACTGCCCTTGGCCTGGGCCCATTTATCGAAGAAGCTGCTCATGTCGGTGACCAGGTCCTTGATGACCGGCAGATTGGACAGCGGCGCGACTTCCAGCCGGCCATCCGTGGCCACCTTGGAGACATGGGTGCGACAGGTCCAGCGGGCCTTGCCATTGACCGTCATCGCACAGGAACCGCACATGCCCACGCGGCAGGCATAGCGGTATCCCAGGTCGGGCTGCAGCTCGCGCTGGATGTAGGTGACGACATCCAGCACGGTTTGACTGGTGTGGCGCGGCACGCGGTAGGTAACGAACTCGCCCGCGCCGGCACTGCGCCATACCCTGACTTCCAACATATCCATGGCGTATCCATTCGCGATGGAGAGGCATGCCTCTCGTGGTGGCCGTATTGTCGAATGGCGCCTATAAAAAGCAAAAGCGAATATTTATGCGATTCGAGTAAAGAAAATCTTTATCAGGAAGCCAGGATGGCGGTGATGCGCCGGGTGATCTCGTCGATGCCGAATGGCTTGGTGACCAGCTCCACGCCAGGATCGCGCAGGCCCTCGGTCAGCGCCAGGCTCTGCGCATAGCCCGTGACCAGGATGACTTTGAGGCCGGGATGGACAGCGCGCGCCTGCTCGACCATGCGGCGCCCGTCCATGCCGGGCAGCCCGATGTCGCTGATCACCAGCTGGATACTGGGCGTGTCGTTCAGGATGCGCAGTCCCGACAGGCCGTCGGCCGCCTCCACCACCCGGCATTGCAGGTCCAGCAGCACTTCCACCAACAGGTCGCGCACCCGGGGATCGTCTTCCACGACCAGCACCAGCGGTTGTTGCGTCGCCCGCAGGGCGGCCGCCGGCTCCGGCCCGGCGGGCGCATCCTGCTCCGGCGCCGGACGGCCCGTGTACCGCGGCAGGTACAGGCGGATGGATGTGCCCTCGCCCGGCCGGCTGTCCAGGTCCGTGTAGCCGCCCGACTGGCGGACGAAACCGTACACCATGGACAAGCCCAGGCCCGTGCCTTCGCCCTGCGGCTTGGTACTGAAAAAGGGTTCGAACGCCTTGGCGGCCACGTCGGCGGGCATGCCGACGCCGGTATCGGTGACGCAGATGCAGACGTACTCGCCCGCGGTCAGGATAACCGCGCTGTCCACGGCGACATTGTCGAGATCCACATTGCGCGCGGTGATGGTCAGTGTGCCGCCGTCGGGCATGGCGTCGCGTGCATTGATCACCAGGTTCAGTATGGCGTTTTCGAGCTGATGGGGGTCGCACAGGACGTCCCACAGATCATCCTGCAGGTCGACTTCCAGGGCGATCCTTTCGCCCAGCGTACGCTCGAAGAGCTCGGTCAGCGCCCGGATCAGCGCATTGGGCGGCGTGGGCTTGGGCGCCAGGGGCTGGCGGCGCGAAAACGCCAGGAGGCGGTGCGTCAGCGCCGCGGCGCGCTTGGCCGATTCCATTGCCATGTCGGCGTAGCGCGTGATATCCACCACCATGCCGCGATCGGCCCGCTTCTGCATGAGCTGCAATGCGCCGATGATGCCGGTCAACAGGTTATTGAAGTCGTGCGCGATGCCGCCGGTCAGTTGGCCGACCGCTTCCATCTTCTGCGACTGCCGCAGCGCTTCATGCGCCAGTTCCAGCTCTGCCATGGCCTCGTTCTCGGCGGTCACGTCCTGGGCCACCGCGTGGACCAGGCCATCGCCGGGCACGGCCGTCCACGACAGGGTACGGAAGCTGCCGTCCCGATGCCGGCACTCGCACACGAAGCGCGATGTCGCATGCCCGCGCTGAAGCCGCTTGAGCTGGCTCTGCGCCAGCAAGGCGTAATCGGAACGCACCAGCGCCAGGATATTGTTGCCCAGCAGTTCCTCGTGCTTCCAGCCCAGCTGCACCGTCCACGCCGGATTGGCATCCAGCACGTAGCCATCGAAGTCCGTCACCACCATCAGGTCGTTGGCCAACTGCCAGGTGCGGTCGCGTTCCGCCTTGCCCCGCGCCACTTCGTTCAGCAGCAGCCTTTGGCTGCGGCGCAGGTCGTTGCGGGCGGCGACGACCATATCGATGTCGAAAGCAATGATAAGCCAGCCGCCCACGCGGCCGTCCTCATCGATAGGCGCGGCACGGGCCATGAACCAGCGCCACGTGTTGTCGGCGGCGCGCAGGAAGCGAATTTCCATCTCGCAACCCACGCCCCTCATCATGGCATCGTGCCAGGCCCGCTGCACCGGCTTGCGGTCGTCCGGGTGGATGGATTCCGTCCAGTGCCCGCGCAGCTCGCCGCCCTGCTCGCGGCCCGTATAGCGGGACCAGTAGGGACTGGTATAGATGACGCGCCCACGAACGTCGGTGAAGAACGTCATCTGCGGCGAGCTTTCGACCAGGGCGCGGAACCGGGCGTCGACCGCCTTCGCCCTGCTCTCTGCCAGATGCACTTCCGTCCGGTCCCGGACGATCTTCAGGTAGCCGATGTGCTCGCCCGTGAGATCGTCCAGGAAGGGCTGCATCAGCCCGGATGCCCAGAGCCGCGAGCCGTCCTTGCGCATGTGCCAGCGCTCGTCCTCGGCTCGGCCCTGCGTGCGCGCGGTCTCCGCTTCCAGGCGGTGGTCGCCGCGCCGACGCGACTCCGGCGTGAAGATCATCGCGGAGTCCGCTCCCAGCGCCTCGTCCTCTGCCCAACCGAACACTTTGCATGCGCCGCTATTCCAGCTGGTAATGCGCAAGGATAGATCCACCGTGAAGATCGCGAAGTCGGTAGCGCTTTCCAGCAATGCACGGGCAACGCGATCCGTTGAAACGCGTCCCTTCCCGCCGGCTTCGCTCATGGGCCTCTCCGTTTACGTGGATGGATACCGGCAAATTCCCTGCCGTTCCTTGCCCTGGCGGGCACGGCAGGGGAGGCGGATGGGTCCGTATGAATGAAGCCTAGCACCGCGCGCTCACCGTTGGTTGCAACGTTCGCCGTGAAAGAGGGTAACTTCGAATGCCCGCCATGGATCGACAAGGGAGACGACATGGATGCCTCAAGCGAGATCGTCATCGACGGCCATCGTGTCATTTGCAAGATAACCCGGCAAGGGGAAGGCGGCTATGGCGTTGTCATCGCCACGACACGAGAAGACGAGCAAGGCATGCCCCCGCCCCTGTCCTGGCGCGCGGCCGCGACGCGCAACTTCGATACCCGCGAAGACGCGGAGCGCCATGCCAGGTACGTGCTCCTGGGCGTGTGCAGCGTCAGCCAGAACGGCGATCCGGTCCTGTCCGTGACGTGACGCGCGCCTGACGCAGGCCAGCGTCCTCCCCCCACCGATCCGGCCGACCCGCGCTGTCCCCGCTTGCCCGCCGGCGCGCCAGCTTCGCATGGCGGCGCCATTCCCGCGCCGCCCCCCCGCGGCGCACATGACCGGGAGCTAAGCATTTCTTGGTTCGCACGGCGGCGGAAAGCGCACATCATGATCGGGCTGCGCATCCGATGGCGGACACCGACAAGATCCGCGCGCGGCACGGCGGCAAAGCCGGTCGTGGGGGGTCTCTCGCAGGAGACAGCAATGAGCAGCTATACAGGCGGACAAGGGGTGGTACATGCCCCCGGGCATGCCGGGCATGGCCACGACGAACACGCGCACGGCGTGCCGCACGGCTGGCGACGCTGGCTGATGGCGACGAACCACAAGGACATCGGCACGATGTACCTGATTTTCTCGTTCGTCATGCTGCTGGAAGGCGGGGTCCTCGCCCTGCTGCTGCGCACCGAGCTCTTCGAGCCCGGCATCCAGTTCTTCCAGCCCGAATTGTTCAACCAGTTCACCACCATGCACGGCCTGGTGATGGTGTTCGGCGCGATCATGCCGGCCTTCGTGGGTTTCGCGAACTGGATGATCCCGATGCAGATCGGCGCGGCCGACATGGCGTTCGCGCGGATGAACAACCTGAGTTTCTGGATCCTGCCGATGGCCGCGGTGCTGCTGACCGCGTCGTTCTTCGTGCCCGGCGGCGCGACGGCAGCCGGGTGGACGCTGTATGCCCCGCTGTCGGTCCAGATGGGCCCGGGCATGGATATGGCGATCTTCGCGCTGCACATCATGGGCGCCTCGTCCATTATGGGCGCGATCAACATCATCGTCACCATCCTGAACATGCGCGCGCCCGGCATGACGCTGATGAAGATGCCGCTATTCTGCTGGACCTGGCTGATCACCGCCTTCCTGCTGCTGGGGGTGATGCCGGTGCTGGCGGCAACCGTCACCATGGTCCTGACGGACCGCCACTTCGGCACCGATTTCTTCAACGCCGCCGCCGGCGGCGATCCGGTCCTGTACCAGCACCTGTTCTGGTTCTTCGGGCATCCGGAGGTCTACATCATGATCCTGCCGGCGTTCGGGATCATCTCGGCCGTCATCCCGACGTTCTCCCGCAAGCAGCTGTTCGGCTACGCATCCATGGTCTACGCCGTGGCGGCGATCGCGGTGCTGTCCTTCATCGTGTGGGCGCACCATATGTTCGCCACCGGCATGCCGGTGACCGGGCAGCTGTACTTCATGTACGCGACCATGCTGATCTCCATCCCCACCGGGGTGAAGGTGTTCAACTGGGTGGCCACGATGTGGCGGGGACAGCTCAGCTTCGAGACCCCGATGCTGTTCGCCATCGGCTTCATTTTCGTCTTCACGATAGGCGGCTTCACCGGCCTGATCCTGTCGATCGCGCCCATCGACATCCAGGTGCATGACACCTATTACGTGGTGGCGCACTTCCATTACGTCCTGGTGGCCGGCTCGCTGTTCGGGCTGTTCGCCGGCACCTATTACTGGATTCCGAAGTGGACCGGCTACATGTACAGCGAGAAGCTGGGCAAGCTGCACTTCTGGTCCTCGATGATCTCGTTCAACCTGACCTTCTTTCCCATGCATTTCCTGGGCCTGGCGGGCATGCCGCGCCGCTATGTCGACTACGCCGCGCAGTTCACGACCTTTCACCAGATCGCCACCATCGGCGCGTACTGGTTCGGCCTGTCGCAGCTGATCTTCCTGTATGCGGTGCTGCGCTGCTTCGCCGGGAAAGGGGCCAGGGCACCGGCCAGCCCCTGGGAAGGCGCGGCGGGACTGGAGTGGACAGTGCCCTCCCCGGCGCCCTTCCATACCTTCGAAACGCCGCCGGAAGTAAAGTAGACGGGCATACCGCTTGCCCACGGCCTTTCGCGCCTGGACGGAAACCCGCATGAGACGCCTTAGCCTGAACACCGACGACCTGGCGTCGGCAGCCCCGCCGGCAGCCGGCGGCTGGGCGTTTCCATGGCGCCCGCCGCGCGGGTCCCGGGTCTGGCGCCTCAAGCGCAACTGCGCGTTGCGGCCGGTGCAGTACGCGGCGGGCATCGGCCTGCTCATGGGGATGTCGACGCTGGTGGCGCTGGCCTGCTGGATACGCGGCATCTGGCTGGTGCCGGTTTTCTGCGGCCTGGAGCTCGCCGCCGTCGGCACCGCGGCGTTGGCGTACGCCCGCCACGCCATAGACGGCGAAACCGTCACGTTGACGGATGCGCGCGAGGTCCGGGTAGAGGTAGACCAGGGTTTGCGGCATGAAACCTATCTGCTGCCGGCGCAGGGACTGCGCGTGATCAAGGACGCCGACGACACCTTGTGGCTGCGCCAGGGCGCCACACGCCTGCAGGTCGGCGCCCATGCGTCCGCGGCGGTGCGCGAGGCGTTCGAGGCGGACCTGCGCGCCATGCTGGCGGGCGGTATGGGGCCCTAGACCGCTGGACCGCTGGGCCGCTAGGACCGCCCCAGGCCCAGCTTCTCCATGACTTCCTGGGCATCGATCACCATCGAGGCCACCTCGGCCACCGTCACGCGCAGGCTGGTCGCCCGGGCGCGCATGTGCTCGTAGGCCTTGATCTCGTCCATGCCCTGGTGGTCCACCAGCACTTTGATGGCCTTGTCGATCTGGCGCCGCGATTTGATGGTGGCTTCCAGCTTCTGGATCTTGGCCTGCTGGCGCTGCTGGAAGCCCTGCGCCGAACGTGCCAGCACCAGCGTGCTCAATACGCCGGAAGACCGGAAGGGCTTGGTCAGCACGCCATGGGCGCTGCTGTCCAGCAACAGTTTCAGCGTGGTGGGGCTTTCGTAGTCAGACAAGGCGATCAACGTCGCCTCCGTCGCGCTGGCGCACCACATGCCGCCGCTGGGAATATCCTGCGACAGGTGGAAGAACACCACGTCCGCGCCGCGCGGCGGCTCCTGGCAATACGGCCAGAACACCTGCAGGCGGCAGCCGATGCGCTTGAGCTGCTCGATCAGCAGTTCGCGATCCTCGCCGGGCGGATGCACGACCGCGACGCTGATGCTGCGCAGATCTTCGTAGAGGCGGCGTATGCTGCTCATCGCGTTACTTCAGCCAGAACTCGGCCAGTCCGAAGGTGGACAGATAGGGATCCGGCCTGACCGGACCTGCCCCTTGCCAGACGACGTCGAACTGCCCGTCCTCGCGGCAAACGCCGATACGCGGCGTCAACAGGCAGTGATTGTTTTCCGCATCGATGGCCAGCGGCCCTTCCGGCGAATCGTAACGCACCGAATGGGCCGTGCGCACCAGTTTGGTCGGGTCCAGGCTGCCGGTGCGCTCCAGCGCGCGGGCGAACAGGTGGACCTGGTTGTATGCGGATTCGGACCACGTACTGGTGGGCCGGTCGCCATAGCGCGCGCGCCACAGGGCGGTGAAGCGCCGATTGCTTTCGTTGTCCAGGGAATTGAAATACGTCGCGGCGGTAATGTGCCCGGCGCAGAGCCGAGGCCCGATCAGGCGTATTTCTTCTTCCGCCATGGACAGGCTGGCGATGGGAACGCGGCGCGGATCCTGGCCGCTTTCGGCGTATTGCCGGTACAGCGTGCGGGCCGAATCGCCCACCACGGTGGAAAACACCACCTCCGGCTGGGCCGCCTGGATGTCCCGGATGACCTCCGCCACTTCCGCGGGGCCGGCCGTCAGCGGCAGGTAGACTTCGTCCAGCACTTCGCCGCCGTGCTGTTCGACCATGTCCCGCATCACGCGATTGGACTCGCGCGGATAGATATAGTCGGACCCGACCAGGAAGAACCGCGAACCGTTGTGCTGCAGCAGGTAGGCCGCCAGCTGCATGGCGTTCTGGTTGAGCACCGCCCCCGTGTAGACCACGTTGGGCGAATACTCGAAACCTTCATAGAACGAGCAATACCACAACAGTCCGTTATTGCGCTCCACTACCGGCAGGACGGCCTTGCGGCTGGACGAAGTGGAGCAGCCGAAGATCACATTGACGTCATCGTCCGCCATCAGTTGCGTGGCCAGGCGCCGGTATTCCGCCGGGTTGCTGGCCGGGTCATAGCAGACCGGGGCGAGCTGCCGGTCCAGCACGCCGCCCGCCTCGTTGATTTCCTCGACCGCCAGCGCGGTGCCCAGGAAATGCTCCGAGCCGGTGACTCGCGTCACGCCGGTCCGCGAAAACAGTATGCCGATCCGCCAGTCCGCCGACGATCCCCTGGTTGCAGTCATAGTTCCATCCTGGCCCACCGCGCGCCGGGACCCTGGGCCAGGCCTGATGCCTGGCCCAAGGCCTTAGACACGCAGATGGGCAAATATCGTTTCGGCCGCCGCCCCATCGCGGGCGTCGCCCTCTTCGACGATCTCGCCCTGCTTCAGGACCAGGTAGCGGTCGGCCACACGCAGCGCGAAGGCGACATTCTGTTCGATCAGCAGCATCGTCGTGCCATTTTCCTGGCGCTCCCACAACAGGGCTTGCGCCAGGCGGTCGATCACCGAAGGCTGCAGGCCCTCGGTGATTTCGTCCAGAAGGATAACGGATGGACGCAGCATCAGCGCGCGCGCCACCAGCAGCATCTTCTGCTCGCCCCCCGACAGCGTGCCGGCGGGCTGCCGGAGCCTGTCCTTGAACACCGGAAAGAGGGGCTCGATGGCGGCGAACCGCTCGGGGAAGTCCGCCTCCCGCGCCAGGCCCAGCCGCAGATTGTCGCGCACGCTCAGTTCGGTAAAGATGGCCTGTTCCTGCGCGGCATAGGCCACGCCCTTGCGCGCCACCCGGTGCGGCGCCAGCCGGGTGATGTCCTCGCCGTTCAGCGCCACGGTGCCGGACTGCTTGGGCAGATAGCCCATGACGGTCTTCAGCAAGGTGCTTTTGCCCATGCCGTTCTTGCCCAGCAGGGCCACCGCCTGGCCGGCGCCGATTTCCATCGACAGGCCGCGCAGCACGACCGAGGCGCCGTACCCGCTGGTCACCCCATCGAGTTTCAATAAACTCATTGGTGTCCCCCCTTGTCGCCCATCGCACCCCCCTGCCCCGTGCCGGCGTAGATCGTCTTGACCAGTTCCGACCCGACGACGCCGGCGAAGCTGCCGTCCATGACAATGGCGCCCTGGTGCAGGACGACGATGCGGGTGGCGACCTGCTCGACGAAATCCAGGTCGTGTTCCACCAGCAGGCAGCACAGGCCGTGGCGATGGGCCAGCGAAGCCAGGATTTCACCGATACGGGCGCGTTCATGCCGGCTCAAGCCCGCCGTCGGCTCATCCAGCAGCACGATGCGCGGCGCCAGGGCCAGCACCATGGCCAGTTCGAGCGCCTGCTGCTCGCCATGCGACAGGTCGCGGGCGACCTCGCCCAGCTTGCGATCGACCTCCGTCGCGCGCAGGACCTCCAGCGCGTAGGACGGCAGCCGCAGCGTATCCGACCGCCGCCACAGCGACGGCCTGTCATGCAGCGACCCCGCGATGCGCAGGCTGTCCGCGACGGTCAAGGTGTCGAAGATATTCGCGTTCTGGAACTTGCGTCCCAGGCCGTCGCGCACACAATCCTGCGGCGGTTGCCGGCCGATGTCGTGTCCGCACAGGGCGATGGTGCCGCCGTTGCGCTCGGCGCCATCGCTCAGCGCCCGCATCAGGGTGGTCTTGCCCGCGCCGTTGGGGCCGATCAGGCCCACCAGCTCACCGGCCCGCGCGGTCAGCGTAATGCCGCGCAGTACCTGCAGGGACCCGAAGTGCCGGCTGACGTCGCGCATGGCCAGCGCCGGCGGGCCGGACCGGTCGGGCTGCCCGACATCGCGCGCCTGCAGCACGGGGATGCGCGGTGCCAGCCGGCCCAGGCCGAACGGGCGCAGCAACAGCGGCACCAGGCCGCGGGGCAGCAACAGGATCACAGCGACGAATGCCACGCCCAGTATCAACTGCCAGGCGAAGGGCATGCTGCCGCTCAGGTAGGCACTGGCCACGTTGATCAGCACCGCGCCCACCAGCGGCCCCCACAAGGTTCCCCTGCCGCCCAGCGCGACCCAGACGATCAGTTCCGTGCCCAGCACGAAGCCGGTCAGCTCCGGCGCCACCACGCCGCTGAAGGCGCCGTAGCCGAATCCGGCCAGCCCCGCCACGACCGCCATCGCCACCAGCAGCAGGATGCGCACGCGCGATACGCGCAGGCCCAGGTATTCGCAGCGGGTCTCGTTGTCGCGGATGGCCGTCAGGACGCGGCCGCCATCGCTGCGCACCAGCAGCCACCCCGCCGCCGCGGCCACCGCCAGGGCGGCTCCGGCGACCCAGTACCAGCCAGCCAGCGAGAGATCGAAACTGTCGTAGCCGGTCAGGCCGGAGCTGGAGCCCGTCCATTCCCCGCCGGTCAGCACCAGCTGGGTCAGGACGATGGGCAGTACCAGCGATATCACCGTGGCGAAGAACGGCGACGCCCCGCGATAAAACGACAGCCAGCCCACGACGGCCGCCACCACCGCCGTCGCGGCGACCGCGGCCAGCAGCGCCAGCGCGACCACGCCCGGCGAAAAGCCGTAGTGCGTAAAGGCCAGCCCCGCGGCATACGCGCCCATGCCGAAGAAGGCCGACTGGCCGAAGGTCAGATACCCCGTGTAGCCCCACAACAGGTCCACGGTCAGGGCGGCGATGGCGAAGAAGTACGCCTTGATCAGGACGTTCAGCAAATAGGTGTCGAACAGGAAAGGCCCGGCGGCCACCAGCACCAGTCCCGCGACGGCCAGCGCGCCCAGTCCCCTGCCGGACGCCATCGACCTCGCCGCCTGGGTGGCGGGCGCGCCGGTACGATCGCTCATTGCATCACTCATGGGCAAACCCCTTCGGCCGCACGCGCAAGGTCAGCGCCGCCAGCACGGCAATGGTCAGGCCGCCCAGGACCGGGTTCACATAGATGCTGACCAATACCTGGCAAGCGCCGAATACCAGGCAGGTCAGCAACAGGCTCGTGATCGAATGCCCCGCCACCATCACCAGCATGAAGGCGCTGATCAGCCAGCCGACGCCCATATTGGGGTCGACGCTGGATAGCGGGGTCACCAGCGCGCCGCCCAGGGTGCCCAGGCCCGCGCCCAGGCTGAAGGTAATGAAGCGGATGCGCGCGGCATTGATGCCCAGTCCGCTGGCCAGCGGTTCGTTCATGATGACGGCGCGGGTGCGCACGCCGAAGCGTGTGCCGTTCAGCAGGCCGGCCAGCAATGCCCACAGCGCCAGCGCCGCCGGAATCAGGACGATGCGATACGCCGAATAGCCGGTACCCGCCACGGTCCAGATGCCGGACAGCGGCGCATCGGCGAACTGCACTTCGCGCCCGAAGGCCAGCACGATCAATTGCCCGATGACGATCCCCAGTCCCCAGGTCGCCAGGATCGCATCCAGCGGGCGCCGGTACAGCGGGCGCACGACCAGCCATTCCACCGCCATCCCCGCCACGATGCCGCAGAGCACGGCCAGGGGCCAGGCCAGCCACGGATCCAGGCCCAGCCGCGTGACGACGTAGCTGACGTAGCCGCCCAGGGTAATCAAGGCGCCATGGGCGAAATTGACGATCTTCATGACGCCGAAAATCACCATCAGCCCGGCCGTTACCACGAACAGCATCGCCGCCGTCGTCAGCACATCCAGTAGTAGGTCCATATCAGTGGTCCAGTGCGCCTTGCGCCATCCGCCTCCGGGCTGCCGGACGCATTACTTGATGTTGGGACATTGCGGGCCCGGATCGACCGCCGTGAAGGTTTGCAGGATTTTCACCGACCCATCCGCCTGGATCTGGCCCAGGTGCATGTTCAGGGCGGCGTGACGGCTTTTGTTCATGCTGACCGGTCCGCGCGGGCCGTCGTACGACACTTGCGCCAGCGCCGGGATGACCTTGTCGGAATCCGTCGTCCCGGCTTTTTCCACCGCGGCCTTGTACAGGAAAAAGGCTTCGTACTGGGGCTCGGACAGTTCATTGGGCGTCTTCAGCTCGGCGCCGAACTTCTTGTGCATGGCATCCAGGAAGCGCTTGTTCTGGGCGTTGTCGATGCTGGTCAGGTAGGACGCCGACAGGTACATCCCCGAGGCCACGTCGCCCATGGTCTTGGCCGTGCCTTCGTCGATCGCCAGGTTGCCGTACGGGATGGCGATGCCGGCCGCCTTCAGCTGCTTGGCCAGCGATACATTGGGCGCGCCGCCCGCGGTGGAACTGATCAGCGCGTCGGGCTTGGCGGCGCGGATCTTGGAAATCACCGCCGTCCAGTCGCTGCCGTCCATGGGCAGGTATTCCTCGCCCACGACCTTGCCGCCCTTCTGTTCGATGTATTTGCGCGTGAAGGCCAGCATGCCGCGGCCGAACGAGTAATCGCTGCCGACAAGGAAGAAGGTCTTGGCTTTCTCATGCCCGGTAAAGTAGTCCACCACCGGGGCCACCTGCTGTTCCGGCACCCATCCGTTGACATACAGCCACTTGCTGCACGAGCGGCCTTCGTAGAACGAAGTGTAGATATACGGCGTCTTGCCGCGCGCCACCACCGGCAGGCCGGCGCTGCGCGCCGCGCTGGTTTCCATGCCGATCACGGCGTCGACCTTCTTCTGGAAGACCAGCGTATCGAAAGCCTTCTGCGCGCCGACGGCGCCGGAGCCGTCATCGGCGATCTCCAGCTGCACCTGGCGGCCCAGGATGCCGCCGGACGCATTGATTTCGTCGACGGCCAATTGCGAGGACTGCACGGCCGCCGGCGCGACCACGCTGTTGGCGCCGGACAAGCCGACGGCGACGCCGATCCGGATCGGTTCGGCGGCCTGGGCCACGGCCAGCAGGCTGGCGCAGGCCAGGACGGCGGGGGCAAGGAAAGTAGCTGTGGTTTTCATCTTCTGTCCTGTGTAGTAAATAAGGTCGGACCGCCACGCGGCGGCGAACCGCGCCGTATCGCGCCGTATTGCGCGATACGGACCGGAGATGCGCGCGGACCGCGCTAGCCGGGACGCGTCTGCCCGGGCCCGGGTACGAGTCGATAAAGATCGTCGCGCCGGTCGCGCAGCACGACGTTGTAGGGATTCAGATGGCGGGCGGCGCGCGAGCGCTTCAGGTTGATCGCCGCGCAAAGGATTTCCTCCTGGTCGGGAGAGCCCGGCCCGGCCAGCGGCCAGCCCTGCGCGCCGACCACCAGGCTCTGGCCCAGGAACGGCTGGCCGCGCTCCACACCCACGCGATCGGCGCAAACGATGCTCAGGCCGTTGCTATGGGCCGCGGCCATTGCCAGGGTATTAGCCATGGTGGGGTGGCGCGGATCCTGTCCCGGCATGGGCACCCAGTTGGTCGGCATGCAGACGATATCGACGCCCTGCAGGGCGAGCAGGCGATACACCTCCGGAAACCACCCGTCATAGCAGATCGCCACGCCCAGCCGGCCATGCTCCGTATCGAAGACGGGCAAGCCCAGGTCGCCGGGCTCGAAGAACAGGTTCTCCTCGCCCCACAGATGCAGCTTGCGATAAGTGCCCAGGTAGCCGCGCGGGCCGATGACGGCCGCGGCGTTGTATAGGCGATCGCCCGCCCGCTCGGTGATGCCCGCCACGATATGGATGCCCAGGCGCGCCGCCGCCGCGATCCAGGCCTGGGCGGTGGGGCCGTCCGGCACGCTTTCCGCCAGGGCGAAGGCCTCGGGGCGGCTGTCGAAAACATAGCCCGTGTTGCACAGCTCGGGCAGCACCACAATGACCGCGCCGCGCGCCGCGGCCTGCTCGATCAATGCCAGCGAGCGCGCCACGTTCGCGTCCTTCTGCCCGATGCGGCAATCCATCTGCACGGCGGCCACGATGGTGTCCGGGAATACGCGCTCGCCGGCGGAAGCCAAAGACGACATGGAAACTCCAGAAACGAAAAATGCCTCCGCGCCGCGCCGGCAAGCCGGCTCGCTGCCGCAAGGAGGCATAGTCTTGCGGCGGCCCGGAAATAAAAAAGCCCTCGACCACGCTGGAAGCGCGATGCGAGGGCTTTCATAGCCTGTGTTTGCGCAGCAATCCTGCTGCGTCGGCCCGGGACAATATTGTCCTGGACCTGCGACAAATTATCCGGACTGCCACGTGCCGCTGTCAATGCAATACGGATTGGTGGATACCCTAGCCGGCTTCGCCCCGCCCCGCACGGCCACGGCGCGGACGAAGCGGGACCGCCATGCGCGCGGCGCGCTGCCGCCGCTATAGGTGCAGGCGGGTTTCCACGTACAAGGTGCGCCCGGGATACGGGTGATAGACGAAATACCTTTCGTCGAACAGGTTGTCCACGCCCACGCTGACCTCGCTATAGCGATTCAACCGGTAGGTGAACTTGGCATCCACGACGGTATACGTGCTGGTGCCGCCGAACACATCCGGATTGCTGTCGGTGTTGGTCAGCGTGTTGTACTGGCGTCCCGAATAGCGCACCGCGCCGGTCAGCGCGGCCTTGTCGCCAAAGCGATAGGTCGCGGCGAGGTTAGCGCGCCACAGGGGAATGCGATAGAAGTATTTGCCCACGGACGCCGGGTTCTGCGAATTGGCCAGTATCTTCGACTGCGTATAGGCGAGATTGGCGATGAGATCCAGCCCGCGGACACCGACGTCCTGCCCCTGGTAAGCGGTTTCGACGCCGCGCGAGCGCACTTTGTCGATGTTCTGGAAGCTGGTCACATTGGGAATCGTCGTGGTGTCGGTCTGGCTGAAGATGGTGTTTTCCACATCGTCCTGGAACAGCGACACGCGCAACACGCCGCTGTCGCCCGTCCATTGCGCGGTCAACTCCTTGGACAAGTCGTTTTCGGGCTGCAGGTCCGGGTTGTTGTTGATCAGCGTCGAACCGTTGATCTTCCCCTGGAACAACTCCCCCACGGTCGGAAAGCGGTAGGCGCGGCCGATGGAAGCCCGCAGCGTCAGGTCGTCCGTCGCATCGAAGGACAAGGATGCCTTGGGCGACGCATGGCGCTGATCGGCATTCGGGTACGACGCACGCACGCCGCCCACCGCCTGCGAGCCGCCATAGGCGCGCCAGTCCTCGTAGCGCAACCCATAAACGAATTTCCAGCGCGGAAGGAAACGCCACGCATCCTGGGCATACCAGGCCTGCGTCTGCGTGTTGCCCTTGAAGGCGTTGGCGAAGGCACCGGCGCTCCCATCCGACCAATCGTCCGTCGTGAAGGTCCTGCTGTCGGAAAAATAGCTGTCCACGTGGTAGCCGAACGCCAGGTCGTGGGCCGCCAGGCCCGCCGCCGATGCCGGCTGGGTATACGTCGACCGCAGGTCCAGCGTCTTCCATCCCGTGCCATCGCCATAGGTGACGGTGCCCGGCCCATCTCCCGGGCCGCCCTGGCTGGCGTTGCGGGCGACATTGCGCGCGACGTCGTAATACGAAGCGATCGCTTCCCCGTTCCAGCCGCTTGGATTGCGTGTTTTCAAGGACAGGCCATAGAGCCAGTTCTCGCTGTCGCCGCGGCTGGGCGCCAGCGCGGATGCAGGGATCGCGTACTCGTATCCGCCGATGTCGACCGTGCCCTGGTAGACCTTGTTCCCTGCGGGATCGCGCAGGAAGGTCGAGGTATCGCTGCGGTAGCGATCGCGCCAATAGCCCACCGTCGCGCCACCCTGCAGCGTGGGTGTGAAGTCGTATCGCAGCTTGAGCTTGAACTGGTCTTCCACGGTGCGCTCGATGCCCTCGCCGTTCACGCCCAGTACGACGGTGGGCGCGCCAGTCTGATTCTCGTAGAAGCGGGCGCCGGTCACGGGCGTGTCGCCCGCGCGGGCCGGCGTGGTCGAACGCGGCAGCGTGGCGAACTGCAGCGGCTGGCTGGTGTTCTCCAGATGGCCTGCGTCCAGGCGATAGGACAACTTGCCGACCCGGTCGCCGAAGGAAGCCGAGCTCTGGCCGCCCGTAAAGTCGCGATCGACGCCGAACAGATCGAAGTGCTGCGTATACCCCTTCACGTCCGCGTGGGCTTCGAAGGCTTCGGGCATGCGCGTGGTCATCAGCACGGTGGCGCCCAGCGAATTGCCCGGGTACAGCGCCGAATAAGGGCCGTAGATGACGTCGACGCGGTCGATCTCGTCGGGCGCGACCATGGACCAGCGCGGGGCGAAGCTAAAGCTGTTGCCCAGCAGATTGCTCAACAGCAGGCCATCGGCATAGACCAGGCCGCGCGCGCTCTGGCTATTGCTGGTGCCGCGCACGGCGATCAGGGAGTTCTGGTCGCCGATGAAGCGTTTGCGCACCGCCAGATTGGGCAGGTACTTCAGCGTGTCCTCGCTATTGACGACGTTCCAGTTTCCGAACTGCTCGCGCGAGACGGACTCCACCGAAGCCGGCAGGTCGGGATCGAAGGCGGGCGCATCGCCGGCGTCGGCGGTCACGCTGACGGTAGGAAGCACGGATGGCGCCGGATTGCCGGGCGCCGGTCCGGAAGGCACGGTGGCGGCCGCATCGCCAGGCGGGGCTTGCGGCGGAGAGGCGGATGGCGCATCGGGGGCCACGCCGACGGCGGGAGACAAGGCGGGCGTGGCATCGGCGGCGCAGGCGCGCGCGGGCAGCAGCAGCGGCAGGATGCCGCCACCGGCCAGCCCCGCCGCCAGGCGCGCGCACGACAGCGCGCGCCGCAAGGCAGGATAGGACATCGGATTTCCTGATATCGAAATGGGAAGACGAACGCACACGCCGACACGAGGCGGCGGCATTCGGATCGCGAGACGGGGATCAGGAAATGGCGGGCGGGGCGCGCGGGCGGCCCGAGGGGAAGGCGCCGAACGGCGTATAGCGCGTCAGGACCGGCAATACGAGCGTGCCGAACAGCAGCAAAAGCGGCGCGAGCGGCGCGGGCGGCACCATGGATATCGCGGGCGCATGGTTGAACAGATCGCAATAACCGCAATCGTCCATGGGCCCCGAGCGATGATCGGCATGGCCGCCGCTGCCGCCCGCCGCCGCGCCGTGTCGCATGCCCGGCATGTCTTTCATGCCGTTCATCGCCGTCGCGGCGGCACCGTCGGAGCGCGCGTCGACCGCAAACAGGCTGACCGTGTGTTCACCCTGGCCGTCGACCGTGCAGACGGGCAAAACGAAGGTCCGTGCGGCACGGACGAAATGGCTTGCCGTCGGCGCGAACGCGATCAGGCACATGGCGAGCAGGCCAAGCCAGGCGGTCAATTGTCGGCGAAGGTGACGGGCCATGATTTCGAAATGAGATTCGTTCTCTAGTGTACCCGCGAATCTTCGCACGGGTGACTGGACAAATTGCCCCAGTCCGTCGCGCCGCGGGCACGGGCTTCCGCAGGTTCCTAGGCGCTCATCCTGGCCCGCAGCCGTTGATTGATCGCCAGCAGGATCACGCTGGCCGTTCCGGCGAACAGGCTCAGCAGCACCGTCAAGGTCATGATCAGGTCGACGTTGTGCAGGCCGATGGCGCTCATCAAAAGAAACCCCAGTCCGCGCTGGGAAGCGAACATTTCTCCCAGCAAGGTGCCGATCAGCGTCAGCGAGAAACCGATGCGCAATCCGGCGAAGATTTCCGGCAACGCGGACGGGAAGATGATGCGCGTGACCATGTCCCACGGCGCCAGGCCCATGACCCTGCCCGTCTTCAGATGTACCGCGCGTACATTGCGCACCGCGTTGACCGTGAAGAGCGCGATGGGGATCACTCCATGGATGGTGCCGAACGCCACCTTGGAGGATATGCCCAGCCCGAAGGCCAGCAGCAGGATCGGGTACAGGGTGATCTTCGGGATCGAATACAGCGCGATCAGCATCGGCTCGAATACTTCGCCCAGGAAGCGGTGCCCGCCCAGCACGAAGCCGACCGCCAGGCCGATGATCACCGCCAGCGCCAGCGCCATCCCGAAGGCCCGTGCCGTTTCGGCCAGGTGCGCGCCGAACTGCGCCGTGGTCACGAAGCGCAGCGCGAATTCCAGCGTCTGCGCCGGGGAACGCAGGGCCACGTCGCCCACCAGCCAGTAGAGTATCTGCCAGGCGACCACTACCACGACCAGCAGGGTGAAGGTATTGCGCAGTATGGAGGGCCGGCGGTTCATCGCAATCCCCTGCGCGCCAGGATCGCCTTCTCCCAGCGCGCAAACAGCATATTGATCGACACGGACACCAGCAGGATCAGCAGGATCAGCGGGTACATGGTCTTGTTGTCGAAGTTGTTGTAGGCGAAGCTGATTTCGTAGCCCATGCCGCCGTTGGACATGATGAACTCCGCCCCGATGATGCCGATGAGCGAATAGGCCACCGCCAGCTTCGCGCCGGTCAGGATATACGGCGCGGCATAGGGCAGCGTGATGCGCCAGGCGGTTTCGCGCACGCCCATGTGCTGCACGCGCGCCGTCTTCAGCAGCACGCCGGGCACGCGGTCCAGCCCGTTCAGGGTGTTGACGATCACGGCCACCACGCCCAGCATCGCGCCGATGAATATCTGCGGCGCCGCATTCAGGCCGAAGACGATGATCAGCAGCGGATAGAAGGCGAACACCGGAATGGCGTAGTACGTGGCGAACAGCGGTTCCAGCGTGTCCCGCACACGACGCAGCCGGTGGATCACGATGGCGCCCGATACGCCCAGCGCCACCGCGGCGATGAACGCGACGGCGGCATTGCCCAGCGTCTTGGCGATGGCGCCGTTCAACGAACCCGACACCAGCATGTTGACCAGGTCCACGATCATGCGATGGGGCGGCTGCATGGTCAGATTGTCGATGACGCCGGCCAGGCAAAGCGCTTCCAGCAGCGCCACGCAAGCCAGCAGGATGGCGATGCGCCAGACGCGGGCCCGTTTCACGATTGTCCTCCGGGCGCCATGGCACCTATCGATTTCATGGACTCTTCGCGCAGCGCGCGCCACAGCCGCGCCGTGATGGCGCCGAAGCGTTCGTCCTGCACGATGCGGCTGTCGCGATCGCGCGACCAGCCGGTTTCGACGATATCGATCAATCTTCCCGGCCTGGCCGACATGACGCCGATCCGGTCGGCCAGCATCGCCGCCTCGTCCAGCGCGTGGGTAATCAGGAACACCGTCGCGCCGGTCTTGCGCCAGAGGTTCAGGACTTCGTCCCCCATCAGCAGGCGGGTCTGCTGGTCCAGGGCGCCGAAGGGTTCGTCCAGCAGGATCAGGCGCGGTTCTGTCACCAGCGTGCGAGCGATGCAAACACGCTGGCGCATGCCGCCGGACAGCTGGGCGGGATAGCTTTCCGCGAACGGCGCCAGCCCCATCATCGCCAGCGCGCGGTCCACGCGCCGCGCTTTTTCCGCGGCCTCGATGCGCTGGCGGCGCAGGCCGAAGGCAATGTTCTCGCGCACGGTCAGCCAGGGAAAGGACGCGTCCTCCTGGAACACCACGCCGACGCCGTCCGGAATGCGGCCGACGATGGGCTCGCCCTCGAAGGCCACCTCGCCGCGCGTGGCCGTGGACAGTCCCGCCACGAGCTCCAGCAGCGTGCTCTTGCCGCAGCCGGACGGGCCCACCACGGCAAAGAACTCGCCCTGGCGCAACTCCAGGTCTATCGGTCCGAGCGCGTGGAGCGTATCGTCGGGACCGCCCCCCGGCCGCGCGAACAGCTTGTCCACGCCGCGCATGGAAACGTGGGCGGCCGCCGGCGCGCCGGTCCTGGGATCGCCGGCGCGCCGGCCGGGCATGGCATGCGGATAGACTTGCGCGACGCGTGACATGGCTACTTCACCTTCTTCAGGTCATCGGGCAGGTAGCGCGTGTCGATCAGCTTGTCCAGGTCGACATCGCCCTTGATGGCGCCCACCATTTTCTGTACGTCGACCGCGCGTTTCAGGCCGTCCATATGGATCTCGCCGGCTCCCCAGTACGGGATGCCGTTGGTGCGGCTGGCGACCAGATTGCGCACGGCCGCGCGCGCGACGGCCGGCTCCAGGTTGTACACCTTGGCGACGATGTCGCCGGATTCGTCGGGGTGCTTCTCCATATATTCAACCGCCAGACGGCGCGCGCGGATCACCCCCTTGATGAAGGCCTCGCGTTCCGGCGACACGCCCGAACCCGCGGCGATCCCGATGACGTTGGCGATAGGCGGCAGCATGTCCTGGGCCACGGCGATGGCGCGGTACTTGTCGCGATACTTGGACCATAGGGGTTCCGGCACCGGCGTGGCATCCACCAGCCCGGTATCCAGCGCGGCAATGCCTTCGCCGAAGCCGCCGGTCTTTACCAGCTCGACGTCTTCCGTCTTCAGCCCGCCGGATTGCAGCACCAGCGTGGCCAGTGCCTGGCTGGTGGACCGGGGGTTGGTGTAGCCCATCTTCTTGCCCTTCAGGTCCTTGACCGAATGGATGGGCGCATCCTTCTTCACCGCCCACACGAACTCCGCCACCGTCAGGACGTTGTCGCTGACGATCTTGATGTCGGCGCCCTGCTGCGCGGCGGCGATAACGGCGTTGGGATTCACCTCCGCATACGGCGCGTTGCCGGCCAGCATATTGCGCAGCGTGGTACCGCCGCCGGCGGAGGTCAGGATGCCGGTTACGTTGGCACCCTCCTGCTTGAAGAAACCCTTGGCCATGGCCACCGCGAACGGCATGCCATTGGCGGAAACGCCGTAGTTGCTGACGACGATGTCCTCCGCCTGCGCGGCACCCGCCAGGGCAAGGCCCAGCAAGGCCGCGCCGGCGCGCCGCATCAGCGCGGTCCTGTCGAATCGTTTCTGCATGGTCTCCTCCGGTTCTTTTGGTTTGCTTCGTGGATAGTGACGTCACGGATGGGGCGGCTGGCCACCCTCGATCGCGCGCCAGCCTGCCAGGTCGGTCGCGCGGTCCAGTGCCTGGCGCACGTCGGCGCCGTCCGCCATGGGCACGAGCGGCGCCGTGCCGTCGGCATGGCGCCGCAGCGCGTTCAGGCCGTCGCGCAAGGCCCGCACCACCCGCAGGATCAGGCTGGCCGGATACGACACCTGTGTGTATCCCATTGCGCCCAGTTCGGCCGGGCTGAGCCAGGGCGTGTCGCCGCCCTCGAACATGGCCGCCGACAGATAGGCGCCCTTCAAGGCCGCGCCGACCCGCCGATAGTCTTCCTCGCGGCGCAGGCCGGCGATGAACACGCCATCCACGCCCAGCTTCAGGAAGCGCTCGGCCCGCCGCAGCGCCGCATCCAGGCCCAGCGGACCGTAGGCATCGGTGCGGCCGATGATGAACGTCTCGGGATTGCGGCGGGCCTGCATCGCGGCCTTGAGCTTGGCTTCGATGACGGCCTCGTCCACCACCAGGGCCGCCTTGTCGGCGCGCTGCTGCTTGTGGTCGCGGCTCTGGTCTTCCAGCAGGAATCCGCTGACGCCTATGGCCTCGTACTGCGCGACCAGCCGCGCCACGCTCTTGACGTCGCCATAGCCGTCGTCGGCATCGGCCAGGAAGGGCAGCCTCGACGCGGCGGCGATGTCGCGCAGGCCATCGGCCATATCGGTCAGGCCGATCAGGCCGATGTCGGGATACGCATGCCGAGCCGCGAGCATGGCGGAACCGCCCACCGCGAAAGCCTGGAAGCCGGCCTGCTCTATCAGGCGCGCGGACAACGCGTCGTGCGCCAGCGGCGTGATCAGCGGCGTTTCGCGCTTGAGCGCGTCGCGCAGGCTGGGACGGGTCATGATGCGGTACTCCTTTGCAACGCGGCGGGGAACAGCCAGCCGGATTCGGCGCGCCGGCGTTCATAGTGCGCCTCGATGGCCGGCAAACGGGACAGGGTCATGGCGATCTCGTCGTCACCGCGCATCAGCGCCTGCGCGCGCGAGACCGGGATGGAGAATGGATACGTCGCGCCGTCCGGGCCGGTAACGGTAAGCGTCGCCAGATCGACGCGGCAGGTGGGCGCGGCGCGGTCCTGCGCCGCGGCGCGCAATGCCCGATAGGCCCCGGTGTCGATGATGGCCGCCACCAGGCCGTTGCGGAAGGCGTTCTCGTAGAAGATATCGGCGAAGCTGGGCGCCAGCACGCAGCCGATGCCGAACTGCGCCAGCGCCCATACCGCCGCTTCGCGGGAACTCCCGCAACCGAAATTCTCGTCCGCCAGCAGGACGCGGGCGCGACGGTAGGGCTCGCGGTTCAGGATGAAGTCCGGCCGCTCCCGGTCCTGTTCGTCGTAGCGCCAGCCGCCGAACAGGCCCTTGCCCATGTCGGCGGTCGCGGTACGCAGCCATACCGACGGAATGATGGCGTCGGTATTGATGTCGGCCATGGGCATCGCCGCCATGACGCCCGCAATCTCGCGCACGGGTTGCCTCATGCCGCCGTCTCCCCCGCGCGCGTATGCGCCGGATGCATCCTGCCCGGGGCACACGCGCGGACACGCGCGATCGGTCTCATAGGAGCATCTCCTTGCGCACGTCGGCGATATGCCCGCGCAGCGCGGCCGCCGCCACCATGGCGGGGCTGGCCAGATGGGTACGGCTGGCCGGCCCCTGGCGGTTCTCGAAATTGCGATTGCTGGTGGCGATGCAGCGCGCGCCGGCGGGCACCATGTCATCGTTGATGCTGACGCACATGGAGCAGCCGGCCTCGCGCCATTCGAACCCGGCGTCGCGGAATACGCGATGCAGGCCCAGCGCCTCGGCCTCGCGCTTGACAGCCATGGAGCCCGGCACCACCAGCGCGCGCACGCCCGGGGCGACGCGCCGGCCCCGCACGACGGCGGCGGCGGCCTGCAGGTCGGACAGGCGGGAATTGGTACAGGATCCGATAAAGGCAACATCGACGGGGATGCCTTCCAGCGGCATGCCGGGCGTCAAGCCCATGTAGTCCAGCGCCGCCGCGACACTCTCGCGCTGCCTGGCGTCGGCATAGCCGGCGGGGTCGGGAACGCGGCCGTCCACGCCGCCGACATGGGCCGGCGTCGTACCCCAGGTGACCTGCGGCGCCATGTCCGCGCAGTCGACCGCCACATCGCGGTCGAAAACCGCATCGGCATCGCTGCGCAGCTCCCGCCACGCCCGCACGGCCTGCTCGAACGCCACACCCGCGGGGGCGAACTCGCGTCCCCGCACGTATTCGAAAGTCGCCTCGTCGGGCGCGACCAGGCCCAGCCGCGCGCCCAGCTCGATGGACATATTGCACAGCGTCAGGCGGCCTTCCACCGGCAACGCCCGCACGGCATCGCCCGCATACTCGACGGCGCAGCCGCGTCCGCCCGCCACGCCCAGCGCGCCCATGGCCAGCAGGATCAGGTCCTTGGCCGCGATGCCCGCGCCCGGCCGCCCCTGGAACCGGACCCGCATATTGCGGGGTCGCGCCAATGCCAGGGTCTGCGTGGCGAGGACATGCTCGACCTCGCTGGTGCCGACGCCGATCCCCAGGGCCCCCAGCCCGCCGGCCGTCGATGTATGGCTATCGCCGCAGGCCAGGATACTGCCCGGCAGCGCGAACCCCAGTTCCGGCGCAATGACGTGGACGATGCCCTGGCGCGGATCCTCGATGCCGAAATGGCGGATATGGCCTTGCAAGGCATTGGCGCGCATCAGCGTCAGCAGTTCGCGGCCGCCGGGGTAGCTGTCCTCGTCGCGTCCCGGCCGCGTGGAAACGATGTGATCCTGCGTGGCGATGGTCAGTTCGGGATGCCGCACGGTACGGCCTTCGCGCGCCAGGCCGGCAAAAGCGACGGCGCTGGTGGTTTCCTGCAGCACGTGGCGGTCGACGAACACCAGGTCGCGGCCGTCGTCCAGCCGATCGATCAGATGCGCGTCCCAGATCCTGTCGAAGACGGTCCGCGGGGAGTCGCCCCCGGTCCGCGTGTCCTGGACCTTCGAACGCGGCCGGGCGGCGTCGCCGCCAGCGATGCGTGGCATGATTTTTTCTCCTCCAGGGATGCTGCAGCGCAACCCGGCTTATCCATCACCGCGCGATCCTGCCGCGCGGTTTTCCGCTTTATTCTTCGCGGAGATTTTGCGTTAGGATAAATGCAAGCCCTGGCGCTTCAAACCAAAATTTATGCAGGGTCCCTTGAGAAAAACTCAGAGCACATGGCCAGACGCCTTCCTCCCCTGAACGCGCTGCGGGCCTTCGAGGCCACCGCGCGCAACGGCAGCCTGACCCGCGCCGCCCAGGAACTATCCGTCACCCAGGGCGCCGTCAGCCGCCACGTCAGTCAGTTGGAGGATTGGCTGGGCGTCCAGCTGTGCCTGCGCCTGCGCCATGGCATCGAAACTACGGTCGAGGGCGCCAGCTATGCGGCAACCCTGCGCGCCGCATTCGACCTGATCGAAACGCAGACGCGGCAGTTGCGGGCACGGCCCACCGACAACATCCTGCGCATCAAGTTGCCGCCCACATTCGCCATTCGCTGGTTCGTGCCCCGGCTGGCGCGCTTTCACGCACTGTATCGCCACATCGACGTGCACATCACGACCTCGCACCAGCAAGTGGAATTCGATCGCGACGAAGTCGACCTGTGCATCCATTCCGGGCCGGCGCCGATCCCGGGGGCGGTCTGCCGCAAGCTGTTCGGAGAGATCCTGCTGCCGGTCTGCAGCCCTGGCCTGTTCAGGAACGCCCCTCCCCCGCGCGAGCCCGAGGATCTTTCGCGCTTCGTCCTGTTGTGCTCCATGCACCGCGCATCGGACTGGCCGGACTGGCTGGCCGCCGCCAACGTAACGACCATCGATGGCAACAGCGGCCTGAAGTTCGAGAACTCCGCGCTGGCCTATCAGGCGGCCACCGACGAACTGGGCATCGTCATGGCGCAGCGCGCCTTTGTAGAGGACGACCTGCGCACCGGGCGCCTGCTGGCGCCCCTGGCGCTGCGGGTAAACACCGCCAACGCCTACTACCTGGCCTACCCGAAGGGCCGGCAGGATACGCCGATGATCAAGGCCTTCGAGGAATGGATCGTCCAGGAGACCGCGCAGATGGAGGAGGCCGCCCGATAAGCCCGCACGGCCGCGGGCATTCCCAGGCGGCGCGCGCTCAGGCGATATCGAGCGGTTCGAAAGACTTCACCAGATCATCCAGACGCTTGAGCTGCGTCAGGAAAGGCTCCAGCTTGTCCAGCGGCAAGGCGCTGGGGCCGTCGCATTTCGCGTTGTCCGGATCCGGGTGGGCCTCCAGGAACAGTCCGGCCAACCCCGCCCCGATACCCGCGCGCGCCAGCTCGACGACCTGCTCGCGGCGTCCGCCCGAAGCCGCCGCGCCGGCGGCGCGCTGCTGCAGCGCATGCGTCACGTCGAAGATCACCGGACGGTTGCCGCTGACTTTCTTCATCACGCCGAAGCCCAGCATATCGACCACCAGGTTGTCGTAGCCGAAGCTGGTGCCGCGATCGCACAGGATGATCTGTTCGTTGCCCGCCTCGACGATTTTCTCGACGACGTTCTGGATCTGCGACGGGCTCATGAACTGCGGCTTCTTGATGTTGATCACGCGGCCGGTCCTGGCCAGGGCCACCGCCAGATCCGTCTGCCGCGCCAGGAAGGCCGGCAATTGCAGGACATCCACCACCTGGGCGACCGGGTCCGCCTGCCAGGGCTCGTGCACGTCCGTCAGCACCGGCACGCCGAACTCGGTTTTCACGGCTTCGAATATCCGCAGGCCTTCTTCCAGGCCGGGTCCGCGATAGGAATGGATGGACGAGCGGTTCGCCTTGTCGAAAGACGCCTTGAAAACGTAGGGGATACCGAGCTTGCGCGTGACTTTCTGGTAGTGCTCGCACGAGCGCAAGGCCAGGTCGCGCGATTCCAGCACATTGATGCCGCCAAACAGCACAAACGGCCGATCGTTACCGCAAGCGATATCCGGCGTAATGGAAACAAGGGACTGAGACATGGTCGGGGTCCGGACAGAAGAAAAGTAGAATCATAGTCTCCCGGCCCGGCCTCAAGAAAATGAACATGCCCGCCACGCGCACGTCCCGCCCCGCGCTTCCCGACGCCATCGATTTCCGCCTGGCATCCCCCGATCGCGACGCCGCCGAGCTGACCGCCCTGCTGCACCGCGCCTATGCGCGGCTCGGCGACATGGGCCTGCGCTACATGGCCGTCGACCAGACCGCCGATATCACCCGGCAACGCATGGCCATGGGGGAATGCCACCTGGCCGTGCTGGATGGCGCGATCGTCGGCACCGTGCTTTTCAAGCCCACCGACCGCACGCGTGGCAGCCCATGGCTGGACCGGCCGGATATCGCCAGCCTGGCACAACTTGCCGTGGATCCCCTGATCCAGGGAGCCGGGCTGGGCAACCGCCTGATGGCCCTGGCCGAAACGCGCGCCAGGAAATCCGGCGCGCGTGAAATCGCCCTCGATACGGCGGAACCCGCCACGCATCTCAGGCACTGGTACTCGTCGCGGGGCTACCGCTTTATCGAGTACGCGCAATGGAAGCACACCAACTACCGCAGCGTGGTCATGAGCAAGGTATTGCCGGCTTAGGCGATCGCTACGGGTCTTGTGCAGCGAGACCGGCCAGGGAATCCCGGGTAGCAGCCCGGGGCGCAAAAAAACCCGCAGGGCGCAATGCCGTGCGGGTTTTAGCCTGGATATCCTTACGCAGCCATGTTCGGCGGCCCGTCATGCCCAAAGTGGCGAGCTTGCCTGGAATACCCGACCAGGGCTGCGTTGCTGGAGAACATCAAACCGGCGTGTAGATGAAGTCCCGGATGATCTTGCCAGGCTGCTTCGCGTCGCCGTCGCGAATGGCCGGGCCAAACAGGGCGTTGAACAGATCCGCCTTGCGGTTCTCCACCGAGGTCATATAAAGGGAATCGAGATAACCGACCTGATATTCGGACGGCCGCCCGAACCCTTGGGCGGGTTTGTAGATGGAGAACGAATCGCCAGGTGCCGGCGTTCCGAACATTTCGGCGCGCAGGCCGTCCGCTTCTATCACCGTACCGCGCGAATCGAAGGCTCGCGGTGCGGTCTTTTCGCCGGTAATCCTGTTTTCCACCGTATAGAGCGGCTGGTTGGCGGTCCCGCTGAATTCGATCGAGAATGCCCCACGCGCAAAGACGTCTGCCTTGGAGCCGAAGAAGGCGCCGGCGCCCGTATTGCCGGGAAGGGCCCGGACTTCTCCATCGACCGCGCGCAAATCGAAATAGGGCTGGCCATCCTGATGATTGGCGTCGACGCGGTCGTAGTCGAACTGGCCTTCGATCCAGCTTTCGGCCCAGGCGCGATCGCGCGTGCGGCCCATGGCCGCTTCCTTCTCCTGTACCTGGCTGATCAGGCCCTCGTAGTTGCCGGAATCCTTCAGCCGCTGTACGGCAGCCTGCTGCAAGGTGTCGTAGAGACCGCTTTTCTTGGTCTCGGAGACCACAAAGTCGTAGGTGGCCTGCAAGGCTCCGACACGCTGGGCAGCGTCGGACTTCGGCCCCAGCGTCGGGTCCTGCCGCATACGGTTGACCAGGGTTTTCACCTCTTGTTGGGCCTTGTTGATCAGCCCGACTTTTTCCTGCAGCTGCACGGTCTCGTAAGACGGCGTGCCGCACATTCCATTGGATAGGAATGCGCCCCGGCCGATGTCCGGTTGGGCGGAAGAGGTCGCGGGCGCCTCGTAGGAGGCGAATGCCTCTGCCGCGCCGAGCTGGCCGCCCTGCGGCTCGGTGGGGGCCTGGTATCCGGCGTAGGCGTGAACGGGATTGGAATTGACTGAGGTAATAGACATATGAGGGTTCCTTATCGCGCATTGAAAGCAATGCGCAAGTAAGTGGCCGTCGCCATACGTCCCTCTCGGGCCAAAGTCCAATTTCCTGGGCGATTTTGTCGTACTGGAACCACGGCATTAAACGCTACTGTTACCGCGGCTTGCCAGAGATGACAGGAATACAAGACGCGCCGTGCGTCCGCCCGGCCGACCGCATGGCCCACCGGCCGGGATATCGACGGCACCGACAGGCACCAAGGACAGGACCGCATCCGGTCCGCACAACAAGGCGCGAGCGAAACGAGCAGGGCATCCGTCATACCTATAATCCCCAGATCGCAGAGACCCTGACATGCCTATGTTTCGCCCTTCGAGCCTTCTTTCGCTGATCATGCTGCGCACGATTGCTGGCGACGGCGCGGCATCCGTGCCACCGACGCGGGACCGGCCGGCCGATTTCGTCGATGTCGCGGCATTCAGCCAACGGGACAAGCCGCGCCGCGTCCAGATCGACATGCGGTATGCCGGCAGCGATAACTTCATCGGCCGGCCCGTCGCGGGATACGGCGCGAACAAATGCCTGCTTACGCAGGCGGCCGCGCGCGCAGCCATGCAGGTGGCCGACCAACTGGAACCCTACGGCCTGACCTTGCGATTCCTGGACGCATATCGTCCGCAGCGCGCCGTGGACGATTTCGTCGCCTGGGCCGGGACGCCGGGCGATGAGCGGATGAAAGCCTCGTTCTATCCCGATGTCGACAAACAGAACCTGTTCAAGGAAGGCTATCTGGCGCAAAGATCCAGCCACAGCCGCGGCAGCGCCATGGACGTCGTCATCGCGGCGATCGACGGCGTGCCGGGCGAAACGCTGGATTTCGGCACACCGTACGACTACTTCGGCCGCCAGTCCCACCCCTCATACGCGGCACTGTCGGCGGCGCAAAAAGCCAACCGGCTGCTACTGCGCACCTTGATGGTCCAGGCGGGGTTCAAGCCGATAGAAACGGAATGGTGGCACTTCCAGCTCGCCGACGAACCCTATCCGCGGACCTACTTCGACTTCCCGGTGGAATGATCCGCCCCTTGGAGTTCTGTTGGCAGGCAATCCGGGGGGCTGTACAGCGGATGTGGGTCCTCGGTAACGCCTGAAATCTGTCTTTGCTGAAGAAGCCGGTGCCGGGCGAAGGCCTTCCGAATCAATTGCCTGGGTCTTGAATAACAGCGCCCCACCTCTTGATTTCCGCTTCAAGGAAATGACGGTGGCCGTCCGGCGCGAGTCGTTCATCTGTGATGACATTAAGGCCCGCATCCGCCTGTTCCTTGCGGAATTCAGGGTCGTGAACCACGGTTCGGAGTGCCTCTGAGATTTTCCGGACGACAGAATCATCCGTTTTGGCCGGGGCGTAAAGTCCATACCAGACCGTCAACGGCGCGATGGGAATGCCGAACTGCTGCATCGTTGGCGTGGTTCCCAGGACAGTGCCAATCAGCGGCTGGGGGACTGTGACAGCGATCGCCCTGACCTTCCCTGCCTGGATTTGAGGAATGGCATTGGCAGTCAAATCGCACATAAGATCGACCTGACCACTTAGAAGATCGATCATGGCCGGACCCGTGCCCCGATACGGAACCATGGTGATACTTTTCTTCATCCGGGACTGCAATAGCGAACCGCACAGGAACGACGCCGAGCCTGTTCCCGCATTGGCCATACTGACCTGGGCTTGACTCGTCATCCACCGCAGGAAGTTATCTTTGTTGTCTACAGGGATCCCAGGCCGGGCTATCAGTACGAGTGGAGACTCGACGAAAATGCCCAAAGGGGTGAAGTCACCCAACGGGTTGAAGTCCAGCTTGCGATCGAGCGACGGTGCCGTGGCCATATGGGTGTGGTCCAACAATAGCGTGTACCCATCCGGCGCGGCGTGCTTGGCACTTATCACGCCGATGTTGCCGCCCGCGCCGCCCCGGTTAAGGATGACGATCGGCTGGTTAAGCTGCGGGATGAGTTTGGCTGCGAGTTGACGCGCAAGCCTATCCATGGGACCGCCCGCGGCGTAGGGAACGATCAGCGTGATCGGATGATCCGGAAAAGCCGCATGGGCGACGCCTGGCCCCAGGATAAAGAACGCAAGCGATGCGGCGAGCCCTCTCTTCAGGAATTTCATGATGTGCTCCGTCTTCGCCTCAGGTGTCCAGTCGTTGCGCGGCCTGGGCTACGGCTTGTGCACGAATTGCGTGGCGCTTGCGGGTTGCATCCAGGCAGCGCTGGACGATGTAGTCGGGAGACGTGCGTGGCGTGCCGCCTGCGAAGGGAGGCTCCGGGTCGTATTCGATCTGCAATTGGATTTGCTGCGCGGTATCGTCGCCGAGCATCATGGCAACGACCTTGATGGCCATATCGATGCCGGAAGTCACACCGCCAGAGGTGAAGATGTTGCCGTCCACGCACATGCGGGATTCGTCCGGAATGGCGCCGAATTCACTCAAGAACTCTCGTGCCTGCCAGTGGCAGGCTGCGCGCCTGCCACGAAGCAACCCGGCTGCTCCAAGCAGAAGCGAGCCGGTGCAAATACCGAAGATGTACCTGGCCTGTGCAGCCTGGCGGGCAGTGAAATCCACCCAGCGTTGATCCACCAAGGCATCGTCAGTCCCCGGCCCACCGGGAACGACCAATAGATCGCAGGGCTTGGCATTGTCGAACGTTGCGGTGGGAAGCATGGTCAAGCCACGGTCGGATCGGACTGGCTCCATGGATGGAGAGACCAAATCGATCTCGAAGCCCGGCGCACGAGCCAAAACTTCGTACGGCCCGGTCAAATCGAGTTGAGTGAGCGCGGGAAAGAGCAGAAAATTGACTTGCATATAGGAACCCCTTGAAAGTCTCCAAGGTAGAGGTCTTCGTGAATGAACATGCGCCAAAAGCAGCGGGAATTGCGCCAATTCACATTGGCTTTCTCGTGTTCCCCGGGTTTCAACCGATTGATTTGAGTGGGCCGTGGCAGGCGTTCACGACAGCCAACGATGAACTCGGCTACGGGCGTTATCGCCTTTCCACCTTTGGTCCCGAAACGCCCGCGCAAACCACCGACGGAGGCCTACGGGTCCTGGTCGACCACACGCTGGACGCGGCAACTGAATTTCGCCTGCACACGCTGATCGTCCCGGGTGGGGACGGTGTGCATCGCGCTGCTCAAGATCCTGTCATCCTGCAATGGTTGCGTGCCCGCGACCTGATCACGGCTCGAACCTGCAGCGTTTGCACGGGTGCGTTTTTGCTGGCGTCAGCCGGGTTTCTGGACGGACGGCTCGTCACCACGCATTGGCGTACCGCCGACCGGCTTCGCCAGGCGTTTCCAAACCTGGACGTTGTCGATGAACGTATCTTTTGCGAAAGCGGAAAATACTGGACGACCGCCGGCGTCACTGCCGGTATCGATCTGGCACTGACCTTGATCGAACATGATTGCGGCATCGCGATTGCCCAGCGTGTTGCCCGACGCCTGGTTGTCTATTTGAGGCGAAGCGGCGACCAACGCCAGTACAGCCAGACCCTGCGCGTGCAAGACCGTGCCAGCGCGCCATTCCGGGATCTCATCGGCAGCATGGAAAAGAGCCTGGCTTCGCCATGGACCGTGGATGACATGGCCGATCGGTGCAACATGTCGCGCCGGACGTTCCAGCGCAGATTCAAGCAGCACTTCGGCGTCCCGCCCCAGGAGCTGCTCAAGACTTTGAGACAGGAAAATGCCAGGCTGCTGCTGGCAAGCGGCAAGTTGACCAAGAAGGAACTTGCGCGGCAAGTGGGTTTGCCGGTGACCGACCTCGCCAACTTGATGTGAGGTGACCTTAAACGCTGCGGTACGACCGGATGAAGGGGCGTCCGGTACGGTCAGCCGCTTGCCCGCCCGGTCGCGGGTTCCGCGCCCGATCGCGCACCAGGGCCCTGATGGAAATGTCTTGCGCCACGCACTCGTTGACTATCATCCGCCCGCTCATCCCAGCGGCACCGGTTATCAAGTACATAAGACCGGTGGCTCCCGAGGGGCAGCGCACCCTCGTCACATTGGGACTAGCCCTGGATGGAGACGTTGGTGATTTCCTCGCTTCTGCGCCAGAGTTCTTCGGCCGCGCCCGGGTCGACCGCATAGGCTAGGACGCCAGTGCCGCGATTGGCACGATCTTCGGACAGACCGAAAGAGTTGCCATCTGGCAGAATCGGAGCGATATCGGAATCGGCGCAGAACACCCCGCCTTTACCCTCGAGTTGCGGACTGACCGCACACCAGACATGGGTGGCCGCGCCCTGCGGCACCGATTTCAAGTCACGGGCCAGATCGATGACCGGGCGACCATTCTGGTCGACGAATCCGGTCTTTTTCAGCATTTCCACCCCCACATGCGTGCCGAGGTTCGTCCCCGCGATTCCACCCGGATGGAGCGCGAATGCGCGAATGCCCTCGTCCTTGCCTCGCCGATCGAGGCCAACCGCGAAGAGAATGTTGGCGGTCTTCGACTGACCGTAGGCTTTGAAAGGCTCATAATCGCGGCGCTCGAAATTGATGTCGTTGAAGACGACCGGCGAGAAGCGATGCCCAGCGGACGAGACGGATACGACGCGCGCGCCACCGGCGCGCTTGAGCGCCGGCCAAAGTCGCAGAGCCAGCCTGAAATGGCCAAGGTGGTTGGTGGAAAACTGAAGCTCATTGCCTTGTGCGTCGCGCTTCAGCTCGGGCAGCGCCATGATGCCGGCGTTGTTGATGAGTAGATGAAGTGGCAGACCCGTTTCAACGAAATCGCGTGCGAAGTCATCGATCGAGTGAGGATCGGTGAGATCCATCGATTGAACCTCCATGCCGCCACCGACTTCGGCGACGGCCCTGCGTGCGCGCTCGACATCACGCGCCGGCACGATGATGCGCGCACCGGCTGACGCTAGCGAGCGTGCCGCTTCAAGCCCGAGGCCCGAATAACCTCCCGTAACGATAGCCACCTTGCCGACCAGATCGATGCCCTTGATGACGTCGGCGGTCGTGGAAGCGCGGCTAAAGCCTGAACCGATGGGTGCTTGTGCTGTAGTCATTGCCATATCTTCTTTTCCTTGATCAAACCAGGTTCGTGGTGCCCCATGCGATGGCGCGGTATCTCACTTCCATCAGGCCCGGGAAAATGACGGCACGGTTCGGCCATCGACCGTCATGCCGGAGAAGGCCAGCATCGGCGCCAGGGTTTCGTTGTTCTCGGACGGGAAATTCAGCTTCGGCTTGGAGACCAGGCTGAGTTTGCCGATCTGCTCGGCGGACAACGTCACTTCGAGAGAATCGAGATTGGCTTTGAGCTGATCCAGCCGCCTGGCACCGATCAGGGTGGATGTGACCCCAGCCTGCAAGCGGACCCACGCCAGCGCCACCGACGCGGGGCTGATGCCAAGCTCCGATGCAAGCTCCACGACGGCTTCGATGATGTCGTAGTCGGCCTCGCCCGGCACGCCGACCATGCTCGTACGCTTCGTATCGATCTGGCCTGTGCCGCCGCGCCGAAACTTGCCGCTCAGGAAACCGCTCTTGAGCGGTGACCACGGCATGATGCCCATACCCATCGCTTGCGCCATCGGAAACAGTTCGCCCTCGCTCGTCCGTTCCAGCAGCGAATATTCGAGTTGCAGCGCGATGATCGGCGCCCATCCGCGAAAGCGGGTGATCGTCTGGGCCTCGGCCGTCTTCCAGGCGGGGATGTCCGAGAACCCGACATAACGGATCTTGCCGGCCGTGACGAGATCGTCGAGGCCGCGCAACGTTTCCTCGATCGGTGCCATCCGATCCCAGTTGTGCAGCCAGTAGATGTCGATGTAGTCGCTGCGGAGCCGGTTCAACGAGGCTTCGCACTGCTGAACGAGCGCCTTGCGTCCGGCGCCGCCACCGTTCGGATCACCCGGGAAAAGGTTGCAATAGAACTTCGTGCCAAGCACGATCTCGTCGCGCCGGACTTTGTTCTGCTTGAGATAGTCGCCGATGATCCGTTCGGAATGGCCGGCGGTATAGATATTCGCCGTATCCACGAAGTTACCGCCGCGATTTCGATACTCGTCGAGCATGGCGAACGACTCTTCGGAGCTTGCGCCCCAACCGAAGTCTTCGCCGAAGGTCATGGTTCCAAGGCAATACGGGCTCACGCGCAAGCCCGAACGGCCGAGCGTGACATAGTGATTGAGAGGCATGGATTCTCCTGTCCAGGTCAGAAAATTCAGGCGATGACGAATAGCCTCTACGCATGGTAGGGTGTTGGTCATGTACGGAGAAGTCGTACCCGTCCAATTTTTATGCGCGAGAGTTCAATTTTGTTAGCCGATCCGCTGTCAGACCTGCTGAACTTCCTTCAAGCGAGGTGTCGCTTGTCTGGGCGAGTCGTAGCTGGCGGAACGTGGGCACGCCGCTTCGCCAATCTGGACGCGATCAAATTCTGCGCGGTCACAGAGGGAGGCTGCTGGTATTTGATCGATGGCATGTCCGAGCCGGCCAGGGTGGACGCGGGCGATGTCTTGATCACCAATGGCACACGCACTCTGACCCTGGCTAGCGCCGCGCCCCTGATCCAGGGAGCAACGACCACACCCCTCGTTAGAGATGAGGACGGTGAATTCCAGCTGGGGCAAGGCCGCGATTTCGTCATGCTGGGCGGCACGGTACAAGTCGATGCCGATCGGCAATCGCTACTCTTGAACGGTTTGCCGCCTCTCATCCATGTGCGAGGAACCATGGGCGAAGCCGAGCCGCTTTCCTGGTTGCTTGAACAACTGGTGTCGGAAATGAAAGGAGGACGCCCCGGCGGTGCCGTCGTCATAGCGGGGCTAACGCAATTATTGTTCGTTCAGACATTGCGAGCCTATTTGGCTCACGCGTCAAACGGCGATGCTGGCTGGTTGAAAGGCTTTGGTGATCAGCGGCTGGCCGTTGTGCTCAGTAGCATTCATGGCGAGCCGTCCCACAACTGGGGCCTGGAAGAGCTTGCAAGAAAAGCGGGGATGTCGAGAACATCGCTTGCGGTTCGATTCCGCGAAATAATGGGCATTCCGCCTCTCGCTTACTTGACCCAATGGCGGATGTATCTGGCGCGACGCGAACTTCGGGCGGGCGCTTCAATTTCCGAGGCCGCAGCGACGGTTGGGTACGCGTCCGAAAGTGCCTTCAGCAATGCGTTCAAACGCGTGATGGATGTTGCGCCCGGCCAATACAGAAGAACGGTGCTGGGAGATGGCGAAACGCCGCAAACCAACAGCAAGGCAGGTGCAACCGGATTTTAGAAGAGGCGGAAAGCAACCGATCGGCTTGCTCGCTCATGGGGCTAGACATGCCGCCAGCCAGCCCTTGATAAACACGCCCTATCGGGCTGCATCGCACTCCGGCGAAATTCGGTGCCGTGAAATCAGCGCGAAACAAAAAACCCGCAGAGCCTGACGCTGTGCGGGTTTTAGGACAATGCGGGCCAACTCTGTGCGAGCTGGTGGCGGAGACGGTGTCATCAGAACAGTCTCACTCTACGCCTATAAAGCTCAGTTCTTGGTTGTGCGAATTCTTGAAATACCCCCATCAATACCCACAGGGACGGGCGGATCGACGTATTAGCGATCTTCACCACCTCAACGATATCCCGGGTGCGCCGCGAGCTGTAACAGGGTATAACATAGCGTTCTCAATTGAATACGAGGGGTCACCGTGCGGATCTTTTCCCTGGCCACTACCGGGCAAAGGCTAACTAGCGGACATTGCTCGCGCGCGTCGAAGTACTGCCCGAGGACGACATCCACGTAAAAGTGAAAGCCATCGACTTCTATCAACGTTTGAAAGAATACATGGACAGAGACTGGGTGAAGCCCTTGGTCCGGAGGGTCTAGTAAGCTGGTTCGACCAGACGGGCAACTTCAATGTTCGGGCGGTTTCTTCGTGACCAGAGTGGTGTCTCCTTTCATCTCATCCGAACAATTAAACGCAAGCACCTTCGGTAAGCATCGGCCCCCAGGGCCATAGAGGATAAGAACGTGACTGATAGCAACTGGAAGCCATTGCGAGAGCTTCAAGACCCGTTCAACGATGCGGAGAACTATCGTACTCGGCCCCAAAAGGACTTCTTCAATCAATTGTTTCTGAGGACTGAAGACCTCTACAAATGTCTCGATCCGGCGACCTACTACCTATTGGGCGAAAAGGGCTCAGGAAAAACGGCTTACGCGACGTATCTGGAAAACAATACGATCAATGATACGCAGTGCAAGCTATCCACAATGACCGAGAGCCAGTACAAGCGTTTCATCGCGCTCAAGCGCCAGGGCAAGCTAGAGTACAGCGACTATGCCAATATTTGGCGTCCCATTCTGCTGACGATGATGTCCCAGGTCCTTGTGCAACGCTGCAAAAGCTTTCTAGGCAACATCACAGGGAAGTTTTCCGCTATCGAGAAGCTTATCTCTGAGTTCAATGCCGACGCACTGAATCCAGAAGTAGAGGTAGCCTTCCGGATCGTTAGTGAGTCGAAGGACAAGGTCAGTATTGGATCTTAAAACGTGGGCTCTTTCGGCGTTGAAGAATCCTTCCAGCGCACCGATGAAATTGAAGTAATTCGACACCACCTTCTGCAGAAGGAGTCGGAGCTCAAGAAGGCCATCGGAGAACTTCGCGTGGGGAAAAACGTTGCACTTTTCATGGACGGCATCGATTTCCGACCGGAGAGCGTGCCATACATCGACTACATCGAGTGCATCAAAGGCCTTGGCGAGGCTGCCTGGCACTTGAACTCCGACTTCTTTGGCAACATAAGAGACTCCAAGGGTCGACTAAAGATTGTTCTCCTGCTCCGGCCAGACGTCTTCCATTCGATGAATATCTACAACTCCAATTCGAGGTTACGAGACAACTCCGTTCTGCTCGATTGGTCCACCACGGAAAAGGAGATGCGCGTCTCCAAGTTGTACAGCGCCGCAGGAAGATATTTCGCCAGCCAACAGGGCCGACATGTCGACTCTGTGAATCCAGTCGAGGCGGCCGACAACTACTTCAGCTCCCAGCACGACAACACTATATTCCGTCGCTTTCTTCGCACCTCGTTCCAAAAGCCGAGGGATGTCCTCACATTCATACAGACGGCGCGTCAAGTATCAGTGTTGAAACTGAACAAGGGCGATGACAGCCGCCTTGCTCCGGAGGTCGTGACTCACCCGTTGTTCACCAAAGACTACGCCGTCTACTTATTGGGTGAGGTCAAGAACTATGCCGCCTTCTATATGGAGCAAAGCGACTTCGCGACCTATCTAAAGTTCTTTCAATACCTCGACGGGAGGAGCGAGTTCACATATTCGCAGTTTTGTGAAGCATTCCGTAGGTTCAAAAAGTGGATCAACGGTGAACCTTTGAAAGCCACCACATACCTACGAGACGCCGAGGCCCTCCTCCAATTCTTCTACGACGTCAATGTGATTGGGTACAGCGAGGCAATGGAGGACCAGAAGAGCGACACCCGCTCTCCGAAGGCTACTTTCTACCACTGGGCCTATCGTGAACGGACGCTAATCGACATTGCACCGAAAGTAAAGATGTCGGGCCTGCTGAGGGTCAACCCCGGCATCTCGAAGGCATTGGATATTGGCCTCCACGCGCAGCATCCTGGATCCAAAGAGCCTGAGCGCACGAGAAAAGCACGGTTTGCGAGACCCGGCCACCGAAAGGCGAACAAGCAGACGGACAAGCGCAGCGGAACGGCCCCATCCCTACAAATTCAGGGTGGATCCAAGACCGATCACAAAGTAGCGCTTACCAATAGAGATGACGGACGAAAGCCTTACCAGGATGACCGTGCAGCCACCACAACGGCGCGACAGCAACAACGCCATCGCCAGTCCAACGCAAACGGAACAAAGACGCAAGATAGTGGAAGAGCGCCTAGCAGCCTAGGCGCGCGGGCACGCTTCAAAAAATAGCTTAAGCCCTTCCGCACCGCCGCACATAGGGGTGCGGCCTAAATTTTCCCGCCCAAGCGATCATCTATTAGCAAACAACCCGCACCACTTCCGGCGTCGTTGAACAATCCAAGTGGTTCAGCCTAGGACACCGCGGTCGTAGCCCACGTTGAGGACTGCATTAGGGGACACGCACCATGTCATCTCCTGGCCCCCAGACGTACCAACAAGCGTGCTCGCCCGCATACCAGATCCTTCTGAAGGGATGCGATGGCGCTTGGGCGCAAACCGAGCGGAGGGTAATCACGATCACATCGTCCGGGGTGATTATGGCCGGCTCCCAACACACCAGCAACTCCACCGGATAGGCCGTCCGATAGTGCTTATTTAGTTTCGAGCGAATGATCCTTGCAGTTGGATCTTCGGTACTGAATACGACCACCTGCCCACGCCGGCCTGTCATCGCAACCGCTATGTCCTGGTCTATCAGGCGCACAAGCTCGAAAGCGATGCATCCTTCATCAACGTGATGGCACAGCAAGTCCGGTTCTGGTGATGGCCGGCTTTCTATCGTTGTCCATGAATCTCTGTTCCCTAGACGATTTACAAAAGATTCGAATGCACATCGCTCCGCGGCCGCCTTCACTATCGCCTTTCCGCTCGTGCCTTCCATCGTTATCCTCCGCGCGGTTTTGCATTGCGATGATAGCTTCGCGTAAGTACCGTTGGGGAAGCCAGGACGCCTCGGGAAAAACCTAACCTTCCTAACCGAAATGAGGGAATCACCCGGAGAGCCTTTATTCATGCGGGTTTCGGCCATTTCTCAAAACCTAACTTTTTTCCAACCAATCCCTAACCAGGTTAGGTATATACATCCTGACCTCATGAGAAATAAAAATTCTTATAAATCAATGAATTAGAATGTGGTTAGATTTTAGGTTAGATCCGGTTAGGTTTTAACCCTAGCGGCCGCCCAAGCTGAATCACAGCTGCAATGACGACGAAATAGCTGTCAACCTGAACCAATACGTCGAGGAAGCGGTCAACCGGCGCCAGCAAGTCCCCAACCTGCGCGAACTCAAGAAGGTTCTCCGTACCAGCCGCAGGCACAAATTCGTCGGAGTAAAAACGGTCAAGAGCCGAATCCGCGCCAACGCAAGCGGAGCCAGCACGGTGCACTGCTGGGTCTTCCGCAAGGGGGTGTGACGTGACGAAGCCTACCCCCGAGCAGATCGAGCGCGCGTACGTCGAGGCAAATCTCCGCGTGTCGCTGGCCGATGCGCTCCGAGACCCTTTGCTGGCACGCTGCCTTGAGATCACAGCCGAAGCCCTCGCCCATCTGCAGGGCGACCAGATGCCGCCGCCTGCAGCCGCTCCGCCTCTCCCTCTGCTGCCCGCTCCACACTCCACCCTGACTACTTATCCGCGACGCGACTTCAAACGCGCGTGCGCAGCCGATAGAGATGAAGAATGAACAGAAAGCAAAAGACCCGAGAAGGCGATACGGTGAGCCGCGCTGGCGCCGCCAAGGTTGTGACGCAACCCACCACCCTGCTGGCCGGCGCACTTTATTCGTGGAAGGAGATCGCGCCATTCGTACGAGTAGGAAGGGAAACGTGGCGTCGCCGCGTCAATGCCGGGACGGCCCCGCAGCCCGTTCCTATGGGCTCACGCTGCACCAGATACCGGGGTGAGGACGTACAGGCCTGGATCGCCAATCCAGCGGGATACACGGCGGCCAAGAAGCGGCCCGTCAGGCGGCCTTGACGAGTTCGAGCGGGTTTGCCGGGCCGGCCACGAGTTTATCCAGGTAGTCGGCCCATAACTGCATAAAGGCTACACGCTCATCCAGGAACTGCGTGCGGTTGTATGCCCTGCCAAGTGCATCAGACACCTTATGGCTGATCTGCAATTCCAGGATACGTTCGTCGATGCGCAACCGTTCGGCCGCAAGCGTCCAAGCCGAGGCACGAAAGCCGTGCGCCGTCATCTTTCCGGCGAAGCCAAGGCGCCTCACTGCGGCCCGGACCGCGCCATCGGATAAGGGCTGTTCGGATACCCTCTGCGACTTGAATACAAGCCCCGTGTGCGCCGTAAGGGGTCTGAGCGCCTCCAGGACACCTACAGCCTGGCGCGAGAGCGGCACGAGGTGGGATTCCCAGCCCGTGCGGGTTATCTTGGTGTCGCCTTCCGCGTCAACACGCTGCGCCGGGATTTCCCACATGGGCGTGCCCCAGGCATTCCCCACGAGGTCGAACTCGGACCACCGCGCTTGCCGCAGTTCACTCGGTCGCTGAAACACAAGCGGCGATAGTTGCAGCAGACAACGCGTGACCAGCTCGCCCGAATAGCCACGCATCGCGCGCAACAGCTTGCCGAATTCGTCGGGCGATGTAATGGCTGCGAAGTGCTTTCCCTTGCGGGTAATGATGGCCCCGCGCATGGACGCTGTCGGATCGTGTTTCGCGTGACCGCGCGCCATGGCGTAACGGAAGACCTGCCCGCAGATTGTGCGCAGCCGCCGTGCCGTCTCCGCGGCGCGTTGCTCCACGCGGTTCAAGATGGCCAGGATCTCCGGATCTTGAATTTGGCTTATCGGTCGCTTGCCGATCCACGGGAACACATCTTTTTCCAATTTTTCGAGCACCGAGTCGACATACCCCTTTGACCGCCCGGCGGCGCGCTGGTCGGCCCACATCTGCCGAGCGATGGTTTCGAAATCCCGTTCCGCCTCCTCGCGTGCCGTCAGCTTTTGCAGCTTGCGGTCGGCCATCGGATCGACGCCAGCGGCTAGCTTGAGCCGCGCATCTTGATGCTGTTCTCGTGCGGCCTTGGCAGACACCTCGGGATAGATACCGAAGGACATCGTGCGGTAGGCGCCGTGGAAGCGATAGTTGTAGCGCCAGTAGCGCGTCCCATCAGTCGCCACGAGCACGTATAGGCCGCCGCCGTCCGCGAGCTTGTAGCTCTTCTCGCCCGCCTTGGCCGTACGGAGTTTTATCTCAGTGAGCTTGGCATCTCCCGCCATCCTTGCCCCTTGGAATTGAGGGTATTTTTTCGGCCGGGATACCCCCAAACCGCAAAGTACCCCCAAAAATACCCTCACATTCGGTGGGCTGGCAAGGGTTGCCAGGGGGCAGGCTGGGGCAAGAAAAAACCCGCAGAGCCTTACGCTGTGCGGGTTTTGGGGCAATGCGAGCCAAGTCTGTGCAAGCTCTTGGCGGAGACGGTGGGATTCGAACCCACGATGCAGTTTTTAGCCACATACTCCCTTAGCAGGGGAGCCCCTTCAGCCTCTCGGGCACGTCTCCGAAGAATTCGCGATTCTAGCATAAAGAACCGCGGTTTCGCTGTCATCCGGCCGCAACAGCGCCGGGCGGCAGCAGGGTTTCAACACTAACCCTTACGCCTTTTCGCCCGGCGCCTGGTCCAGGCCGAACGCCTTGTGCAGCGAGCGCACGGCCAGTTCCATGTACTTGTCGTCGATGATCACCGAGGTCTTGATTTCGCTGGTGCTGATCATCTGGATGTTGATGCCTTCGTTCGACAGCGTCTGGAACATCAGGCTGGCGACGCCGACGTGCGAGCGCATGCCGATGCCGACGATGGACACCTTGCAGACCTTGTCGTCCGTGACCAGTTCGCGGGCGTGCACCGCGGGCATGACGTCGCGCTTGAGCACGTCGATGGTGCGCAGGAATTCGTTGCGGTTGACGGTGAAGGAGAAGTCCGTCGTGCCGGCGACCGATTGGTTCTGCACGATCATGTCGACGTCGATGTTGGCGGCGGCGACGGGGCCCAGGATGGAATAGGCGACGCCCGGCTTGTCCGGCACGGCCAACAGGGTGATCTTGGCTTCGTCGCGGCTGAAGGCGATGCCGGAGACAACGGCGGCTTCCATTTTTTCGTCATCCTCAAAGGTAATCAGCGTGCCCGAGCGCATTTCCTCGTCGAGCGGAATCATGGGGTCGGTCAGCGAGGACAGTACGCGCGTGGGAACGCGATACTTGCCGGCGAACTCGACGGAGCGGATCTGCAGGACCTTGGAGCCCAGCGAGGCCATTTCCAGCATTTCCTCGAAGGACACCACCGGCATGCGGCGCGCTTCCGGCACGACGCGCGGGTCGGTCGTGTACACGCCGTCCACGTCGGTGTAGATCAGGCATTCGTCGGCCTTGATGGCGGCGGCCACGGCGACGGCGGAGGTATCGGAACCGCCGCGACCCAGCGTGGTGATGTGCCCTTCGTCATCGACGCCCTGGAACCCGGTCACGATCACGACACGGCCGGCGTCCAGGTCGGCGCGGATGCGCGCATCGTCGATCGACGTGATGCGGGCCTTGGTGTAGGCAGAGTCGGTGCGGACGGGCACCTGCCAGCCGGCGTAGCTGCGAGCTTCCACGCCTTCGGCGTGCAGCGCGATAGCCAGTAGGCCGCTGGACGCCTGTTCGCCGGTGGCGGCAATCATGTCCAGTTCGCGGCCGTCAGGCTGCGGGGCGATCTCCCGCGCCAGGCCCAGCAGGCGATTGGTTTCGCCCGACATGGCGGATGGCACGACCACGACTTTGTGGCCGGCGGCATGCCACTTCGCGACGCGGCGCGCCACGTTCTTGATGCGCTCGACCGAGCCCATCGAGGTACCGCCATATTTGTGAACGATCAGGGACATCTCGTACTCTGGCTGGAAATCTGCCGTCATGCCCGGCAGGCAAAGTCCGCTATTTTAGCGTGCCGTGGAAAAAGCGCTGGACGGCGCCCGCGCGGCGCCCATGATCCGCCCTCGGCAAGCCGCCGGCAGCCGGCCCGCCTGCCCGGCAGGCGGCGCTCAGGCCGCTTCCCGTGGCTCGATGCTGACCCGTCCCCGGATGCAGCGCACGCGGTGGCCGGCGTGGTTCCAGACCAGTTGGCGGTCGTGCCCCAGGCTATGCAGTTGCCGCAACTGTTTGAGCAGCTCCGCCAGCCGTGCCTCTGTGGGCATGCGCGCGCCCTGCCGTCCCAGCCAGTAGCGCAGGACGTGGGCCTGCCGGGCGGCCGATAAGGATCGCCATGCCGCCAGGGAAAAGCTGTCTCCCGTGGCAGAGGGATCCAGCCCGGCGAAATCGGCGCTTGCGACTTCGTCCAGGATCTGCGCGGCTTCCCGCGCCAGGCGGGCATGGCGCGCGACGATTGCCTGCCAGCCGGGCCAGCGCGCATCCAGGGCGGGCACCAGCAGGTTGCGCAGGGCGGCGCGGGTATAGCGTTCGTCGGCATTGGAGGGATCCTGCACCGGCATCCATCCGTGCCGGGCCGCATAGGCCGCCGCGGCGTCACGGATCAGGCCGCGGGGGATATCCAGCCAGGGCCGCAGGTAGACAAGGCCGTCCCGCGCCGTGGACGGCGACATGGCCGCCAGCCCCTCCGGCCCGGCGCCGCGCAGCAGGCGCAGCAGGACGGTTTCCGCCTGGTCGTCGCGGTGATGGGCGAGCAGGATGTGGCGCAGCCCCAGGCTCGCCGCCGCCTGCCCCAGCGCGGCGTAGCGCGCCTGGCGCGCGGCGGCCTCGATGCCGGTACCGCCGCCGGCTGCCACCTGGACGCGCATGATGTGCGCGGGACATTGCAACGCCTCGCCCAGCCGGTGCACGGCATCGGCCCAGTCGTCGGCCTGTTCGTACAAGCCGTGGTGGATATGCAGAAGATGCAGCGGGACGCCCATATCCCGCGCCACCTCGGCCGCATGGACCGCCAGCATGACGGAATCGGCGCCGCCGCTGACGGCAACGCCCACGGGGATCGATTCCGCGCGGGCCGCCGACAGCGCATGCCGCAGCGGACGCATCAGCGCGATGCGCGCATCCTCGGGACCGGATGCGGGCTTGCCGCGGCCAACAGGGTCGGATTCGTCGCCGGTGGCCATGGCGCGCGGTCCCGGGAAATTCAGGTGCGCGCTTCCTGGACGCGACCGTACGCCAGGACGCGTTGCAGGCGCTGTTCGACCAGTTGGTCGGCGCTCATGCCGGACAGCTGGCGCAGGGTATCGCCCAGGGACCGGCGCAGCAGCCGGGCCATGACGCGCGGATCGCGATGCGCGCCGCCCACGGGCTCGTTGACCACGCGGTCGATCAGGCCCAGGTCTTTCAGGCGCGGCGCGGTGATGCCCAGCGCTTCGGCGGCTTCCGGCGCCTTATCGGCGCTGCGCCACAGGATGGAGGCGCAGCCTTCGGGGGAAATCACGGAATAGGTGGCGTACTGCAGCATGAGGACCGCGTTGCCTACGGCAATGGCCAGGGCGCCGCCGGAGCCGCCTTCACCGATGATGGTGGCGATGATGGGAACGCGCAGTTCCGCCATGGCGTACAGGTTGTGGCCGATGGCTTCGGACTGCCCGCGTTCTTCCGCGCCGATGCCGGGATAGGCGCCCGGGGTATCGACGAAGGTGAAAACCGGGATGCCGAATTTTTCCGCCAGGCGCATCAGGCGCATTGCCTTGCGATAGCCTTCGGGGCGCGGCATGCCGAAGTTGCGCATCGCGCGCTCTTTGGTGTCGCGGCCCTTCTGGTGGCCGATCACCATGCAGGACGTGCCATTGAAGCGGGCCAGGCCGCCGATGATGGACTGATCGTCGGCGAACATGCGGTCGCCGTGCAGTTCATGGAAATCGGTGAAGATCTCCCGCACATAGTCCATGGTGTACGGACGCTGCGGATGCCGCGCGACCAATGCGGTCTGCCACGGCGTCAGTTTGCCGTAGATTTCCTTGGCCAGGGCCTGGCTTTTCTGCTGCAGGCGTGCGATTTCGTCGGAGATGTCGACCGCCGAGTCGGCTTGCACGAAGCGCAGCTGTTCGATCTTGTTGTCGAGCTCGGCCAGCGGTTGTTCGAAATCCAGGAAGGTATTGCGCATGTAGGTGTGGTTCCGTTGATGGGCCATGCGGTATCGGGACGTGGCCTAGACCGCCAGAGGGTCCAGGCTGCGCCACAGATACCAGGTTGCCACGGTACGCCAGGGTTGCCAGGCCAGCGAAACTTCCCGCGCCTCGAAGCGAGAGACAGGTTCGCCGCTGAAATAGTGTAGCGAGATCGCCTTGAGCAATCCCAGGTCGTCCAGCGGCAGGACGTCCGGCCGCTGGAGGTTGAAGATCAGGAACATTTCCGCCGTCCAGCGGCTGATGCCCCGGATGGCGACCAGTTCGTCGATGACCGCCTCGTCTTCCATCAGGGGCCAGCGGTCCGGATGGACGCGGCGCTCGCTGAAATGCAGCGCCAGATCCTGCACGTACTCGGCCTTGCGCTTGGACAGCCCGGCTTCGCGCAACCCTTCCACCCCGACACGCAGGACCGCGGTGGGCGAAGGCCGCGCCCCGGTCGCCTGGACGAAGCGCTGCCATGCGGCTTCGGCCGCTTTCACGGAAATCTGCTGGCCGACGATGGAACGCGCCAGCGTGACGAAGGGCGTGCCCAGCGGGGTCAGCCAGACTTCCGGATGCTGGGGAATGAGTTTTTTCAGAATGCGGTCGCGGCGCACCAGATGGGAAACGGCATCTTCCCAATAGTGGGGCTTGCTGACGGCGGTATCGGCGGACGGCATGACGGGCGGCTCCTGGATGCGGCTCAAACCCGGCGCCAATTCGTGACGCCGCCCGGCTTGTCTTCGAGCTCTATCCCGGCTTCGCGCAGCGCGCCGCGGATGCGGTCGGCTTCGGCGAAATCGCGATCGCGCTTGGCGGCGGCGCGCGCGTCGATGAGGCCCTGGATGGCCTGGTCGTCCATCACGGTCGAGGCGGCCGCGCCGGCCGGAGCGCCCTGCTTGTAGCGGGTGGGCGTGCGCAGATAGGCCTGGGGGTCATGCTGCAGCAGGCCCAGGATGGCGCCCAGGGCCTTCAACTGCCCGGCCGTGCGCGCGCTGCCGGTGCGGTTGGCGTCGCCAGCCAGCTGGAACAACGCCGCGACAGCGCCGGAAGTATTGAAATCGTCGTCCATCGCGGCCTTGAAGGCCTGCGCCTGTGGCTCGTTCCAATCCACGCCCTGATCGTCGGGCGCCACGTTGGCCAGCGCCTGGTACAGGCGGTCCAGGGCGTTTTGCGCGTCGTTCAGGTTGTCCGGCGTGTAGTTCTGGGGGCTGCGGTAGTGATTGCGCACGATGAAGAAGCGCAGCATTTCCGCTTCGCGCGCGTTGAAGGCGTAATCCGCCTTGCTGTCGTCCAGCGGGCCGGAGGCGACGGTCTGGCGGATGGTGCGGAAGTTGTTCAGCGACTTCGACATCTTGTCGTCGTCGACCATGAGCGGACCGCAATGCATCCACACATTGGCCAGCACCCCGCCGAAAGCGCCTTCGGTCTGCGCGATTTCGTTTTCGTGATGGGGGAATTTCAGGTCCGGCCCCCCGCCGTGGATATCGAGCGGCAGGCCCAGCAGGCTTTTGCTCATCGCGGAGCATTCGATATGCCAGCCCGGGCGGCCCATGCCGTAGGGCGACGGCCATTTGGTGTCGTCCGGTTCCTCGGTCTTGGCCGCCTTCCAGAGCACGAAATCCAGCGGATCGCGCTTGCCGGCGGCGACCGCCACGCGCTCGCCGGCGCGCAGATCGTCCAGCGTCTTGCCGGACAGCTTGCCGTAGCCGGGAAAACCACGCACCGCGAAATTGACGTCGCCGTCATCGGCCCGGTAGGCGAGGCCCTTGTCTTCGAGCTTGCCGATGATGTCCAGCATGTCGCCGATATGCGCGGTGGCGCGCGGCTCGTGATCCGGCGCCTGCACGCCCAGCGCGCGCTCGTCGGCATGCATGGCGTCGATGAAGAAGGAGGTTACCTCGCCGATGCGGCGGTTGGTCTGCACGGCGCGGCGGATGATCTTGTCATCGATGTCGGTGATATTGCGCACGTAATCGACCCGCAGGCCGCTGGCGCGCAGCCAGCGCTGAACGACGTCGAAACCGACCAGCATCCGGGCATGGCCCAGGTGACAGTAATCGTAGACGGTCATGCCGCACACATACATGCGCACCCGGCCGGCTTCGACGGGGTTGAAAGGGACTTTCGTGCGCGATAGCGTGTCGTAGATGTGCAGCATAAATATGAGAGTGATGAGCCGGTATCGGGACGCCGCCATCGCCGCGTCCCCGCGCCTGGCACGGGCGCGATCGCGGGGATGGGCCGGCAGATCCCTGCCACGCCGGCGGTGCCGTGGGACGGTCCGGCGGGCAGCCGGCGCGGCTCCACTGCGGTTTTACCGCGGTTTTCGCCCTGCCCTTGCACACCCCGTGTCCCAGCCCTTGTCCCGCCCGTTGCCCCAACCGATGGCCCCGCGCCTTGCCCAGTCCCTTGCCTAACCCCTTGCCCAGCCCGGTCGCGCAGCGCGTCGTTTACCGGCGGTTGCCGCCCCGAAACTGAACCAAGGCTAAAATGGCGGTCGTCAAGTATAGCAAGCGGCCTGACCGCGCGCGCACGACGCGTGGACTGGCTTACACTGGAAATCCTAGTGACCATCAAGACACGACTCCTTCCGGCCCTGCTGGCCACCGTCCTATTGTGGCTGCCCATAAGCGCGGCGCAGGCCCAGGGCATGCCCGGCGGCATGAGCGGCCCGGGCCGCAACAGCAATGCAACGACGCTGGACGAGCCGCCGCCCGAAGGCGGCTGGGACGCGCTGGCACGACTGCTGGAAGCGGCCAAGCCCGGAGTCGACACGCGCCTGCAACCCACGCCGTCGCAGATCACCGACAAGATCGAGCAATTGATCACCGCCGGCCGGAACGAGCAGGCACTGGCGATGATCGAAAAGCGCCTGGCCGACACCGCCAACCCGCCCCCGCCGGGCGGCACCGATGTCCAGCTGGAATTCCAGCACGCGCGCGTCCTGGCCGCCCTGGGCCGCGAACAGGAAGCGCTGGATATTTATGAACACATGACTTCGCGCTACCCGGAGCTGCCGGAACCCTGGAACAACATGGCCGTGATCTATGCCAAGCGCGGTGAAATCGACCGCGCCGAAACGGCCCTGCGCAGCGCCCTGGTGGCCGACCCGAATTACGCGGCCGCGCGTGCCAACATGGCCGACGTGCAGTTGCTCCAGGCCAAGCGATCCTATGGAGAAGCCGCCAAACTCGGCGTTACCGGCAGCGGCAACAAAGCGCGCGCCGTCGACAATCTGTTGAAGGAACCGACCAAACAATGACGTTTTCAGCTTCTGTACTGCGCGTGCTGCGCTATGCGGCATGCGGCGTGGCATTCGCCGCGATCCTGCCGGCGGCCGCCGGCGCCGCACCCTCGGGCGCGGCCTCCACCAACACCACCGAAGGTAAACATTCCATGGCTGCTTCCCCCCGCGTCAAAATGACGACCAACTATGGCGCTTTTGTCATCACCCTGGACGCCGACAAGGCCCCCAAGACGGTGGCGAACTTCCTGACCTACGTCAAGGAAGGCTTCTATAACAACACCGTCTTTCATCGCGTTATCGACGGCTTCATGATCCAGGGCGGCGGCTTCGAGCCCGGCATGAAGCAAAAGCAAACCCACGCCCCCGTGGAAAACGAGGCCAACAACGGCCTGAAGAACGACAAGTACACGGTGGCCATGGCCCGTACCAGCGATCCGCAATCGGCGACCGCGCAGTTCTTCGTCAACGTCGCCGACAACGACTTCCTGAACTTCACCGCGCCCACCGCCAACGGCTGGGGCTATGCGGTATTCGGCAAGGTCACCGAAGGCACGGACACGATCGACAAGATCAAGGCCGTCAAGACCGGCAACAGCGGCTTCCACCAGAACGTACCCGCGCAGGACGTCATCATCGAGAAGGCCGAAGTCGTTGAATAAGATCACGCTGCCCGGAACGATCTGGGTCGCTTCGGACATGCATTTGGGGCCGGCGGCGCCGGCCACCACCGAAGCCTTCCTGAGCTTCCTGGAGGCCGCGGCGGACGAAGCATCGGCGCTGCTGCTGCCCGGGGATATCTTCGACGCGTGGATAGGCGACGATGTCATCCGCCAGCCGCCGCCCTGGCTGGCGTCGGTCCTGCAGGCGTTGAAAACCACGGCCGCCGCCATCCCCGTCTGGCTGGGGCGCGGCAACCGCGATTTCCTGATGGGTACCGAACTTGCCGAAACGGTGGGTGCGCGGCTGCTCCCGGAACCCGCGCTGCTCGATACGGACTACGGCCTGATCCTGCTGACGCACGGCGACGAATTGTGCCTGGACGATCAGGCTTACCAGGCGTTCCGCGCCATGGTGCGCGACCCCGCGTGGCAGAAGGAATTCCTGGGCAAATCCATTCCGGAACGTTTGACCCTGGCGCAACAGGCGCGCGGCGAAAGCAAGGCCGCCACGCAGGCGAAACAGGCCGACATCATGGATGTGAACCCGGACGCGGTCGAATCCCTGTTCCGCGAAACCGGCGTGGCGACGCTGGTGCATGGCCATACGCACCGGCCTGACCGCCATGTGCTGGAAGTGGCGGGCAAGCGCCGCGAACGCTGGGTCCTGCCCGACTGGGACTGCGATCACGCCCGCCCGCCCCGTGGCGGCTGGCTGGCCATCGACCGGGATGGGATGCAGTTCTACGATCTGGAAGTCGCCTGATGACCGCCGCCGGCCATAGCCGCCCGCCTCGTCGAAAAAAACCGGGAACCCTCCCGGTTTTTTTTTGCGCGTGCGGCGCTGGCGAAAGCGGCCGTGACGGCCGCACGGGCCGTCGCGGCGGCTCGCCGCGTCAGTGGGCGAACAGCACCGCCGCGACCAGGATGCCCAGCGCGATGCGATACCACGCGAAGACGCGATACGTGTGATTGGCCACGAAGCGCAGCACGGCGCGGACGACGACCAGCGCGCTCAGGAAGGCCGCGATAAAGCCCACCGCAATGCCCACGACGTCGTGCTGGCTGAGGACGCTCATGTTGCGGTAGGAGTCGTACACCGCGGCGCCCAGCATCGTCGGCATGGCCAGGAAGAAAGAGAACTCCGTCGCCGTCTTGCGCTGGATGCCGGCGATCATGCCGCCGATGATGGTGGAACCCGAACGCGATACGCCCGGGACCATCGCCAGGCATTGCGCCACCCCCACGCCCAGCGCCTGCTTCCAGGAGATGTCTTCCAGCCGGTGCGCCGTCGCGTGCGCCTCGGATGCGCTGTCGTCCCCGCCTGCCCCGGCGGCCGCCCCACGCGTGCGATGCGTGTGGCGTTCCACATAGAGCATGACCAGCCCGCCCAGGACCAGGGTGACCGCCACCACGCCGGGGTGGTAGAACAAACTCTTGATGGCGTGGATGAAGATCGCGCCGATGACCGCCGCCGGCAGGAAAGCCACCAACAGATTGCGCGTGAACATCATTTCGCTGCGCACACCGGTGAAGGTGCCGTGGATCAGCCGCCACAGGCGCTCCCGGAAGATCCACATGACGGCCAGGATGGACCCGAACTGGATGACCACTTCGAAAACCTTGGCGGAACTCGACTGGAAGTTGATCCAATCGCCGAAGAGGATGAGGTGCCCGGTACTGGATACGGGAATGAACTCGGTCAGGCCCTCGATGATGCCCAGGAAGAAGGCCTTGATCAGGTACAGGGTGTAGTCGGTCACGATGCGGCTCGGAGAATCACGATGTGGCGCCTTCGTCGGCAGGCGAAAGCTCGAAGGGTAGGCGCTCCACCCCGACGGAGGCTATACGCCGTCCGTCCAATTGCAGTACTTCGAATCGGTAGCGCTGATGCGGCGATACGAACTCGCAGTTGTCGCCGGGCTGCGGCAAATGGCCGAAGCGCGACAGCAGATAGCCGGCCAGTGTGGCGTAATCCTGCGCCTCGTCCACCAGGCCGTCGGTTTCCAGCACCTGCTCGACATGCCGCAGATCCGCCGCGCCGTCGATCTTCCACTTGCCGTCGCCCTCGTGCACGATGTCCGGCAGCTCGTCCTCGTCCGGGAATTCGCCAGCGATGGCCTCGAACAGGTCCATGGGCGTCACCAGGCCTTCAATGGCGCCGAACTCGTCGGCCACCAGCACCAGCTGCCCGCGCGCCCGCTTGAGCGTATCCATCAGGCGCAGGATGCCGATGGATTCGTGGACGATGATGGGATCGCGCAGGCGGTTGCGGCGTATGCTGCCTTCGGTGATCAGGTCGGCGATCATTTCCTTGGCGCGGCCGATGCCCAGGACTTCGTCCAGGCTGCCGCGGCAGACCGGGAAGAAACTGTGCGGGGCGGCCTCGATCTGCGCGCGCATGGTGGCCGCGTCATCCTCGATATCGATCCACGAGATGTCCGTGCGCGGCGTCATGATGGAATGGATGGAACGCTCGGCCAGCGTGAGCACGCCGCTGACCATGTTGCGCTCCTCCACGCCAAAGGCCGGCGCATCCTGGTATTCCTGCGTTTGCGCGGCCTCCGGCTCGTCCATGGCGGGCTGGGGAGGACGCTTGCCCAGCATGCGCAGCACGCCTTCGGCGGTGCGTTCGCGCATCGGGCGCCGCGCGTCCAGCTTGAGCAGATTGCGCCGCGCCACCTGGTTCAATGCTTCGATCAGCACCGAGAAACCGATGGCGGCGTACAGATAGCCCTTGGGCACCTTGAAGCCAAAGGCCTCTGCAACCAGCGAAAAGCCGATCATCAACAGGAAGCCCAGGCACAGCACCACTACCGTGGGATGCGCGTTGACGAAGCGTGTCAGCGGCTTGGAGGCCACCAGCATGATGCCGATCGCGATGATGACGGCCATCATCATCACCCCCAGATGATCCACCATGCCGACGGCGGTGATGATGGAGTCCAGCGAGAAGACGGCGTCCAGCACGACGATTTGCGTGACGATCACCCAGAAGCTGGCATAGACGCGGGGCCCATAGGTAACCTGCACCCCGCCTTCCAGGCGCTCGTGCAGCTCCATGGTCCCCTTGAAAAGCAGGAAGAAACCGCCCACCATCAAGATGAGGTCGCGTGCCGAGGGATGCAGCGGGCCCAACGAAAAAAGCGGCTCGGTCAGCGTGACCAGCCAGGACATGACGGACAACAGCACCAGGCGCATGACCAGCGCCATGGACAGCCCCATGATGCGCGCGCGATCCCGTTGCGCGGGCGGCAGCTTGTCCGCCAGGATGGCTATGAAGATAAGGTTGTCGATCCCGAGAACGATTTCGAGGATGACGAGGGTAAGCAAGCCGACCCAGGCAGCGGGGTCCAGCAGCCACTCCATTGGCAACTCCAGCAGTGAAGGACCGGTAATCGTACATGGAAACGTAGCAACACGCCGGTCACGCAAGAACCGATCCGGCAAGCGGTCCGCGCCTTAGTTCTTGTGGGCGATGGCGAGTTCGGCGCGCGGGCGCTGAAATACGTGCACAGACCCGATCGGCCCCCTGCCCGAGTGCCCGCGGCCCCCTCTCCCCCGGCCTACCCACAAGTTGGCCCCGCGCGCGCAAGGCCAGGCCCGACGGGTCTGACCATTTTCAGGGATCACCGCGCGACGCGCCGCACGGAACGGTTTCCCCGGCCGGGCACGCCGCCGATCCAGCGCCGCCGGCCCGCCGGCGTCGCGCCTGAAGACGATGCGCGCGGCACTTCGGGAGCGGGCTCAGGCCCCCTGGAGCACGCCGAGCATCTGCGTGAAGATCTTGGGACTGGCGGCCAGGACATTGCCCGACTCCAGCCAGCCCTGCTCGCCGGTGAAGTCCGCCACCAGGCCGCCGGCCTCTTGCACCAGCAGGCTGCCCGCGGCCATGTCCCAGGGCTTGAGCGCGACACCGCAGAAGCCGTCCAGCCGGCCGCAGGCCACGTAGGCGAGGTCCAGGACGGTGGCGCCCATGCGGCGCACGCCGGCGCTGCCCTGCGCCATCTGCTTGAACTTGCCGCCCCCCTGGTCCGGGCCGGCCGAGCCCGGCCAGTGCGCGCCCAGCAAGGCCTCGTGGTATCGCGTGCGGCCGGAGACCCGGACGCGGCGATCGTTCAGGAACGCGCCACCGCCACGGCTGGCGGTGAACATCTCGTTGCGCGAGGGATCGTAGATCACCGCCTGCACCGCCAGGCCGCGCTGCATCAGCGCGATCGATACGGCATAGTTGGGCAGGCCGTGGATGAAATTGGTGGTGCCGTCCAGGGGATCGATGATCCAGCGGAATTCAGCATGCTCGTCGCCCTGCAACCCGTATTCCTCTCCCACCACGGCGTGGTCGGGGTAGGCCGCGCGCAGCGTTTCCACGATGGAGGTCTCGGCGGCCTGGTCGACTTCCGTGACATAATCCCGCGGCCCCTTTCGAGCCACGTTCAGTCTTTCCAGGTCGAGGCTGGCACGATTGATGATGGTGCCGGCACGCCGGGCCGCCTTGATGGCGATGTTGAGCATCGGGTGCATAAAATTCCGTACGATTCCGCTAATGCGCGGTCGGAAGCCCTGCCGGACGGCCGGTTCCGCTGCGCCAAACGTGACATTTTAAATGACTCAGGCATCAACACCCCAGCGGGCATTCGCGCGGGTACGTTTCGTGATGGTCGAGCCCAGCCATCCGGGCAATGTGGGCAGCGCCGCCCGGGCCATCAAAACCATGGGTTTTTCCGACCTGGCGCTGGTCGCGCCGCGGCTGGAAGACATGGTGGCGCAGCCGGAAGCGGTGGCGCTGGCCAGCGGGGCCGGCGACGTGCTGGCCGCCGCCACCGTGCACGACACGCTGGAATCCGCGTTGGCGCCGGTCACTTTGGCCTTCGCGCTGACGGCGCGGGTGCGCGACCTGGGGCCGCCGCCCTGCGACATCCGTCAGGCCGCGGAGCTGGCGCGCGGCCACCTGGCCGGCCACGAAGCCGGCAGCGTGGCCATCGTGCTGGGCACGGAACGGGCCGGGCTGACCAATGCGCAGATCGCCGCCTGCCACCGCATTTGCCATATCCCCGCCAACCCCGAATACAGTTCGCTGAACGTCGCGCAGGCCCTGCAGCTGGCGGCATGGGAGCTGCGCTATGCCTTGATCTCGGCGCAGGGAGGCAGCCTGCTGCCGGCCACGACGGCGCAGGCGCCCGATCCCGGGGCGGAGCCCGCGCCGGTCGAAGCCGTGCACGCCCTGCTGACGCATTGGGAAGAAGCCCTGGTGGCCGTGAAGTTCCTGGATCCCAAACATCCCAAGAAGCTGATGCCGCGCATGCGCCACCTGTTCAGCCGCAGCGCCCTGACCCGGGATGAAGTCGATATGCTGCGCGGGGTGTGTACCGCCATGCTGAAGGCAGCCGGCGCCAGGCGCGGCGACTGATTCCGCCGCGCCGGGGCTGCCGCGTGCGCGGCGCCGCCGGCCAGCAGGGAACGCCTGTCAGTCGACGCGCGCCCCCGACGCCTTGACCACGGTCGCCCAGGTCTTGACCTCCGACTGGATGAACTCGCCGAACTGCTCCGGCGTGGTCTTGGACGGCACGGCGCCCAATTTGTCGAATGCATCCTTCACTTCAGGCTTGTCCAGCGCCTTCACCATCGCCGCGTTCAGCGTCTTGATCACGTCCGGGGGGGTGCCCTTGGGCGCGATCAGTCCGAACCACGACGAGACGTCGAAGGTGGGGAACCCCGATTCCGCCATGGTGGGCAGATTCGGCGCCGTCGGCGAGCGTTCCTTGGTCGTCACGGCCAGCGCGCGCAGCTTGCCGGATTGGACGTGGGGCCACGATGAAGGCATGTTGTCGAACATGAACTGGACCTGGCCGCCGATCAGGTCGGTGAGTGCCGGCGCGCTGCCCTTGTAGGGCACGTGCAGCACATCGACACCGGCCTGCAGCTTGAAGAGTTCGCCGGCCATGTGGATGGAAGTACCGCTGCCGGAAGATGCGAAGGCCAGCTTGCCGGGATGGGCCTTGGCGTAGTCGACCAGTTCCTTGACGGACTTGACCGGCAATTGCGGATTCACCACCAGCACATTGGGCACCTTGGCGGCCAGCGCGATGGGCGCGAAGTCCTTCACCAGATCGAAGTTCAGCTTGGAATACAGGGTCTGGTTGATGGCGCTGGTGACGGCGACGAAGTACAAGGTGTAGCCGTCCGGTGTGGCGCGCGCGACGTATTCCGTCCCGATATTGCTGCCGGCACCGGGCTTGTTTTCGATCACGAAGGACTGGTGCAGCGACTCCGTCAGCTCCTTGGCCATAATGCGGGCGATCACATCGGTGGTCCCGCCGGCGCTGAAGCCGACAACGATGCGCACGGGCTTATCCGGGTAGGCGGCCTGCGCGGGGGCGGTGGCGGCAAAGAGGGCGGCCGCGCTCGCGAGCGTGGCGGCGGTACGACGGAACAGGGCAAGCTTTTGACTCATCTGTCTCACTCCAATGTGTCCAGGTAATGGACGTTTCGATTAGGCCGTCCGGGTGGTGGACGCTTAGAATTGTTTTTCGGGCGGATTGTCCGCGTTAGAGCAACATGCTGCAACAACTATGGCCCATTTCGTCCGTCACGCGGACGTTTGATTTTTGCTTTTATGCCTGAGCTTTCCCTCCCCCCCGCTGCCGGCCGTCCCCTGGCGCCTGCCGCGGAAGACGCCTCGCCCCAGGCCGCCGGGCCGCGCACCTTGCGCCGCGGCCTGCAAGTCCTGGCTGCGCTGCGCGACCATGGCACGGATGGACTGTGCGTCACCGACCTCGCGCGCTATACCGGCATCCAGCGTCCGACGATCTACCGGTTGATGGCCGCGTTGATGGAAGCCGGCCTGGCCCAGCCCGTGCCGGGGACCAAGCGCTACCGCGCCCAACTGACGCAGGAAATGGGGGTACCGGAGGCCGATCCCAGGCTGCGGCAGACGCTGCCGGCCCTGCGGCGGCTGGCGCAACGGACGGGCGACGCCGTCTTCCTCGTGGTGCGCGAGGGCGACGAATCGGTCAGCCTGCATCGCGAAATCGGCGGCTATCCGGTCCAGATCCTTGCCACCTATGCCGGCAAGCGCCAGCCGCTGGGAGTGGGCTCCGGCGGCATGGCGCTACTGGCCGCCCTTCCCGACGACGAAGCCCGCAGCATCGTGGACCGCAATGCCGCGCACCTGGACGAATACGGCGGGATGACCTCGCATGAAATGCTGCGCCTGATCGAGAACACCCGCGCGCGCGGCTATTCGGTGGTGGGCAATCATGCCGTGCGCGGGGCGTTGGGCGTGGGATGCGCCCTGCTCGATGCGCAGGGGCTGCCGGTGCTGGCCATCAGCGTGACCGCCATCATCGACCGCATGCCGGCGCAACGGCAAAGGGAAATCGCCGGCTGGATCAAGGCCGAACTGGCGCGTCTGCAGCAGAACTGACGGCAGGCTGCTGCGCCGGCGCGGCTTCCTGGCCGACATTCGCGTAGGTCACTTCGCGCACCGGCACCGGCGGACGCAAACCGGCGGCGTCCAGCGCCAGGCGGGTCTTGTGCAGCAGGTCCCAGCGGAATTCCCAATAGCGCGCGGTCTCCGCCCATACCCGGGTATTTACGACAACGACGTTGTCGCGGTATTCGAAGACCCGCACGTCCGGCGCGGGCGATTGCAGCGCCAGCGGGTGGGCATTGACCGTGTCGCGCAGCGTGGCGATGGCAAGGTCGAGGTCGTCGCCGTAGCGGATGCCCACCGCCATGTCGAAACGGCGCGTCGCGTTGCGGCTGTAGTTGGTGATGGTGGCGTTCCAGATCGTACTGTTGGGCAACGTGACGTGAATGCCGTCCCCCTGCACCAGCCGCGTCAGGAACAGCCCGACTTCCTCCACGGTGCCTTCGCTCCCGGAACTCAGCGCGATATATTCGCCGGCGCGGATAGGCCGCAGCATCAGCAACATGATCCCCGCCGCGATGTTTTGCAGCGTGCCCTGCAAGGCCAGTCCGACCGCCAGGCCGGCGGCGCCGAGTACCGCGATGATGCTGGCGGTTTGCACGCCGAACTGCGCCAGCACTGCTATCACCGTGAAGATGCGTACCGACCATACCACCGTCGTGCAGAACATCGGCACCACCGTGGGATCGACCCGGTCGGATCGCTGCGCCAGGCGGCGCACCCAGCGGCCGAGCAGGCCGGCGGCCCACCAGCCCAGCCCAAGTATCACCACGCCCCAGATCAGCTGCAGGCCGATATCGACCATGGGCGAGAGGACGGCCCCGAGGCCGGACAAGTTGGTGACCATTCCGTAGCTCCTGTGTATCCCTGGCAGGCGGCGACCGCCGCCGAAAACCTGCCGGACTTTATCAGATGAGCATGGCCCTATCCTGCCGCGCCGCCGAGGCGGCATCCCGCGCAGGCCGGCGACGCGGCGGCGCGGGATCCTGGAGCGGGTCGCTTTTACGCTTTCAACGCGTTGCGCGCGGCAGGACGCGCCGTGCCCGGATGCAGCCAGCGATGCAGGACACGGCTGATGAAGGGGATCAGGAAAAACGACAGGATGGGACTCATGGTGGACGTCGTCACCAGCACGCGCCAGAACAGCGAGAGCGACGCCAATTGCTCCTGGAACAGAATGTTGAACAGCAGCAGCGACGGGCAATAGACCACCCAGATGCTGAAGGCCTGCTTCCAGCGCGGCGGCGCGCTCTTTTGCGGGCCGAACCAGGCGTCCATCCCGGTCGCCCGGTGCACGCGGCTTTCGCGCACCAGCTCCCGTCCGCGCTCCAGCCACATCCGTCGCGGCAGGGAGTTCTCCCAGCGCGACAGGCTCTGTTCGTCATGGAAGCGCAATACGATCTGGTACTGGTCTCCGCCTTCCGGCGGCTGCAGCACGCCCGAACCCAGGAAACCAGGAAAGCCGGCAGCCAGTATTTCCCCCTGGCGCAGCCACGCCAGGAAATCGCTGTAGCGTTCCGGCGCGATCTGTCGCGTGATCAGCATGGTGACGGGAGCCGGCATTGCAACGGCGGGGGCGGACATGGCTACTACTCCTCGATCAAGCCAGATACAGCACTGGCGTTATCTCAAGAGCAATATGCGTGCCAATTTTGCGCCGCAATAAACTCCCCTTGCCTATGGCAGCGAGCGGGATCGACCGAGCCTATCTTGCACTGCACAATTCACCGACCTAGTGAAAACCCTGGGGTTATGCACCGCCTCGGTGCACAAATAAAGCGGGCATCGGGACCGCGGTTTGCGGCCCGGCGCCCGCCCGGCCTCTACACTGGCCATGCCTCTTCAACCCAAGCCTAGGAAGCGAAAACCATGGACTACCAGATCACCGTCCTTGTCGGCAGCCTGCGCAAGGCTTCGTTCAACCTGCAACTGGCCCGCGCGATGGAAAAGCTGATGCCCCCGCATTTCAAGCTGACCCACGCCAACCTGGACCTGCCCTTATACAACCAGGATCTGGACCAGGCCATGCCCGCCGCGCCCCTGGCGCTGAAGGACCAGATTCGCCGATCGCAGGGTTTGTTGTTCGTCACCCCGGAACACAACCGCTCCATCCCGGCCGCGCTGAAGAACGCCATCGACTGGGGCTCGCGCCCCTACGGCCAGAACGTCTGGACCGGCAAGCCCAGCGGCATCGTCGGGATCTCGCCCAGCAATGCGGGCACCGCGCTGGCCCAGCAGCATCTGCGCAACATCCTGGCGGCGGAAGGCTCGATGGCGCTGACGCTTCCCGAGGTGTTCCTGCAGATGAAAGACGGCTTTTTCGACGCCGACGGCGCCATCGCGAATACCGACACCCGCGCCTTTTTGCAGGGTTGGGTGGACCGGTATGTCGCGTGGGTCGAAAAACTGGCGTAGGCATGCGGGGCGAGGATCGCCCCGGTCAGTCCGCGTCCTCGATACGCATGCCGATCTTCAGGCAAACCTGCCAGTGCGCCACCTTGCCCTGCTCGATGTGCCCGCGCACGTTCGTCACCTCGAACCATTCGATATTGCGCAGGGTCGAGGATGCCCGCTCGATGGCGCGGGAAATCGCGTCGTCGCTGGAGCTGGTCGACGAGCCTACCAGCTCGATCTGCTTGTATACGTGATTGGCCATGTGAAGTCTCCTTGATTGCCGCGCGCGGCGGGTGCGCCGGGACCGGACGGCCCGGCCCACCTCGTCCGCAAATGTCGTGCGCGGGCCAGGTCGCGGCGGGCGGTCCATGCGTCCATGTCGCGTGCGTGGCCATATCGTGCGCGGCACCGAAGCGCCGCGCACGCCGCCGACCGGCATGGGGTTTGCTGCACATACGCCACACCTGTCGGGCCCATTCCGAGCCCGGTTTCAGATGGAGGTGATCATGCCCGAACGCAAAACCCTCGCTCGCGCGGAGCGCGACAAGAAGCAAGGCAAGTCGGCGTCTACCCAGGCCGGCGAATTCGTCCGCGAGCAAGTCGAACATGTCCGCGAAGGCAAGCACGGCGTGCGATCGGCCAAGCAGGCGGTGGCCATCGGCCTGTCCGAAGCGCGCCGTGCCGGCGTCAAGGTTCCCACCAAGTCGACCGCGTCCAAGGCGACCAAGAAAAAAGCCAGCCAGGATGAAGCCAAGGCGCACAAAGGCGGCGCCAAATCCGCCAAGCGCTCCGCGGCCACCACCCGGGCCCTGAAGCGCGAAAGCACGGCCGGCGCATCCAGCCGCGCGCTATCGGGCCAGGCCAAGAGCGCGGCCCGCAAGCGCACCACGGCCGATCGTTCGGCGGCGGCGCGCAAGGCGGCGCAAACCAAGGGCGCAGCGGGCCGCTCCGCCGCCGCCCGCAAGGCGGCGCGCACACGCGCGGCCAACCGGCATGCCCAGCACGCCCATTGAGCCCGCGCGGAGGTACACATGGCATCCCCAACGTCCAAGAATGTGTCGCAGTTGCTGGCGTTCCTGTCCGCCAAGCCGGCGATCGGACCGGTGAACCTGAATGAAAAGGAACGCTGGCTGTCCGGCGTCGGCGGCGGCGCCCTGGTACTGGCCGGGCTGCGGCGGGGCGGCATCCTCGGCGTGCTGTCCGCCCTGGCGGGCGGCGCGCTGGTAAGCCGGGGGCTGTCCGGCCGCTGCGCGGTCAAGGCCCGCCTGGCCAAGACGCCGCACGAGCGCACGGTCGCGGCCGAACAAGGCTGGCGCACGGCGGCGGCATCCTCGCAACGCATCGTCGTCCAGCGCCCTATCGAAGAGGTTTACGCGTTCTGCCGTCAATTCCAGAACCTGGCGCAGTTCATGCAGCATATCAAGCGGGTGGACGTGGTCGACGACCGCCACAGCCACTGGACCATCGAGGCGCCGCTGGGCCAGACGCTGGAATGGGATACGGTCGTGACCGAAGACGTGCCCAACGTCCGCATTGCCTGGGAATCCATGCCGGAATCGCCGATACGGCATACCGGATCGTTGAGCTTCAGCGATGTGGTGGGCCTGGGCACGGAGGTCCAGGCCGTCATCGCCTACGAGCCGCCGGCCGGCGAGCTGGGGCGTATCGTGGCCAAGCTCTGGGGCGACACCCCGGGCGTGCAGGCGCGCGACGACCTGCTCAGGTTGAAGCGCTTCCTGGAAGCGGGACAGGACCGCGCCACGGCCAGCGAAGACGGCGATTAGCGCGGGTACCGGCAGGCGGCCGGCTCATGCCGGCCGCCGATGCCCGCTGATATCCGCGCCGGCGTTGGCCGGCAGGCGGACGCTGTCGATGATCGCTACCGCGGCCAAGGCCGCGGACAGCAGCAGGGCGATCCGGAACTGCAAGGGCCCCGGCGGCGCCGATCCGTTGCCGGACATCCATTCGGCGGCCCGCAGCGCCACCGCGCCGAAAGCGATACCCAGCCCGGCATTAAGCTGCTGGCAGGCGCTGAACAGCGTTGTCGCCCCCGTCATGGCGGGCTTGGGAATGTCGGCGAACCCCAGGGTATTCAGGGCCGTGAATTGCATGGACCGGCTCATGCCGCTGAAGAACAGCAGGGCCGACGTCCACCAGACAGGGGTGCCGGGGGCCAGGGTGGCGCACAGCGCGAAACCCGCCGCCACCAGCAGCCCGTTGACCACCAGCACGCGCCGGAAGCCATAGGTTCGCATCACCCAGCCTGTGGCGGGCTTCATCGCCAGGTTGCCCGCGAACAGGGCCAGCATCAGCGAACCTGCCTGCACCGGCGACAGGCCGAAGCCCACCTGGAACATCAAGGGCAGCAGGAAAGGCGCGCTGCCGATGGCGACGCGAAACAGGGAGCCGCCGTACATCGTGACCGCGAAAGTCTGGTACCGCATGGGTGACAGGTCCACCAGCGGATGCGGCGCGCGGCGCAGGTGGCGCGCCGCCAGGGCCAGCGACACCACGGCCAGCACCAGCAGGCCCAGGACCGTGCCCAGGTCGACGTCCAGCTTGCCGCACAGGTCGACCGCATACATCAGCACGCTGCAGCCAACGCCGGTCAGCACGAAGCCCGTGACATCGAAGGGCCGCGGCCCGCCCGCGGCGCCACGCACCAGGCGGGCGTTGGCGACCAGCGCGGCCAGGCCCAAGGGCACGTTGAGGAAAAAAATCCAGTGCCAGCTAAGGGCGGTGGTCACGATCCCGCCCACCAGCGGCCCGATCACGGGGGCCGCCAACCCCGGCCAGGTGATGATGGCGATCGCCTTCACCAGGTCCTGCCTGGGCGTGACGCGCAATACCGCCAGGCGGCCGACCGGCACCATCATCGCGCCGCCCAGGCCCTGCAGGATGCGGGCTCCGGTGAATTGCACCAAGGACTGCGAGAGGCCGCACAGCACCGAAGCTACGGTAAACAGCGCCAGCGCGGACCCGAATACGCGCCGCGGCCCGTAGCGGTCCGCGACCCAGCCGCTGACCGGAATGAAAACCGCCAGCGCCAGCAGGTAGGCGCTCATGCCGATGGACATATCCGCCGGCCGCACGCCGAAGCTGTGCGCCATTTCCGGCAACGCGGTGGTGATGACGGTGGCATCCAGCATTTCCATGAAGAAGGCTCCGGCCACCAGCCAGGCGACCCCCCGGCCGCCCCCTGGTTCCTGCCCGTTTGCCGGTGTGTCCGCCCGTCCGGCGGCCCCCTCGTCCTTCGCGATGCTCACGGCGTCTCCTGCGTGGCGCCGCGCCGATGCACCGGGGATGGCGCGGCACGGCGGTTACTGACCGGCCGAAATTGTAAATACAACCGCCCATGCCGGCTCGCTGCCGGCAAAAGGCCAAAATGGCCCGGTAGTCGCCCGCTGATCGGGTATCCCCGCAGGGGCGGGCGGTGGCAACATGCCTGCGGCCCCGCCCCATGCGGGCACGGCCTTGGCGCCACTAACCAGCAGACACGCATGACTTATTCCTCCGCCGCGCCGCCCTCGCCCGACGGTTCACTGGACCCCGACGACTGGACGGCCCTGCGCGCCCAGGGCCACCGGATGCTCGACGACATGTTCGATTACCTGGGAACCCTGCGCGAGCGTCCCGTCTGGCAGGCGGCGCCGGCCGAGGTACGCGCCGGCTTCCACGCCCCCTTGCCGCGCGCCCCGTCCAGCCTGGAAGCGGCGCACGACCGTTTCATGCGCGACATCCTTCCCTATGCCGTGGGCAACGCCCATCCGGGCTTCATGGGTTGGGTACATGGCGGCGGCACCGCCATCGGCATGCTGGCCGAAACCCTGGCGGCGGGCCTGAACGCCAACCTGGGCGGCCGCAACCAGGTCCCGGTCGAAGTGGAACGGCAGATCACGCGCTGGATGCGCGAGCTGTTCGGCTTTCCCGAGACGGCCAGCGGCCTGTTCGTCACGGGTACCTCGATGGCCAATCTGGTCGGCGTGCTGGTGGCGCGCGCGGCGGCGATGGGCCGCGCGGTACGGCGCGCCGGCGTGGCCGCGCAAGAGACACGGCTGGTCGCCTATACGTCGGCCTGCGCGCACAACTGCATCGCGCAGGCCATGGACATCACCGGCCTGGGATCTGACGCATTGCGCCTGATACCGGTAGACGATGAATTCCGCATGGACGTCTCCGCCTTGCGGGCGGCGATCGCCGCGGACCGGCGGGCCGGCCTGCGGCCTTTCCTGATAGCCGGGACCGCGGGCACCGTCGATGTCGGAGCGGTGGATCCGCTGGACGCGCTGGCGGAGGTCGCCGCCGACGAAGGCCTGTGGTTCCATGTGGACGGCGCATTCGGCGCGCTGGCGATGCTGTCGCCCGCCCTGGCCCCTTTGCTGGCCGGCATCGAGCGCGCCGATTCGATCGCCTTCGATTTTCACAAGTGGGGGCAGGTGCCCTACGACGCGGGCTTCATCCTGGTGCGGGACGCCGAGACGCACCGCGCCGCGTTCGACGCCAGCGTCGCCTACCTGAGCCGGGAAACCCGCGGCATGGCGGCGGATTCGCCGTGGCCGTGCGACTACGGCCCCGACCTGTCGCGCGGCTTTCGCGCCTTGAAGACCTGGTTCACGCTGACGGTGTACGGCGCCGACAGGCTGGGCGCGGCGATCGCGCGTACCTGCGAAGTCGCGCGCCATCTGGCGCGCCGCGTGCGAGCCGAACCCGAACTCGAATTGCTGGCGCCCGTCGCGCTGAACATCGTCTGCTTCCGCTATCGTCCGGCCGGCAACGCCGGCGACGGCGACCGGCTGAACGCGGACATCGTGCTGGCCGTGCAGGAATCCGGCATCGCCGCGCCCTCCACCACGCGCGTGCATGGCAAGCTGGCCATCCGCGCGGCCATCGTCAACCATCGCACTTCCGCCGCCGACGTCGATCGCCTGTGCGACGCGGTACTGCGTATCGGCGCCGGACTCGCCACCGTGTCCGAGCGCGAACCCCACCCCATACCATGAACGACATCGCCTCCCCCACCGCCGGCAATACCGAACGCCCCGCGCTGATCGGCAAGGCCCGCCTGATCACCCTGGCATTCCAGCAGGGCGACCTGGAAGGAATGCGCCGGCAGTTGCTGGCGCGTGCCGAACAGGACCCTGGCGATGCCAACGCCGCGCTGGATCTTTCCATGACGCTGCTGCTGATGGGTCAACGCGACACCGCGCTGGCATTGCAGCGGCATGCGGTACAAGCGCAACCGCTGTATCACCTGCCCGCCACGGGGCCCGCGACGTTGCGACTGCTGGCCCTGGTGTCCTGCGGCGATTTCCTTGCCAACACGCCGCTGGAATTCCTGATTGCCGATTCCGATATTTCGCTGGACATCCTGTACGTGGGCGAAGGCGTGCCGGCACCGGCCATGCTGCCCGAGCACGACGTCCTGATGGTGGCCATCGGCGAATCCGCCGTCAACCGTCCGCTGCTCCAGGCATTGGCCGCGCCGGTGGGGCAATGGCACAAGCCCGTGGTGAACCGGCCCGAACACGTCCTGAATACCTCGCGGGACGGGCTGTCCGCCGTCCTGCGCGGCGCGGCGGGCGTCGTCGTGCCGGACATCGCGCGGGTCGAACGCGCCGCGATTGCCGCCATCGCGCAAGGCGATGCCACGCCGGCCGATATCCTGCCCGGCGTGGACTATCCCGTGCTGGTGCGCCCGGTCGATTCGCATGCCGGCAACGGACTGGCCAGGATCGATCGCGCGGCCGACATGGCGCAATACCTGGCCGGCAGCGAGGCGAACGATTTCTATCTATCGCGATTCGTCGAGTACCGCAGCGCGGACGGCCGCTATCGCAAATACCGCGTCGTGCTGATCGAAGGCCAGCCCTATCTGGGCCACCTGGGTATTTCGCCGCGCTGGATGGTGCATTACCTGAATGCCGACATGGCGGAGAACGCGGCCAACCGCGCGGAAGAAGCCGAACAGATGCGCGACTTCGCCGCCGGCTTCGGCGGCCGCCACGCCGCGGCCTTCGCCGATATCCATCGGCGGGTCGGCCTCGATTACTTCGTCATGGATTGCGCCGAAACGCCGGACGGACAGCTGCTCGTGTTCGAGGGCGATACCTGCGGCATCGTCCATGCGATGGATCCGGAAGACCTATATCCGTACAAACCCGCCTACATGCGGCGCATTTTCGCGGCATTCCAGGACCTGCTAAGGCGCAAGGCATCGGGCCGGGGTTAGCGGGGCCGGCGCGCGGCGCCGCGTCGGCGTGGGTATGGGGCGTACCGGCGCCTCATAGACGATGCCTATATGCCTGTTCACAAAAATTGAGTTTCTTCGGCGGCGAAAGGCGCATACATTGCTGCTACGTCGGCGGCTCCGTCGAGCCCGACACCGTTACACAGGCGCCCTACACCATGACCGATGATCGCAAAACCCTGACCACCGATGCGGGAGCCCCCGTCCCCGACAACCAGAACGCCCTGACCGCCGGCCCGCGCGGCCCGTTGCTGGTACAGGATTTTCAGCTATTCGAAAAACATGCGCATTTCAACCGCGAGCGTATTCCCGAACGCGTGGTGCACGCCAAGGGTTCCGCCGCCTACGGCACGCTGACGGTCACGCACGACATCAGCCAATACACCAAGGCCAAGGCCTTGCGCAAAGGCGCCCAGACGCCCCTGCTGCTGCGCTTTTCCACCGTGGCGGGTGAACGCGGCGCGGCCGATGCCGAGCGCGACGTGCGCGGTTTCGCCATCAAGTTCTATACGGAAGAAGGCAACTGGGACCTGGTCGGCAACAACACGCCGGTCTTCTTCGTACGCGATCCCTACAAGTTCCCGGATTTCATCCATACCCAGAAACGCGACCCGCGCACCAATATGCGCAGCGCCACCGCGATGTGGGATTTCTGGTCGCTGTCGCCGGAGTCCCTGCACCAGGTCACCATCCTGATGAGCGACCGCGGCCTGCCCTCGTCCCTGCGCAAGATGCATGGCTTCGGCAGCCATACCTATAGCTTCATCAACGCGCGCAACGAGCGCTTCTGGGTCAAGTTCCACCTGAAAAGCCAGCAGGGTATCGAGAACTGGACCAACGAGCACGCGGCCAAGGTCATCGGCGAGGATCGCGAGTCGCACCAGCGCGACCTGTACGATGCCATCGAGCGCAAGGACTTTCCGCGCTGGACGATGTATGTGCAGATCATGCCCGAATCCGATGCGGACAAAACGCCGTACAACCCGTTCGATCTGACCAAGGTATGGCCGCACAAGGATTACCCGCTGGTCGAAGTGGGCGTGCTGGAGTTGAACCGCAACCCGGAAAACTATTTCGCGGAAGTCGAACAGTCCAGTTTTTCGCCCGCCAATGTCGTGCCGGGCATCGGCCATAGCCCGGACAAGATGCTGCAGTTCCGCATTTTTTCGTATGCCGACGCGGCGCGTTATCGCCTGGGCGTCAACCACGACCAGTTGCCGGTGAACCGCCCGCGCTGTCCCGTGCACAACTACGCGCGCGACGGCGAGATGCGTTTCGACGGCAATGGCGGCGGCAGCGTCAACTACGAGCCGAACTCCTTCGGCGGGCCGGTGCAGGACAAATCGGTACAGGAACCGCCGCTGAAGCTGACGGGCGATGCCGATCGCTACGATCACCGCGAAGGCAACGACGACTACACGCAGGCGGGCAACCTGTTCCGGCTGATGAACGACAGCCAGAAACAGCAGCTTTTCGGCAATATCGCCGCCGCCATGCAGGGCGTGCCCGAGCCGATCGTGCGACGCCAGCTGGGGCATTTCGCCAAGGCCGACCCCGCCTATGCGGCCGGCGTCGCCAAGGCGCTGGGTATCGAGGGCTGATCGCGCCCGCGCCGGCCGGCGAGCCGGCGACGGGCCTGCCAGCCCGTCGCCGCGCTACTCCAGCCGGTAGGCGTCCCATTCGTAGCCGACGAATGCCGCGCGCTCGCCGGTATGGACGACAGGGTCGCGGCGCAAACCGATGATGATGCCATTGGCGGGCAGGCGGATGTCTTCCAGCGGCTTGCCGTGTATATCCATGGACGCGCCCAGCTTGTCGCCGGACGATAGCGTATCGCCGGCCTGGACTTCCGGCACGAACAGTCCGCCGCGATCGAAGGTAATCCAGCCGCGGCGCGTCACGCGCCGCACCGAGGCCGGCGCATCCGCCGCGCCGTCCAGGATGCCCATCTGCACGGCCAGCCGTTCGAATCCGCGCTCCGCCAGTGCCGCATAGGCCGCTTCGAAACGGCTGCCACCGCCCAGTTCCAACATGAACGCGGGAATGCGCGCGGCCAGGCATTGGTAATCCAGCGCGCCGGCGATATTGCCGGGCAGCTCGCCCTTGCCTCCCACATCCATCCGGCAGGCGACGTGCGGTTCGAACAGCGCGATGGCGCGCAGCAGATCGCGTTCGGACACGCCGCTATCCGGATGCAGCTTGTACACCGCATAGGGCTTGGAGTCGAACAGCGCATTCATCGTGTGCAGATTGATCACCAGGTCTGCGGTGCCGCGGATTTCCTCGATCAGCGCATGCGCCAGCCTTTCGGAAATCAGGCCGCGCGGGTTGCCGGGGTAGCACTGGTCCAGGTCCAGGTCGTCGTAGGGATTGCGCTTGCGCCGGCTGTCCAGCGCATGCGGATTGCCGGTCGGGGTAACCACGACGTTGCCGCGCATGGATGCGGGGTCCAGGCGCGCGGCGAATCGCAGCGCGGCGACCATGCCGTTGATTTCGTCGCCATGCACCTGTCCGTGCAGCCACAGCGTCTTGCCCGGCCGCGCGCCGCGCACGGCGACGTATGGCAATTCGATCGCCATGCCCGACGACATCGACCCGACCGCGATCGCGCCGTGACGGCGGGCGCCGCCGTCGCGGCCCGCCAGGAATTCTCCGATCATGCCCATATTGATGCTCCTTGCTTGAATCGATTGTCTATTCCCGCCAGGGCTCTGCCTGTACCAGGCAGCTCATGGCGTTGGGTCCCTGCGTCAGCGTGGACGTACCCACGTCCAGCGTCAGTACATTGGCGGTTCCCGCCGTTTCCGGTGCGTCCTCGCGCGCGCCGGGCGCGAACCAGGCGCCCGTGGACATGACCACGGTGCCCGGCAGCAACCCGTCGTCGAGCCGCGCCCCGGCCAGGCATGCGCCGCGCGCGTTGAACAGCCGCACGACATCGCCGTCGCGCAGGCCGCGCGCGCGCGCGTCATCCGGATGGATGCGCACGGCTTCGTGTCCGGCCACCTTGTTCGACTGCGCCAGCGGCGCGGCATCCATCTGGCTGTGCAGCCGATCGGCCGGCTGCACCGTCAACAAGTGCAACGGATACTCGCGCACGCTGTCCGCGCCCAGCCATTCCCGCGGCGGCATCCAGCGCGGATGCGGTCCGCAATCGGCGCAGCCGTAGGCGGCCAGCGTCTCGCTGTAGAGTTCGATGCGCCCGCTGGGCGTGCGTAGCGGATGGGCGGCCGGATCGGCGCGGAAGTCCTCGAAGAGGATGAAGTCGCGGCCGGGCGACGGCAGCTTGACGTGGCCCTGTCGCCAGAACGTTTCGAAATCCGGCAGGGGGACGCCGGCCTGCTCGTGCGTGTGCGCGAACCGCGCGTAGATATGCCGTATCCACGCCATCTCGCCGCGGCCTTCGGTATAGCGTTCGCCATAGCCCAGGCGGTGGGCCAGATCGGCGAATACGTCCAGGTCGTTGCGGGCCAGGCCGACCGGATCGATGGCGCGATGCATGGCCAGCGCATAGCGGTCGCGCGACGAGCCGCCGATATCGTTGCGCTCCAGCGATGTGGTGATGGGCAGCACGATATCGGCATGCCGGGCCACCGGGGTCCACCATATCTCGTTGACCACGATGGTGCGTGGCTTGGCGCGCCACGCCGCCAGCAGGCGGTTCAACTGCTGATGGTGGTGAAAGGGATTGCCGCCCGCCCAATGAATGAAATCGATGTCCGGATAATGCCGGGTCTCGCCCTGGAAGGGATACGGCTGGCCCGGCTTTTCGAGCATCTCGGTCAGCCGCGCCACCGGTATCGACATGTCCGCGGGATTGCGCCCCACGGGCATTTCCGGTCCCGGCGTCGCGATGCGCGGATTGCCCACGCCGTTCATGGACCCGTGGCCGAAGCCGAAGCCGCCGCCCGGCAGGCCGATCTGCCCCAGCATCGCGGCCAGCGCGATCGCCATCCAGTACGGCTGCTCGCCATGCTGCGCGCGCTGCACGGCGAAGGAACATGTCAGGTAGCTGCGTTTGCCGCACAGGGCGTGCGCCAGCGCCCGGATGCGGGGCGCCGGGATGCCGGTGATGGGTGCGGCCCACTCGGCATCCTTGGCCACGCCGTCCGCCGTTCCCATGAAATACGACTCCAGGGCCTCATAGCCCACGCAGTGGCTGGCCAGGAAAGCGCTGTCGTGCGCGCCGGCGCGCCGCAGTTCATGCGCCAGCGCCAGCATCAGCGCGACGTCGGTATTCGGCCGTATCGGGATCCACTCCGCGTCCAGGAAAGCGGGGCAATCGTCGCGCGTCGGGCTGACGTTGATGACGCGCGCGCCGTTGGCGGCCAGCCGGCGCAGCCAATATTCCTGCGTATGCTCGGCCGCCCCGCCCGACGACACCTGGCCGTTCTTCAAGGCCAGGCCGCCGAAGGCGAGGAAAACGTCGGTGTGTTCGACGATGCTGGGCCAGGACGTGACGCGCCCGGTCAATGGCGTATAGGTGCCGATCACATGCGGCAGCAGGAACTGCGCGGTGCCCCAGCTATAGTTGCCGACCTGGTCGACGCCGCCACCGCCGGCGAAGTAGAAGCGGCGGATCAGCGAACGGGCATGATGCAGCCGCCCGGCGGACGACCAGCCGTAGGAACCGCAGAAGATCCCGCCGGGTCCCCGTTCCTCCCGCGTGCGGGCGATCTCGCCCGCCACCAGGTCCAGCGCCTCGTCCCAGCCGATCTCGACAAATTCGTCGCGGCCGCGCAGGGCCCCGCCCGCCGCGCCGCGCGTGGCCAGCCAGGACTTGCGCACCGCCGGCCGCGCGATGCGGCGCGGCGAATACACCATGGGCGCGATGGCCTCCAGCATCCGGGACGGCGCCGGGTCGTGCTCGAAGGGCTCGCAGGCATGCAGCCGGCCATCGCGCACGACGGCGGTGAACGCGCCCCAATGCGCCAGCTGCGGATAACGTCGCTCGGTCGACGGAATGGATGTCATGGGCAGCTCCCGCGGCGGCATACGCCGCCGCCAATTCCGTTCATCAATCCAGCCGGATGTCGGCCTTCTTGACCAGATCCGCCCATTTCGCGCGTTCCTTGGCCATCAGCGCGCCGAACTCGGCCGGCGTGTCGGAGGTCGCGGTCATGCCCGACGCCGCCAGTTGCTTGACGATGTCCGGATTCTTCATGGCCTGCGCGAAGGCGCGGTTCAGCGTATCGACGATATCGCGCGGCACGCCGGCCGGCGCGATGACGCCGTACCAGTTGGTCAGCTCATAGCCGGGAATGCCGGCCTGGCCGATGGGCGGGGCGCCGGGAAACTCATCGGACGGCGTCACGGTGGTGACGCCCAGCGCCTTCAGCTTGCCGGACTGGACCAGCGACTTGACGGAGGGATCGGAGAACGTCACTTCCACCAGGCCACCCGCCACATCGGTCAGGGCCGGCGTGGTGCCCTTATAGGGGATGTGCCGCATGTGCACGCCGGCCATCATGTTGAACTGTTCGGCCGCCATCTGGCCGATGGTGCCGTTGCCGCCCGATGCGTAGGTGACGTCCTTGGTCTTGGCGCGCGCGATCAGGTCCGCGATGCTGTTGATGCCGGACTTCGGGCTGGTGACGAGCACGTTGGGCATGGTGACCAGCAGCGAGATCGGCGTGAAATCCTTGGCGGGATCGTAGGGCACTTTCTGCAGGCTGGGCAGGATGGTGAGCGAACCCGGCGTGGCGATATACAGCGTGTAGCCGTCGGGCTTCGCGCGCGACACGTAGTCGGTCGCGATAATGCCGCTGGCGCCGGGCCGGTTCTCGACCATGACGTTGGTATTCAGGGCTTTGGAGACGCCCAGCGCGGCTGCCCGCGCCAGCACATCGGCACCGCCGCCGGGCGGAAAACCGACGACGATGCGGACCGGCGTGCCCGGTTCCGGAAAAGCCGCCTGGGCGGCGGAGACAGACAGCGCGCACAGCGCAGCGGCGCCGAAGGCGGCGATTTTCTTGAGTTGCATGCTACTTCCCCTTGTCGGCCGCGATATGGCTACTTGACGGCCGTGTTGATAAAACGACTTCGTTGACGAATACGGGCGCGACGGGCCTCCGGATACTTCCCCATGGGCTTTCGACGCGGAATGGAGCGCCCCCTAGGCTGGCGCGGCCGAGCCGGCGTGCCGCGACGACACGCCCGGCACCTCGGCCGCCACGCCCAGCGGCACCCCGGGACGCAGGATATCGGACAGGAACTTGCGGGCGCGCGGATGCGCCGGGTCGGCGAAAAACCGGTCCGGCGTGGAATCCTCCAGGATGCGCCCTTCGTCCATGAACCAGATGCGGTCGGCGACTTCGCGGGCGAACCCCATCTCGTGCGTGACCACGACCATGGTCATGCCCTCCGAGGCCAGGCGCTTCATGACGGCCAGGACCTCGCCGACCATTTCCGGATCGAGCGCGCTGGTGGGCTCGTCGAACAGGATCAGCGGCGGATGCTGCGCCAGCGCGCGGGCGATCGCCACGCGCTGCTGCTGGCCGCCCGACAGGCTGGCCGGCATGGCGTCGAATTTGTGTTCCAGCCCCACCTTGGCCAGCAGTTCGCGCGCCAGCCCGGCGGCACGCTGGCGCGGCATGCCCGCGACGCGCACGGGCGACAGCATGATGTTCTCGGCGACCGACAGATGCGGGAACAGGTTGAACTGCTGGAAGACGAAACCGATCCCCGCGCGCAGCGCGTTGATATCGCGTCCCGGCGCATGGATATCCTGCCCGGCCACGCGGATCGTGCCGCCCTGTATCGGCTCCAGGCGGTTCAGGGTGCGTATCATCGTGGACTTGCCGGATCCCGAAGGCCCGCAAACCACCACCACCTGTCCCTGCTCCACGCGTCCGCAAACGTTGTCCAGCGCGTGGTAGCTTCCATACCATTTCTGAACGTTGTCGAGTTCTATCACGGCAATCTCCAAGGCGACGGCGCGCCGTCAGGCCGCGCGCAGGCGCTTGCGCGCCAATCCGCGTTCCAGCCGGCCCGCCAGGCGCGACAGGGTAAAGCACGGCACGAAATACAAGGCGGCCAGCACCAGGAATGTCTGCAGCGTATACGCGGTTTCCATGCTGTTGACCTGCTGGGCGGCGAAGGTCACTTCCTGGACGCCGATCACGTACACGATGGACGTGGCCTTGATGGTCGACACGAATTGGTTGACCAGCGAAGGGATCATGTTGGCCAGCGCCTGCGGCAGGATGACGTGGCGCATGGATTTCGCGTAGTTCAGGCCGACCGCCCGCGCGGCCTCGGTCTGGCCCGGCGGCAACCCCTCCAGGCCGGCGCGCACGATCTCTCCCAGAAAGGCCGATTCGTACAGCACGATGGCGCACAGCGCGGTGGTGAACGCCGGCACGGTCGCGCCGGTCAGCACCGGCAGGACAAAATACGCCCAGAAGATGATCATGATCAGCGGCACGCCGCGGAAGGCGTATACCCACGCGGTAGCGGGCCAGCGCAGGACGCGCACGCTGCTGGTGCGGGCCAATCCCAGGCAGATCGCCAGCGGAAAGGAGATCGCCAGGCCGGCACCTGCCAGGATCAGCGTCGCGACGAAACCGCCCAGCGGCCCTCGCGGCCAGGCGCCCACCAGGAACATCAGGCCATAGTCATGCAGGATCTGCCACATGGCTCATCTCCTGAAGGCGGGCGGATAACGCCGGCCGAACCACGCGCCCAGGCCCATGAGCGCCAGCGAGGCGGCCAGATACAGGGCGGTCGACACGGCGAACACCTCGAAGGAGCGGAAGGTCGCATTCTCGATCGCCTTTACCTGGTAGGTCAGTTCGCCCACGCCGATCACCATCGCCAGGCTGGTGTCCTTGAACAGGATCAGCGAGCGGTTGATCAAGGGCGGCACCGCGATGCGGACCGCCTGCGGCAGCATGACGTGGCGCAGCGCGCCCCAGCCGCTCAGTCCGACGGAACGGGCCGCTTCCACCTGTGTCCCGGGGATGGCGCGCAGCCCGGCGCGGATATCCTCCGACATGAAGCCGCTGACGTTCAGGCTCAGGGCGATCAGGCCGAACAGGAACTCCGTGTCGCCGCGATTGATCCACAGACGCAAGCCTTCCGGCAGGATCTGCGGCATGCCGAAGTACCACACCATGATCTGCACCACGGTGGGCACGTTGCGGTGGTATTCGACGAAGGCCGTGACCGCCAGCTGCAGCGGGCGCCAGGGAACCGCGCGCAGCACGACCAGCAGCAGCGCGATCAGGAACCCCAGCACCCATGCGCCCGCGAACAGGCGCACCGTGGTGAGCGCGCCCGCCAGCAGCGTGGCACCGTAGTTGCCGCTGGTCAGGAAAGCGAAATCGAAATGCATGACGCTTCCAGGCCGCCCTACTCGGCGTCGACCGGCTCGACCTTGAAGGTACGGGTCAGCTTGTAGATCGAACCCGCGCCCAGCCACTTGTCGTACATGGCATCCAGCCTGCCATCCTTGTCCATATCCTGGATCACCTTATTCACGGCGGCCAGCAGCTTGGGATTGCCCTTGTTGACGACGACGCCGATATGCTCGACGTAGGTGGGTTCGGGCAGCAATACCGCCGGCGTGCCGGCCTTCTGCGAATCCAGCTCGAAGCGCTTCAGTATCAGTTCTCCCGCCGTGAAGCCGTCCACTTTCTGGTTCTGCAGTCCCAGGTAGCAGGACGCCACGTCCTGGAAGGACAGCACCTGCGAATTCGGCAGCACCCGCGCGGCGATGGCCGCCGAACTGGACCCCTTGGAGGCGCAAATCTTGTGGCCGGCCAAATCCTTCAACGACGAGATCCCGGAATCCTTGCGCACCAGCACCTTGATGCTGCCCTGCAGGTATTGCAGGCTGTAGTCGACCTGCTGCGCCCGCTCCGGCAGGTAGGCCATGGAACCGGCGACCACGTCGACGCGGTTCATCTTCAGTTCCGGAATACGCGCCTCGGTCGACAGCGGCTTGTGCTCCAGCGCCACGCCCAGTCCCTTGGCCAGCGCCGCGCACATGTCGACGTCATAGCCGACGAAGCTGCGCGTGGCGGTGTCCTGGTAGGCGTAGGGCACGCTCGCGCTCTGCGTGCCGCAGATCAGCTTGCCGCGCGCCTTGACCTCGTCCAGCACGTCGGCGTGGGCCAGCGTGGCGCCCAGCGTGGCGGCCGCGGCGAACAGGTACAGAGTGGTTTTCATCGTTGTTTCCCCTGGTGGTTGGCGCCGGACCGGCCGGCGGTGCGTTTCAGTCCTGGTCCGGATGGACTGGAAAACGGAAGATCGACCGCTCCTGTTCGTCGATCTGGTGAATGAGATTGGTTTCCCACGCCAGATACTGGCGCGCGGCGGCCTTGTTGCCGTCGTGGCGGTCGTGCACGAAGAACAGATAGTCGATGCAATCCTCGTCGGCCGGCACGTCGTCGCCCGCCTCCATCGGCAGGCCGGCGCCGCGCCATGCCTGCGGCCCGTCCAGATTCACCCGCACCTGGGCGATCCCCATTTCGGCCAGCTCGCGCGCCGCCAGCGCCGCCACCGACGGATCGGCGGCCAACAGGATGACCCGCGCATCCGCCGGCAGGTCCAGGGCGCCCATCCGCGGCCGTATCGTCCAGCGCGCGCCGGCGATATGCGCCTTCCTGTAGGCCATGCCGGGACGCACGTCCAGGAACACGGCGCCGTCGCGCAAGGCGGCGGCCAGGTCGGCGGTCGCGATCGCCGGCGGCGCGGGCAAGCGGACCTGCGGCACCGGCGCCGCCACATCCGCCGCCACGCCCTCGGCAAGCACATAGACGTCCCAGCCCATCTGGCGCAGCCAGCTCGCCACCACGGGCGCGCGCACGCCTTCGTCGTCGGCCACCACCACGCGCGCATTGCGCACGCCGATGTACTGGTCGGTGGACTGGATCAGTTGTCCCCCCGGGGTATGCTGCGCGCCGGCCAGCGTGCCGGCCGCGTATTCTTCTTCCGTCCGGACGTCGCACAGATAGGTGGTGCGGCCGGCATCGGCCAGCCACTCGCGCACCTGCGCGGCATCGACGGTGACGACACCATGCCGCCGAGCGAGGGCTTGCGCGCGCTCGCGCAGCACCGGCAGCGCGTCGCCCGAAATCGCGTCGGCGTACTTGCGCTGCGAACCGTGCTCCAGCGGCAGATCCGCCAGGTACCACCCCTGGGTGCCGTTTTCCAGCGCCAGCACCGGGTTCGGCACGCCCAGGTCGATCAGCGTCTGCGCGCCGATGATGCTGCGCGTACGTCCCGCGCAGTTGACGACGATCGTCGTATCGGCGTCGGGCACCAGGTCCTGGACGCGCAAGGCGAGTTCGCCGTTGGGGCAGCAGATGCCGCCCGGAATGTTCATCTTCCGGTACTCGGTGTAGGGCCGGCCGTCCAGCACGACCAGCTTGTCGCCGCCGCGCTGCCGGTCGGCCAGCTCGGTGGCGCTGATACGAGGCGTGTGGTGGATGTGCTCCGCCAGTTCGCCGAACGTCTTGCTGGGCAGGTTGACCCCGGCGAACAGGGTGTAGCCCGCGGCACGCCAGGCCGGCGCGCCGCCTTGCAGGACATGGACATCCGTATAGCCCAGCGCGCGCAGGGCCGCGGCCGCGCGGGGCGCCACGCCGTCGCCGGCATCGAAGGCCACCAGGCGGGCGCCGCGGCGCGGCAGCAGGCGCGGCGCCTCGGCCTCCAGCCGGCTGTACGGCAGCGACACCGCCAGGAAGGGATGCCCTTCCCCATATTGGCCATGTTCGCGGACGTCCAGCAGGCCGATTTCGGCGCCGTCATGCAGCCAGCGCTTGAGCGTCGGCGCATCGATGCTCGGTATGGACGAAATATCGGTAGGAAGCTGCGTCATGGGGCTCTGCAAGAAATCGAGGAAAAAGCATCCCCCTCACGCCGCGCGGACGCGGCGTGCCGGGATGGGTAGTCGTAGCGCGGCGCGCGTGGCGCCGGGACCTAGCGCCGGAGCGCGGTCATGGCCTGCTCCAGATCGGCGATCAGGTCTTCGGGATCTTCCAGGCCGATATGCAGGCGCAGGATGGCCCCGCGCCCCGACCAGTCCGCAACCGTCCGCGCGCGCGCCATGTTGACGGGCACGCACAGGCTTTCGAAGCCGCCCCAGGACGCGCCCAGGCCGAACAAACGGAAGGCATCGATCATGCGTTCGACGTCGGCGTCATCGATGCCGCGCGCGAACTCGATGGACAGCAGGCCGTTGGTCCCGCTGCAATCGCGCTTCCAGAGCGCATGGCCGGGATCGTCGGGCAGGGCCGGACACAATACGCGCGCCACTTCGGCGCGTCCCTGCAGCCATTCGGCGACGCGCAACGCGTGGCGGGCGTGCATCGCCAGCCGCGCCGCCATGGACCGCATGCCGCGCAGCACCAGGTATGCATCGTCGGCGCCCACCGTCTGGCCCATGTCCACGGTGGCGCGCTCCAGCGGCGCCCAGGCGCGTTCGGTCGTGACGACCGTGCCCATCATCACATCCGCGTGGCCGCCCAGGTATTTGGTCGCGGCGGTAACGGAGATATCGGCGCCCAGGGCCAGCGGCCGGTACAACAGGCCCGAACCCCAGGTGTTGTCCACGGCCAGCCAGCAATCGTGGCGATGCGCCAACTCCGCGACCGCCGGCAGGTCCATCATCTCGTAGACCAGTGAACCGGGACATTCCGCGTAGATCATGCGGGTGTTGGGACGGATCCGGTCCGGCAGATCGCTGCCGTCGGGCAGGTAATAGCTGAACTCGATCCCCCAGCGCGACAGCTGGTCCGCGCAGAACCGGCGCACCGGCTCGTACACCGCGTCGGTGATCAGGACGTGATCGCCCGCCTTCAGGTAAGCCAGCATCACCACCGCGATGGCGGCCTGCCCCGTGGGATACATCTTGGCGCGATAACCGCCTTCCAGCTCGACCAGCGCGTCTTCCAGCGCATACGTGCTGTCCGTCCCGCGCGCACCGTAGGACAGCAGCCGTTCCTGGTCGCGGCGCGCGCGCGTGTCGCGCCACTGCCCCACGCTGTCGAAAACATACGTACTGGCGCGCGTCACCGGCGTGTTGATCCAGCCGCGATGCGGCCGCCCGGCACGCAGCAGGCGCGTGCCCGGCTTGTATTGTTCTTCCATGGCCCGGGTTCCCGTCAGCGGCGCGTCTGGACGCCGATCGGCATGACCTGGCAGGTGCCGGCATCCAGGTCGAAGGACAGGCGTTCCGTCAGCGTTTCCAGCGCGCGGCCATACATGTGCAAATGGCGGATCACGCTGTCGCCACGGATCTCCACGGCGTGGATGTCTTCGGGCATCAGGGCGATGCCGGTACCGGGCTCGACCACCACGGTGTCCTTCTTCGCAAGGCGTCCCACGCCGGGCTCCTTGCCATCGTCCAGCCTGTCGTAGACGTAGTTGTATTCGACGCCTTCGACCGCCGCGATGCATGCCCAGGTCGTATGGTCGTGCGGGACGATTTTCTTGCCCGGGCGCATCACGTTCAGGTACAGGGCATATTCCTTGTCGGGCGTTTCGCTGATCAGGTAGCGCGCCTGGCGTTCGTCGCCCTCCGGCGCCGGATAGCGGTCGGCAGCCCACCAGTCGCGATGGCTGGCCAGACCGATCACGGTGCGCAGGACGTCATCCAGGCTGCCGCGGTTCAGCCCCTGGGTTCGTACAGTATTCTTTATGTTTTCAATCGCCAGCGTGATGTCCTGGTCATGCGGATGTGGGCTGCCCATGCGGAAAAACTCCTGTAATGAAGCGATTTCGTTGGTACTCTACGGCCATGCTCGCTTCGTGACAAATTAAATTGCCTTAATAACTCATTAGCATGCGTAATATGTAGGAGACCGTATGCGGAATCTGGATCTCGACCTGCTCCGCACCCTGGCGGCGATCGATCAGGCCCAGACCTTTTCGGGCGCGGCCGAGCGCCTGCACAAGACCCAATCCGCCATCACCCAGCAGATGCAGCGCCTGGAAAGCCTGGTCGGGCTGCCGCTGTTCGAGAAACAAGGACGCAACAAACTGCTGTCGCCCCACGGACGCAAGCTGGTGGACTATGCGCGGCACATGCTGGCCATCAACGACGAGGCAATGCGCGCCATGCAGGATGGCCAGCTGGAAGGCGAACTGCGCCTGGGCTCGCCGCATGACGTGGCCGATACGATCCTGCCCACCGTGCTGACGCACATCACGCGCTGGTCGCCGCGTGTCAGGCTGGAAATACGCGTGGACCGCAGCCCATTCCTGATGAACGCGTTGCGCGCGGGAGAGCTGGACCTGTGCATATCGACGCGCTTCGATCCGGCCTACGAAGGGGTGGTGCTGCGCACCTCGCCCACGGCCTGGATCGCCTCCGCGGCCTATGTGCACGATGCCGGCGCGCCGGTGCCGCTGGTACTGGCCGACGAACCCAGCCTCTTTCGCCGCCTGGCGCTGAATGCGCTCGAACAGGCGCGCGTGCCCTGGCAGACGAACTATGTCGCGCCGAACCTGGTGGGCATCCGCGCGGCGGTGCGCGCGGGCCTGGGCGTTACGGCGCGCAGCATCGAGTTCCTGGGACCGGATATGCGGGTGCTGGGGGAAAAGGACGGCTTGCCGCCGCTGCCCGACGCCAACTATTTCCTGTGGATGCGGGGCGACTCGATCAACCCGCTTACCCGCTATGTGTTCGACATGCTGATTGCCAAGATGGGCCTGACCGACCGCGGCACGCCGGCGGCAAGCGTGCAGGCGCGGCAGTTTTAAGCAGGCCGCTGGCGCGCGCCGAATCCGCCGCCCCCGGCGGACTCCATCAACACCCGATCGCCGGGCTTGAGCACGCGCTGCTCCGTCGGGTCCGTTTCCGCTCCATTGATCACCAGCCGTCCGCGCTGCCCCGGCTCGCCGCCGTGCAGCCCGGGCGGCGGGTGTTTCAGGCGCGTCATCAGGAACGAGGTCGCCACGCTGGAGGCCTCCGGCGTGATTTCGAATTCGAAAGTCAGGCCGTCGCCCCCGCGATGCTGCCCTTCGCCGCCGCTGCCGCGGCGTATCTCGCGCCGATGCACCAGGATGGGAGCCAGGCTTTCCATCATTTCCACCGGCGTGTTGCCCAGATTGGCCGGGAAGGAGATAGCGGACAAGCCGTCGCGGGAGGCCGTCGCGCCTTGGCCGCCATTGATGAAGTTGACCACGTTGAAGGGCCGGTCGCGATAACGGCCGAACATCGTCACGGAGGAATTCGCCGATCCCGATGCCCATACCCGTTCGGGCAATACCTCGGCCAGCGCCAGGAAAATCGCGGGCGACAGCATATGGCCTATCGCGCCCCGCCCGCCCGAGGCGGCCGGATAGGTGGGATTCAGGATGGACCCGAGCGGCGCCTGCGTGGTGATCGGCAGGAAACCGCCCTCGTTATTCGGCACTTCCGGACACAGCAGCGCCTTGATCGGATACGCGGAATAGGCGAAGGCGTAAATGGGCACCACATTGACGGCGCGCGGCTGCTGCGGGCTGGACCCCGCGTAGTCGATGGCAATGGTGTCGCCTGCCACGGTCAGCCGGCAATGGATGCGTATGGGCTCCTCGAAGCCGTCGTGCAGCACCTCTGATTCGTACGTGCCGTCCGGCAAGGCCGCGATGGCCTCGCGCATCGCCGTTTCCGAGCGCAGGCGGATGGCCGCGCCCAGCGCGTCCAGGTCCACGGATTCCAGCAGCGGCAGCAGCCTTTCCTCCATCATGCGGCAGGCGCTGACCTGCGCCCAGATGTCGCCCATGCCTTGTTCCGGCACGCGGATGTTCTGGCTGATCATGTCCACCAGCGTCTCGTTCACCCGCCCCGCGTCCATCAGCTTGAGCAGCGGAATCTGCAGCCCCTCTTCGTAGATCTCGCGGTTGGCGTTGCTGCGCAGCCGCCCGCCGATGTCCGGCAGGTGCGATACCAATGCCGCGAAGGCCACCAGCCGGCCCCGGAAGAAGATGGGCATGACGGTATTGACGTCGTGGATGTGGCCGGTGCCCATCCAGGGATCGTTGGTGATCAGCACGTCCCCCGGCTTGAGGGTGTCCGCCGGATATTTGCGCAGGAAGTGCTTGACCGTCGCCGGCAGGCTGCCGATGAACGAGGGGATGCTCATCGTCGATTGGGCCAGCGAACGTCCCTGCGCGTCGGTCAGCACGACAGCGAAATCGTTGGCGTCGCGCACCAGCGTCGAAAAGCAGGTGCGCACGAAAGCGGTGGATGCTTCATCGACAATGCTGATCAGCCTGCGCCAGAGTATCTCCAGCTCGATCGGATCGAAGCGCCGCGGCGGCTGGCCAGCGGTCTCGCGGAGGGCGCCATGGACATCGGCCGGCATCATTCGAACTCCTTCAAGGCAACCGAGACAGTCAGATCGGGCAGGATGTCGACCTCCGCCCGCACGGGAACGACAAGGGTGGACTCGCGTTCCTCCAGCACCAGCGGACCCGCCAGGCGCGTGCCGGGGCTTAGCGAATAGCGGTCGTACACATCGACGGCCCCGAACGCCCGCCGCAACGGCAGATAGATCTCGCGCCGGCGCGGCTTGCCGGCACCCGCGTCCCGTCCGCGGCTGTCGCCCCAATGGAAGGTGCGCGCGACCGATGGCGAGCGCCCGGTCAGGCGCCAGGTCAGGGCCTGCGGGCGGGCGCCCGGCACCAGATGGCCATACAAGGTTTCGTAGCGCCGCTCGAAGGCCTGGCGCAGCACCTGGCCCGCCTCCCGGCCGAACACCTGCCACGGCAGGGACACGGTCACGTTGTCTCCCTGCCCGTAGTAGCGCATTTCCGCGCCTATCGTCCATTGCAAATCCCGCGCGCGCGCGCCGGCCGCTTCCAGTTCGGCCTCCGCCTCGGCCAGCAACCGCGCCAAGCGCTCGTTGACGTCACGCCAGTCGATTTCCTCCAGCAATGCCGGCTGCGACCAGGAGCGATCCGCTCGCGCCGGCGCCGCCAGCATCCCCAGGCAGGATCCGGCGCCCGCCGCGATGGTGGCAAGAAGCCGCGGGATGCGCAGCTTGCGCGCGACCTCCGCGGCGTGCACGGGCCCGGCGCCGCCGGTCGCGACGAAGGTAAAGTCGCGCGGGTCGTGGCCTTTCTCCGCGATATGGATGCGCGCGGCGCTGGCCATGTTCTCGTTGACCATATCGTGGATGCCCCAGGCCACATCCAGCGGCTGCATGCCCAGGCGGTCCGCGAGGCGTCGCATTCCCTCCAGGGCCAGGTCCTTGCGCAGGCGCATTTCACCGCCGAGGAAATTGTCCGGGTTCAGATAGCCCAGCACCAGGTCCGCGTCGGTGACGGTGACCTCGGTACCCCCGTTGCCATAGCAGATGGGCCCGGGCTGGGAGCCCGACGATTCCGGACCGATGTTCAGCAGGCCCATGCGATTGAGGTGGGCGATCGAACCGCCGCCCGCGCCGATTTCGATCAGGTCGATGCTGGGGATCAGGATGGGCAAGCCGGAGCCGCGCTTGAATCGGCGCACGCGCGCGCATTCGAAGCTGTGCGCGATCGGCGGCTCTCCTTCGGCCACCACGCAGGCCTTGGCCGTGGTGCCGCCCATATCGAAGGCCAGCACCCGCTGCAAATCCTGCGCGCGCGCGGTATTCAAGGCCGACAGCACGCCGGCGGCCGGCCCCGATTCCAGCAGGAAGATCGGCGTATGCGCGGCCGATCGCGCCGATGTGAAACCGCCGCTGGACACCATGATGCGCAAGGGCACGCCGCACTGCACCGCGTCCACGCGCGACTCCAGCTGGCGCAGGTAATCGGCCACGATGGGCTTGACGTACGCGTTCGCCGCCACGGTCGAGGTCCGCTCGAATTCCTTCACCTCGCGCGCCAGATCGGCGGACAGCGAAACTTCCACGCCGGGCAGCGCGGATTGCAGGTAGGCGCCGATTTCCCGCTCGTGTTCGTCGTTCAGGTAGGAATGCAGCAAAGATACCGCCACGGAGCGCACGCCCAGCGCGCGGACATCCGCGGCGATGCGGTCGAGTTCCGCCCGGTTCAGCGCCACCAGCACCTGGCCGGAAGCGTTCAGCCTTTCGTTGGCCTCCACCCGCTTGCCGGCGTCGATCAGCGGCCGCGGCAGGACCAGCTCCAGGTCGTACAGGTCGTAGCGCCATTCCCGGCCGATATCCAGCGCGTCGCGCATGCCCTGCGTCGTCACCAGCGCGGTATCCACCCCCTTGCGCTCGATCAGCGTATTGGTCACCAGCGTCGTGCCGTGCACCACCTCGTCCAGCACGCAGGCGCCGCCGGCGCGCGCCTGCTCCAGCAGGTTGGCGATGACGGCCGATACCGCGATGCCGGGATCATCCGGCGTGGTCAGGGTCTTGCCCACCCAGATGCAGCCGTCGGATTCGCGCGTCGCCACGCCGTCGGTAAATGTGCCGCCGATGTCGACGGCGATGCGCAGCTTCCGCGCCTCCGCCTGCCCGGACTGCGATTCGATTTTCCCCAAGTTCCCGCTCCTTCAAGCCGTGAGGGCACGCCAGCCCGGGCGGACGCGACCGTATCGGCGTCCTGCCCGATGCATCGATGCTTGCTTTCGCCTTCTCCGGATTCGCCGGACGGCAAAAAAATGATAAGTAGCGGCCATTCACCACTACAAATGAAAAATTCGGGTTGATTGATTCGTACCGCCTATATATTCTGTGCGGGCGATTCAACTCCGCCGGTATCCCACCATGTCGACCATCATCACGTTGCGCCACCTGCGCAGCTTCGTCGCCGTCGCCGATACGGGTTCGTTCACGCGCGCCGCCGAACGCCTCTTCCTGACCCAGTCCTCGCTTAGCTCGACCATCCACCAGTTGGAGGAAGACGTCGGCATCAAGCTGTTCGACCGCACCACGCGCAGCGTGACCTTGACTCCCGCCGCGACGCACCTGCACCAGCAGGCCAAGGCGCTGCTGCTGCAATTCGATGCCATGGTCAGCGACCTGCGCGCGGTGGCGCTGCGCCAGCATGGACATCTGCGCATCGCCGCCGCGCCCTCGATCGTCGCCTGGCTGCTGATACCGTCGCTGCCGCGTTTCCAGGCCGAATATCCCCACGTCACCCTTTCCGTGCGCGAAGCGGGTTCGGCGGAAATCGAACGCCGCGTGCGCGATGGCGAAGTGGACTTCGGCATCACCAGCCGCCTGTCCGACTACGCCGACCTCGAATACACGCTGCTGCTGCGCGACCGCTACGGCGTCGTGTGCAGCCCGGATCATCCGCTGGCCACGGCGACCGCCTCGATAGGCTGGTCGCAGGTATCGCCCTACCGGCAGGACCTGGTGGGCCTGGCCTCGGACACGCAGATCGGCAGCCTGCATCGCCGCACGCTGCAGGACTTCGACCTGGCCGAACATCGCGAAGAGGTATCGAGCTCCACCTCGCTGTATCCCATGCTGATGCTGGGCCGCCGCCTGTGCATACTGCCCCGCCTGACGGCACTGACGCATCAGCTGGAGAACCTGCCATTCCAGCCGCTGGAAAACCCGGTGCTGCATCGGGAGCTATTCCTGGTATCGCGCAGCCTGCGCGCCCTGTCCTCGTCGGCGCAGGGATTGCAAGCCGCGCTGGCCGACACCCTGCGCCAACGCAGCCTGCCCGAGGGCATCGAGCAGGCCTGAACGCCCGGCCATCGCCGATCGCGGCATCATGCCCGCGCATTCAAGGCCCGTATCTCCTCGCGCCGCTTCAGCCACCAGGCATAGTCGGTCGGCAACAGATCCAGCGGTTCGGTCACGCCCAGCGCGCGCGCCGCCTGCACCGGCCAGTTCGGATTCGCCATCAGTTCGCGGGCCAATGCGATCAGGTCCGCGCTGCCTTCGCGCAGGATGTCCTCGGCGTGCGCGGGCTCCGTAATCAAGCCGACCGCGCACGTCGGCATGCCGGCTTCGCGCCGCACGCGCGCGGCATACGGCACCTGGTAGCCCGGCGTGCGCGGGACCACGGCCATGTTCAAGGGTCCGTCTATGCCGCCGGACGAACACGTAACGACATCGATGCCGCGCTCGCGCAAGGCGCGGGACAACGCCACCGTATCGTCCATATCCCAGGCCCCGCCTTCGCCATCGACGGCGGAAACGCGGAAGAACACCGGCTTGTCCGCCGGCCACTCTTGCCTGACCGCTTCGGAGATCTCCAATGCCAGCCGCATGCGGCCTTCCAGGTCGCCGCCCCACGCGTCGGTACGCCGATTGGCCAGGGGCGACAGGAATTGATGGATCAGATAACCGTGCGCGCCGTGGACCTCGCAGACATCGAAACCCGCGTCGATACTGCGGCGCGCCGCGATCCGCCAGGCCTGGATCATCAGACGGATATCGTCCTCGTTCATCTGCGTGGGCACCAGCGCGCCCGGCTTGGCGGGCAGCGGACTGGCCGACACGCCCCGCCAGGGCGGCATGCCGCGCGCCGCGTCCTCCTCGGTCAGGGGCCGAAATCCCGTCCAGGGGGGACCGCAGGAGGCCTTGCGGCCGGCATGCCCCAACTGAATGCCGGCGGCCGCGCCCGCCTCGTGGATGAAATCCGTCACGCGGCGGGAAGCCGCCACGTGGCGGTCCTCGTACATGCCCGCGCAACCGTAGGTCTTGCGTCCGCGCGCCTCGACCGCCGTTTCCTCGCAGAACACCAGGCCGGCGCCCCCCATGGCGAACTTGCCCAGATGCACCAGATGCCAGTCCGTGGCGGCACCGCCGTCCGACTTGTACTGGCACATCGGGGACACCACCACACGATTGCGCAGCGTCAGCCGACGCAGGGTATAGGGCGTGAACAGCAGCGGCGTGTCCGCGGCCCCCGGCGCATCGGCGTTTTCGAGATGGGTGCTTCTGGCGATGGAATTTGGCACGTTGGTATTCGGTACGTTGATGTTCGGTATGTCGATGTTCGGTATGTCGATGTTCGGTATGTCGATGTTCGGTACGCTGACGCCGGGCATGTCGTCGCGCGGAGGCCCCGCGCGGCTCAGGGCAGCTTGATGCCGCGCTGCTCGATCAGCGTTCCCCACTTGCGGCTCTCCGTCTTGGCATAGGTGCGATAAGCCTCGGGCGCGCCGCCGTTCAACTCGAAACCTTGCGCGGCCAGCTGTGCCCGCGTCTGCGGGTCGCGCAGCACATCGTTCAGCACGCCGTTCAGTTTCCGCACCAGTTCCGCCGGCATCCCCGCCGGCGCGAACAGCCCGAACGTCGTCAGCGACTCGAACCCCGGCGCACCGGCCTCCGACAACGTGGGCACATCGGGCAACAAATCCGCCCGCCGGGTACCGCTGGTGCCCAGCGCGCGCAGCTTGCCGGCGCGTATCAGGGGTTCGGCCACGCTGATGTCGACGAAGCCCACCTGGGTCTGGCCGCCCAGGATGCCCTGCACCGCGGGGGCGCCGCCGCGATAGGGGACATGCAGCATGTCGATGTTCGTCATCGCCATCAGCAGCTCGGTTGCCAGATGGCTGGAACCGCCCACGCCGGAGGACGCGTAGCTGATGGCGCCCGGCCGCGCCTTGGCCGCGGCCACCAGGTCCGATAGCGTTTTATACGGCTCGTCGGGGCGCACGCATAGCACCTGCTGGTTCGCGCCTATCATGCCGATGGCGGCGAAGTCCTTGTCCGTGTCGTAAGGCAGCGCGTGATAGAAATGCGGCGCAATGGCGAAGGTGCTATTGGTGCCGAGCAGCAGCGTATAGCCGTCTCGATCCGCCCGCGCCACCTGGGCATAACCTATCGTCCCCGTCGCGCCGGGCTTGTTTTCCACCACAACGGCCGTACCCAGGCGCTTGCCCATGCCCTCGGCCAGTACGCGGCCCAGCATATCGGTCGATCCCCCCACCGACCACGGGATGATCAGCCGGATGGGGCGATCCGGATAGGCGGCGCGCGCCGCCGTACCGGAAACGACAAGAACGGCCATACAGGCGGCCGCCGAAAGCAGCGTGCGTATCGATCTGTGCATCCAAGCCCCTTGCGATCGTATGTCAGGCCCGCCGTCCAGCGTCGCGGCAGACGTTTTTCAGGAACTATGAGCGAGCGCCCGCTACGGCGACAAATTAAAAATACGAATGCATTTATCGGCCAGCCCCACGAATCGGCGCGCGCACCGCCCTGTGCGCCACGATGGCGCGGCGTGCACCATGACGCCCCGCCGGCCGGGCGCCCGCTCATCCATCCCGATACAATCGAACCTTTGCGCGGCCGGCGCGGCCACGCCCGTTATTTGCCTGGTGTTAATGGAAAAAAGCGATCTGTCCGGCCACACGCCGATGATGCAGCAATACCTGCGGCTGAAAGCCGAGGCGGGCCCCCTGCTGCTGTTCTACCGCATGGGCGACTTCTACGAGATGTTCTATGAAGACGCGGAACGCGGCGCGCGGCTGCTCAATCTGACCCTGACCAAGCGCGGCGCCTCCAATGGCAGCCCCATCCCCATGGCGGGCGTGCCTGTCCACGCCATGGAGCAATACCTGGCCAAGCTGGTCGCGCTGGGGGAATCGATCGCCATCTGCGAACAGATCGGCGACCCGGCCACGTCCAAGGGGCCGGTCGAACGCCGTATCGTGCGCATCGTCACGCCGGGCACGCTGACCGACGATGCGCTGCTGCCCGCCAAGGCGGACCGCAGCCTGGCCGCGGTGTTTCCCGGCGGCGGACGCGCGCCCCGCGCCGGCCTGGCCTGGCTGAACCTTGCCAGCGGCGATTTCCACGTCACGGAATGCGCGCCCGGGCAGATCGAATCGGAATTGCATCGCATCGCCCCGGCGGAAATCATCTACCCGGAGGGCACGGAGCTGCGCGTCAGCATCGAGGGCGCGCAGACCCGCGTTCCCGATTGGCATTTCGAAACCGATGGCGCGCGTGCCCACCTGCTGACGCATTTCCGTACCGATTCCCTGGCGGGATTCGATGTGGAAGACATGCCGGCCGGCGTACGCGCCGCCGGCGCGCTGCTGCGCTACGCCGCGCGTACCCAATCGCAGGCGCTATCGCACGTGCAGGGCATCAGCGTGGAACGCCCCGGGCAGTACGTGCTGATGGACCCGGTCACGCGCCGCAACCTGGAACTCACGCAGACGCTCAGCGGCGAGGAATCGCCCACGCTGTTCTCCATCCTGGACAACTGCCGTACCCCGATGGGCAGCCGGCTGCTGCGGCGCTGGCTGCATCACCCCTTGCGCGACAACACGCCAGTGCGGGAACGCCAGCGGGCCATCGCCGCGCTGCTGGCGGCGCGGCTGGATACGCCGGCCGGACTGGCGGCGGCGCTGCCGCTGGAAATGCTGCGCGATACGCTCAAGCGTTTCCCGGATATAGAACGCATCTCCGCGCGCGTCGCGCTGAAATCCGTGCGGCCGCGCGAACTCGCCAGCCTGCGCGACGCGCTGGCGGAACTGCCGCCGCTGTGCGAGCAGGTTCGGCTGCTGGATAACGACGGACGCTTCGCCGCGCTTGCCGCGCATTTGTCGCCCGATCCCGCCATTCATACCCTGCTGGCGGGCGCCATCGCCGCCGAGCCGGCCGCGGCCATCCGCGACGGTGGCGTCATCGCCAGCGGCCACGACGGCGACCTGGACGAACTGCGGGCGCTGGCCACCGACGGTGGCGACTTCCTGGTCCAGCTGGAAGCCCGCGAACGCGAGCGCAGCGGCATCTCCAACCTGCGTGTCGAATTCAACCGTGTGCACGGCTTCTACATCGAGGTCAGCAAAGGCCAGGCCGACAAGGTGCCGGAGGACTACCGCCGCCGGCAGACCCTGAAGAACGCCGAACGCTACATCACGCCGGAACTCAAGACCTGGGAAGACCGCGTGCTGTCGGCCCAGGACCGCTCGCTGGCACGGGAAAAGTGGCTGTACGAACAGGTCCTGGAACAACTCGGCGGCCACGTACGCGCCCTGTCGGATTGCGCGTCCGCCCTGGCCGAACTCGACACGCTGGCGGCGCTGGCCGAACACGCGCGGCGCCACGACTGGAATGCGCCAGAGCTTTCCGAGGAAGCGGAGATCGATATCGAGGCGGGCCGCCATCCGGTAGTGGAGCGCGCCATCGAACGCTTCACGCCCAACAGCTGCAAACTGGACGCGACGCGCCGCATGCTGCTGATCACCGGCCCGAACATGGGCGGCAAATCCACGTATATGCGGCAGGTCGCGCTTATCGCCCTGCTCGCGCGCACGGGCAGTTTCGTGCCCGCCGCGCGCGCACGCATCGGCAGGCTGGATCGCATCTTCACCCGCATCGGGGCAGCGGACGACCTGGCGGGCGGCCGCTCCACGTTCATGATGGAAATGACCGAGGCCGCCGCCATCCTGGCCGCCAGCACGCCCGCCAGCCTGGTCCTGATGGACGAGATCGGCCGCGGCACCTCCACCTACGACGGCCTGGCCCTGGCCTGGGCCATCGCGCTGCGCCTGCTGACGCACAACCGCGCGCTGACCTTGTTCGCGACGCATTATTTCGAGATCACCCGCATGCCCGCGGAACAACCGACGGCCGCCAACGTCCACCTGGCGGCGGCGGAATCGGCCGGCGGCATCGTCTTCCTGCACGAGGTGCGCGACGGCCCGGCCAGCCGCAGCTATGGGATCCAGGTCGCGCAGCGCGCCGGCGTGCCGGCCGCCGTCATTCGCCAGGCATCGCGCGAACTCGAACGGCTGGAAGCCCAGGGCGCGCCCACGCCGCAATTGGGTTTGTTCGCGGCGGCGGCGCAGGCGGACGCGCAATCCGCGGCGCAATCCGCGGCCGCGCAGGAAAGCGAATCGCTGCTGTCCTTGCGCGATGCGCTGGCGGACGTCGATCCCGACAGCCTGACGCCGCGCGAAGCCCTGGAAACGCTCTATCGATTGAAGGCGCACCTGCAATGACGGCCGCCGCCCGCCCTGTCCGGGCGTTCCCGGGCAACTCCTATCGTCCCAAGGCATATCGGCCATGACGTTTCCGCATCCGAACCAGCCGCTGGATCTGCTGGGGGGCCGCACGCCGGCCCAGTTCATGAAATCCCACTGGCAGCGCAAGCCGCTGCTGATCCGCCAGGCCATCCCGGGGTTCAAGCCGCCGGTCGGCATCCCGGAGCTGAAGCGGATGGCGCGCCGCGACGACGTCGCATCGCGCCTGATCTGGCGCGAGGACAAACAATGGCAGATGGAGCAAGGCCCCTTCGCCAGGCTGCCCAAGGCCTCCGAGCCGGACTGGACCTTGCTGGTGCAAAGCGTGGATCTGCATCACGATGCGGCGGCCGAACTGATGCACCGTTTCCGCTTCATTCCCGATGCCCGCCTGGATGACGTGATGATCAGCATCGCGACCGACGGCGGAGGAGTCGGCCCGCACTTCGACAGCTACGATGTCTTCCTGCTGCAGGCCGTGGGGCGCCGCGAATGGCGCGTCGGCCGCCAGCGCGATCTGGAGCTGCAACCCGACCTGCCGCTGAAGATCCTGCGCCGCTTCGAACCCGAAGCCACCTACGTCCTGGAGCCGGGCGACATGCTGTACCTGCCGCCGCAGGTGGCGCACGACGGTATCGCGCGGGGCGATTGCATGACGATATCCATCGGCTTTCGCGCGCCCGACCAGGCGACGCTGGCGCGTGGCATGCTGGAAGCCGCCGCCGAGCAGGTACTGGCGCGCGCCGGCCTGCCCAGCGGCCCTTACGGCGAGCCCGCCTTGCCTGGCCCCCGGCTGGCAGGCCGCTATCGGGATCCCGGCCAGGCCGCGACGGCGCGGCCGGCCGAACTGCCGGACGGCCTGGCCGCCGCCGCGCTGGATGCCGTGGGCCGCGTCCGTTTCGACGAGGCGCTGGCCCATCGATTCCTGGGCTGCTGGCTGACGGAACCGGGCGCGTCCGCGGTCTTCGACACGCCGGCGGCCGATGGTCCAGACCTCGCGGCCCACTGGCCCGGCGCGGGCACGCTGCGCCTGGACCGCCGCACCCGCATGCTGTATCGCGGCAAACAACTATTCATCAATGGCGAGACGGCGCCGGTACCCGCCAGCGCGGCCCTGCGCAAGCTGGCGGATGCCAGGCGCCTGGCCTGCGCGGATCCGTCGGCGCGCGGGCTGACCGATGAAGAACGGGAATGCCTGACGCAATGGATGGACGATGGCTGGCTGGTCTACGACCCGGGCCTGTGACACGCGGCAATCCCGCCTCGGCGAGGAAAACCGCGCCGGGGCACAGTCCGACCATCGGCCCGGCTGATCCCACGACTCCGGCCAGGCGGCAACGGACCAGCCAACAGGCACTCGGCACCGGCCCCACGCAGCCCCGGCAAGGAAAAACCAGACAATTGCGCGACGTCCCCCAATGCGGCCCTGCCCGCGACAACGTCCCCTGAAAACCCCGATAAGTTTCCAGACCACACAATTCGGACGTTTTTCCGGCAGAATCGACACATTAGGAAAAACCCTATACATCCATGCAAGGCTTGTTTCCTTTGTGATTCGCCAGCTTTAATTTCCATACTCAATCATTGGGGTATCTCCTGTAGCCTGAATCCGTCATCCCGGCTAGGAACCTGCGCGGGCAGGCTGGCCGGGTCGCATGGATGCCATCACAAAGGAGAATCGAATGATGACGAAAACACTGCTTCTGGCGAGCGTTCTGGCGGTTTCGCTGACTGCCTGCAACAAGAACGACAGCACGCCGGCCAGTTCGTCCAGCCCCACGCCTTCCACTTCGGCACCTTCCACCGCGCCGTCCACGCCCGCGCCTTCCAGCTCGGCGCCCACGCCTCCGGCGGGCGGCGGCGGTGCCACCACGACGCCCGGCGCGGGCAGCGGCGGCGGCACCACCGGCGGCACCACCCAGTAATCGCCGCCATACCCCGGGGCTGCCTTGGCAGCTCCGGCAACAAAAAAGGAACGCATATCGCGTTCCTTTTTTGTTGCGCTTCCGGCTTTCGGCCCGATACGCGTCCACTGGGTGGCGCCTTGCCGGCGATGGCCGCGGGCGCCCTACCGGCGGCCGCCCCGCGAGGGACGAACCGCCCGATATACCGCCTTACTGGACGGCCGACATCTTGTCCGCCAGCACGCTCAACAGGCGCTGGGCCGTCGGGCTGCTGTCGACCTTGCCATTGGTGTCCAGCACCGTCACCTGCGTGGTGTCGCCCTGGCCCACTACGTGGATGCGGTATTGCGGCGCCTGGCTGGGACGCGCGGTACCGAAGAGGCGGCTGAAGAAGCCGGGCTCGTCGCGCTGCAAGCCGGTATCCGTATCCAGGTAACGGACGTAGAAGTCGCCCGCCGACCGGTCGCGGTCGTCCACCGTAAAGCCGCCAGAATCCAGTGCCACGCCGACGCGGCGCCAGGCGCGATCGAAGGATTCCTGCACATTCAGGCGTGCGCCGTCGGCCTGCACGTCGCGCACGACCTTGGGCTGCGCGGGTGCCGCGTCCGCCTTCGCGACCATGGTCTTGGCCTGGTCGACGCTGGTACCCAGGAAGACCATCAGGCGCGCCAGCATGGCGGCATTCAGGCCGGGATCTTCGGGACCGGGTTGCCATTGCAGGTTGCCGGAGTCGCGCTGTCCGACGTTCTTTTCCACCATATGCTGGTGGCTGATGTAGATCTCGGTATGCCCGTTGACGCGCTCCATACGGGTACGGAATTTTTCCCGCTCGCCGCTATCGTAGGCCTGCTCCAGGACGAATCCCAGGGCCTGGCGCAACCAGCTTTCCGGAATCTTGGCGCGGTTTTCCGCCCAGTCCGTTTCGATCAGGCCGGCGGTCGGATTGTTGGTCTGGATTGTGAAGCCGTTGCTGGTCCAGAAATCCACCACCTTGCCGAAAATCTGATCCGGCGGCAGGTCGACGACCAGCCAGCGGACATCGCCGTCGCGTTCGACGTGCATATCGGTACGCTGCGGCAACACCCCGCTGTTGGGATTGCCCTGGGCCTGGGCAGCCGCCTGCTGCTGGCCTTCCGCCTGGTATTGCGTGAAGGTGGTCGTACCGCCCGGAGGCGCCTTGTAGCGCGGATCCGCCGCGGCCTGGGTCAGGTCGGGAGGAATGCTGAGCGGCTGAGCCTGCTGGCTGCTCGCGCTTTTGTAGTCGATCGGCTCTTCCTTGCCGAGTATTTGATTGACGTCGCTGCAACCGGCCAGCATGACCAGGGTAAGCAATGCCGCGAAACCGGCATGGCGCTTGTTCATACGTATCCTCATTGAATGCTTTTAAAGCAGGCCCGCGTCCCTTAACGCGGCTTCCACCGTGGCGTGGTGCTGCGAGCCGAGTTCCACCAGCGGCAGCCTGTAGCCCAGGGGCATGCGCCCCATCCGGGACAGGGCCCATTTGACCGGAATCGGGTTGGCTTCGACAAAAAGAGCCTTGTTTAGACGAGCCACTCGGGCATTGAGTTCACGCACCCGGGGCACGTCCATGGCCAGCGCCGCGGCGCACAGTTCGTGCATGAGCCGTGGAGCGACGTTGGCGGTTACGGAAATATTTCCCCGGCCGCCCAGCAGCATCAGGGCGGCGGCCGTGGGGTCGTCGCCGCTGAATATCTGGAAATCGGCGGGCGCTTCGCGCAGCAGCAAGGCACCGCGAGCGATATCGCCCGTGGCGTCCTTGATGCCGACGATGCCCGGCACCTGCGCCAGTCGCAGCACCGTTTCGTTGGACATGTCCGCCACGGTCCGTCCCGGCACGTTGTACAGGACGGTGGGCAGGTCCACGGCTTCGGCGATGCGGCGGAAATGCTGATACAGGCCTTCCTGCGAAGGCTTGTTGTAATAGGGAACGACCGACAGTCCGGCCTGCGCGCCCACCGACTTGGCGTGGCGGGCCAGATGGATGGCTTCGTCGGTGGAATTGGCGCCAACCCCCGCGATCACGGGGACGCGTCCCGCCGCATGCTCCACCGCCACGCGTATCAGCTCGGCATGTTCTTCCATCGACACGGTGGGCGATTCGCCCGTCGTGCCGACCACCACCAGGGCGTCGGTGCCTTCGGCCACATGCCAGTCGATCAGCGCGCGGTAAGCCGCGTAATCGAGGGTGCCGTCGGGGTGCATGGGAGTGACGAGGGCCACCATGCTGCCCTGAAAAGTAACGCCAGCGGCGGATGCCGAGGATGCCATGTGAGAGGGGCTCCGGAGCCCGCCGACGCGTGCCAGCGGGGGACTTGAACAGGAAATCCCGCGAGTTTACCGGATAGCGCGAAAAAACCTATAGAAACCAGCTGACCACGGTGTTCCCCAGCGCGAAAATCGGCCGGAGGAAGACCCAGAGCCCGCCGCTGAAAAGAAGCAGCAGCACGATCATCATGCCGTAAGGTTCGATCCGCGAATACTGATAGGCCAGACGCTGGGGCAGCAGGCTGTACAGCATCCGTCCCCCATCCAGCGGCAGCAGCGGCAACAGGTTCAGCGCCATCAGGACCAGATTGATCTGCACGCCGGCCACGGCCATTTGGAACCAGTAGCCGTCGGCGCCGCCGCCCTGGAAAAGCAGCTTGAGCATGATGCCCCACAGGATGGCCATCACCAGATTGGAAGCGGGCCCGGCGGCCGCCACCCACAGCATGTCCTGCTTCGGACGCCGCAGGCGACCGAAATCCACCGGCACGGGCTTGGCCCAGCCGAACAGGATGCCGGGGCTGCCCAGCAGCTTGGAGGCCAGCAGGATAACCAGCGGCACCAGCAGGGTGCCGACCGGATCGATATGCCGGGCGGGATTCAGGCTGACCCGGCCCATCTGGTAAGCGGTGGGATCGCCGAACATGCGCGCGACATAGCCATGCGCCGCCTCGTGCAGCGTGATGGCGAAAATAACGGGGATCGCGTATATCGCGATCGACTGGATGATGTCGTCCATGGATCAGGCGATTCCGAGCTGGGAGGGGTCGCCTCGCCCCACCCGGATGAGTTGCGCGTTATCGCCGGTCAGGTCGACGACGGTGGTGGGTTCCTTGGGGCAGGCGCCGCTGTCCACGACCGCCGCCAGCACATGCTCGTAGCGTTCGCGGATTTCCTGCGCGTCGTTCAAGGCCTCGGTTTCGCCGGCCGGGATCAGCGTCGTGGAAAGCAACGGTTCGCCGAACTGTTCCAGCAGGCCCAGCGTGACCGGGTGGTCGGGCACGCGCAGGCCTATCGTCTTGCGGGAAGGATGGGAAACGCGCCGGGGTACTTCGCGCGTGGCTTCCAGGATAAAAGTGAAAGGCCCGGGAGTGGCGGCCTTCAGCATACGGTACTGGCGGTTATCCACGCGGGCGAAATGGCCCAGCTGAGCGAGGTCCCGGCAGATCAGCGTCAGATGGTGGCGTTCGTCCAGGCCGCGCAGCCGGCGCAGCCCATCCGCCGCGGCCTTGTCATCCAGCCGCGCGATGACGGCGTAGCTGGAATCGGTGGGCACGGCGGCCAAACCGCCGTCGCGCAGCAATAGCGCTGCCTGCTTCAATAAACGCGGCTGTGGATTCGCGGGATGTACAGTGAAGAATTGCGCCATGCGGCTATCCTAACATCTTGCAAGAAGACAACGCCGCCCGGCGGCGCGAAGGAGAAACTCATGCGCTTGGACGATTCGCGTGAAAGTGAAAATGTGGAAGATCGGCGCGGCATGGGAATGCGCGTCGGCGGCGGCAGCCTGGGCATAGGCGCCATCATCCTGGCACTGGTCGCCATGTATTTCGGCGTGGATCCCACCGTGGTGCTGCAGATGCTGCAGGAACCCGCCGGCCAGCAGGCGCCGCCGGCCGCCACGGCTCCTGCCGCCAACGACCCGCAGCGTCGCTTCGTGGCGAAGGTGCTGGGCGAAACCGAGGATACCTGGCAGGTTATCTTCCGCGATCATGCCAAGCGGCCTTACGTACCGCCCAAGCTGGTGCTGTACAGCGGCGCGACCAGCACCGCCTGCGGGACGGGACGCGCCGCCATGGGTCCCTTCTACTGCCCGGCCGACAGCAAGGTCTACCTGGATCTGAGTTTCTTCGACGATATGAAGCGGCGCTTCCAGGCACCCGGCGATTTCGCGCAAGCCTATGTCATCGCGCATGAAGTCGGCCACCATGTACAGAACCTGCTGGGCATTTCGCAACGCGTGGCCTCGCTGCAGCAGGAAAACCCGCGCCAGGCCAATGCCCTGTCGGTGCGGCTGGAGCTGCAGGCCGACTGCTACGCGGGTTTGTGGGCCAAGCAGGCGGACAGCGCCAGGCACATCCTGGAATCCGGCGACGTGGAAGAAGCATTGAACGCCGCCAGCGCCATCGGCGACGACAGGCTGCAAAAGCAAAGCCAGGGCTATGTCGTTCCCGACGCCTTCACGCACGGATCGTCGGCGCAGCGCGTGCGCTGGTTCAAGCGCGGCCTGGCCAGCGGCGACCCGCGGCAGTGCGATACCTTCAGCGCGCAGGCACTCTAGCAGGCGCTGGGACCCCCGGCGCGCGGCGGGCAGGCCATTCGCGGGCGGCCACTTTCGCGGCCCGTGGGGCGTCCGTCTACAGCAACTGGAACCCGGCGCCGCCGCGATAGCGCCGGAATGCATCGACGGTGGCACGCACATGCGGCATCATCGGCAAAGGCGCGGCAGCCGGGTCCACCCAGCGCAGGTCGGGGGTTTCGAGCGGGTCGCCGCGCATCTCCCCCTGGAATCCGGTGCAGTGGAACAGCACGGCGTGGTAGTGGCAGACATCGCCATTGGGCAGGGTCACGATTTCTACTGCCGGGTCCGACGCATGCCCGAAAGGATGCAGGTCCCCGACCGCGAGCCCGGTCTCTTCCCGCACTTCGCGGCGCGCGGCCTGCGTCGCGGATTCGCCCACCTCGATGTGTCCGCCCGGCAAACCCCACATACCGGCGAAGTCGGCGCGCGCGTGCAACAGGATGGCCCCATCGGCCCGCTCCAATACGACACGCACGCATGGGCACAGCAAAGGCCGTGGCCCCACCAGGGCTCGCAGCCGTCCCAGTGTGGACTGGGCAAAGCCTGTCATGACGCGGCCAGGCGCGCTCCACACAGGCCATCGACGATTTCGCGTCCATAGGCCACGGCCGCATGGACGGCCTCGGCGGGGCTGTAAACGAAGCCGCCATCCATAAAGCGTGGAATGGGATATTCGTCGCCATCCGTGGGCTGCAACGAAGCTGGCGCCACGCACACCACCGCGCGGAACACCGGCGCCCCGCCATCCACGGGCGGAGGCACATCCCGCGCCACCTTGGCGGTCAAACGGTAACCCTTGTAGACGTCGTTATTTCGATGCACACGTTCTCCCCTGTACGAAGCTGCACAGCGCAGCATACCGCCGGCGCATGACATGTCGCGGAATGTTTTGTAACCATCAAATGACAAAAAGTTAACCCGGGTTTTCCCGCCAGAGGGGCAAAAACGGGTCCGCCGGCGCATTGATCGGGAATGCGACTTGCAGCTGTATAGGTCGAAAAGCGCCGTGCACATCAGTGCCGGCCACGCGGAGGCGGCCATGTTGACCGAGCAACAACTACAACTGCTTAAACAAATTCACGCCGGCGAATTGGCGGGGAATGCCCCGGGGACGGAAGACTTGCTGGAGCGCGGGCTGGTTGCCCGGGAACAGGGAAATCTGGAGGTCACGCCGCAGGGCCGGGACGCGCTGGGACTGCGCGAGGGCCTGGGCGACGCAATCGTCGATGCCATCCTGCCCGGCGAAGGCGCGCGGCAGGCGGAAGAACACGGGACTGGCGCGCCCGCGGTCGGAGCGTCGGCCCCGGCTACCGGCGCGCACGCGGCCGGTCAACCGAAAGGGGAATAAGCGGGCCGCATTTGCGCGGCCGTTCGCGCAGGCGCCCCTATGGCGCCGGCGCGGCAGCCGCACACTCGGCCCTTCGATATCAAGACTTCAAGGCGGCCAGGACGCCGTCGCGCATCGACTCGAAGCCGGCGACGTATTGCTGGCTTTCGGAGCGCGCAAGCAAGCCCGCATAGTTCTGCTCCAGGCGGCTTTCCACGGCCTCGCGCAGGCCCGGTGTGCCACGCGCGATATGCAGCACGCACAGCAGCGACGCGGTCAATGCGCTGATCTGGCCGCCCTGATGAGCGATGGTTTGTGCGATAAGAGCCAGTTTTTCGTCGGTGTCCATGACTATGCCTCGGTATACGGTGGGCGTCCCCGGCCGGCGATGGCGACCGGCCGGAACGTGCATCGTGGTGTAGCGGTCCTGCATCGATTGTCCGCCTGTCCAGGCGGCGCATGCTAGCACGTCCGTTTTGCGCCCCGACTGCCGGCTCTGCGCATCCACGGTTCCGATACCGCATCGGCCATCGGGATAGGGTTGCCGTCTTTGCCGTATCAGGCCAACATCGACGCTATAAGGCCAAGGCCGGGACCGTTCCGCAGGTCCGCTTATATAAATGGATAGAACAGATAGATAGAAGTGCCCGCCCCATGAGAAAACCCGCCAAAATCGCCATCCTCACCCTTGTCCTGCTGGCCGTGATCGTCGTCGGGGGGCTGCATATTGCTTCGCGTGTTGTCGTCAGCCGTATCCAGGACATGATGGGCGACAAAGGCCACGCCGCGCATATCGATGTGGGCTGGACGCGCATCGTGCTGCAGGACGTGGAAATCGGCGCCCCGCCCGACTGGCCATCGCGCCAGACCCTGCGCGCCGCGCGCGTGACGCTGGAACCGGACTGGCGCTCCCTGCTTTCGGACCGCCTCGATATCCGCCGCGTGGAAATCACCGATTACTACCTCTCCGTCCTGCGCTCTGCGGACGGCAGCCTGCAGGTCCTGCCGACGCTGCGCCAGCGCGCCCGCGAGCGCGCCCAGGCGCGCGGCGAAGATACCGACGAACAAGGCCGTTCCAAGCGCGAAACCTCGGTCGGCAAGATCGTGCTGGACAAGGGCCGCCTGGACTTCTTCGACGGCCGCATCGCCAAAACCCCTTATCGGGTGCCGTTCGAGAACGTCCACGCGGAGATAGGCCCGCTGCATGCACCCGCCAACGACGCGCACACCCAGATCCAGCTGCGCGGCCAGATGGTGGGCAAGCAGCGGCGAGGCACCGTCACCGTCGATGGCTGGCTTGCGCTGCCCAGCCACGACGCGGATATCCGCACCACGACCACCGGCGCCGACGTCGGCCTGCTGTCGCCCTATCTGCAAAGGCACGCGCCGTCGATCCTGGCGGCGGGCCAGATGGACCTGGACATGACCACCCACATACGCGACCAGCAGCTCTCCGCCCAGGGCAAGGCCAAGCTGCGCGACGTGGAATTCAGCAACAGCGGCGGCCTTGGCGACTTGCCGCGCAAGGCCGTCATGGCGGCCCTGGAAAACCGCAAGGGCGAAGTGAATTTCGACTTCACCCTGCAGGGCAGCCTGAAGGATCCGAAGTTCTCCTTGACCGACGATCTATCCACCCGCATCGTCGGCGGCTTTGCCAAGGCCCTGGGCGTCAGCGTCGAAGGCGTGGCGGAAGGCGTGGGCTCGGCGGTCAAGGGACTGGGCGGCGCGCTGGGGGAACTGCTGGGCAAATAGCGAGCCGGCGTCAGGCCACCCAGCCGCCGTCCGGGGCGCTGGGGCCCGGCATCGGCAATCCTTCGTCCCGTCCTTTGCCCGGCGCGGGCGGAACGGGCGTATCGGAAGGCGGCTTGCCCGGGCCCGGCACGGGGTCCTTGGGCGGGATATCGGGGTTTTCGGGCAGGCCGGGGTCGATCGGTCCGATGGGGCGGACCGGCTGTACCGGATCGATGGGCGAAGCAAGCGTCATGGCGGTTTCCTTGTTTCCGTGTGAATTGGTCTTTCCGCAAACGCTATGCCAAGCCATGCCGCCAGGCGGCCATGGGGCCTTGCCCTTGACATCGAGCCCTGTCACAGCGCAACCATGCGGCCTCGGCCTTGACGCGGAGCCATATCAGCGCCGCAACTATGCGGGCTCGCCCCTGCCACCGAGCCATGTCACCGCGCTAGCCGGTCGTCGATGTAAGCCTTGGCGCGCGTAACGGCGGCCTCGCGGGCGGCGGCATCGTCAAGGAATACATACTGCGAGCGCTTGCAAAGGTACTCGGGCGGCGCGAACGAGCCGTCCGCGGCCGGGCCGGCGACCATAATGGTCGTCATATAGACGCCGGTATCCGATTCCGCCGAAGGCTGGCGGATTTCGATAGTGACCCGATGGCCGCGGTATTCGAACGATTCGGTATCGCGCATGCATTTTCCCCTGAACTGTCCGCTGCGGCCTCGACGGCCAACCGTGGCCGATTATGTTGCTGGCCTGTATTGCTGGCCTGTATTGCTGGCCCGTGTTGCCGACTCATGCTGCCAGCCCATGCCCATGTTGCCGGACGGTATCGCAGCCCGTGTCGGCGGCCCATGTTGCCGGAATATAGGACAATCGCGTCTGCCTTTCATGTCCGTGTTTCATCAGGGAGCCGCGATGCCACTCCGCGATCTGGCCCTGGCCTTCGTCGTCATTCTGGCCTGGGGAATGAACTTCGTCGTTATCAAGGTCGGCCTGCATGGCATCCCTCCCATGCTGCTGGGCGGACTGCGCTTTACGCTGGCGGCCGTTCCCGCCATCTTTTTCGTCAAGCGGCCCGCCATCCCGCTGCGCTGGCTGGTGGCTTACGGCGCCACCATCTCCCTGGGCCAATTCGCTTTTCTCTTCACCGCCATGGCCGTGGGCATGCCGGCGGGCCTGGCGTCGGTGGTGCTGCAAGCCCAGGCGTTCTTCACGGTGGCGCTGGGCGCACTGCTGCTGCATGAGCGTTTCCACGCGCACAATGCCGTGGGCCTGGTCGTCGCGGCCTGCGGCCTGGCATTGATCGGCGAACAAGGCGGCACCGGCATGACGCTGATGGGCTTCATCCTGACGCTGTGCGCGGCGCTGATGTGGGGCCTGGGAAATATCGCCACCAAAAAGGCCGGCAAGGCGGACATGCTGGGATTGGTGGTCTGGGGAAGCCTGATTCCGCCCATCCCGTTTTTCGCGCTGTCCTGGTGGCTGGAGGGACCCGATCGCATCCACGGCGCGCTCGCATCGATCGACGGGTCGTCGGTGTTCGCGGTGCTCTACCTGTCCTTCATCGCGACGCTGGTTGGCTACGGCTTATGGGCGTGGCTGATGTCGCGCCATCCGGCGGCCCAGGTGGCGCCGTTCTCGCTGCTGATCCCGGTTATCGGCCTGGCGGCCGCGGCGGCATTGCTGGGCGAAATCCCTTCGGTGCCGCAGATCGGCGGCGCCCTGCTGGTGATGGCGGGATTGCTGATCAACACCTTTGGCGGACGCTTGCGGACGCGTGCGGATCGGCCCGCCTAGCCGGCCCGCTTCACACGGCGGCCAGACGGGCCGGACTGCCGCTGCGCCATTCGCCCGGCTGCGTGACGCCGGGCGAATGGTCAACAGCGCGGTGCTGCCTTACGACCGGGCCTCACCCGCCGCCGAGCCGCGACGACCGATGCCGTCGTCGGCCCTGGGCGTCCCGCCCTGCGCGTCGGACTGCGCGTCGGACTGCGCGGCCACGCCTTGCAGGCCCGTGGACGTCTGCGACACATTGCTGGCCGAGCTGCCGCGGTAGATGTCCGATTGCGGCACGGAAGCCGTCCTGGCGGCCTGGCGGTCGCGGCGCAACCTGGCCACGGTGTCGATAAGCCCCGAGAAGCGCTTGCTTACCCATTGGGTCAAGCGGCGGCGCGGCTTCGTGGACTTGGCGGCGGAAGCGGTATCGGTCGAGTTGCCCTGGCCATTGGACACGGAGGGCGCTGCGGCGATAGGCAGCAAGTTGCGGGACGCGGCCGACGACTTGCGAGAGTCCGTTGCCGGATCCGCCGCGCCCAACGAGGACGGCGCCGACCCGTTGCGCGGCATCCGCATCGCCATGTCCGGGATCGATCCGGCGCTTTGCATCGCCCGCACGGTTTGTGCGCGATCCATGCGCCCGGACAGCGTATTGCCGTGGACCGACATTTCCTGCCGGAATCGTTCCTGAAGCGCCTGCATGGCGGGATCGTCATAATGCTGCGGGGTGGAATCGGCATGCTGTGTGTCCAGCGAGGCCATGCGGGCCATCGACAGGCTCTGGAAAACCGATGGCGCATACTGGACTTCCGGCGGAACGCCGATCTGCTGCGCATGCGAGGTCAGGTCCGCTTCGTTCAGCCACAGGTCGTGCGCGGCCGCGCCTTCGGGCAGCGGCGTTCCCGGCGCCAGAAGGTTCACTACCAACGCATTGCCCTGCAGTGCGCGATCCCGGAAGTGATCCAACAGGGTCCGCCCCGAGGGCGTGTTTTCGATCACGCGCAGGATATCGACAAGGCGCTCACGGTGCGGCTTGACGGCGTGCGCGAGATACGCGTCCAGGAACCCGTCCAGCGGGTCCAGTGCGGGGGCCGGCGGCCGGGCGGGCACACCCGTGTCCAGCGGGATCGAAGGGGTAGTGGCGATGGCGTTTGGGGTAATCGTCATGGAGTCTCCTTTAGGGCGTACGTGAGGCGAGTGGACAGGCGGGCGAACAGACTCGTCGTCCCGCGTCTATTTCCATTCTTCCCCCTGCTTCGGCCAGCGGCCTGACGGGGAACGTTGATGACGAAGGAAGCTGGGTCGCCCAGTTCCCTTGATGATGGGACGCTCGGGCGTGCCGACTGCAGGCTCCGGCGATTCGTGCACGGCGGACGCGGCCTGGCCGGGGACGTCCGCGACGCATTGCAGAGGAAGTTTGTCGGGCGTCGCAGGGCCGGGAGGCTTGGGATGGGCGTCGCCGCCGGCCCCATCGCGGCGGCGAAGCACGAAGTTCCTGAACGCCTGCACCTTCTGCTCGGTCCAGCGGAACACGCGCCGCGCTGTCGGCTCGGCGGCGGCAGTCCGCCCGTTCGTGCCCGGCTCCGTGACCGCCTCGTAAGGATGGACGTCCCCGGCATCCTTGCCGGACGGAATGCACAATAGCGACACGGCGCGCGCCTCGCAGCCGTCCGTCACGGCCGTCAAGGGCGCATGGGCCTCTATCGGCCGCATCGGCAGGCGAGGCACCGCCGCCGCGCTGCCGGCGGCATCGGCGATGCCGGGCTTGGGCCCGAGCGCACCCAACGCCTGCAGTTCCTTTCGGAAGGCCACGACCGTGGCGATGGGATCCATGGGGACATCGATGGGCTCGATCCGCACGGGCCGGGCATGATTGCCTTGCGCGCGCGCCGCCAGCGCATTCCGGATTTGCACCAGCCGCAGCACCACCGAAGGAGCATGTTCGACCTCCGGCGCCAGGCCGATTTCAGAGGCCGGTGCCGTCAGCGTGGCTTCGCTGAGGAACAGGCCATGGGGCTTCGAGGCCTCCCGCGTCGGCATATCCCTGGGCGGGGCGAGGTCGACAAACGGGTGATGGCCCCGCCCCGCGAGCGTGCGGATGTCGTACAGCAACTCCCGCCCTATCTGCGTCCTGTCGACCACATAGAGGATGTCGAGGAGCCGCTCGCGATAAGGCTGTACCGCCGGGGCCACCGTCGCCGTCATCAATCCCCCCAGCGTATCGCGCTGTGGCTCCGGCGGACGCGGAGGCGCGCCCTGATCCGCAATGGGAATGCCGTGGGACCCTTCTATTTGCATAAGGCTGCCTCCATGAAAACCAGGGCGCGCCGCCCTTGCCGTGGTACGTGGAGTTAACCCAGCACGCGTTCCGCTTTTCCGACAGCGGAAAACCCGTATTCCCACCGGGCAATTCCTGCGAACCGCGTGTCTCTTCCAGGCATGGCGCAAGGCCGCGCGCGGGGGCTCGCCGCATATCGGAGAGGGGGCCGCGCCAAGGCGCGATGGTATAGTCCTCCGCTGTCGGCAGCGGCCGTTCAAGGGCCCTGCTCTGCCATAACAATTCCCACGATGCGGCAAGGAGTGGAAAGGAAGATGGAGCAGCCCCTGGACCCGGATTCCGTGCAACGCGACGCGGCCCCGTCGTTCCTCGCTGGGGGCGGCGAAATGGGCGCGTTGATCCGCGCTCACGACTGGAACTCCACTCCCCTCGGCCCGCCGCGGGAATGGCCGCAAAGCCTCCGGACCGCCCTGCGCATCATGCTCGCGTCCCGCCAGCCGATCTGGATCGGCTGGGGTGAAAGCCTGATCTTCTTCTACAACGATCCCTACAAAAGCATCATCGGCGGCAAGCATCCGGCTTCCCTCGGACGTCCGACCCTGGAAGTCTGGCGCGAGATCTCCGACGACATCGAGCCGCTGCTGCGCACCGCCATGGGCGGCATGGAAGGCACCTATGTCGAGGAAAAGTTTCTTCTCATGGAGCGTAACGGCTATCCGGAAGAAACCTACTACACCTTCTCGTACAGCCCCATCCCGCTGGATGACGGCAACGCGGGCGGCATCATCTGCGCCAACAGCGACGACACCGCGCGGGTGATCGGGGAACGGCAGGTCCGGCTGCTGCGCGAACTGGCCACGGTAACCACCCAGGCCCATAGTTGGGACGAGGCCTGCCGTCTCGGCGCGCGCGCCCTGGGCCTGAATCCCTATGACGTTCCCTTCGCGATGCTGTACGTCGCCGAACCCGGCAGCGATACGGTCACGCTGATGGGCAGCAGCGGCATCGAGGACGGACACGCCGCCGCGCCGCACACCATGCAGGCGGGTCCCGGCGCGGCATGGCCCGTCCATGAGGCGCTGCGCCGCCAGGGGCTGGCCATCGTGGACATCCCGCCGGGCCGTTTCGATACGGCGCTGCCCTCCGGCCCCTGGCGGCATACGCCGTCGCGGGCGGCGTTGCTGCCCATCGCGCCCACCGCCGATACCAGCCGGGCGGGGGTCCTTATTGTCGGCCTGAACCCGTATCGTCTTGTCGACGACAGCTATCGCGGCTTCCTCAACCTGATGGCCGGCCAGATCAGCGCCGCCCTCGCTTATGCCTATGCCTACGAGGAAGAGCGGCGCCGCGCGCATGCGCTGGAAGAGATCGATCGCGTCAAGACGACGTTCTTTTCCAACATCAGCCACGAATTCCGCACCCCTCTGACGCTGATGCTGGGCCCGCTGGAGGAGCTGCTGCGTCGCTCCGAGGAAGGCGACGGCCAGCACGCGCTGGTGGACCTGACCTATCGCAACGGCCTGCGCCTGCTCAAGCTCGTCAATAGCCTGCTCGATTTTTCCCGCATCGAGGCCGGGCGTGTGCAGGCCAAGTTCCAGCCGACCGATCTGCCCGCGCTGACGGTGGAACTGGCATCGCTGTTCCGGTCGGCGACCGAGAAAGCCGGCCTGGCGCTTACGGTGGACTGCACGCCCCTGCCGCAGGCGGCCTACGTCGACCGGGAAATGTGGGAAAAGATCGTCCTGAACCTGTTGTCCAATGCGTTCAAGTTCACGTTCGACGGTGGCATCCATGTCGAGCTGCAACCCAGCGCGGATGGGGCGGCGGTCCAGATGCGGGTGCGCGACAGCGGCATCGGTATTCCGGCCCACGAATTGCCGCACGTATTCGACCGCTTCCACCGCGTCAGCGGGGCGGTCGGCCGCAGTATCGAGGGCAGCGGCATCGGCCTGGCGCTGGTACAGGAACTGGTGCGCCTGCACGGAGGCACGATCGCGGTCGAGAGCGAGCCCGGCGTCGGCACCACCTTCACCGTCACGCTGCCGCTGGGCAAGGCCCATCTGCCGGCCCCGGCGACGCAGGAAGACGGTCCGGGCTGCGGTACCAGCGTCAACGCCCAGGCCTACGTGGCCGACGCCCTGCGCTGGGTACCGGAAGGCGAGATCCTGCCCGCGCAGGCGCCGACGCTGTCGTCCATGCTGGATACGGGTATTGCCGACAGCACGGGCCGCACGGATCGCGTGCTGGTGGTCGACGACAACGCGGACCTGCGCGACTACGTCGGCCGCATGCTGGCTTCGGCCGGCTATCGCGTGGAAACCTGCGTGGATGGCCACCATGCCCTGGCGGCGGCTCGCCGCCAGCCGCCCAGCCTGATTCTTTCCGACATCATGATGCCGGGCCTGGACGGCTACGGGCTGCTGGCGGAGGTGCGCGCCGATGCGCAGTTGCGCGAGATCCCCGTGCTGCTGATGTCCGCGCGCGCGGGCGAGGAAGCGCGCGTCGAGGGGCTGGGCGCGGGCGCGGATGACTACCTGACCAAGCCCTTTTCCGCGCGCGAGCTGATGGCGCGGGTGGCCAGCAACGTCAAGATGTACCGCCTGCGGCAGGAGACGGCCGGCCAGTTGACCGAGGATGCCCGCATCCTGGAAGTGCTGAATCGCGTCGGCACCACGATCGCGGCCGAGCTGGACCTGGGCCGCGCGGTGCAGGCCGTCACCGACGCGGCGACGGAATTGACCGGCGCGGCCTTCGGGGCGTTTTTCTACAACGTGCTGGACGATGCCGGCGCGCGCTATACCTTGTACACGCTGTCGGGCGCACCGAAAGAAGCCTTCGCGGGATTCCCGATGCCGCGCAGTACCGCTGTGTTCGGGCCGACGTTCAGGGGCGAGGGCATCGTTCGCTCCGACGACATCACGCAGGATCCCCGCTACGGGAAAAACGCGCCCCGCCGCGGCATGCCGCCCGGCCATCTGCCGGTGCGCAGCTACCTGGCGGTGCCCGTCGTGTCGCGCACCGGCGAGGTGCTGGGCGGGCTGTTCTTCGGCCATTCGGAACGCGGCGTGTTCGACGAGGCAGCGGAACGCCTGGCTACCGGCATTGCCTCCCAGGCCGCCATCGCGATCGACAACGCCAGCCTTTACCAGGCCGCGCAGAACGAGATCGCCCGGCGGTCCCGCGCCGAACAGGCACTGCGGCAGCTCAACGAAACCCTGGAACTACGCGTGACCGAAGCCGTGGCCGAACGCGAGCGCCTGTGGGAGCTCAGCGAGGACCTGCTGGCGATCGGCGACTACAACGGCAGGCTGCTGCGCGCCAGTCCGTCGTGGACCCGCGTGCTCGGCCATAGCCGCGATACCCTGGCCACGCACCATTACAAGGATCTGTTGCACCCGGACGACCACGCGGCCGCCGCGGCTGCCTTGCGTACCCTGCGCGAGCATGCGCGCCCGGCCGCTTTCGAATGCCGCATGCGCACCGCGGCCGGGCTCTGGCGCTGGATTTCGTGGACGCTGTCGCCCGACCCCGAACATGACCGCGTGCACGGCGTGGGCCGCGACGTCACGGCGGACAAGGAAGCCGCCGAGGCCTTGCGCCAGGCCGAGGAAGCCCTGAGGATGGCGCAGAAGATGGAAGCCGTGGGCAAGCTGACCGGCGGCGTCGCGCACGACTTCAACAATCTGCTGCAGGTCATCGGCGGCAATCTGCAACTGCTCGCCATGGACGTCGCGGGCGACGAGCGCGCCGGCAAGCGCGTCCGCAATGCGCTGACCAGCGTCGCGCGCGGCGCCAAGCTGGCCTCGCAGTTGCTGGCCTTCGGCCGCCGCCAGCCGCTGGCGCCCAAGGTCGTCAACCTGGGCCGCTTCATCCGCGGGCTGGACGACATGCTGCGGCGCGCCCTGGGCGATGGCATCGAAATCGAAACCGTCGTCTCCGGCGGACTCTGGAATACCCTGGTCGATCCCTCGCAGGTGGAGAATGCCCTGCTGAATCTGGCCATCAACGCCCGCGACGCCATGCAGGGGCACGGCAAGCTCACTATCGAGGCCGGCAACGCGCTGCTGGACGACGACTATGCCCTGCGCAATGCCGACGTCAAACCGGGGCAGTACGTCATGGTCGCGGTGACGGATACCGGCGCCGGCATGACCCCGGACGTGCTGGAGCACGTTTTCGAGCCGTTCTTCACCACCAAGCCGGAGGGGCGCGGGACCGGCCTGGGCCTGAGCATGGTGTACGGCTTCATCAAGCAATCCAACGGCCATATCAAGATCTATAGCGAACCCGGACAAGGGACCACCGTGCGCCTGTACCTGCCGCGCGAACGGCAGCAAGAGGACCTGGCGACCGAGACCGATACCGGACCCATCGCCGGCGGCAGCGAGACCATCCTCGCCGTCGAGGACGACGAAGACGTCCGCGCCACCGTCGTGGAAATGCTGGCCGAACTGGGCTACAGCGTGCTCAAGGCCAAGGACGCGCAAAGCGCGCTGGCCATCGTGGAGAGCGGCGTGCCCATCGACCTGCTGTTCACCGACGTCGTCATGCCGGGCCCCTTGCGCAGCCCCGAGCTGGCGCGCAAGACGCGCGAGCGCCTGCCGAATGTCGCGGTGCTGTTCACGTCCGGCTATACGGAGAACGCCATCGTGCACGGCGGCCGGCTGGACGAAGGCATCGATCTGCTCAGCAAGCCCTACACGCGCGAGGCGCTGGCGCGCAAGATCCGCCACGTCCTGCGCAACCAGCAGCAGCGCAACGCCGCGCAGGCGGCCCGCCAGCGCAACCTGCCGCTGCCGGCGGCCGCGCGCGACGGCACCGCGGCCGCCGCCCTGCGCGTGCTGCTGGTGGAAGACGACGGCCTGATACGTTCCAGCACGGCGGAAATGCTGGAAGCCATGGGACACACCGTAGTGCCGGCCAGCCATGCGACGGCCGCGCTGGCCGCGCTGGACCAGGGCAACGTCGACGTCCTGATGACGGATATCGGCCTGCCGGGCGTCTCGGGCGTGGAGCTGGCGGCCCAGGCCCGACGCCAGCTTCCCGGCCTGCGAATCGTCTTCGCCTCCGGCCTGGATGCGGATGCGGACGCGCTCGACGGCACGCTGGCCGGCGCGCTGCATCTGCTCAAGCCCTATACACCGGAGGACCTGGCGCGCGCCCTGGATACGCTGCAGCAGATGGAATGATGGCCTGCCGGTATGCGCGGCCGGCGATCCCTATGCGGCTTCCGGCGCGGGCGGCCGGCCGGCGACACCTATCCGCCACAAGCGCAGGGCCACGTGGATTTCCAGGGCGCGGCCGCCATCGCGCCAATCGCCCAGCAGCGCTTCGGCGCTGGCCAGCCTCTGGCGCGCCGTGTTGACATGAATCGACAGCGCGGCTGCCGTCGTCGTGGCGTTCTGCCCATGATCGAAATAAGCCAGCAGCGTAGCCGCCAGTTCGGTTCCGCGTTGCGCGTCGTACTCCGTCACGGCGCCGATGGTCGCCGCCAGGAAAGCATCCAGGCCCGCGCGATCCTGGCTTTCGAACAGGACCGAATACAACGCCATCTCGTTCTGGTCGACGATGCGGCCGCGCATGCCCAGCCGCCCGACGACGGCCAGCGCACGCCGTAGCGCCGCATACAGGGCCGGCATTTCCGCCGGGCTGCGGACCGGGCGCGACACGACCCCGCGATAGGCCTCGCCGAGTTCGCGGCGCGCGAAATCGCCGAAGGCCCGCAGTACCGCCGCCGTTCTTTCCGCCGCGCACACCAGCACCAGGACGCCGTCGACTTCGTCCACCGCCAGCCAGGGCAGCGCCAGGCCATCGCGCAGGCGCCGCGCCAGAAAGAGGGGTTTGGGCCGGTCCGACTCGACCAGCGTCAGCGACAAGGGCCGCGACAGGTCCAGGCCGAAGCGATCGGCCCGGTCGCGCGCCAGCGCGGGTTCGCCCTGCCGGGGCGACACCAGCGACCGCAGGAACTCGGAAACGTCGCGGTTCCGGCTTGCCTCCATGCGCTCCTGCGACAGCAGCACGATGCCGATGACGCTCGAACTTCGCTCGAATGTCCGGATGGAGATATCGCGCATGTCCTCGTGCCGGAACAGCAGGACGGCGCCCAGCACGCCGTCGCCGCCGATCACCGCGATCGCGCGGCAAATCTCGCCATCGCTTTCGTAGGCGATGGTGGAGCGGCCGGCCCGCCGGCTGTCCTTCAGGGCTTGCGCGAGCGCGCCGCCATACGGCCCGTAGGGATCGTAGGCATCGGCTGCACGGCCCGCGTAGCCCGGCGCCACGGCGCGGCCGATGACGTGATGCGCTTCGTCCAGTACCAGGATACTGCCCTGCAGCAGCTGGGCGATGGCCTGGCACAGTTCCCCCAGCGATTCGCCCCGGGCCAGCAGCGAGGTCAGGCGCTCGTGCGCTTCCACGGCATCCTGGACATCGCGCGCGTGCCGCTCCAGTTCGGCGCGTGCCTGGCCGGTTTTCTCCAGCGCCGCGCGCGCGTCCGCGAAGGCCTTGGCGTTGTTGATCGCCACGGCGGCGTGCGTCGCCAGCGTGCAAAGGATGGAGACGTTCAGCGCCGTATGGGTCCGGTGATAGCGATCGGCCACGAACAGCAGGCCGATAACGTTGTCTTCCCAGATCAGCGGCGCGCCCACCAGCGCCGCCACGCCCTCGTCGCGGAAAATGTCGTCCAGGTCCGGGTCGTGGGTAAAGCGGTTGTCGTGCAGGTAATCCGGCGTGGAGAAAGGCAATCGCGTGGACATGACCACGCCCGCGACACCGAGCTTGCGCTTGGCCGTCATCCTGCCGGTGCGCTGGGCAATGGCGCCATCGGCCACCACGACCTTGAATTCGCCGGCCTCCGCGTCATAGATGGTCAGCCAGCACAGGTGCGCCCGCAGCAGATCCCTCGCCCGCGTCACGATCGCCTGCAGCAGTTCGGGCAGATCGAGGCGGCTGGCCAGATCCTGCGCCGAGTCGATCACCGCCAGCATGCCCCGCTCGCGTTGCTCGTGCTGTTCCAGCCGGTGACGCAGGCCCATCGCCATGCGGGCAAGTTCGACCAGGCCGCTCTTGCGCGGCAACCCGTCCGGCAGGGCCTCCAGGGAGGCCAGCCGGGCGGCGAAGTCGTCCGCCGGCGCATTGGCGTGCAGCAGGCCCAGGAGATCGGCGGCGATGGCGTCGATACCGGGTTCCGCCGCGGCCAGCGGCATATTGCCTGTTTGTCTTTTGCGTTCCATGGACCGCCGCGACGGAAGGAGAAGGCCGGGCGTCGGCACCGTTTGCCGGACAGCCCGCCGGAACCGGATCGAACACCCCTTGAGTGCGAACATCATATCAACATGGGCTTGTTAGTGTGAGAATCGCACATAGCCTGGACCGCCCGTTTCCGGGACACTCACCGTACTTGCTGGAAATCGGGAGACAAACACGTGTCCATGAGCGTCATCGACTCGCTGCGACCCATGCCGGGCCTGCGCGTCCTCGTCACCGCCGGCGGCGCCGGCATCGGGGCCGCCGTGGCGCGGGCTTTCCGGGAAGCCCGCGCCCGCGTCCACGTGTGCGATATCGACCGCGCCGCGCTGGACCGGCTGACGGCCGAGGCGCCGGAAATCACTACCAGCACGGCCGACGCATCCGTCGCCCGCGACGTGGACACCGTCTTCGACGACGTCAGGAACGCCCTGGGCGGCCTGGACGTCCTGGTCAATAACGTCGGCATCGCCGGACCGACCGGCCCGGTGGAACAGCTGGCGCGTGGCGACTGGGACCGCACCGTCGACGTGAACCTGAACAGCCACTTCTATTTCGCGTCCCGCGCGGTACCGCTGCTGAAGGACTCGCCCCACCACCCCTGCCTGATCGCCATGAGCTCCGTGGCGGGCCGGCTCGGCTACCCGCTGCGCACCCCTTATGCCTCGACCAAATGGGCCATCGTCGGCCTGATGAAATCGCTGGCGATCGAGCTGGGCCCGCATGGCGTGCGCGCCAATGCCATCCTGCCCGGGGTGGTGGAAGGCGACCGCATGGACAGCGTGATAGGCGCGCGCGCGGCGGCGGCCGGCGTGCCGGAGCAAGCCATGCGACAGGAGTATCTGCGCAAGATCTCGCTGCGCCGCATGGTAACGGCCGAGGATGTCGCCGCGATGGCGCTGTTCCTCTGCTCGCCGGCCGCGCGCAACGTGACCGGGCAAGCGATCAGCGTGGACGGCAACGTGGAATATCTGTGACCGCCCGGGCCGAGGTCCCGCCACCACCTCAGTTCCATTCAAAAAAACCAGGAGACAACCATGAACAAGCTCGACCTTCCGGCCATCGCCGTCGTTTCCGCGTTGGGTATCTTCAGCGCCATGCCCGCATCGGCGGCGCCGGTGAAGATCGGCCTGGTGGAAACGCTGTCCGGGCCGCAGGCGTCCTCCGGCCAGGCATACCGGACGGCGGTGCGCTATGCCATCGACCAGATCAACGCGGCCGGCGGATGGAACGGCGAACCGGTGCAACTGCTGGAATACGATAACCAGGGCGGCCCGGCCGGCGCGGCCGACAAGCTCAAGGCGGCCGCCGCCGACGGCGTGCAGATCGTCGTGCAAGGCGCGTCCTCGGCCATCGGCGGGCAGATCACCGAGGACGTGCGCAAGTACAACCTGCGCAACCCCGGCAAGGAGATGGTCTACATCAACGTAGGTGCCGAAGCGCTGGAGCTTACCGGCGAAAAGTGCAACTTCTACCACTTCCGCTTCGCCGGCAATGCCGAGGTCCGCACCAAGTCGCTGATCGAAGGCATGCGCAAGGCCAACGCGCTGGGCACCAAGGTCTACTCCATCAACCAGAATTATTCCTGGGGCCAGGACATGGAGAAAGCCATCGTCGACGACCAGAAGCTGGGCGGCTACACGGTGGTGGAAAAGACGCTGCACGACGTCAACAAGATCCAGGATTTTTCTCCCTACGTCGCGAAGATCGCCGCCTCCGGCGCCGATACGGTGATCACCGGCAACTGGTCCAACGACCTGCTCCTGCTGATGAAGGCATCGAAGGCGGCCGGCCTGAAAGCGCGCTACGGCACCGTGTACCTGGACCAGCCGGGCAATCTGGCCAATGCGGGCGAACTGGCCGTGGGCAACTTCGTTGTCCATACCTTCAATGCCGAGGCCGGCGGCGATGACGCCGCGCAATTCGTCGACGATTACAAGGCCAAGACCGGCCACATTCCGGTGTTCGTCGAACCGCAAACGTTCTACGGCATGAGGATGGTCGCCGACGCGCTCAAGCGCACGCCTCCCGCCAACGGCGCGTTGAACGTCAACGAATTCGCCAAGGCGCTGGAAACGGCGCGCATCCCGACCCCCATGGGCGAGATCAGCATGCGCGCGTCGGACCACCAGGCGCAGCTCCCCATGGTGGTTTCGACGGTGACGCGCGATGCCAGGTACAAGGTGGACGGCACCGATATGGGGTTCAAGCCGGTCCTGCTGCTTACGGCGCAGCAAGCATCCACGCCGGCGCAAGCCACCTGCAAGATGAAGCGGCCGGCCTGAACCGACGCGCGGCCGCCGCCATGGACCAAATCCTGTTTTCGCTGCTGAACGGCGTCATCTATGGACTATTGCTGTTCATGGTGTCCGCCGGCCTGACGCTGATCTTCGGCATGATGGGCGTGCTGAATTTCGCTCACGCGTCCTTCTACATGCTGGGCGCCTACTTCGCCTATGCACTGCAGGGCGCGATCGGCTTCTGGCCCGCCGTGATCGTATCGCCCCTGCTGGTCGGGCTGGTCGGCGTCGTAGTGGAACGCTATTTCCTGCGCCGCGTGCATCATCACGGCCACGCGCACGAGTTGCTGCTGACCTTCGGCCTGTCGTTCATCATCGCGGAATCGATCAAGCTGATCTTCGGCAACTATCCGGTCGATTACCGCGTGCCCGCGTCGCTGGATTTCTCCGCCTTCAGCATCGGAGGCACGCAGTATCCGGCCTACCGCGTGCTGATGGGCGGCATCGCGATCCTGATGTTCGTCGCCATCTACCTGGTCCTGACCCGCACGCGGGTAGGCATCGTGGTGCGCTCGGCGATCCACAAGCCGCGCATGGCGGAAGCGCTGGGGCATAACGTTCCGCTGGTCTTCATGGGCGTCTTCGGCGCGGGTGCCGCGCTGGCCGGACTGGCGGGCGCGGTGGCGGGCGCCTTCTACACCACCAATCCCAATATGGCGCTGGAGCTGGGCGTCATGGTGTTCGTGGTGGTCGTCGTCGGCGGCCTGGGCTCGCTGGTCGGCGCGATGCTGGCCTCGCTGCTGATCGGCATCGTCACGTCGCTGGCGGTGGCCGTGGATGCCAGCCTGGCGGACCTCTTCGCCTGGTTCGGCCTGGGAGACTGGGCGCGCGGCATCGGCGGCCTGATGACGCTGAGCCTGTCCAGCCTGGCAGGCACTCTGCCTTTCGCCATCATGCTGCTGATCCTGCTGGTCAGGCCCGGCGGCCTCATGGGCGAGAAGGAGTAAGGCCATGAAGACGATCCTTCCCGCATGCCTGGCCGGTGCCGCGGTGCTCGCCGCGCTGCCTTTTCTGCTGTCCCAGGGGCTGCTCAACGCGGCCGTCCAGATGCTGATCGCCGCCCTCTTCGCCAGCGCCTACAACCTGCTGTGCGGCCAGGCCGGGATGCTGTCCTTCGGGCATGCCGCCTACTTCGGCGTCGGCGCCTTCGCCACGGTTCATGCCATGAACGCCCTGGGGGGCGCGGGCCTGCTGCCTACCCCGTTGATGCCCTTGGCGGGCGCGGCCGGCGGGCTGGTATTCGGCGGTATCGCCGGCTGGTTCGCCACGCAGCGCAGCGGCACCTATTTCGCCATGATCACGCTGGCCATCGCCGAACTGGTCCACGCGCTGGCCCCGCACCTGAAGGGATTGTTCGGCGGCGAGGCGGGTATTTCGACCATGCGCATGCCGGCCTGGGGCCTGGACTTCGGCTCGACCACGCAGGTGTATTACCTGACGCTGGCCTGGGTGTTGCTGGCCCTGGCCCTGCTTTACCTGTATACCCGCACGCCACTGGGCCGGCTGACCCTGGGCCTGCGTGAAAACAGCCATCGCCTGAAGTTCCTGGGCTACAACGTCCACGGACTCAGCACCCTGGTATTCGCCATCTCCGCGATGTTCTCCGGCCTGGCCGGCGGATTGCTCGTCATTTCGAACGAATCGGCCAACTACGTCCTGTTCGACCCGGCCCTGTCGGCCGCGGCGGTCCTGAACACCTATATCGGCGGCGTGCAGGTTTTCCTCGGGCCGGCCTTCGGCGCCTCGCTGATGACATTCTTCGGCTACGCGGTCTCGGACCTGACCCGCTCCTGGCTGCTATACCAGGGCATCCTCTTCGTGCTGGTCATGATGTTCATGCCCACCGGCTTGGCCGGTCTGATACGGCGCGCGCGGCGGCCGCTGGCCACGCCGGCGGATCGCCCTGCCGACAAGGAAATGGCATGAGCGCCCCCCTGCTGAGCCTGCGCGCGCTACGCAAATCCTTCGGGATGACCGAGATCATCCGCGGCGTGGACCTGGACGTGCAACAGGGCGAACGGCATGCGCTGATCGGTCCCAACGGCGCGGGCAAATCCACCGTCTTTCACCTGGTCTCCGGCCAGCTCGCGCCCAGCTCGGGCAGCATCCGCTTCGAGGGAAAGGAAATCGGCGGGCGTTCGCCGCAGGCCATCAACCGGCTGGGCCTGGCGCGGTCGTTCCAGATCACCAACATCTTTCCCCGCCTGAGCACCTACGAGAACGTGCGCCTGGCGGTGATGCGCGCGTACGGGTCGCAATACGTGTTCTGGCGCTTCATCGACCGGGACCGCCGCATCCGCGACGAGACCGAACGGCTGCTGGCGCTCGTGCGCCTGACGGCCAAGGCATCCGTCATCGCGGGCGAGATGGCTTACTCGGAGCAAAGATCGCTGGAAATCGCCATGACGCTGGCTTCGGATCCCCGGCTCGTCCTGCTGGACGAACCCATGGCCGGCATGTCCAACGAAGAAACGGCGTACACCGCCCAATTGATCCGCGAAGCCACGGCGGGACGCACGCTGGTCATCGTGGAGCACGACATGGATGTGGTCTTCGCGCTGAGCGATCGCATCAGCGTGCTGGTCTATGGCGAGGTCATCGCCACCGGCACGCCCGAGGCGATACGGGCGGACGCACGCGTGCGCGAGGCCTACCTGGGCGACGAGGTGACGGCATGAACCCGAACCCCACGCCCCTGCTGGAAGTCGATAACGTGCACGCGCATTACGGCAAAAGCCACGTGCTGCACGGCGTCAGCCTGCGCGTGGCCGCCGACGAAGTCGTCAGCCTGGTCGGCCGCAACGGATCGGGACGATCGACCACCATGAAGACGATCATGGGCCTGGTCGCGCCGACGGCCGGCCACATCCGTCTGCGCGGACGCGACCTGGCCGGCGCGCGTCCCTACGCCATCTGCCGGGCCGGTATCGCCTACGTGCCGGAAGAGCGCGAGATCTTCGCCAACCTGACCGTCGAGGAGAACCTGCGCATGGGCGAGCAGCCGCCGGTGGCGGGCGCGCACCGCTGGACGATGGAGCAGATGTTCGACTATTTCCCCCGGCTGAAGGAACGGCGCAATACCAAGGCCGGCAGCATGTCGGGCGGCGAGCAGCAAATGCTGACGATATGCCGCTCGCTGCTGGCCAATCCGCTGGTGATCCTGATCGACGAGCCCACCGAGGGCCTGGCGCCCAGGATCGTCAGCCAGGTCGGCGAATGCATCCGGGACATGCATCGCAAAGGCGTATCGGTGCTGCTGGTCGAACAGAAACTGACCATCGCGCTGAAGGTCTCGACGCGGGTTTGCGTGATGGGGCATGGCCGTATCGTCTTCGAGGGCAGCCCCGCCGAACTGGGCGCCAACCAGGCCGTCGTCTCGCAATGGCTGGCCGTATAAGCCGCCGTTTTTCCACTCCGAGCCACCATTCGCCATGAAAACCAGCCAGCAAAAAGTCATCATTTCCTGCGCGGTCACCGGGTCCGTCCATACGCCCACCATGTCGCCGCATCTTGCGCTCACGCCGGAACAGATCGCCGCGCAGGCCATCGAGGCGGCACAGGCCGGCGCGGCCATCCTGCATCTGCATGCGCGCGACCCGGGCGACGGCAGGCCGACCGCGGACCCCGCCGTATTCGATGCCTTCGTCCCGGTCATCCGCGACGCCACCGACGCGGTGATCAACATCACCACCGGCGGCAGCACGCGCATGACGCTGGAGGAAAGGCTGGCCTATCCGCTGCGCGCCAAGCCGGAAATGTGCTCGCTGAACATGGGATCGATGAACTTCTCCATCCACCCCGCGGCGCGGCGCATCGCGCAATGGAAGCACGACTGGGAGAAGCCCTACATCGAGGGCATGGAAGACCTGATCTTCCGCAATACCTTCCGCGACATCCGGCACATCCTGAAGGTGCTGGGCGAGGACTGCGGCACCCGCTTCGAGTTCGAATGCTATGACATGGGACACCTGTACAACCTGGCGCATTTCGTCGACGAGGGATTGGTGAAAGGGCCTTTGTTCATCCAGAGCATCTTCGGCATCCTGGGCGGCATGGGTCCTGATCCGGAGAACCTGGCCACCATGAAGACCACCGCGGACCGGCTGTTCGGCCGCGACGGCTACCGCTTCTCGGTGCTCGGCGCCGGCCGGCACCAGATGCCGCTGGTGACCATGGGCGCCATCCTGGGCGGCAATGTACGCGTCGGGCTGGAAGACAGCCTTTACCTGGGGAAGGGGCAATTGGCGAAGTCCTGCGCGGAGCAGGTGCGGAAGATCCGCCGCATCCTGGAAGAACTCTCGCTGGAAATCGCCACGCCCGACGAGGCCCGTGCCATGCTGGGGCTGAAAGGCGCCGGTGCGGTCGCCTTCTGACGGCGGCACCGGCACGCCGCGGCACCGCGGCGCACGCCTTCGGACGAATCCGGCATGGAAGTTGCTGCGCACGAGCGATCGGCGCAGGCGGGCTGGCGCATGCGCCCTGGAAAACAGGAGTTGCCATGGCCTCGTCCACAAGAACGATCTGGAAAGGCGCCATCTCGTTCGGGTTGGTCAACATACCGGTCGGGCTGCATACCGCCACCGTGGAATCCGGCGTCGATTTCGACTGGCTCGACAAGCGCACCATGGACCCGGTGGGCTACAAGCGCATCAACAAGCGCACCGGCCGCGAGATAGATAGGGAAAACATCGTCAAGGGCGTCGAGTACGAGGACGGCCAGTACGTGATCATCTCGCCGGAAGAAATCGCCGAAGCCTATCCGCGCACCACGCAGACCATAGAGATACAGCGCTTCGTTCCCGCCGGGCAACTCTCCTTTGTCTACCTGGAGCGGCCTTACTACGTCGCCCCGATCAACAAGGGCCAGAAGGTGTATGCGCTGCTGCGCGATACCCTGGCCAAGACCGGCAAGATCGGCATCGCCAAGGTCGTGATCCAGACCAAGCAGCACCTGGCCGCGCTGGTGCCGTCCGGCGACGCACTGGTGTTGAATCTGATGCGCTGGGGTGACGAGGTGAAGTCCCTGGAGGGACTGGACCTGCCGGCGGTCGGCGCCAAGGCATTGGCCGCCAGCCCGCAGGAACAGAAAATGGCCAAGATGCTGGTGGACGACATGTCCGGCGATTGGGATCCGGAGGACTTCAAGGACGAATTCCGCCAGGCCATCATGGCGCTGGTGGAGCAGAAGGTAAAAGCCGGCAAGACCGAGACCGTGATCGAGCCGCAGGAAGAAGCGCCGGAGGCGTCTTCGAGCAACGTCATCGACCTGACCGAGCTGCTGCAACGCAGCCTGAAAGGCCGGCATGCGGGCGGCAAGACGGCGTCGGCCGGACATGCGGGCGCTACCAAAAAAAGTCCGGCGCGCAAATCGGCCGCCAAGACGAAGTCCGCGAAGTCCGCCTCGAAATCGGGCGGCCGTGCGCGTAAGGCGGCCTGACCATGGCGGATACCCTTGCCAAGTACCGGCAGAAGCGCAACTTCGAGGTCACGTCGGAACCTGCCGGCGGCGGCAAGCCCAACGCGGCGGCACGCGCCTTCGTGATCCAGAAGCACTGGGCCACGCGCCTGCACTACGATTTCCGGCTGGAGCTCGACGGCGCCATGAAAAGCTGGGCGGTCCCCAAAGGACCCAGCTACGATCCCGCCGTCAAGCGCATGGCCGTGCAGGTGGAGGACCACCCCATCGCCTACAACCAGTTCGAAGGCGAGATCCCCAAGGGCCAGTATGGCGCCGGCAAGGTCATCATCTGGGATGAAGGCACCTGGCAGCCGGTGGGCGATCCGCGCAAGGGATATCGGGAAGGCCATCTGAAGTTCGACCTCATGGGCGCCAAGATGCAGGGGCGCTGGGCACTCGTGCGATTGCACGGCAAGGAAAACGAACGCCAGCCGCCCTGGCTGCTGATCAAGGACCGCGACGAGTTTGCCCGCGCCGAGCAGGAGTTCAGCGTGGTGGACGAGATGCCTGACAGCGTGGTGCCGCTGCGCGCGCAGCGCAAAAAGGCACTGGCCCGGGCCGCGCGCGGCGGCAAGCCGACAGCGGCAAAGGCGCAACAGGAAAGCCCGGAACCGAAACTGCCCGGCGTGGCGCGCGCGGTGCCCGCCACCCTGAAACCGCAACTGGCCACGCTGGTGGACGGCGTGCCGCCGAACGCAGCCGATTGGGTCTACGAGCTGAAGTTCGACGGCTATCGCCTGCTGGCCCGCCTGGACGAAAAAGGCGCGCGGCTTTACACCCGCAATGGCCACGACTGGAGCGCCAGGATGCCGCATCTGGTGAAGGCGCTGGGCAAGCTGAAGGTGCCGGGGACGTGGATCGACGGCGAAATCGTGGTCCTTGCGGACAACGGGACGCCCAGCTTCCAGGCATTGCAGAACGCCTTCGACAGCGAGCGGACGGGCGATATCGTCTTCTATGCCTTCGACCTGCCCTTCGTCGCGGGCCGCGACGTGCGCGAGGAGCCGCTCACCACCCGCCGTGCCTTGCTGGAACAGCTGCTGGGAGCCGCCAAGGAAGGCCCCGTGCGGTTCAGCGCGGCCTTCGACGCGCCGCCCAAGGACCTGGTGCAGTCGGCGTGCAAAATGGGCCTGGAAGGCATCATCGCGAAACGCCGCAACGCTACTTATGTCTCGCGGCGATCCGACAATTGGGTAAAGATCAAATGCGCCCAGAGGCAGGAATTCGTTATCGTCGGCTATACCGATCCCGCCGGCAGCCGCACCGGCTTCGGGGCGTTGCTGGTGGCGGTGCATGACGAGAAAGGCGGCCTGCGCTATGCCGGCAAGGTGGGTACGGGCTTCGATACGCGGGGACTGGACGACATGGCGCGCAAGATGCGGGCACTGGCGGTCGCGGAACGCCCCCTGCCCCAGCAGGCCGACATGCCGCGTCGCGCACACTGGATCAAGCCCGAACTCGTGGCGGAGGTGTCGTTCGGCGAATGGACGAAATCCGGCCATATACGCCATTCGGTATTCCGCGGCCTGCGCACGGACAAGCCAGCGCGCGCGATAACGCGCGAAAAGGCAGTCCCGGCCAAGGCGGTGAAGGCGGCCGGGACGGCGAAGACGGCCAAAACGACGAAGGCGGCGAAAACGGCGAAGTCCGGGCGCCTGTCCAATCCGGATCGCGTCATCGATCCCTCCACCGGACTGACCAAGCTGGATCTGGCGCGCTATTACGGCCTGGTCGCGCCCCTGCTGCTGCCGCACTTGAAAGGCAGGCCGGTATCCCTGGTGCGCGCGCCGGGCGGCATACAGGAACCGCTGTTCTTCCAGAAGCACCTGGAAGCGGCCATGCCCGGGGTCAAGGCGCTGCCGGAACGCCTGGACCCCGACCACCCATCGCTACTGGAGGTGCCTTCGGGCGCGGCGATCATGTCCGCCGCGCAGATGAACGTGGTCGAATTCCACACATGGAACGCCGTCAAGACCGCGATCGACAAGCCCGATCGCATGCTGCTCGACCTGGACCCCGGAGATGGCGTGAAGTGGGCAACCATGCAGCAGGCCGCCGGACTGGTCCGCGTGCTGCTGGAGGAAATCGGACTGCAATGCTGGCTGAAAACCAGCGGCGGCAAGGGCCTGCATGTGGTCGTCCCCCTGCGCAAGCAGTACGGGTGGGACGCCATCAAGGGGTTCTCGGAGGCCATCGTGCGGCATCTGGCCAGGACCCTGCCGCAGCTCTTCGTGGCGAAAAGCGGCCCGAAGAACCGCGTCGGAAAGATCTTTCCGGATTACCTGCGCAACGGCTTCGGCGCGACCACCGTCGCCGCCTGGTCGGCGCGCGCGCGGCCGGGGCTGGGCATCTCGGTACCGATCGGCTGGGACGAGCTGGCGCAAATCAAAAGCGGTGCGCAGTGGACGATCGCCACCGCGCACACGCGCCTGGATGTCGGCAACGATCCCTGGCGCGATTACCGGCCGCAATCCGTCGGGCCCGCGATGAAGCAGCTGGACTTCGACCCGAAGGCCTGAGCGCCACGCACCCGATATCCGAGGAGACGACAATGGAAAATGCAGGGATGACCATGGACCGCGACGTCCTGGAATCGCATTTCATGGATTGGCTGCGCGATGCGCACGCCATGGAACAGCAGGCGGAAACGATGTTGACGGCCATGGCCAGGCGCATCGAGAACTACCCCGACCTGAAGCGCAGGATCGAACAGCATATCGAAGAGACCCGCGACCAGGCCTGGCTGGTTGCCGCCTGCATCAAACGGCGCGGCGGCGACACCTCGGCGATGAAGGACCTGGCGGGCAAGGCGATGGCGGGCATGCAGGGCGCCGTGGGGATGTTCGCCAGCGACGAAATCGTCAAGGGCAGCATGCTGAGCTATGCGTTCGAGCATTTCGAGATCGCCTCGTACCGGAACCTGATCGAGGCCGCGCGGCTGCTGGGCGACCGCGAGACGATGGCGGTATGCGAACGCATCCTGCCGCAGGAGCAGGCCATGGCGGATTGGCTGGAACACAACATGGCAAGCGTTGCGCGGCGTTTCCTGGAACTGGCCCAGATGCCGGGAGCCAAGGCGAAGGTCTGAACGCGCGGCGGGCACGCGGGCCGCCCGCCAGGCGCCTGCCGCGCCCTGGCCGGCACCCTCCCCAGCGTCATTGCGCTACATGGAGACGATCGCCAGCGAAAAACCATCCCATCCCTTGCTGCCCACGGTCTGCAAGGCGGTGCAGGTCAGGCGCAGATCCCGCGCCATATCGGCCAGGAAGGTGCGCGCGCCGCGCACATCCGGATCGTCCTGGGCGTCCTCGGCGTGCAGGCGGCCGCCCCGTATGATGTTGTCGCCGACGATAACGGTGCCATCGCGCGCAAGCCGCAGGGCGGCCGCCAGATAACGCGGGTTGTCTTTCTTGTCCGCGTCGATGAAGATCAGGTCGAAAGGCGCGGCCTCTTCCGCCACCATGCGGTCCAGGGTCGTGGCGGCATCGCCGACCACGACGTCCACCATCCGCTCCAGGCCGGCCGCGCGTATGTTCTCGCGCGCGACCCGGGCATAGCGCGCATCGCGCTCCAGGGATACGAGCTTGCCGCCCTCCGGCAGGGCATCCGCCATGCAGATGGCGCTATAGCCGCCCAGCGTGCCGATCTCCAGGATGCGGCGCGCGCGGACCATTCGTGCAAAAATCTGCAGCATCCTGCCCTGGTTCAGGGCCACGCCATGCGGCGGCAGGCCCGCCTGCTCCGCACGGGCCAGCGCCGCGTCCAGGCGGGCATCCCGCAGAAACAGTACGTCTTCGAGGAAGGAATCCAGGGCGTTCCAGGTTTCGGCGTTCATAGCGGTTCCCGCAATGCGTGTTCAATGACGCTGCCCATCCTACGCGGCGCCGCTGCCGTGGAATATCGATTTATCCTGCGCGTTTGTCAGTTTTCCTGACGAATCGCGGCGGCAGCCGGGACCGTGGCGGCGCCCGGCTCGCCGACGCGCCGGGCGGGTGCGCCTGCTCCGCCCAGCCCCTGCTGGAGCACGCGCGGCCGCCACCAGGCCGGCAATAGCGCGCGCACCTTGGCGCGGCCGAACCGGTCATCGATCAGGTAGACGCTGCCCCGGTCCGTTTCCGTACGGATCACGCGGCCCGCCGCCTGCACGACCTTCTGCAGGCCGGGGAACAGGTAGGTGTAGTCGAAACCGTTGCCGAAGCGTGCCTGCATGCGCCGCATCATTTGCTCATTCACCGGGTTGACCTGCGGCAGCCCCAGCGTAACGATGAAGGCGCCGATCAGCCGATCGCCAGGCAGGTCCACCCCCTCGCCGAATACACCGCCCAGCACGGCGAAGCCGATGCCCGCGCCGCCGGGCACGAAGCGCGCCAAAAACGCATCGCGGTTCACCGCCTGCATTCCCGCGGCCTGCTCCCATACAGGCATTTGGGGAAAACGCGCGCGCATATGGGCCGCCAGGCGGCCCGCGTAATCGAAGCTGCTGGCGAAGCACAGGTAATTGCCCGGTCGCTCCGCGTACTCTCGCGCCATGATGTCCACGATAGCCGGGACGGACGCATCCCGGTCGCGGTAGCGCGTCGAAACATCGCCCACCACATGCACCGCCAGCTGTTCCGCGCGGAACGGACCGGGAACGTCCAGCCATTGGCAGCCGCGCGGCAGGCCCAAGGTATCGCGATGGAAATCCATGGGGTGCAAGGTCGCGGAGAAAAGCACGGCGCCATGCGCGGCCGCCCACCGCGGCGCGAGGAAAGGCGCCGGCACGACATTGCGGATGCACAGCGTTCCGTGTACGTGCCGGCCCGTCGCGCCGTCGTCGCGCGAGATATCGAAAATGGCGTGTTCGCCGAAAGTTTCCGCCAGCCGCGCGAAGGCCAGGACGTCGAAGTACAGGCGCAGCAGCGGCTCGGACGCATCGCCGCCCTGCTCGGCGAAATGTCCTGCCAGCGCGGTCGCCGTCCGCTGCAACTGCGCGAGGAGCGCCGGCGGGACACATTCGTGCGCCGCATACGCGCCCGGCTGTTCGGCCAACAGGCCGCGGCACACGCGCCGCAGCGCATCCAGGGGCCGGCGCAGGCCGGCCGGCGCGGCGCGGCGCGCCAGCGTTATGTCGTCCAGCCCGAGGGTGCAGGAATACATGCGGCGCGCCCGTTCGAGCATGTTGTGCGCTTCGTCCACCAGCAGGCCGGCGCGCCATTGGTTGGCCATGGTCAGGCCATACAGCATCGCGCTGGAATCGAAGTAGTAGTTGTAGTCGCCCACCACCACGTCGCTCCAGCGTGCCAGCTCCTGGCCGAGGAAATACGGGCAGATGTCGTGCGCCAGGGCGGCGGCGCGAACGCTGCCCCGGTCCATGGAATACGTGGCCAGGGCCGCGGCGCGTGCCGCCGGCAGGCGGTCGTGGAAGCCCCGCGCCAGCGGGCATGATTCGCCATGGCAGGCCTTGTCCGGATGCTCGCAGGCCTGGTCGCGCGCCACCAGTTCCAGCGCGCGCAGCGGCAGGCCGGGCGTCTCCTGCCGCAAGCAGTCCAGCGCATCGAGGGCGGACCGCCGGCCCGCCGTCTTGGCGCAAAGGAAAAAGACCTTGTCCAGCGTATCCGCGCAGGCCTTCAGCATGGGAAACAGCGTGGCCATGGTTTTTCCGATGCCGGTCGGCGCCTGCGCGAGCACGCAGTGCGCATCGCGCGCCGCGCGGAATACCGATTTGGCCAGGTCGCGCTGCCCCGCGCGGAACGGGCCCAACGGGAATTCCAGGCGGCGCATCGCCGCGTCGCGGGCCTGCCGGTGGGCGATTTCCTGGCGCGCCCATGCCAGGAACCGATCGCATTGCTCGACGAAAAAATCGCGCAGCTCGCCCGCGCTGTGCGCATGGACGAGCACGGTTTCCTGTTGACTGCCCAGGTCCAGGTACACCAGCGCGATATCGAGCCGGGACAGGTTCCGGGCCTCGCAGAGAAGATGGCCGTAGACCTTGGCCTGGGCCCAGTGCAAGGCGCGGTGGTTGGCCGGAATGCGCTCGACATCGCCGCGATGGGTTTTGATCTCTTCCAGGCGATTGCGGCCGGCATCGTAGCCGTCCGCGCGACCGCGCACGCGCAGCGGACCGTGCATGCCGGCCAGTGCGATTTCGGCTTCGTACTCGGCGCCCCGCCGCGCCGCGACCAGACCATGTCCCGCGACGCCCTCTTGCGCGGACGGCGAAGGCGTGAAGCGCAAATCCAGGTCGCCGCGCCGCGCGGTGAACTCGCACAGCGCGCGTACGGCCACGACATAGGTGGCGGCTTCGTCGGGGCGCGCGGCGGACGGCGGCGGGCCCGCGGTGGGCGGCTGGCTCGACATGGAAGAGGCGATATCTGCAAGGGGCATGCTGTTGCCTCCAGCGGTCACGCAACCACTGGATGGATATACAGATATTACCCCGACAGGCCCCTGGCCCGCCGCCCCCTCCCCCGTCCGCACGGGCATGGTTCCTGCGATGGGCGCCACACCCGCGCGCCTGCCGCCGCACCGCGGCACGCGCGCATACACACAAAAGGGTGTCCCAGACTTGCCTCCGGCCGCGCCGGACGGCCCATGCCGACCACGATCGCGCATGGGGGCCACCCGAAGATGAGGGTACGAGCAAATGGCGAAAGAACACACTTCTTCCGGGCCGCATACCGACCCGGCCGGCGGTTGGGGATCGGCGCGCGCCGTCGGATCCATCCTGGTCAGGGAACATCGACTGATGCACGGCACGAAAGTGCTGATGCACCAGAACAAACCCGATGGCTTCATGTGCGTCAGCTGTTCCTGGGCCAAGCCGGCCCATCCCCATCCATTCGAGTTCTGCGAGAACGGTGCCAAGGCCACCGCCTGGGACATCACGAGCAAGCAGGTCCCTGCCAGTTTCTTCGACTCGCACACCTGCACCGAACTGGAATCCTGGTCCGATCACGAGCTGGAAGCGATCGGCCGGTTAACGGTCCCCATGCGCTGGAACGCCGCCACCGACAAGTATGTCGAGATCGGCTGGCAACAGGCCTTCGAAGAAATCGGCGCGCTGCTGCGCGGACGCGATCCCGATTCGGCGGTGTTTTATACCTCCGGCCGCGCGTCGCTGGAAACCTCCTACATGTATGCCCTGTTCGCTCGCATGTACGGCACCAACAACCTGCCCGACAGCTCGAACATGTGCCACGAAAGCACCTCCGTGGGCCTGCCCAAGACCATAGGCGTACCGGTGGGCACGGTGACCCTGGAGGACTTCGAACACACCGACTGCATGCTGTTCTTCGGCCACAACACGGGCACCAACGCGCCGCGCATGCTGCATCCCTTGCAGGATGCGCGCAAGCGCGGTGTCCCCATCGTGACCTTCAATCCTTTGCGCGAACCGGGGCTGGTCGGTTTCACCAACCCGCAATCGCCAGTGGAGATGCTGACCGGCAAGGAAACGCAGATCAGCACCCAGTACCTGCAGCTGAAGCTCGGCGGCGATACCGCGGCGCTGGCCGGCCTGTGCAAATGGCTGATCGAAGCCGACGACGCCGCCCGCCTGGACGGTACCGAGCCGGTGCTGGATCATGCCTTCATCGCCGAGCACACGCATGGCTTCGAGGCCTTCGCCCAGGCGATGCGCCAGACCACGTGGACGGACATCGAACGTGAATCCGGCCTGAGCCGGGCCCAGCTGGCCGAGGCGGCCGCGACCTATGCCCGCGCCAAGGCCGCCATGCTGCTGTACGGCATGGGGCTGACCCAGCACCGCAACGGCGTGCAAAGCGTGCAGATGGTGACCAACCTGCTGCTGCTGCGAGGCAATATCGGCAAACCGGGCGCGGGTGTCTGCCCGATACGCGGGCACTCCAACGTGCAGGGACAACGCACGGTCGGCATCACGGAAAAACCCGAGCACGTTCCCGCCGACAAGCTGCGCGAGCTTTACGATTTCGATCCGCCGGCCAAAAAAGGCATGAATACCGTGGAAGCCTGCGAGGCGATCCTGGACGGACGGGTTACCGCCTTTATCGGCCTGGGCGGGAATTTCGCCCGCGCCACGCCGGACCACTACCGCATGGAACCGGCGTGGCGCCGGCTGGATCTGACCGTGGGCATCACGACGCGGCTGAACCGCAGCCACTTGCTGCACGGCAAACAAGCCTACCTGCTGCCTTGCCTGAGCCGCATCGAGGTGGACCGGCAGGCCAGCGGCGAACAGGCCGTGTCGATGGAAGACAGCACGGGCTGCTTTCATGGGTCGCGCGGCATCCATGAGCCCGCGCGCGGCAAGCTGCTTTCCGAACCGGCCATCGTCGCCGGCATCGCCAAAGCCACCCTGCCGCCGAATCCCGGCGTCGATTGGGACCGCTGGGTCGGCGACTATTCCCTGGTGCGCGACGCCATCGAAGCCACGTATCCGAAGATCTTCCAGGACTTCAACCGGCGCATGTGGAATCCCGGCGGCTTCCACCGCCCCCTGGGCGCGGCGCAACGCAAATGGGAAACGGAAACCGGCAAGGCCAACTTCGTCGTACCGGAAACGCTGAGCGCCGATCCCGACATGCCCGAGCGCGGCGGCGACGTCATCCGCCTGATGACCACGCGCGGCGATAACCAGTTCAATACCACGGTGTACGCGCTGGATGACCGCTTCCGCGGCGTGCACGGCACGCGCAAGGTCCTCATGATGAACGCGGACGACATGGCGCGGCTGGGCCTGCGGGAAGGCGACACCGTGGTGGCCAGTACCGTGGCGAACGACGGCTTCAAGCGCGAGGTGGACGGACTGGCGGTCCATCCCTACAACATCCCCGCCGGCTGCGCGTGGTCCTATTACCCGGAATGCAATCCGCTGATCCCGCTATGGCACCACGCCAGGGAAAGCAAGGTGCCGGCCGCCAAGTCGGTGCCCATCACCGTGCGCAAGGAGGCCTGAGACACCTCTGATTCCGACACCGGCCCGCCGCCTCAGCCCGGGCGCCTGGCGGCCGTGACGATGATCTCCACCAGCAGATCGGGCGAAGCCAGCCTGGCCTCGCAGGTCGCGCGCGTCGGCAGCGCATCGGCCGGCGCCCATTCGGCCCATACCTGGTTCATGCCGGCGAAATCGCGCTCGATGTCCTTAAGCCAGATCTGCACCGACAGCAGACGCGTCTTGTCCGTATCGGCCCGCGCCAGATAGCCGTCGATCCTGGCCAGCACGTCGCGCGTCTGCGCGACGATGCCGCCCTCCGCGGAAGAGGTCACGCCCGCCACGTACACGGTGTCGCCGTGAATCACGATGCGGCTCAGGCGCTCATTGGAATCCTTGCGCACGATATCGGTCATGGGTGCTGCTCCTTGGGAATGGATGCCAGCGCGGTCGTGGCGCCGGCGAAACGGTCAATGGCGAACGGTGCGATGGGCAGGTCGGTCGCGCCCGTGGTAATCAGGTCGGCCATGATGCGGCCGACGATCGGACCCAACTCGAAGCCATGCGCGGAAAAGCCGAAGGCATGAAAGGCGCTATCGTACCGGCGGCTGCGCCCGATCACGGGGATCTCGTCGGGCATGGCGGCCTCGATGCCGGCCCAGCCGCGATTCACCACCGCGTGGCGCATATGCGGAAACAGGTCGCACACCGTGCGCGCGCCCTCGGCCAGCGAATGAAAATCCAGTTCGGTCCATTCCGCATCGCGGTCGACCCAGGCGCGGCGGCCGCCGCCGATCAGCACGGTGCCGTTGGCGCGCTGCTTGAACGACAGCGGCCGGCCGGTGCCCAGCACCACCGCATCCAGGAAATGGTCCATGCGCAGCGTGACCAGCATCATCGGGCTGATGGCGGTCAGCGGCACCGGCTCGCCCCATTCGGCGGCGATGCGGTCGGCCCAGGCGCCGGCGCAGTTGAGTACCCGCGGCGCGGTGTACACGCCGGCGTCGGTCTCGATCCGCCACTGTCCCTGCTCATGCGCGGTGCGCAGCACGCGCACGCCTTCCAGGAAGCGTGCGCCCAGGCTGGCGGCCTTGCGGCGGAACGCCAGGGTGGTGCGGTAGGGATCGGCCGCCGCGTCCTCGCGCGCGATTAGTCCGCCGTGCACCGTGGGCGCCAGCGCGGGGATCATCGCCAGCAGTTCGTCGCGGTCTATCCATTGTTCATGGGTGTAGCCATGCGCCTGCATCGTCGCCAGGCGTTCGCGCAGCGCCGCGGCGTCGGCCTCGTTCTCGGCCACGCGCACCTGCCCGTGCTGTTCGAAGCCGCAGTCGTCGTCGACCAGCTCGCCGATGCGATACCAAAGCTCGCGCGAGGCCAGCGCCAGCGGCACCTCGGCCAGATGCCGCGCCAGCGTGCGCACGCCGCCCGCATTCACGCCCGAAGCATGGCGGCCGACGTAGTTCTTCTCGATTACCAGCGCCGGCACACCGGCACGCGCCAGGTGCAGCGCCGCCGAACTGCCGTGCAGGCCGCCGCCGATGATGACGACGGCGGCCGAACGCGAAGCGTCCGTCATGGCGGCCTCCTACTTCTTCAGGCGCACCACCGCCTGGCGGGACTCGTCGGTCTGCGGCAGCGACGCCAACTCGCCCAGCGTCAGCGGCTTGGTCGGGAAACGCAGGCGGTAATAGCCTACTTCCGGCACCGGCACGCTGCGTTCCTCGGCGATGATCTCCGATACCGTCAGGCCGCAGAAGCGGCCCTGGCACGGCCCCATGCCGCAGCGCAGGAAGGCCTTCATCTGGTTCGGACCGCTGCAACCCAGCTTGACGGTGTCGCGCACCTGCGCCGCCGTCACTTCCTCGCAGCGGCAGACGATGGTGTCTCCGGTGGGACGACGGAAGGTTTCCGGGGCCTTGTACAGGACGTCGAAGAACTCGCGTCCGCGCACCGCCCGCGCCAGCGCGGCGCGCGGCGCGGCGGCTTCGCTGTCGCGCCGTGCCGTGTCGATGCGGCCGAGCAGATGCGCCGCCTGCAACGCCGCCAGCCGGCCGCGCTGCTCGGCCGCCAGCGCGCCGGCGATGCCGGCGCCGTCGCCCGCCATGCCGACGCCGTCCACCGAGGTCAGGCCCCACTCATCCACGTCCGGTTCCCAGCAGTCCAGCGCCGTGTTCCAGCGGTGCTCGGCGCCGATGGCGCGCGACAGGTTGACGTTCGGCACAACGCCCTGGTGCAGCATCAGTTGCTGCGCGGGTAGCGTCCTGGTTTCTCCCGCCGCGGTGGTGTAGCGCACGCTTTCCAGCTTGTCCTGGCCCTGCGCTTCCAGCGCCGTCACGCCCTTGACGATGGGTATCGCCGCCTTGACTGCGCGCAACAGCGACAGCCCCTTGCCCAGGTAGGGCGAACGCAGGAAGTCCCACACCTTCGGCAAGGCCTGGCGCAGGCGGCCAGGCGGTGTGGTTTCGAGCAGCGCGTCGACTTTCACGCCGGCGTTCAGGTACTGCCACGCCACCAGGTACAGCAGCGGGCCACAGCCCGCCAGCACGGTACGGTCGGCCGGCACCACACCCGCCGACTTCAACAGGATCTGCGCCGCGCCGGCGGTGATGACGCCCGGCAACGTCCAGCCCGGAATCGGGAAGGGACGTTCCTGCGCGCCGGTGGCCAGCAGCAGGCGCCGCGCATGCACGATGCGCGCCTCGCCCGCCACCGAATATGCCACCTCGAAGCCGAGCGCCGGCTCGGGCGCGGTACGCTCGGCCACCGCCCACACGGTCGCGCCCGGCACATAGTGCGCGCCCGACTGCCTGAAGGGCTCGACCAGCGAGGCGCCGTGCCAGTAGTCCCGGCCCAGCACGGCGCGGTCGGTGACCGGCGTGGTGGTGATGGCGCGGTAGATCTGCCCACCCGGCGCGGGCTGTTCATCCAGCAATACCGTGTCCACGCCCAGCCGCGCGGCCGTCGTGGCCGCGGCCAGCCCGGCGGGACCGGCGCCCACCACCAGCAAATCGCATTGCGTCGTCTCGATCATGCCCGCACCTTGCGCGCGCCCAGCTGGCGCTCGATCTTCATGCCTTCGCGCACGGCCGTCATGCAGCCCTGCTGGTTGGCCTGGCCATCGATGGTGACCAGGCAGTCGTAGCACACGCCCATCATGCAATAGGGCCCGCGCGGCACCTCGCCCACCGCGGTATCTCGACAGGCCTGCATGCCGCCGGCGAACAATGCCGCGGCCACGCTGTCGCCGGCGCGGCATTGCAACTCGGCGCCATTGACCGTCACCCGCACCGGCGCGCCTTGCGCCTGGCGCTGCGCTTCGTCAAGCCTCTTGAACATGAAACCTCCGGGTCGAGAATGGCGCCATGTCGTCGGCCAATTGGCCGGCGGCGATCATGGGCGCCAGTTTGAGCGCGTGCGCGGCGGCCAGGGTAACGCCGCTGTGGCAGGTGGCGACGAAAGCGCCGGGGCACGTCTCGGATTGTTGATAGATGGGAAAACCGTCCTTGGACATCACCCGCAGCGCGGCCCAGCTGCGCACCACCCGCACCTCGCGCAAGGCGGGCAGCGTGCGCACGGCGCGGTCGGCCAGCGTGCCCAGGATCGGCAGGCCTACCTGGTTGTCCACATAGCCGGCCTCTTCCTGCGAATCGCCGATCAGCCAGGTGCCCTCATCGGTCTGGCGCAACGTGGAAAGCGGCGTTTCCAGCAGGCGGCGGGTGCGCTCCAGCACCACGATCTGGCCGCGCTGCGGCCGCACCGGCACCGCCAGGCCGACCTGCTCGCCCAGCGCCTTGTTCGACAGGCCGCTGGCCAGCACCAACTTGCGCGCGCGCACCGTGCCGGACGGGGTGGTGACCTCGAACACGCCGTCGCGCTGCCGGATCTGCTGCGCCGGGCGGCGCGGCAGGTAATCCACGGCCCGCTGGGCAAAGCTCATGTGCAGCGCGCGCAGCAGCTTGAGCGGATTGGCGATGCCGTCCACCGGCGTCCAGCTGGCGCCGCGCACCTCCGGACCGATGCCAGGCATCATGTCGGCCAGCTCGTGGCGATCCAGCAGCTTCCAGTCGTACTGCGCCATGCCGGGCTGCGCCAGCAGCGTGCGCATGAAGATGGCGCGCGCTTCCATTTCCTCGTCGCTCAAGAGCACGTGCAGGCCGCCGCGCTGCTCCAGGTGCAAGTCCACGCCGGTCTGGTCCTGCAGCTCGGCCGCCAGTTGCGGCCAGGCGGTTGCCGACGCCATGGTCCACACGCCGTAGCGCGGCAGCCCCATGCCCTTGCTCTGCACCCATATCAGGCCGAAATTGCCGCGCGAGGCACGGTAGGCGACGTCGCCCTCGTCCAGCACCGCGACGTGGTCCAGTTCGCGCCGCAGCCCGTAGGCCAAGGCCGAGCCGACCAGGCCGCCGCCGATCACCACGGCGTCGTAGATGCCGCGATGCGCCGGCGCGCGCGGCGCGCTTTGTTGTGTTTCGTCCGTCATTAACGTCCCTTTCCGACAAACAGCTTTTCCAGGCCCACCGCGCGGTCCAGGATGAAAATGGCGATGATGGTCACGTAGATCAGCACCGCCGACACGGCCGTCACCAAGGGATCGATGGTGTCCTCGATGTGCAGGAAGATGCGCACCGGCAGCGTGGTGGTGGACGGCGAGGCGATGAAGATGGACATGGTCAGCTCGTCGAAGCTGGTGATGAAGGCGATCACCCAGCCGCTCACCACGCCCGGCAGCAGCAGCGGCAGCACCACGCGCCGGAAAGCGGTCCAGTTCGACGCGCCCAGCGACTGCGCCGCGCGTTCCAGCGCGGGGTCTATGCCGGTGGCTGACGCCAGCACCAGCCGCAGCGCATAGGGCATCACCAGGATCACGTGCGCCACCACCAGCCCGACATAGGTGCCGGCCAGGTCCACGGTGGTGAAGAACTTCAGGAAGGCCAGCCCCAGCACGACGTGCGGAATCATCAGCGGCGACAGGAAGAAGGCCAGCAAGGCTTCGCGGCCGGCGAAGCGGTTGCGCGCCAGCGCCAGCGCGCTGGGGACCGCCAGCCCGATCGCCAGCGTGGCCGACAGCGTGCCCAGCCCCAGGCTGAACCAGAACGCCTCGATGAAGCGCGGGTTGTCGAGGATGGCGCGGAACCAGCGCAGCGACAGCCCGCCGCTGGGCAGCGAGATGAAGCCTTCGGACGTGAACGCCACCGCGCACACCATCACGATGGGCGCCAGGATGAACAGGATGAAAAGCGTATGGAACAGCAGGCCGATGGGGCCGTTGCGGAAGTTCATGTCAGGCTCCCGACGGATTGAAGACCGCGCCATAACGGCGCTCGATCAGCCGGTTGGCCGACAACAGCACCACCACGGTCGCCACCAGCAGCACCACCGCCAGGGCCGCGCCGAGCGGCCAGTTCAGCGTATTCAGGAATTCGTCGTAGGCGGCGGTGGCCACGTTCTTCAGGCGCCGGCCACCGATGATGGCGGGCGTGGCGAAGGAACTGGCGGCCAGCGCGAACACCATGATCGAGCCCGACAGGATGCCGGGCATGACCTGCGGCACGATCACGCGCCGGATCACGGTGAACTGGCTCGCGCCCAGCGACAGCGCGGCGGCCTCGGTCGACGGATTGATCCGCTGCAATGACGCCCACACCGAGATCACCATGAACGGCACCAGCACATGCGTGAGCGCGATGCCCACGCCCAGATTGCTGTACATCAGGTCGATCGGCGTCGAGGCCAGGCCGATGCCCATCAGCGTCTTGTTGATGAGGCCGGTGGAGCCGAACAGCAAGGCCCAGCCCAGCGTGCGCACCACCACCGAGATCAGCAGCGGCCCCAGCACCACCATCAGGAACAGGCCCTTCCAAGGATTGGCCATGCGCGACAGCACATAGGCTTCGGCCGTGCCCAGCACCAGGCAGGCCAGCGTCACCAGCGCCGCCACGCCGAAAGTACGGGCATAGATTTCGTAGTAATAGCCGTCGCCCAGGATCTCGATGTAGTTCTTCCAGGTGAAAGTGGCCTGTATGCCGCCATAGAACTGGAAGTCGAAGAAGCTGATAAGGAATACCAGCGCCATCGGCACCACCAGGAAGGTGGCGTAGAGCGCCAGCGCCGGCCCGCTCAGCAGCCAGGGGTTGGTGCGCGCGCTCATTGAGCGGCCTCCTGCCCGGCCACCGCGCACATGTCTTGCGCGCGCCAGCGCAGATGCACGGTCTCGCCCTCGGCGGGCACCGGCACGCCGTCGTTCTGGCGGATCACCAGCACCTCGCCGACAGAGGTGTCCACCTGGCATAGCCAGTGATTGCCCTGGAACACGCGCGTCTTCATGCGGCCGGGCAGCGCACAAGCCCCGGCCTCGGTGAACAGGATCTTTTCCGGCCGCACGATTACCGCGCCCTGCGGAAGCGGCCGGCCTTCCATGGCGATATGGGCCTCGCCGATGCGCGCCCGCATCTCGCCCGCATAGGGCTGCGCCGTGGGCGTGAAAATGTTGGCCTTGCCCAGGAACCCGCCGACAAAGCGGCTCGACGGTGCCTCATAGGCCGCGAAAGGCTCTGCCACCTGCTCGACCCGGCCCTGGTTCATCACCACGATACGGTCGGATAGCGCCAGGGCCTCGGACTGATCGTGAGTGACCAGGATGGTGGTGGTGCCGACGGTGCGCTGGATACTGCGCAGCTCCAGCTGCATTTCCTCGCGCAGCTTGGCGTCCAGGTTCGACAGCGGTTCGTCCAGCAGCAGCACGCTGGGGCGGATGACCAGCGCGCGCGCCAGCGCCACGCGCTGCTGCTGGCCGCCCGACATGCGCGCCGGATGGCGGTCGGCCAGGTGCGACAGGCCCACCAGCTTGAGCGTCTCGGCCACCCGCGTCCGCCGCTCCTCCTTGCCGACGCGCTGCATCTCCAGGCCGAACGACACGTTCTCCGCCGCCGTCATGTGCGGAAACAGCGCGTAGTTCTGAAACACCATGCCCAGGCCGCGCTTGTTGGCCGGGATGCGGCTGACGTCCTTGCCGTCCAGCACGATGCTGCCGCCGCTGGGTTCGACGAATCCGGCGATCATCTGCAGGGTCGTGGTCTTGCCGCAGCCCGACGGTCCCAGCAGCGAGATGAACTCGCCGCGTTCGACCGACAGGCTCAGATCCTCGACTGCCGTCAGGTCGCCGTAGCGCTTGGACAGGCGGTTCAATACGAGATAGCTCATGGATACTCCCGCTGGCGGCGCGCCCGCGCCGCCGTTGCCTCATCGCTCGATTTCACGCGTCCAGCGCTTGTTCCAGTCGTCGCGGTTCTGGTTGACGGTGTCCCAGTCGATCACGATCAGGTCGGCGGCGCGCTTGCCGATCGGCAGCGGCACGCGCGGATCGTCGACCACCTTGGCCTGCTTGTTCACCGGGCCATAGCCATAGGCATTGGCCAGCCGCTCCTGCACCTTAGGGCTGACCAGGTAGTTGACGAAGGCCTGCGCCAGCGGACTGGCGTTGGGCTTGGCCACCGGGCACACCGACGACAGCAGGGCATAGGCCCCTTCCCGCGGATAAACGAAGCCCACCGGGAAGCCGGTGTCGGCGAAGGACTTGACGCGGCCGCTGCCCCACACCGCGATGTTGGCCTGGCCGCTGGAGAACAGCTCGGTCATCTTGCCGGGCGAGGGCTCGTACACCAGCACGTTGGGGCCGATCTCGTCCTTGAAGGTCTTGAATCCGGGATCGATCTTCTTCTCGCCGCCGCCGCCTTCGCGGGCGTATTCCACCAGCGCGTGCAGGCCGTAGGTGTTGTTCAGCGGCGGCACCACCAACTGCTTCTTGTACTTGGGATCCTTCAGATCCTTCCACGAGGTGGGCGCGGCCCACTTGCGCTCGTCGAAGACCTTCTTGTTGTACATGATGCCGGTGGCGACGATGCCGATGGCCACGGCCTTGTCGTCCTTGTAGCGCGCGGTGCCGTACAGGTCGTCGACCGGCAGGCCCTGGATCGGCGCGCAGAAGCCGAGCGCGATGGCCTGGTACATCGGACCGTCGTCGATGATGGCGACGTCGATCTGCTGATTGCTTTTCTGCGCCTGCAGCCGCGCCACCGTGTTGGTGGAGTTGCCGGCCACGTAGTCCAGCTCGACGCCATGCTGCTTGGCGAAGGGTGGAAAGATGTCCTGGCGCATGATGTCTTCGAACGAGCCGCCGTAGCCGGCGACCACCAGTTTCTGCTGCGCCTGCGCGTTGGCGCATACACCGATGGCCACCGTGGCCGCCGTCAGGACTGCGAGTACCTTGCCCATGAAAACCCCCGGTTATTGGAAGAGAACTGCAAGAACTGCCGATGCCGCCTGAATCCGGGGATGGACTCTCCGCAAAAAAATTGCGGACCCGCTTGCCCCGCGACCTCATGTCCGCCGTACAATTTGTCCGTACATGAATGTCCGGACAAATAATGAATGCGCGGAGACGGCCTTGTCAATCGGTTATTGTCCGGACAAACCCCGATAGAACGAGAAAAGGAAGACCCATGATCCGATCCTCCGAAGGCGCGGCCGAGGCGCGCGAGGCCCGTGGCCAGGCCACGGGGCCGGACGACGAGGCTGGCGGCCCGCGCTACAAAAGCATCTACCAGCAGCTGGCGCGCGACATCGGCAGCGGCCGCTATCCGGTCATGACGCTGCTGCCGACCGAACATGAACTATGCGAGCAATTCGGCGCCAGCCGCCACACCATCCGCGAGGCCATCCGCATGTTGACGGTGGCGGGCATGGTGTCGCGTCGCCCGGGCGTGGGCACGCGCGTGGAGACCGCCCACGCCAGCACCCGGTTCACGCAGCGCATCTCGCAATTCCCCGACCTGCTGCAATACGCGCGCAACGCCGCGCTGCTGGTCCAGGATGTACGCACGGTCAAGCTGGCCAAGCGGCTGGCCGAAACACTGGGCGCCGAACCCGGCCAGTCGTGGCTGCACATCAACTCCATCAAGACGCTGGACGACCAGGACACGCCGGTCGCGTGCACGCTGATCTACGCCGATCCGGCGCATTCCGACCTGCGCGCCGACATCCAGCCGCGTATCTCGCTGCTTCGGTTGATCGAGGACCACTTCGGCCACCGCATCCACGAGGTCAACCAGGAGTTCTCGGCCACGCCCATCGCCGCGCCCATCGCCCGGCAACTGCACGTGGAACCGCGGACGGCGGGCTTCGTCATTACCCGCCGCTACTACGGCAGCGGCGGCGTGCTCCTGCTGGCCACCATCACCACCTTTCCCCACGACAAGATGAAGTACTCGATGTCGCTGAACGTGGCGTAGCCGACACATCGCAGCCGGTCAGTCCGGCCGGATACCGTGATACGCCGCCAGCAGTAACTGATGTATGGCGTCCCGCTGGCCCGCGTCGATCTGGCGCGGATTCCAGTAAGGCGCCTGCACGGCCAAATCCGCCGCATGCGCCAGGTCGGCTTCCGCGATGCCGCCCAATACCTTCAAGGCCACCGGCGCGCCGTTGTCCCGGGCCAGATCGAACAAGGCCGCGGCGGCGCTGGACGCCCCTTGCGTGCCCAGCGCGCGTTCGATGCGCGCCATGGCCGGCCGGGCGAAGGGCGCATTGAACGCGATGGCCTGCGGAAGGATCACGGTATGGACTTCCGCGTGCGGCAGATTGAACGTCCCGCCCAAGGTGTGGCACAGCTTGTGGTGCAGCGCCATGCCTACATTGCCCAACACGGTGCCGCACAGCCAGGCGCCGTACAGCGCGTCGGCGCGCGCATCGGCATCCGTGGGCTGGCGCCGCAGGACGGGCATCGCCCCGGCCAGGGCACGTATGCCTTCTTCGGCCATCATCGCCATGATGGGATTGCCATCCTTCGCGTACAGCCCTTCCGCGGCGTGCGCGATGGCGTTCATGCCGCTGGTGATGCTTAGCGCGACCGGCAGGCGCAACGTCAAGTCGGGGTCGTAAATGACCGTACGGGGAAGCACGCGCGGGTCCTTGCCCGTTTTCTTGACACCCCCTTCCGTCATGCCGTAGATGGGCGTCATCTCGCTGCCGGCGTATGTGGTGGGGATGGCCAGGATGGGCAGGTCCAGCTCTAGCGCGATCGCCTTGGCGAGGCCCACGGTGGAGCCGCCGCCCATGGCGACGAGGCAGTCCGCGCCCAGCCGGCGCGCCTCGGCGCGCGCCTCCGACACGAGCGCCATCGGCACATGCATGACCGCGCGCGGGAATATACCCGCGGCGCGCCGGTCCAGGCGTTGCGCGATGGCCTGCGCCGGGCCCTGCTGGCCCGGCGTGGACAGCACCACGACGCGTTCCGCCCCCAGAAGTTCGACCTCCTGCTCCAGGGATTCAAGCGCGCCGCTGCCGAAAACCACCCTGCCCGGCTGGCTGTTGTAGATGAATGCTTTCACATCGCCCCCATCGCGACTGGAGCCAATACGAAGTCGTATTCCACCAGATACGTCCCATCGGCCTGGGCTTTCCAGTCGGCGATCAGGGACTGCCTGACGCCGAACACCGCATCCGAATCCAGGTATGCATCGTCGCCGCGAAAAACATGGGTGATCAGCGTTTCGTAGCCGGGCGCCTCGATCATGAAATGCAGGTGCGCCGGACGCCAGGGATGTCGTCCCGTGGCATCGAGCAGCTCGCCCACCGGTCCGTCGTGCGGAATCGCATAGGGCACCGCCAGGATGGAGCGGAAGTGATAGCGGCCCTGTGCATCGGCATGCAGTACGCCACGGGCCTGCGCGTGGTCGATGTCGGCATACTGAACGTCGTAGCGGCCGTCCTGGTCGGATTGCCATACATCCATGCGCGCGTTCGGCACCGGCGATCCATCCGGCCCCCTGACCGTGCCGCGAACCAGGCAGGGGATCCCGCGCGCGCCGTTGGCGATATCGGCGCCCAGCTCGTACTTGGGGGCCCCTTGCACATGGAACGGACCGAAGACGGTCGACTCCGTGCATTGGGCCGGCTTGTCGTTGTTCATGGCGACGGTCAGCATGGACAGGCCCAGCACATCGGAGAGCAGGATGAACTCCTGCCGTTTGTCGTCCGTGATATGCCCGCATCGGGTCAGAAATGCGATGCCTTTGAACCATTCGTCCTCGGTCAGTCGCACCTCCCGCGCGAAATCGTGCAGATGCCGGACCAGGCTGTCCATGATCTGCTTCATGCGGGGATTAGCCGTTTGCCCCTGAGATTCCAGGACAGCCTCGGTAATGGTTTCGTGATTCAGATTGCGCAAGATAGTTTCCTTCAAGCCGCCCCGGCCCGGTACGGGCCGCGGGAGGTCGACCAGAACGTCGACGGCTCGCCCAGGGCCCCGTTGACGGATCCTGCGAATATAGCCATTTCACGCGGGTAATACGATCAGCGGCCTTTCCCCACATAGGGAATGGCGTGATCGATGGTGTCCCAGATGAAGCGGCCGGAGGGCTCCTGCTGTTCTTCGGCGATATGGGAAACCAGCCCCGCCGCACGCGATATGACGGCGAAGCCCCGCATCAATGCGGTCGGCACGCCGATTTCGCCCAGCAACGCAGCCACGGCGCCCGTCGCGTTAATGGTGATGTGCCGCCCGTGGATGTCGTCGACGACGCGCGCCAGCAGGCGCAGCGCGCGCAGCCAGTGCCCCGGCAGCTCTGCCTCGGCCTCGCCCAAGGCCAGCAGCTTCAGCGCGCGGGGATCGTCCGGCTTGTGCAGGTGATGGCCGAAGCCGGGCAGATGGGCGCGGGATTCGCGATACCCGAGGACGATATCGCGCGCCTCGGCCTCCGGATCGGCGGCATCGACCAGGCGCCCCAGCAGGCCGGCGCAGTTTTCCATGGTGCCAACGAACTGGCTGCCCACGGCGAGCAAGCCCGCGGACACGGCGCCCTGCAGGTTCTCCGGCGCGCTCATGTAGACCAGCCGCGTGGCGATCGCGCTGGGTGTCAGGCCGTGCTCCATCAGGGTGATCAGCACGGCGTCGACCACCCGCAGGTCCGTCGGGCGCGCCGCGCGTCCCATGATCTGCATGAACATGACTTCGGTGAAGGTCTTGTGGCCGATCAGTTCCTCGACCAGATCGGCATCGCGATAATGCATGCCGGTCAGGGAATGGGTGCACAGGCGGGTGACTGGAGCATTCATGGTTGGTTTCCTTTACGGGGCAGTCGGATTGCGTCGCGGACGGCTTCAGTGTCCGGTACCGGCAACGGCGGAGGCCTCGCGCAACACTTGCTCGCGCACGGCGGTTTTCAGTACCTTGCCTACCGGCGAGCGCGGCAGGCTGTCGTAGAAATGGACGTACTTCGGGGCCTGGACCGGCCCCAGCAGGGCGCGCACGTGCGCCCTGAGCGCATCGGCGCTGGCCGTACGGCCGGCGTGCAACTGCACGGCGGCATGCACCGCCTCGCCCCATTTTTCGTGCGGCAAGCCGAACACCGCGCTTTCGTAGACGGCCGGATGATTGGCCAGCGCGTTCTCCACGTCGATGGGATAGACATTGAAGCCGCCGGTGATGATGACGTCGCGCAGGCGGTCCTTGATGTGCAGGAAGCCCTCCGGATCGAGCATGCCCACGTCGCCGGTATGCAGCCATCCGTCCACGATGGTCTCGGCCGTCTTCTCCGGCAGCCGCCAATAGCCGCTCATGACGAGATCGCCGCGCACGACGATCTCGCCCGCCTGTCCATCGGGCAGCAGCGTACCGTCCGGCGCCATGATGGCCAGCTCCGAGAACCAGGTCACGCGCCCCACCGCGCCGCGCCGGTGCGGCCCATCGAAATCGCGCGGCCGCATGGCGGTGACGATCTGCGGCGCTTCCGTCTGCCCGTAGGTCGTACCGACCACCGGCCCGAAGAAAGCCTGGACCTCTGCCAGCTTGTCCACCGGCATGGGCGCGCCGCCGTAGATCAAGGCGCGCAAGGCCGGGAAATCGGCACGGCTGACGCCTTCCTGCGCCATCAGCATGTAGATCAGCGTGGGCGGCATGAACGACAGCGTGCCGCCGCGCTCGCGAAAGGCCTGCGTGATGGTGTCCGGGTTAATGGTGTCCAGCAGCAGATGCGTCCCGCCCTGCGCGAGCACCGGCAACAGGTAGGTCGACGTGCCGTGGGTGACCGGCGCGGCGACGACATAGCGGTCGTCCTCGGTCAGCTCCCAGTTGGCGATCTGGTTCACGATCAAGGCGTTCCAGGCGCGATAGGGCTGCATGACACCCTTCGGCATGCCGGTGGTTCCGCCGGTGAACTTGATGGCCTGCGTGTCGTCGCGCGAGAGAGCGTGACGCACGGGAACGCCGCCCGCGTGGCGCGCCAGCAGATCCGCCAGCGTGCCCGGGCCGCTGCCGTCCAACCGGATGCCGACGGCATCGTGGGCGGCCAGCGCGGGCTCCAGCAGCGGCGCGCCGGTATCGTCCATGATCAGGATGTCGGGCTCGGTGGCCTGGACGATGCGGGCCAGCTCCGGCGCGGTGCTGCGGGTGTTCAGGGGTACCCAGGTCTTGCCGGCGGCGAGCACCGCCAACAGGGCCACGATGTGCCCGGCGGTGTTGCCCGCGCCGATGCAGACGCGGCTGGAGGGACGCGGGTCGGCCGCCTGCAGGGCGCATGCCAGGGCATCGACCTCGGCACGCAGGCGGGAATAGCGATAGGTAGCGCCCGGGCTGTCCAGGGCGATACGGTCGGGATGCCGACGCGCGGCGCGGTAGAAAAAATCGATCGGGTACACACCTGCTCCCTGGGCGCGGTTGATGCGGTGAACGCGCCGCGTCCGGCGCCATGGCCACGGCACGCATGGCCCCTGCGGACGGGTTCAATCCGCCTTCAGGTCGGCCGCCTTGATGACCTTGGCCCACTTGGCGATCTCGCTGTCTATCCACATGGCGTACGTCCGCGGGGTATTGGGCTGCGACGGCGCGACGAAGCCGCCGTGCTCGTAGGCCTCGCGCATGGCGGGACTGGCCAGGGCGCGATTGATCGCGGCATTCAGTTTGTCGACGATGGGCCGCGGCGTGCCGGCCGGCGCCATCAGCCCGAACCACGACTGTACGGAGAAGTCCTTCAACCCGGCCTCCGCCAGCGTGGGCACGTCCGGCGCCAGCGATACGCGGGCCGGCGAGGTCACGCCGAGCGCCCGCAGCTTGCCGGCACGCACCTGCGGCAGCGACGAAGGCAGGTTGTCGAACATGGAATCCACCTGCCCGCCGAGCAGGTCCGCCACGGCCGGTCCGCTGCCGCGGTACGGCACGTGCAGGATGTCCGTTCCCGTTTGCTGCTTGAACAACTCGCAGGACAGATGAATCGACGAGCCGGCCCCGGACGAGGCGCAGCTCAGTTTGCCGGGATGCGCTTTCGCATAGGCGATGTATTGCTGCACGGAAGTCACGGGAAGTCGGGGATTGACGACCAGGATATTGGGTACCGTCGCCAGCATCCCGATCGGCGCGAAATCCCTGACGAAGTCGTAGTTCAGCTTGCGAAAAAGCGTGGTGTTGATGGTGTTGGCGATAGAGCCGACATACAGGGTGTAGCCATCCGGCGCGGCGCGCGCCACGACTTCCGCGCCGATGTTGCTGCTGGCGCCGGTCTTGTTCTCGACGACAAAAGACCGGCCGAGCTCCTCGGACAGCGACTTGGCAATCAGCCTGGCGACGATATCGGTGGCGCCGCCGGCGGCATAGCCGACGACCAGCGTCACGGGCCGTTCGGGATAGGCATCGGCATTTGCATTCGTGTTGGCGCCGCCACTGGGGGCGGGGTTGGCGTTGCCGGCCAGGCCGAGGGCTGCCGCCAGCGCGGTGGCGGCCGCCAGGCCCCGCAGGAAGCGGGACGAAACGGTATGCATAGTTGTCTCCTGGTTTTATGTTTTGTCTATATTTTGGACATCTGTTTGTCCTGACGCAGGCGCATATTCCGGATATATTCGCCGTCTGACAAACGAATGTGTCCAAAAAATGAACAAACTGGAATCCGCTCCAACAGCCGGCCCCCGCACGCTGCGCCGTGGCCTGCTGGTGCTGGATGCCCTGCGGCGGGCCGGTCCCGGCGGACTGTCCATCATGGAGGTCGCGCGGGCCACGGGCATTCAGCGCCCTACCGTCTATCGCTTCCTGGACGTGCTGGTCGAAGAAGGCTGCGCATCGCGCTGCGCGGATACGCGGCGCTACAGCGTGACGCAGACCTGGGCTGCCCCCGTGGATACGCATGCCGCGGCCATGGCGCGGCTCAAGCCCGCCCTGCGTCGCATCAGCGACGAGACGGGGGACGCCGCGTTTCTCGTATGCCGCTCCGGCGGCGATTCGCTATGCCTGCACCGCGAGGTCGGCAGCTATCCCGTGCAGGTTCTGGTGGTAACGGTAGGGCACCGCCAGCCCCTGGGCGTGGGCGCGGCAGGCCTGGCGCTGCTGGCCGCGCTGCCCGAGCAGGAATCCAGGGCCATCATCCATGAAAACCGCAATGCCCTGCCGGCGTATGGCGGAATGTCGCCGACCCAGATGCAGCGGCTGGTGGCCAACACCCGCGGGCGCGGTTGGTCGGTGGTGGGCAATGCCGCGGTGCCGGGCGTCGTGGGCGTGGGCGCCGCCTTGCTCGATGCGCGTGGCTATCCTGTGCTTGCGGTAAGCGTTTCCAGCACCGTGGACAGGATGTCGTCATCGCGCCAGAAGCAGGTGGCCGGCATCATCCGGCGCGAACTGGACGCCGCCGCGCCGGCGTACTGATCTTCCCCTTCGCGGCCGCTTGACCAAGGTCAAGGTACCCTGGAACAACGCAGGCTTCGCCACCTTTCGGTCGTCCACCGGCCATGCCGGAGGACCAAGCCCCGCTGAGCGTCAAGCGGCGCGCGGCAGATATCGCGGACCGGGCGTACGATGGCCGAACTGTTGCGACAGCTGTTTGCGCATGGCCTCGTAGGCATCCCATGCCGCGCCGTCCTGCAGCGGCGGGATGGTGACCACTTCCCCGGCATCCAGACCTGCCAGCGCGGCGTCGACCATGCTTTCCGTCGACATCACGATCTCGTTCGGCAGCTCGCTATGCGGCAGGCCCGCATTGCCCCAGAAATCCGTGGCGGTGGCCCCCGGCAGGACGGCCTGCACGCGCAGGCCCTTCGCGCCGAGTTCGTGCTGCAGCGATTGCGTCAGGGCCAGGACGAAGGCCTTGGTGCCGCCATAGACACCGTTCAGGATCTCCGGCCCGATGGCGACGATCGAGGCGATATTGACGATGGTGCCGCCGCCCTGCTTGATGAAAGCGGGTACGGCCGCGTAGGTCAGGCGCGTCAGCGCTGTCACGTTGATGTCGATCATCCCGGTCATCGTCGCGACATCGCTGTCGAGCAGCGGCTTGACGGCGCCGAAGCCGGCATTGTTCACCAGCATGTGGATCCCACCCTTCGCCAACAATGCCTCGACCTGCGCGGAATCGCCTTTGTCGGCCAGGTCGGCCTGGAGCAGCGAGACGCTTCGGCCGGTGCCCGTGCGGATACGCTCGGCGACGGCGGCCAGCCGGTCCATGTTGCGGGCGACCAGGACGAGGTCATAGCCGCGCCGCGCCAGGCGATCGGCGTAAACGGCACCTATACCCGAAGAGGCACCGGTGATCAGGGCAGTCTGTGCGGCCATGTTGAATACTTTCCAGGATGAATAGAGAGACGACCATTGTGCCGACAAGCCGGAACCCGCTTCTGACAAAGAAACGGCATTTCAGGACATCGCCTTCCGCGGCCTCCTCCCGGCGCGCCCCGGTTCGGGGTTCCGTACAGCGACAAAGCGGAGATGGCCCGGAAGTAGCAGGGAACCGGCCAATAGCACCTGTGTCACAACGGCTATTTTTCGGTCCCTGGGAAGGGGCTCGAATCGGGAGCAGCCGTCTTGTCCGTTGTGAATGCCCTGGCCTCGGCCAGGAATAATCCTTCGTCTCCTCCAATCTACCCACGATCGCCAAAGGCGCCCGATCTCGCCCTGACCGGGATCGCCGCCGCGACGGCAAAAGAGGCGCTGGCCCTGGGCCGCCCGGCGGCGGCGATGGCTGACCGGCTTGCCAAGGCAGACGCGCGATCCGGCGATACGCCAGCCAACGCCGACGCCCGCCGGGAAATGGCGGCCAGCCTGACCGCCGCTTTCGTCGAACACGCACGCGTCAGGCTCGGCCTGGCCGCCGAAGACGACGCGGCCCGTGTCATCGCCGCCTTTTTCGCCGCTTCCCCCAAGCCCGATACCAACGCCGCCGGACGATGGCTGGAACACGACGCGGACTTGATGCTTTGCCTGGCCCGCGCATGCCGGCTTTTCGCCCACGAGCCTGCCGCCGCGGACCTCGGCCCCGGCCAGCGGCGCCTGCTGGCCAACGGTCTCGCGCTCGCGCTGACCGACTCCATCGACTGGCCGGCGGCATTGAACGCGGATGCCGCCGACGGCACCGCCGTGTTCTACGACGGCCTTACCCTGCGCAATGCCAACAAGCTGTCCATCGAGGACGCAGCAGCGGCAATCGAAGCCCGCATCGGAAAGACCCTGGCCGCCTCCGCCGCCACGCGGGGGTTCGCGCCCATCGTTGCGCAGCTGCGCGTCGCCTTGATCGGCGATCCGACGCTCAGCTTCGAACCGCTGTCGCCATCGCCGCGCTACGGTAGCCGCGACTGGGTAAAGCTGTGGATCGGCATCCAGGCATGCGCGGCAGCCGGCGTGGACGCCACCGCCATGACGGCCGCGCAGGTCAGCGCATTCGGCCAGGCCATCGATATCGACTCAGCCCAGCAGAACCACCGCAACACGGCGCCTCCCCCGCTGGCGCAGGATCAGGCGGAAACAGGGCAGCGCCCCCCGCTCCCGCAGGGGGAGGCGGCGCACCCCGTCCCGCTGCCATCCCAGATCGGCCTGCTACTGATGGCGCACGCCGCCGGCCAGGTGGATCTGATGCAGCTGCGCGAAGGAGAGCAGGCCGCAATCGCGGAAAAAGTCCAAGCCTTTGCCGCCGACGAGTTCCGCACCGAACTGGCGCTGGGCGAGGCCATCGACCGCTTGCTGGCCCTGGATCCCCCGCCCAGCGCACGCGGCATCGCGGAGGACGCGCTCAGGGACCAGGGCCTGGATCCCATGGCCATCGTCATCGAAGAGCCCATCTCCTCCAAGGGCAGGCGCGAGAGCCATAAGCTGCATGAGTTCTATGTGAAGTTCAACGACCTGGCAGAGATCGAACCCAACCGGTTCAACCGCAAGCTGATCGCAAAAACGAGCCGCGACGCGCCCCTGTACAAGGATCTCTACGAGCGGAAATTCGATGCCTATATCGCCGATTACCTGGACGCCCACAAGAAAATGCTGGGCCTTATGCTGGACACGGCGGCCAGGGATGGCTTCCAGTCCGGCGACAGTGAGGCGTCCGTTTCCATCCACCGCGCCCGCATCACGTCGCACCCCGGCGCTCAGGCCCACGGTTTCTTCGTCACCTGCACGGATGCCCAGCGCCCGTACCGATACTTTGTCTCGCCCGGCGGAACCATCGAAACAATCCCGGACCAGGTGGACCATCAGGATTGGCTGGTACAGAACCGCCATAGCGCGTTAACCCAGGAGGACCTGAACGGAATAAAGCGCGCCTCCGGTTCAGACATGGCGTTCTCCTGCGTGCTGGAGCAAACGTTCTCCGGCGAAGCCAGCCGCATCGGCGATGCCGTCGATGCGCATTTCCGGCCCGGCTTGCTGGAGCTCAAAAAACACAGCACGCCCATCCAGGACGGCATCAGCAAAGCGGACCGCGTGCTGGAGACCATCGTGCCGTTCTACGGCACCTACACGTCCATGAAGCGAGGCGAATATGCATCGGCATACATCTCGTTCGTGACCGGGGTCTTCGCGTTGATACCTACGGCCTTTGCCGCCAGCAAACTGGTCGGCGTCAGCAGGAAAGCCCTGGTCGGGGGGATTCGGGTCGCACTCGGCTCGCTCGCGGGACACGGCCCCGTCAACAGCGCGGGGCTGGGTTTCAGGCACGCCGGCGCCCATCTGCCTTCGATGGGGCTGCATGCCATGCATACCGCCGGAACGCTACTCGACACGCTGTGCCCGGTGCCTGTCGGCACACGCTCGTTCGGCGAGCTGTTCGCCCGCGCTTACCGGCACTTGAAGCCGACGACGCTGCGCCGGATCGCCGACGCGCCCGGGCAGCTATTCTCCGGCCGCACCCGCACGACCGCGCCGCCCACGGCGTCTCCCACGACCTTCACGCTACTGCCCGGGACGGGAGCGCGGCCGCCGGTGCCCGTCGCGCCTGGCGGACAGGGCATCCCCATCGCCGGCAACGCCCAGCCGCCGTTCGTCAAGGCCGCGGACGCGGAGGGTGGCACACGATGGCTGCGCCGCGTCGGCAGCGCCTATGCCCAATTCGACCCGCACCGCTTGCACCCGGTAGGACCTGTTCTCGTGCGCGGACGCAAGGGCGCGCTCACCCCCTCGCTCCACGTAACCGAACTGGCGCATCATGCGGTTTCCGACCCCGCCACGCTCAGCATGCTGGCGCGCGCGCGGGTATCCGCCCAGGGCACGGTCACGCTCGACGACAGGATCTTCGCGCCCATCGCCGGCGCCTATATCGAAATCGCGCCGCGTACGCCCACGCCGGTGGGAGAACCGCCGGCGTGGTACCCGGTCCCCGCCGTTGCACGCGCGGCGAGCGATGCGGCCGAGGACATGCCAACGCTGTTGACCTATCATCCAGGCCAAGGGGGCTGGATCGACCTGGCCCATCGCGCGCGTGACGTGGCACTGCCCCCCGGCGTTCTCGACCGCTACCGGGTCGCGGACGCCGGCTTACGGGAAGCGCTTGCAAGGGCCCGGGTGTCCGGGGACGGCACCATCATGCTGGGCGCCAGGCGCTACGCACCCATTCATGGCGACTATCTCGAACTGGTGGCCGACCATGCGGCCAGCACGCCGGAACGGCCGGTCTGGCGCATTGCCGGCGCGCCCCTGAGCGGCACCCGCAACGGCACGCCCAGGCTCGCCTGGGACAAGGACCTGCGCGTCTGGCGCGAACCGCGCCGCATTCCCGCGCTTCGCGGCGGCGGCGCACTGCACAGCGCGCCCGCCGGCGCGAAGGTCAATCCGATCAAGCGCGTCATTGTCGATGAGGACACCATGAAGAGTATGGCCGAACGCATCGTGATGCAGCACGACGGCGGCGTGGGCCTCATCCCGATACGCCTGAAGAATACAGAGACCGTCCACGAATCGGAAAGAGTGCTGCGGGAAGCCACGGATCTGACCCGCTATCCCTGGTGGGAAGAAGAATTCGACGACTACCTGGGCATCATGGTGCTCGATCTGGAGAAATCCGCCTACGCCAAGGTCGATCCCCGCCTGGCCGACGCGGCGGACGCCGGGCGCTTCAAGCGCGAGATCGAAGAGGACATGCGAACCTTCCTGACGGACCTTTATGCCAGATCCGAAACGTTCCGCGGCCTGGTCAACAACGCCAAGGCCAAGGGGAGACTGAAGAAAGACCGCGCATGGACGATCCATATCTCCTTGCCTGCCACGCTGAAGAACGGAAAAGCGATCCTTGCCGACGAGCCGCTGGTCGCTGGCGCGATGATCCCGGGTTCCATCGATACCGGGGTAAAGAAGATCGTCGTGCCCGAGGTCAAATCGCCGCCGTTCTTCAGTACCGGCCAGGTGCTGAACCAGGAACGAAAGGTCACGCTGGGCATCATCGTCGATGGTGGAAAACACGCGCCGCAACAGGCTCCCTCGTGCATCGTCCATGAGTTCATGCACTTCCTGACGCTGAAGGACGATCCGGCCGAGACCTGGGACCGCGGCGCCGTCGAATACCTGGCGCAGCGCATCCTGAAGGAAGCCGGCTACTCGCAACCCCGCCGGCTGACCTACACGACGCCTATCGATGGGAACAAGGCATTCGAGTACGGCAAGACCCAGGTGGAAAGACTGCATCGGTACGTCGACGCGCAGGACGAATATCTGAAGGCGCGCTTTCCGATGCCGGACCCTCCGACGGACGCCTGGAACCCGTCCCAAGGGAACGAGCGGTGGGGGAAGGTCGATACCACGACGGCCGGCGATTTTTTCCCGTCGCACTGAAGGCTCGGCTGCGCGGCCATGTCGACGTGCCTGGTCGCGGTTCGCGCGTCGCGCGGGAAATCCCGCAGCATAAAAAAGGCGCCAGTTTTACTATAAGTACATGACTTTCAACATCTGACGCAGATCGCCGGCCTGTAATTGGCAAGCAGGAACGGGCGTCGCCGAAGTCGTCGGCAAACTACTACCGCGGTAACACATTGCATGTCGATGCCAACGCCCTTTCTGCAGTAACTCAACGCATTTGCGGCGACGTCCCTTTCGCAGACGTGCAACTTACCAGCTGACCCTGAGTGGACGCCGTCGTCCCCCAAGGGTTCTCGGGTCGAATCGCCTCACGCCCGGGTGAAGGCCAGCACAGTAAACCGGTCTTATAACGCAGGAGCCAATCACGTCTGTTTCGCAGCATGAATCAGAATCGATCTGTGCTCACAGCAGATTATTCCCACAGCAATCACCACACTTCCCGGGGCTCTCTCTTTGTCCCAACAGCGCCGCCATGCCGCAACCAAACGCTCCGTCAGCCTTCCCGATTCCGCAGCGGCCCGCAGCTGCGGAATCGGCTTTTAACGCGGGATGGAGAAACCGAACCATGATGACCAAAGAAATCATCCAGCACTTGGAACAAGTCCAGCGCAATGCAGCAGAAGAGGAGAAGACTGTTGAAGAGATTTCACAATCTGAACTCGATCAGATCTGCGGCGCCGGAGGTGTAGGAGGATTTGCAAACGCGAGTTGGCCGAAGTCCTTTTAATCGTCCCATGGCCATTCCTTGAAGCGCCTCCATGGGTCCGACGAGGCCCATGGCAATCATTCACGGAGAGCACGCAAGGATGCATTACATCGAGATAATCCTAAAGGTTGCAGAAAGGTGCAATCTAAATTGCACGTACTGTTATTTCTTCAACAAAGAAAACAAAGACTTTGAAGATCACCCCGCGCTAATCTCACCGGACACGGTTCGTCAACTCGTCCAGTTTCTACGGACGTCCTCTCACGAGATCTCCGAGACGGTCTTCCAAATCGATATCCACGGCGGGGAACCGCTATTACTGGGACCGAGGCGTTTCTCCGAGATGGTGTCGATCATCGAGAACGGTCTGCAGGACGCAAAGGAAGTCCGCTTCACCGTGCAAACCAATGCGGTTCTGATAAACGACGCTTGGCTCGACGTCTTCTCGCGTCATAAGGTTTTTGTCGGAGTCAGCGTGGATGGCCCCAAAGATCGGCACGACGCGAATCGAATTGACCGGCGCGGCCGCGGAACATTCGACAGCATGGTACCGAAGATCGCCGCACTGAAGCAGGCAACTTCTGAAGCACGTATACCGGGCTTCGGTTCCATCAGTGTGGTGAGCCCAGAGTCGAATGGGCGTGCGACCTATACGTGCCTAACCCAGGAACTGGGTTTCTCCAAATTGCAGTTTCTGTTCCCCGACGACACACACGATTCCGCCAACCCTGCAAACGCCGGGCGGTTCATAAGCTTCGTGGACGATTTGTTCGAGTGCTGGGAGGAGGATAACAGCCGTGACGTTCGTATAAAGTTCATCGACCAGACGCTCGTGGCCCTTCTTCAGAATAAACACTATATCCAGCGCGGCCGTCGCGTGAATCCGGCTTTCGAGGGCGTGGTTTTCACCGTATCAAGTGCAGGCGACATAGGCCATGACGACACGCTCCGCAACGTCGCGCCGGAGCTGTTCAAATCCGGCATGAATGTCGCTAACGCGAAGTTCCCAGAGTTTATCGCCTGGCACAACATGGTCTCCGGGATCCTCGTCTCACCTGACCTTCCCGCTCCATGCGCGTCATGCGCCTGGAACAACATCTGTGAGCATGTCACAGGCTCATATACCCCTCTTCACCGCATGAAGAACGGCACTGCAGATCAACCGTCGGTGTATTGCGAAGCCTTGAAAGTCGCTTACCAGAGGGGCGCGGAGTATCTGGCGAAGCGAGGTCACCCCATCCACCAGATCTCGAAGAACCTAAATCCTGCCTAACGGACAATATCGTAATGAAGATCAGCACGATAATTATCTCCTTCTTGACTATGGCGGGGTTGACTTCGACCCTACCGTTGAATGCGAGTGCAGGAAGCTGTTCGACAGGATTGACGACACATGTCGCGCAATTCGAAAGTGCGATTCAATACGACGACGAGCAGAGCAAGTCCAATCCAACCGTCCATGTCATGGTCAACGGCAAGCTTGCGAAGATGATGTTGGATACGGGCGCCAACAAGAATTTGCTATGGGACCCCTCCTTACTCGATGAGACGCCTGGTCCACAGTCTCAAAGCGTTGATTCGCATGTTGCCTCAGCCGACTCCCGGAGCGTTGAGGCGGTACTGGGAGATGGCCGCGGACATGCTCAACGTCAACAGTTCTATCTGCTTGCCAACTCCGTTCTTGCGGCCGACGGTTACTCCGGCATCCTAAGCCCGCAAGCCATCGCTGGCCAAAATGCTGTCGTTATCGATTTCGAAAGAAACTGCTTCTTCACAAGTGCGCCTTTTGACATCGATTCAGTCAAAGAAGTACAGATACGTCGTGGAAAGACTATTCAGAACCCCTACGATGTCATGGCGATCCACGTGGAGCTTGACGGCCGCAACATTCCGCTGCTCGTGGACTCCGGTGCACCCCGTACGACCATCATTGCTTCGCTAATCGCAACCAAGCCGAAGGGACCAGAGAGCCCGAGGATGATGGATGTGTTCGGTGCCGAATTACCGAAAGCCGAGCAGATGCGCCTTGTCGACTTGAAAGTCAATGGGCAAGCCCTTACGGCGCATCCCGTCATCCCGGCGCCAGCGACAAGCAATAAAGGCATCGAGAACTCTGGCTATATTGGCATGGACATCCTCAAGGAGCGGGTCCTCTATTACGACGGAGTACGGCAAGAGTTCGATCTTTTGACTCGACAGCCTATCGTGAAATACACCATTGTTAAACCCGAAACACACACAGACTGACACTGCGACGGCCATGTTTAGGAAGGCCGCTCTCGAAGCGAATCGATCACGGGCGTTGGGCGAGGTCATTATCGCCCGACCTCCTTCAGCGAAGATTCTCACCGCATTCTCAGCCTCGGTCGGAGCCGCTCTACTTGCCATCTTTACGATGGGAAGTTATACGCAGCACGCCTCCGTGGTCGGACGCCTAATTCCGCAAGGTGGCATTGCCAAGGTCTCTTCTCCATCCCCTGGCACCATAAAAAAGAAGCATGTCGCGGATGGTCAGCCAGTAAAGGCCGGGGACACGCTCTACGTCATTTCGGGCGAACGACGGGATGGTAGTGGAAATGCAACATTGGCGACCGTCATTGAGCACATTTCGGTACGGCGACATCAGCTTCTGCAGGAGCTTTCCGCCCTGGAGCACTCGCAGCTCATTGAATTGAGACAATGGAGGCAGCGCCTCGCCAGCCAACTCCAGGAGATCGCGAAATATGACGACCTGATCTCCGCACAACGAAAGCTCGTCATACTAGCGCGCGACAACGCGAACCGATATCGTCGGCTTGCGGCGATGAGAGCAGTATCGACGGAACAGGCGGATATCGCGCAAGCCGATTTTCATGAAAAGCAGAGCAGGCTGTATACCCTCGAACGAGATCGCCTCATCGTTAGCCGGGCGAAGACAGACTCCGAGGAGACCTTAGCCTCGATGCTGCATAAACACCAACAGGAACGTTCGCAGATCAGCAGAACTCTAGCGGAAGTATCGCAGGAGCTGGCGGAAAATGAAGCGGTGCGCGAGTTCACCGTTGTCGCACCAATCGATGGCACCGCCACATCCGTCATCGCGCATGTTGGGCAGCGTATAACTGACAACAAGCCTCTGATGTCCATCATCCCGCATGACCAACCCTTGGAAGCGCATCTATATGTGCAAAGCCACGCAGTAGGCCACCTGAAGACTGGAGCTCCAGTCCGGTTGCGCTATCACGCTTTTCCCTACCAGAGCTATGGCATGCCACTCGGGCATATTGTGTCCGTCTCCGGAGTATCTTCGCCACACGAAGAGATTTCGGATATTAGCTCGTACCACCAAAGCATCGAAGGGCCGCTCTATCTTGTGAAGGTTCGTCTGCAGCGCCAAGCGGTTGCAGACGTTCGCGGGGAGGCACATCCACTGCGCGCCGGGATGCTGCTAGATGCGAATGTCGCTCGGGAGACGCGACGTCTGTATGAATGGGCGTTCGTTCCGCTATATCGACTCAGGGATAAGCTGTGACACGCCAGACAAGCAACGCAACGCCCGTATTGTTCTCTTTCCGTGGACACCGCAGCATAACGACAGTCCTTCAGGTAGAAGCCGCGGAGTGTGGTCTGGCCTGTCTGTCTATGATCGCGGGATACTATGGACATCGCGTCGGACTGTCGGAGCTGCGTAGACGGAACGCGATCTCTCAAAAAGGCGGCAATTTCGCTGGACTCGTACAGATTGCCAATCAGCTGCGGCTCGCCAGTCGCGCAGTGCGGCTGGAACTCGACTCCCTTGGAAGCCTAAAAACACCGTGTATTCTGCATTGGGAGTTCAATCACTTTGTAGTGCTGGAACGTGTTAAGTCTGGCGTGGCATATATTCATGATCCTGCCCACGGCTTCCGAAAAGTCTCAATGGCAGAGGTATCGCGAAAATTTACCGGTGTAGCGCTTGAAACCTGGCCAGCCGAAGGGTTCGAAAAGATCAACGAGACGACCGTCATCCGACTGTCCCGCCTGATCGGCTCTCTCAAAGGCCTGCGAGGCACGTTCTTGCAACTGCTGGCCTTGTCGGCATCTCTCGAGATCTTTGTGCTGGCCGCGCCGTTTTATGTTCAATGGACGGTTGATCACGCCATCCCCTCGGCGGACTTCGATTTGATGGCGCTATTGGCGGTCGGCTTTGTGGTGCTGGTGATATGTCAGCACGCAACGGCCCTAGTACGGTCATGGCTCTTGATGCATCTGGGCGCAGCTTGGAATGTCCGTTGGCGAGCCAATATCTTTTCACACCTGATTCACTTGCCTCTGGAATTTTTCATCAAACGTCATCTAGGGGATTTGCTGTCGAAGTTTGGCGCCGCTGATGAAATACAGCGCACTGTGACCACTTCGTTCTTGGAAGGCACAATCGATGGCTTGATGACTTTCTTGACTCTGGCGCTTCTGTTCCTGTATAGCCCGACACTTGCCTGCATCGCATTCCTGGCCGCCGTAATCTATGCAGTTATCCGCGCGTCGTGGTTTGGCCCCTTGCGCGCCGCTGTACAAACGCATTTGATTCACGCGGCTAAGCAGCAAAGCCATTTCTTGGAAACACTGCGCGGCATACGAGCAATCAAATTATTCTCACGTGAGGCCGATCGCCGTGCGGCCTGGCTCTCCTTATTGGCGGATCAAATAAACGCCGACGTTCGTGTACAGCGGCTGTCCCTGGTTTATAAGCATTCGAACGGCCTCTTGTCGGGCCTAGAAAATATCCTTGTCGTATGGTTGGGCGCGCATTTCGTAATCGACGGCACCTTGACGGTAGGTGCGCTGATGGCATTCATCGCATACAAAACGCTCTTCCAGAATCGGATGAGCGCTCTCATAGACAAGATTGCGGAGTATCGGATGCTGTCCGTGCAAGCAGACCGGCTGTCGGACATTGCGCTGGCGCAGGCGGAGGAGCCCGAAGATAGCCCGTTGAGTTGCGATTCAGTTGCGACCGACGTCGACGCCGTCGAGGTCGAGGTGTCGCATCTGAGCTTTCGTTATGGCGACTTTGAACCGCTCGTGTTGGACGATGTCAGCTTCACGATTTATCCGGGGGAATCCGTGGCGATAACAGGGGCCTCTGGTAGCGGCAAGTCGACGTTGGCGCACATGCTACTGGGCATTCTCGCCCCTACGAGTGGTTCGATTGTCCTGCGCACTTCGGCAATCCTACACAGGGATGTTAGAGCTCTGCGTCGAGCGTTCGGCACTGTCATGCAGGATGACATGCTGCTGGCTGGATCGCTGTTCGAGAACATCAGTTTCTTCGATGCTGGGGCTGATCCGGCGTGGGTGACAGCCTGCGCGAAGATGGCGTGTATCCATGATGACATCGAAGCAATGCCTATGCGTTACGACACTCTGGTCGGCGATATGGGAAGCGTGCTGTCCGGAGGACAGAAGCAGCGCATCCTGCTGGCACGGGCACTCTATAAAAAGCCCGCATGCCTACTGCTTGACGAGGCGACCAGCCACTTGGATATCGCCTGCGAGCGACAGGTAAACGCCGCCGTGCGGGCTCTGCGAATGACTCGGATCATCATTGCGCATAGACCTGAAACTATAGCTAGTGCAGATCGTGTGCTATACCTTGAGCGCGGCAGAATCGTGACCGAGCGTTAGAGCAGGTGTCGCGCATCGGCATATAGGCGCCTGAGCTGTGTGGTGAAACGAGCCCAACAACGAGAGGACAAGACTCCAAGCGTCTATTTGTTTGCAGCGACGCTTCGCGGAGTCTGCTATTCGAGGTCTGGTTAGGGTTCATCGTGGCAAGATGCAATGAACGCATGGATCCGGACGGACGATGGAACGGTCAACAAGGGAGACCTAGTCCCCGATCACGACCTTTACTTCGCATTGCAGGATATTCAGCCTACGGCCATCTCCAGCAAGCTCGAGAAGCAAGCCAGGATGCCTACGACTTTGCCGGCACGCCAAACCCGCCACAACGCACAAACATTACGACCGGCGGCGCGTGCGCAGTGCGGACGCCACGGAGTAAGGTGGAAAATTCGGAATTCCGTTGGAAATTTCGTATCGCGAAAAGAAAAAGGCGCCTCGGTTTCCCGTAAGCGCCTGATTCGTAATAAGTTTTTTGGGGTGGCTGATGGGACTCGAACCCACGACAACCGGAATCACAATCCGGGACTCTACCAACTGAGCTACAGCCACCGCAGCAAAGAAGCGAGATTCTAGCATGCTTTATAGGGGCCTTTTCAAGTCCCGGGCATCGGGCGCGGTGGCCGGCCGGCGACCGTCTTCAGGCCCCCGGTGCGCCTTCCGAATGCCGGAGCGGGCCGGAGCCGGCCGTGTCGTTTGTGTCCATACCGCCACAGTTGCGGGCCGGGGCTTGGTATCCTCCTGAGCTAGCCGGTTCGCAGGGGGCCGGCGCACCGCTTTTGCGACTCGCTGGGCAAACGAATACCAACAACCATGCGCGAACTGCATCAGATCCTGGAAACCTACTGGCCGCATATCGTTTTCACCGTCAGCCTGGTGGCCGGCGCGGGCGCCGCAGTCCATGCCGCCATGACCAAGAACGATGTGCGCGCCGCCATTGGCTGGGTAGGTATCACCCTTTTTTCCCCCCTGCTGGGCGCCGCGGCCTACTTCGTGGCCGGGGTCAACCGTATCCGCATCACGCGCGTATCGCAGCAGCGCGACGATGCCATGGTCGCCTATGCGCGCGAATCCTCGGCGCCCGACCCGGACGTGGTGCCGCTGTCCGCCCCGCAGTTCGCCTCGCTGAAAACACTGGCGGACAAGGTCAGCCATTTCCAGCTGCTGGGCGGCAATTCGGTACAACTGCTGGATGGCGGCGACGAAGCGTATCCGGCAATGATCCAGGCAATCCGCCAGGCGCGCTACACGATCGCGCTGCAAAGCTATATCTTCGACAACGACCCGATCGGCCGTGAAATGGCCCAGGCCCTGATCGAGGCCCAGGCGCGCGGCGTCCAGGTGCGAGTCCTGATCGATGCGATCGGTTCGCACTATTCCCGCCCGCCCATCATCCGGATGCTGAAGAAAGGCGGCGTGCCGACGGCGCGCTTCATGACCAACCCGCTGGGCGTGCTGCGCATGCCCTACGCCAACCTGCGCAGCCACCGCAAGATCCTGGTGGTGGACGGCCGGATCGGGTTCTCCGGGGGCATGAACATCCGCGCGGCCTTCGTCAGCGCGCTGGCTCGGGACGACACCAACCGGGATACGCACTTCCGCTACGAAGGCCCCGTCGTCACGCAGTTGCTGTCGGTGTTCGCGCATGACTGGGACTTCACCACGGGCGAGTCCCTGGCCGGCAGCCTTTGGTTCAATCACGCGGCAGGCACGGTGAACGGTATCCCGGCAGGGGCTGCCGGCGCGCCAGGCAGCGCGGCGGTGCGCTGCGTACCCTCGGGTCCCGACCGCTCGTTGGGCAGCACCCACAATATGCTGCTGGGCGCGCTCGCCGTGGCCCAGCAGCATGTGCGTATCCAGTCCCCCTACTTCCTGCCCGACCAGACCCTGATCGGCGCCCTCGCGACGGCAGCGCGGCGCGGCGTGCGGGTGGACATCGTGATCCCGGGAAAGAACAATCTGCGGCTGGTCGACTACGCGATGACGGCGCAGCTGGACCAGGTCATCCGCTGGGGCTGCAAAGTGTGGCGCACGACCGGCATGTTCGACCACTCCAAGCTGATGACCGTGGACGATGCGTGGTCCTATACGGGGTCGTCCAACCTCGACCCGCGCAGCCTGCGGCTGAACTTCGAGCTGGATACCGAAATCTACGATCGCGCCACGGCCCGCGCCATCGGGTCGCGCATCGACGCCACCATCGCCGCCGCTATCCCGCAAACGCTGGAAACGCTGCACGCGGCGCCTTTCCTCAAGCGCCTGCGCAACAAGGTGATCTGGCTGGCCACACCTTATCTGTAGGCATGCGCGGCAAGGGACGAAGCGCCTACGGCCGCAGCCCCCGCGTGAGCGGAACGCCACCGATCCGGCGCTGGCTTACTGCTTGGGCAGCCAGGGCGCGAACGGCCCGATGTCCTGATCCGGGAGCACATACCATACCTTGCGCACGGCATCCCATTTCGCGCCGAGCGCCTTGGCGATGTCCTTGTCCGCATAGGGAACGGATAGATCGCGGCGCGCCCGGGATACCGCCTCGCGCCGCGGCTCCTGCCGGAGGACGGCGTCCGCATACGCTTCCGTCTGCGTCAAGCGCATCCGCGCGATGAACGGGCTGCGACGATCTTCCCCGGCCGGCGCGATCAAGGTCAGGCGAGATCGCGCACGCGTAGCGGCCACATAGAAAAGGTTTTCCTCATCGCGCGGATCGTGGATCGCGCTGGGAAACTCCCCGGCGGCCAGGAACGGAATCAACACATGGTCGTATTCCTTGCCCTTGGAATGCGCGGCGTATTCGATCAACACCAGATTCCTGCTTCGCCGCGAAGAGACGAACTCATCGGCGGCACCCAGCCAGTCGTGGAAATCCCGCAGGCTCATGGCCGAACGCTGCGCCATGGCGACGAAACCGTCGATGGAATACGTGATGATCGCCGCCTCATGCGGATCGATATAAACACGGTGAGCAAGCGCCTCCACGTCCAGGAGCTTGCACACCGCCCGGAGCGTCTCGTATGCCGGCGTCTCCGGCGGGGCCGAGCGCACCGACTGTACGGCGGCGGTGATGCGAGCGCTGACCGCCTGGTTCCCTACCCGGGTGATCTGCCCGACAAAGAAGTCCCGCAGCATCTCGGGATGACGCGCTATGGTTTGTTTCGCCTCGTCTATTTCCTTCGGTTCCAGCGGCACCTCGCCGAACACCGCCAGCGCCTCGACGATGGCGCCGCGAACCGACGCGGAACGCACCGCCTCGAGGTTATCCAATGCGATGGCGAGCATGCCGCGAAGGAACAGGATTTCCTCGCGCAGCAGATAACTTGTCATACTGCCGGTCCGGTAGCCGATATTGGCCTGCATCAACGCGTTCTCGATCTCCACGGACTGGTGCCTTTCCCGCAGCAGGATCGCGCAACCATCCAGCGGCTTTTTCCTGGACTGCCACGCCTGTACGGCTTGCACTACCCGATTCGCGCATTCACTCGCCTGCGCATCGGGATAGGTCAGCAACTCGATATCGGTACGCGAGGAAAGCGCGGAGTCGACGGGTTTATTCTTCAGCTCGCGCATCGCATAGGCCAGGTGCGGGCCATGGCGGTAGGTCAGCGTCAACGGGTAGCGCGAGGCGTATGCGAAGCGCTGCATCAGAAATTGCGCGTCGGCGCCGACCTGGGTGTGAATGACCTGGTCCCGGTCGCCGGCGCCCACGAAATAGACGTCGGCCCGCCGATACAGCGCTTCCAGGACACTGAAGGAAGCTTCATTCAGGTCGTGCAGCTCATCCGCCGTTATCAGGGCGACGTCCGGCAGGCGCTCCGCGGATTCCGGTTCTTCGCGCAGCAGCTTCGCCAGGTCATAGGTGGCGTCGAACGGACCGCGAAAGCTCACCTCAGCAAATAAACCCCGCCGCAGCTTTTCGTATTCCAGCGACCATAGATAAGTCGTCAGCGTTACACCCAGATCCTCGGCAACGAACTCCAGGCCAGGCGCATCGTCGACGCTTTCGAATGCCATCCTGGCCTTCAGCCGCAGCAATGCATCGAGAAACTGGCTTACCGCTACGTTATGCGTCCGGATATCGAGCGAGGCCTCCAGGTCTTGGTAGGCCAGGCTGACGTTCTCCAGCGCCTCGAGCGCCGTCTCTCGCAGTTGCCGGCTCGAAGGGCGCTTCGGCGGTACGGCATCCTCGATCCCTTTCAACACGTCGTGCGCCAGGTCCTCCATGGTCGTCACCCATATACGAGAGGCGATGCCGGATGCAATGCCGACCTCGATCAACCGTGCACGCATCACGTCCCGCGCCTCGGGCGTGAACGTAAGCGCCAGGATGCGCTCCGGCGCAAGCCCGCGCGCGAGGGCTTCGCCTATGCGAAGCGCCAAGGTGGTGGTCTTGGCCGCCCCCGCATTGGCTTCGATAAGGGTGACTCGATGACGCGACAACTGGATATCGCACTGCTCGCGCGTGGGTACGAAACGTTGGGGAACGAACAATGGAGTTGCAGGCTGGCTCATCGCGATATCGTCAATCTTCGACTGGCCGGGATGCGGGGCTGCGGGCGCCCTGTCATCGATGACCATGGATCTTGCGGGAGCCTATTGAATCGCAGTCCGTCTGCAAAGGACAAGCGATTTCCCGGTATGCGCCATGCGAGGCAGGCGGTCCTGGCCTGGAAAGCAGGCCCGCGGACGATCCGCTGGCGTCAGCCCTTCAGCCAGCCGGCGGCTTCCACCATGGCGCGGGCGACTTCGCCGATGCGCTGCTGGCTCTTCATGGCATGGTCGCGCAGCATGCGGTAGGCCTCTTCCTCCGAGACGCCGCGCAGCGACATCAGCAGGCCCTTGGCCTTGTCGACCCACTGCCGCTCGGCCAGGCGCTGGCGCGCCTCGGTCAGCTCTTCGCGACGCGCGCGATCGACGGCGTAGCGCTCGATGGCGACGTCGAGCAGGCTGCGGATGCGGGACGCGGGCACCTCGCCGACGACATACGCGGCCACCCCGGCTTGCAAGGCGGCGCGCATGGCCTGGCGGTCGTTGCTTTCGGTGAACATGACAACCGGGCGGTCGCCGTGCGCGCTGGCCACGCAGACCCCTTCCAGCGTGTCGCGCGACGGCGCGTCGGCATCGATCAGCACCACATCCGGCGCGTGACGGGCAATCAGGGAGGACAGATCCGCGGCCGGCAGGACCTCCGCGACGATGCGAACGCCCCCTTGTTCCAGGGTGCTCCGCAGCTCCGCCACGCGTCCTTCGCCGTCCTTGATCAACATCACCCTGAGCATGTGCCCTCCGCACGCCACCACCTTGTGCAATGCAAGATGCATGCCATTTCGGACCGCGGCCCTGCCCCGCAATAGCCGTGGTCCGGTCCACGCGGCAGGCGCGTGCACCATACCCGGACCGCGCGCACCGTAATGGCGCACACCGCCGCCGCACTGCACCATCAGGCCGCACGCGCGGCGATGCCAATTGGGGCAGCGCTGGGAGCAAAACGCGTCGATCGCCGTCGATGATTCCGCCAAGCCATTGATAATTAAGTAAATCTTTCCACCAACCGGGCGGCATGGATTTTGGCATAGGTATTGCTTCTGAAGAATCACGGACGGCCAACGGGGGCCGTCATACGCCGCCAAGCGGCGACCGGGACAACGACGTTCCGCACGCACAGGGATAGCCCTGCGCGCGCGGAACGTTTTTTTTTTGGCCGGCCGCGAGCAAGGCCTCTTTCTGGGACGATCGAATGAAGCTCAAGACTTTTCCGCAGCATCCGACCCTCGCCGCCGCGCCGGCCGATTTCCAGCGGCGCCGCGTCATGAGATGGGCGACCCGGACGCTGGCCGGCGCCAGCATCCTTGGCGTGGTCGATCCGCGCGTGCGTGCCGGCGCCTGGGCAGCGGGCACCGACACCCCGGAAAAGACCGAGGTCAAGATCGGCTTTATTCCGCTGACCGATTGTTCGTCCGTGGTCATGGCCTCGGTGCTGGGCCTGGACAAGAAGCATGGCGTGAAATTCGTGCTGTCCAAGGAAGCGTCGTGGGCCGGCGTGCGGGACAAGCTTATCAACGGTGAACTCGATCTGGCTCATGTCCTTTACGGACTGGTCTATGGGGTGCATTTGGGGATAGGCGGGCCGAAGAAGGACATGGCCGTGCTGATGGGACTGAACCAGAACGGCCAGGCCATCTCGCTGTCGCAGCAGTTGAAGGATGCCGGCGTCACCGATGGCGCCGCGCTGGCGCGCCTGATGGCCGAGAAGAAGCGCGAATTCACCTTCGCGCAGACGTTCCCCACCGGCACGCATGCGATGTGGCTGTACTACTGGCTGGCGGCCAACGGCATCCATCCCATGCGCGACGCCAAGGTCATCACCGTACCGCCGCCCCAGATGGTCGCCAATATGCGCATCGGCAATATGGACGGCTTCTGCGTGGGCGAGCCCTGGAATGCCCGCGCCATCCTGGACAAGGTGGGATTCACGGCGGTCACGACGCAGCAGATCTGGGCCGACCATCCCGAGAAAGTCCTCGGCGGCACGGCGGAGTTCGCCACCCGTTATCCCAATACCGCCCGCGCCGCGACGGCCGCCGTGCTGGAGGCCAGCAAGTGGATCGATGCGTCGCCGGAAAACCGCCGCAAGACGGCCGAAACCGTGGCGGCCAAGTCGTACATCAACACCGACATGGCCGTGATCGTCGACCGCATGCTGGGCCGCTACGAGAACGGACTGGGCAAGACCTGGAACGACGAGCACCCCATGCGCTTCTACGGCGATGGCGCGGTCAATTTCCCCTATCTGAGCGACGGCATGTGGTTCCTTACCCAGCACAAGCGCTGGGGCCTGCTGAAGGAACATCCGGACTACCTGGCGGTCGCCACGCAGATCAACCGCATCGATATCTACAAGCAGGCCGCCGCCATCGTCGGTGCCCCGCTGCCGCCGAAAGAGATGCGCGCGTCCACGCTGATCGACGGCGTGGTGTGGGACGGCAGCAACCCGGCGGCGTATGCCGACGGATTCAAGATCAAGGCCTGAGGACTTCGCCATGGACCGCTCCCTTCCCCTATCCGGCGCACGCCCGTCCTGGCCGTGGCGCGAATATCTCGAGGGCATGCTGCGCGCCGTCGTCGGCCCGGCCGCCGGCTTCGCCGTCTTTGTGCTGGTGTGGCAGGTCATTGCCCTGCTGGTGCCGGCCATCCCCACGCCCGCCAGGACCTGGGACGCGGCGGTCGTGCTGTTCGCCCATCCCTTCTATGACAACGGCCCGAACGACCAGGGCATAGGCTGGAACGTGCTGGCCTCGCTGGCGCGCGTGGCGGCGGGTTTCGGGCTGGCGGCGCTGATCGGCATTCCGCTGGGCTTTGCCATCGGCCGCTTCAAGGCCTTGAACGCAATGGTGTCGCCCATCGTCAGCCTGCTGCGCCCGGTTTCCCCGCTGGCCTGGCTTCCGCTGGGGCTGCTGCTGTTCAAGGCGGCCAATCCGGCCGCGATCTGGACCATCCTGATCTGTTCGATATGGCCGATGATCCTGAACACCGCGGCGGGCGTGCAGCGTGTGCCACAGGACTACCTGAATGTGGCCCGTGTGCTGGACCTGTCCGAATGGAAGGTCATGACGCGCGTGCTGCTGCCGGCCGCGCTGCCGCACGTACTGACCGGCGTACGGCTGTCCATCGGCACCGCCTGGCTGGTCATCGTCGCGGCCGAGATGCTGACCGGCGGCACCGGCATCGGCTTCTGGCTGTGGGACGAGTGGAACAACCTCAAGGTCGAACACATCGTGATCGCGATATTCGTGATCGGCATCGTCGGGCTGACACTCGATGTGCTGCTGATGCAACTGGCCAAACGCTACACCTACGAGGAGTAAGGCGATGGAAAAATTCGTACGCATCGAAAGCGTGGGCCAGGTCTTCGGCACGCGCAAGGGGCCGTTCGTCGCCCTGCGCGATATCGATCTGACCGTCGCCCAAGGCGAATTCATCACCCTCATCGGCCATTCCGGCTGCGGCAAGTCCACGCTGCTGAACCTGGTGGCGGGACTGACCCGGCCCACCTCCGGCGTGCTGCTGTGCGCGGAGAAGGAAATCACCGGGCCCGGCCCGGAACGCGCCGTCGTGTTCCAGAATCATTCCCTGCTGCCCTGGCTGAGCTGCTTCCAGAATGTGCACCTGGCCGTCGAACGGGTCTTCGGGAAGCAGGAAAGCAAGGCCCGCCTGGCGGAACGCGCGCATGCCGCGCTGGAGCTCGTGGGGCTGGGCCACGCGCAGGCCAAGCTGCCACGCGAGATCTCCGGCGGCATGAAGCAGCGCGTCGGCATCGCCCGCGCCCTGGCGATCGAGCCCAAGGTGCTGTTGATGGACGAACCTTTCGGCGCCCTGGACGCCTTGACGCGCGCGCATCTGCAGGACGAATTGCTGAAGATCGTCGCCAAGACGCGCACCACGACGATGATGGTGACCCACGACGTCGACGAAGCCGTGTTGCTGTCCGACCGCGTCGTCATGCTGACCAACGGCCCGGCGGCCACCATCGGCCAGATCCAGGAAGTCCCCCTGCCGCGCCCGCGCGACCGCGTCGCGCTGGCGGAAGACCCCCGCTACCTGGCCTGCCGCGCCGCGGTGGTGGATTTCCTGCATCGCCGCTACGGGAACCCGGCCCAATCCGGCTCGCGCGCCGAGACCGCCGCGCCGGCGCCCGCCGCCGCGGCCCCCTTCGTCCATTCCGCGCAGCTCGAACCGGCACGGGCGCGAAACGCCGCCTGACACGCCGGCACGTGGGCTTCCCGGAGACAAGACATGGAAAAGCAGAAGCTGGTCGTGGTAGGCAATGGAATGGCGGGAACGCGCACGCTGGAAGAGCTTCTGGCGCTCGACCCCGGCCTGTACGACATCACGGTATTCGGCGCGGAGCCCCATCCCAACTACAACCGCATCATGTTGTCTCCGGTGCTGACGGGCGAGCAAAGCCTGCGGGATATCGTCCTGAACGATGAGCAATGGTATGCCGATCATGGCATCCGGCTGCTGCTGAACCGCCCCGTGACGAAGATCGATCGCGCGCGCCGGCAGGTCCATGCGGCGGATGGCACCGTCACGCCGTACGACAAGCTGCTGCTGGCCACCGGCTCCACGCCATTCGTCCTGCCCGTGCCCGGCAACGATCTGCGCGGCGTGCTCACGTTCCGGGACATCCAGGACGTCAACCGCATGATCGAGGCGGCGGCCACGCACCGGCGCGCCGTCGTCATCGGCGGCGGCCTGTTGGGCCTGGAAGCCGCCAACGGCCTGGCCACCCGGGGCATGGACGTATCGGTCGTCCACCTGGGCACGAGCCTGCTGGACCGCCAGCTGGATGCCCAGGCGGCCGGCCTGCTGCAAAACAGCCTGCAGGCGCGCGGATTGAAGTTCCTGATGGCCCGCCAGACCGCCGCCATCCTGGGCGACGACGAGGGCCACGTGCGCGCATTGCGATTCGCCGACGGCGAGGAAATCGCCGCCGACCTGGTCATCATGGCGGTCGGCATCCGGCCGCATACGGCGCTGGCCGAGCGCGCCAGCCTGTACGTCAATCGCGGCATCGTCGTCAGCGACACCATGCAGACCTACGACCCATTGATCTATGCGGTGGGCGAATGCGTCAGCCATCGCGGTATCGCCTATGGCCTGGTCGCGCCGCTGTTCGAGCAGGCCAAGGTCGCGGCCAACCACCTCGCCCTGCGCGGCACCGGCCGCTACGCCGGCAGCATCACCTCGACCAAGCTGAAAGTCACCGGCATCGATGTGTTCTCCGCCGGCGATTTCATCGGCGGAGACGGCACGCAGGCGATCACGCTGACCGATACCGTGGACGGCATCTACAAGAAACTGGTCATCAAGGGCGACAAACTGGTGGGAGCCTGCCTGTACGGCGACACCGCCGACGGCGCCTGGTATTTCCGGCTGATCCGCGAGGGCACGGCACTGGCCGGCCTGCGCGACCGCCTGATGCTGGGCGAATCGGCCGCCACGGGGGAATCTTGAACGCACACGACCACCGCCCGGCCGGCTCATCGGACCGTGGCGCGATCCCCGCAGTGGAGTCCTGACGATGGATGCACCGTATTTCCTGGAAAACGCCGCCGATGCGGCGAATCCGACCGCCTCGCGCACCGTGTCCTCGGTTTGCTGCTACTGCGGGACGGGCTGCGGCGTGCGCGTGCAGGCCCAAGGCAACCGCGTGATCGCCATCGCCGGCGATGACAGTCACCCGTCCAACCTTGGACGCCTCTGCAGCAAAGGCCTGCGGCTGGCCGATACCGTCCGCGCCGACGCCGCGCGGGTGCTGCGGGCGCAATGGCGCCCGGGGCGCGGCGAAGCGCGTACCGACATCGCGCTGGACCGGGCGCTGGACATCGCGGCGGACAGGCTGGCCGACATCATCGGCCGCCATGGCCCGGATGCCGTGGGCTTCTACTTGTCCGGCCAATTGCTGACCGAAGACTACAGCGTCTTCAACAAACTGGCGCGCGCGCTGGTGGGCACCAACAACGTCGATACCAATTCGCGGCTGTGCATGTCCAGCGCCGTCGCGGGCTACAAGCAGACGCTGGGCGCCGACGCGCCGCCGGCATGCTACGACGACCTGGAACTGGCGGATACGGTGTTCATCGCCGGGGCCAATGTGGCGTACGCCCATCCGGTGCTGTTCCGCCGGCTGGAAGCCGCGCGCCAGGCGCGCCCGCATATGCGCGTCATCGTGGTGGATCCGCGCCGCACGGACACCGCGGCCGCCGCGGACCTGCACCTGCCCATCCTGCCCGGCACGGACGTCGCGCTATTCCACGCCATGCTGCACGTCATGGTGGCGGAGTCGTCCATCGACAGGGCCTACATCGAACGCCACACCGAGGGGTTCGAGCCCCTGGAACGCCGGATCCGCGAATTCACGCCGGAGGCCGCGCAGGCGATCTGCGGCGTGCCGGCCGCGGATATCGTCCAGGCGGCGCGCTGGTTCGCCCAGGTACCCGCGACCCTGTCGCTGTACACCATGGGCCTGAACCAGTCCAGTAGCGGCACCGCCAAGAACGCGGCGCTGATCCACCTACACCTGGCCACCGGCAAGATCGGCAAGCCGGGCAGCGGACCGTTTTCGCTGACGGGCCAGCCCAATGCCATGGGCGGCCGCGAAGCGGGCGGCATGGCGACGCTGCTGCCCGGCCATCGCGATCCCGGCAGCGCGGCCGATCGGGCCGAAGTCGCGGCGCTGTGGGAAGTGGACGGCATCCCCGCCACGCCCGGGCTGCCCGCGCTGGAGATGTTCGACGCGGTGCTGGACGGCCGTATCAAGGCCCTGTGGATCGTGGCGACCAATCCGGCCCAATCCCTGCCCGACCAGGCGCGCGTGCGGGCCGCGCTGGAGAAGGCCGAACTGGTCATCGTGCAGGACGCCTATGCCGGCACCGAAACGCTGGCCTACGCCGACCTGGTGCTGCCCGCCGCCACATGGCCGGAAAAAGAAGGCACCGTGACGAATTCCGAAAGACGCATCAGCCGCGTGCGCGCGGCGATCGCGCCGCCCGGCGACGCCCGGCCCGACTGGCGCCTGGCCGCCGGCGTGGCCACCCGCCTGGCGCGGCGCATCGCGCCCGCCAGGGCCGCGCGGTTCGACTATGCCGACGAAAGCGAGGTCTTCGCCGAACACGCGCGCACGACGGCCGGCCGCGACCTGGACTACAGCGCGCTCAGCTACGCCATCCTGGAACGGGACGGCCCCCAGCAATGGCCGTATCGCCGCGACGCGCAAGGCGGCGTCCGGCGCCTGTACGCCGATGGCCGCTTCGCCACGCCCGGCGGCCGCGCACGTTTCGCCGACATCGGCTACACCCCCGTTGCCGAACCGGTTTGCGCGGACTACCCGCTGCGGCTGACCACCGGCCGCCTGCGCGACCACTGGCACACCATGGCGCGTACCGCGCTGTCGGCGGCGCTGACACGGCACGTCGAGCAACCCTGGATGTCGCTGCACCCGCGCGACATGGCGGCCGCCGGGCTGGCCGACGGCGCGCTGGCCAAAGTCAGGTCGCGGCGCGGCCAGTTGTATATCGCCGTGCGCGCGGACGACAGCCTGCGCGCCGGCCAGGCTTTCCTGCCCATGCATTGGGGCAGCGCCTTCATCGCCGGGGACGGCGTGAACGCGTTGACCAATCCCGCCCGCGATCCGCTATCGCGCCAGCCCGAACTGAAGCACTGCGCGATCGCGGTGGAACACGCCGCGCTGCCGTGGCAGGCGGCAGGCTGGATCCGCGGCGATGCCGCGCTGTTGCGGCAACGCCTGGCTCCGTGGCTGCGCCGCTTTCCTTATGCGGCGGTGCTGCCGACGGCGCTGGGCGCGGACGGCGCGCGGATCGCCCTGGCGGCGGCGCAGGCGCCGGACATCGACACGCTGGAGGCCTTGTGCGCGGAACTGGACCTGGCGCGGCCGCAGGCGGCCTATGACGATCCGCATCGCGGCATCGTGCGGCGCATCGCCCTGGCCGGCACATCGCCGGCGGCCTTCCTGCTGGCCGGAGACACGCGCGTCGTGGACACCCTGGAGGCCTGGGCGGACGGCGGCCCGCCGCCCGCCAGCCTGGCACAACTGCTGATGGGCCGCACCCGCCCCGTCGCCCGTGACCGCACCATCTGCGTATGCCACGGCGTCACCGACCGCGCCATCCAGGCCGGAATCGCCGCCGGCCTGGACCTGGACGGCCTGCGGCACACCCTGCGCTGCGGAACCGGCTGCGGATCCTGCGGTCCGGAAGTCGCGCGCATGGTGGCGCGCGCGCATAGTCACGAAGGAGCCTAGGATGAGACCCACCCCCGAAACGGCGCGCGCCACGACGGATTCCCCGGCAGGCGCGCCCACGCGGCGCGGCAAAGTGTGGCTGGTCGGCGCCGGGCCGGGCGATCCCGACCTGCTCACCGTGAAGGCCGCGCGCATTCTGCGGCAGGCCGATGTCTGGCTCGTCGACGACCTTGTCGGCGCGGACATCCATGCCCTGGCGGCGCCGGGCACGCGCATCGTCAAGGTCGGCAAGCGCGGCGGCTGCCGCTCCACGCCACAGGATTTCATCCTGCGCCTGATGGCACGCTACGCCCGCCAGGGCCGCAGCGTGGCACGCGTAAAAGGCGGGGACCCCTTCATTTTCGGGCGCGGCGGCGAAGAACTGCAGTGGCTGGCGGCCCGCGGCATCGACGCCGAAGCCGTGGCCGGCATCACCGCGGGCCTGGCGGCGGGCGCCGCGCTGGGGCTGCCGCTGACGCATCGCGGGCTGAGTCGCGGCGTGGCGCTGGTCACCGCGCACACCATGGACGATACCCGGCCCGACTGGCGCGTACTGGCCGCCAGCGGCCTGACGCTGGTGTGCTACATGGGCATGCGCGACGCGGGCACGCTGGCGCGCGAGCTGCAGGAAGCGGGTTTTGCCGCGGATACGCCGGTCGCCGTGGCGCATCGCGTATCGTGCCCGGAGCAGCGCCATATCGTGACCCGCCTGGATCGCATGGCCGCGGATATCGTTCAGGCGGGCCTGTCCAGCCCCGCCGTCATCGTGATCGGACCGGCGGTATCGTTGATCGACGCGGCCGCCCAACCCGCCGCCTTCGCCATGGTGGCCTGAGGTTTTCAACGGCCCGATAACGCAAAAGCCGCGAAAAACCCCTTTTTTTAGGGCTCTGTGAAGGCGCAACCGTTGTTGTAGCGCCTCTACAGGGCTTTTTCGCGTGCAATACACGCCAAATAATGTACATAACTGCGCGGCTTAAGTATTATCGCGTTCAGCCGTCGCCAGGCGTACGGCTTGAGCCTTCTGCTATTTCAACCTAACCATTCTTTCGACCATGGCCACTAAAGCTAAAGCTCCTGCAAAGAAAGCCTCCACGACTGCTGCCAAGAAAGCCCCGGCCAAAAAAGCCGTTGCCAAGAAGGCCGCTGTAACCAAGACCGCGCCGGCCAAGAAAGCCGCCGCGCCCGTAACCGCGTTGAAGAGCGCACTGAACAAAAGCCAACTGGTCGCCCACGTGGTCGAACAGAGCGGCGTGGAAGCCAAGTCGGTCAAGGCCGTCCTGGCAAGCCTGGAAGGTGCCGTGCTGGCGTCCGTGAACAAGAAGGGCTCCGGCGAATTCACGCTGCCCGGCCTGTTCAAGGTCTCCGTGCAAAAAGTCCCCGCCAAGCCCAAGCGTTTCGGCAAGGATCCGTTCTCCGGTGAAGAGCGCTGGTTCCCCGCCAAGCCCGCTTCGGTCAAGGTGAAGGTCCGTCCGCTGAAGAAACTGAAGGACGCCGCGCAGTAATGCGCGCAAGTTCTGAAGGCAGCTTCAGAAGCCTGCTTTAAAAGCATGCATTAAAGGCAGCGTGCTTTCGAAGCGAGCGTCACGTTGGAAAACCCGCCGCAAGGCGGGTTTTTCTTTGGCGGCGTTTTGCCACCAAATAAGCCCACCGTCTAAGCAAATAACCTGCGGTCAATAGCCGGGACACGCGGCCTTCTTCCACGCTACGATTGCGGTTTCCGGTCCGTTTCCAGGGCTGCCGCACCCGCTTCCGGCGTGCGTTTCGAGGCGCATAGACATGTACGTGTATGACCCCATAGACCAGCAACTGGTCGAAGAACGCGTGGCCCAGTTCCGCGACCAGACGCAACGTTTCCTGGCCGGCGACTTGTCCGAAGACGACTTCCGCACCCTGCGTTTGCAGAACGGCCTGTATATACAGCGGCACGCTCCCATGCTGCGCGTGGCGATTCCGTATGGCATGCTGACGTCCCGCCAGCTGCGCATGCTGGGACATATCGCGCGCAAGTACGACCGCGGATACGGCCATTTCAGCACGCGCCAGAACATGCAGTTCAATTGGCCCAAGCTGGAAGACGTGCCGGATATCCTGGCCGATCTGGCCACCGTGCAGATGCACGCGATCCAGACCAGCGGCAATTGCATACGCAACACCACCACCGATCACTTCGCCGGCGTGGCGCCGGACGAGGTGACCAATCCCCTGGTGTGGTGCGAAATCATCCGCCAATGGTCGATGCTGCATCCGGAATTCGCCTTCCTGCCCCGCAAGTTCAAGATCGCGGTCAGCGGCGCCCACGAGGACCGCGCCGCGGTCGGCGTGCACGACATCGGCCTGCAGGCACTGGAACAGGACGGCCACGTCGGCTTTCGCGTCTGGGTCGGCGGCGGCATGGGCCGTACGCCCATCGTCGGCAAGCTGATCCGCCCGTTCGTCGCATGGGAAGACCTGCTGACCTACCTGCAGGCCATCCTGCGCGTGTACAACCTGCACGGGCGCCGCGACAACAAGTACAAGGCCCGCATCAAGATCCTGGTGAAGGACCTGACGCCCGAGGTGTTCACCGAGCAGGTCGAACAGGAATGGGCCTACCTGAAGGACGGCCCGAACAAGCTCAAGCAGGCCGAGCTGGACAAAATCGCCAGCCGCTTCACGTGGCCGGCGTACGACGCGGCCGCCGGGCAGGAACACGATCCCACCGATACGCTGGCGGCGGCGGACCCCGCCTTCGGCCGCTGGCTGCGCAAGAATGTCCGCCCGCACCGGGTGGCCGGCTATGCCTCGGTCACGCTGTCCCTCAAGCCGACCGGCACCCCACCCGGCGATGTGACCGCCGACCAGATGGACGCCATCGCCGCGCTGGCCGACGACTATTCATTCGGCGAAATGCGTGTCTCGCATGAGCAGAACCTGATCCTGGCGGACGTGCGCCGCAGCCGCCTCTACGAACTATGGACCGCGCTCAAGCCGCTGAACCTCGCCACGCCCAATATCGGCCTGCTGACCAACATCATCGCCTGTCCGGGCGGCGATTTCTGCGCGCTGGCCAATGCCGTCTCCATACCCGTGGCCGACGCCATCCAGCGACGCTTCGATAACCTGGACTACCTGTACGAGATCGGCGAACTCGACCTGAACATCTCCGGCTGTATCAATGCCTGTGGGCACCACCACGTCGGCCATATCGGCATCCTGGGCGTCGACAAGGCCGGCGAGGAGTGGTACCAGGTCACGATAGGCGGCCGGCAGAACGGCGCCGGCGACAACCTGAACGATGTCGACCCGCTGCGGGCGGGCGGCGCGGCGATCGGTCGCATCATCGGTCCGTCTTTCGCCCGCGACGAGATTCCCGATGTCGTCGAAACCCTGATCCGCACCTACCTGCGCCTGCGCGACAGCGACGAAGAACGCTTTGTCGATGTGGTCGCCCGCGTCGGGATCGACCCCTTCAAGCACGATGTCTATGGCGATACCGATCGCCAGAAGACCGGAGAGCCCGTTCATGCCTGACCAGACTTTCCCCCACACCCTGATCCGTTACGGCCGCCTGCAGGCCGATACGTCGCGCCACTATGAACCCGCGGACGCGGACGACGCGGCCGCCGGCCCGCCCGACGAGCCGGACTGGATCGTCCCCTTGTCCACCTGGCTGAAGGCGCGCGACATATTGCGCGCGCGGCGCCATCCCGTCGCCATTCTGCTGGGACCGGACGCGGAACCTGCGGATTTACTGGAGAACGGCGCGCGCGAAATCGACCCCCGCGGCATTGCCTATATCGCCGTGAATTTCCCCATGTACACGGACGGACGCGGTTATTCCATCGCGCAGATCCTGCGCACGCATCACGGCTGGCAGGGCGAGCTGCGCGCGGTGGGAGACGTCCTGATCGATACGATCCACTACCAGGCCCGATGCGGATTCGACAGCTTCGCGGTCAAGGCCGGGCACGACCCCGTGAAGGCGCTGCACGCGCTCAAGACGTTCAGCCACCACTATCAACACGGGTATGCGCGTCCGCCCGAGCCGCAACTCGCCGACGCATAAGCGCCATCGCACCAGCGTCCGCACGCAGGTACGACGCAAACAAACGGCCCGTCCAGAACGGGCCGTTTGCCATTGAAAGGGAGGACGGGCACTCCGCCCCCCTACGCGCGCCGGCTCTCTATTTCGGAAAGTTCAGGTCTATCCATTTGCGCGCCCAGGCGCCGGTCTGTTCGCGGGCATCGTCCGGCGTGGGGTAGCTGCCCACAGGCGGGAAGGCATAGCGCCCCGCCGCGGCATCACCGGCCTGTTTCTGGCTGCCGCGCGTGCCCTCCGGCGCGCGCTGGCCGGAATCTCCGTCCGGCCGTTTGTCGGCCTTCAGGTTGGGCGAACCCGCGCCGCGCGCCTCCTCGCCCTTGCCCCCATGCTGGCCGCCGCGCGCTTCGTGGATGACGAAGGCTGCCTCATACTGGCCCGCCGCATCCGGGACGATGGTCATCTCGATATCGAAATCGCGGTAATCCGCCATGGCGTACTCCTCTTTTATCGGGGGCTGACCTGGCCGCCACGCGGCACGCCGGCCGACGTCGCGCGGCCCATCGACTCAGGTTCGCGCTCGGGTGGGCGCAAGGGATCGAAATCCACCCAGCGTCCGTCCTGCCAGCGGCCCTGCGCGCGCTCCACATCCACGCCGCCGGCGTCCCGCAGCACCCTGCACGCCAGTTCTTCTCGGCTCTGGTCGGTATGCAATGCCAGCAGCACGCCGGCATGCCGGGCCTCGGGGTGCTCTGCGGGCGCGCCACGGTTGCGCGACACCCCCGGCTTGCGGCGACCGGTTACCCACAGCGCGCCCATCAATGATCCGATATACGCGCCTACCGCCGCGACGGCCAGCACGCCCAGCGGCGCCAAACCCAGGGCGCCCCCGATCAGCCCGCCAGCGACGGCGCCGACCAGGGCCAGTCCCGCGCCACCCAGCAGCGCGCCATATTGCGCGCCCCCGGCGTCCGGGTCGGCCTGGCGGTCCCCGCCTATGGGATATGTGGCGTGCGCGCCCGCCATATTGACGTAGAAAACATGCACGTCGTCTTCGGCGAATCCCTGGGCGAACAAAGCTCTCGCGGCGCCCTGGGCCTGCTCGAAGGTGGTGAACCGTGCGGCAACGATAAGTGCCATGACAGCCTCCCTGGATAGCCTTTGGTTTGTAGCCATGCCGCATCGGCGTATCGATGGGCACTTGTCCAGGTCCGCAAGCGTCATGCCATGGACGGATGAGCACCGCCGGCGCGCGCACCGTAGAGCAGGATGTCGCGCCTTTCGGCGATTGCGAGCAAATTCCGCATGGCTACGCGCGAGCCGGCGGAAGAAAGCCCATCCATATAGCGCTCGGGAAAGCGGGACCTATGCTTTCGTTGGTGTGTTGGGCTGGCATGGGTCGCGAACGGCCCCCGGAGCTAACGGTAGCGAGTTCCGGACGCTCGGCCAGGGCGTCAATACTTAATTCCGCTGTGCGGCCCTGGATTCGACGATGGCTTTCCATTCTCGATACTCAGCCGCGATCAAGTCCAGGAGCAATCCCGGGCCGTTAGGTGACTGGGGAAGGATGTATCCACGCGCTCCGACGGCCTGTTGGACCTCTTTGTCCGTCAGGGCGCAATTGAGTGCCTCGTTCAGTTGCAGTGCGATATCCGACGGTGTCCCGGCCGGTGCCATAAGACCGTACCAGTTGTCGAGAAAAAACCCGGCAAAGCCGCTCTCTTCCATGGTCGGCGTATCCGGTAGGCAAGCAATGCGCTTTCGGCCGGCCACCGCGATGGGGCGGAGGCTGCCCGCCTCGATATGCGGTTGTGACGAAGGAAAACTTTCGAACTTGGCGTCGACACGGCCGGCCAGCAAGTCGTCGAGCGCCGGGCCGGCACCTCGATATGGAATATTCAGTACATCGCTCTGAGTCGCAAGCTTGAAGAGCTCGCACAACAAATGGCTGCTGGAGCCCGGCCCGGCGGACGCGAAGGTAAGATTCCCGGGGGCCCGGCGTGCCAGCGACACGAACTCGTCGACGGTCCTTGCCGCCACATCGGGGTGCGCCACCAGGACATTCGAAGCAGTGGCGATCAAGCCGATAGGTACGAAATCCCGCATCATATCGACGTCCAGTACCCGATATAGCAGCTGATTCATGGTATTTCCCCGGTAGCACACGTAGAGCGTATAGCCGTTGGGAGCCGCGTGAGCAGCGGACGCGGCACCTCTATTCCCCGCGGCGCCCGGCCGGTTCTGGATAATGACGCGTTGCCCCAATACCCTTCTCATGGACCGGGAAATCAACGAAGCCAGGAAATGGACCGGTCCTCCACGTGGGAAGCCGACAACGAAGGTTATCGGGTGGCGTGGATAATTGACAGGCACCGCCTGGTCGATTGTCCCAGGCACGTTCGCCGCCGCCTGGCAAGTCGGGAACGATGTTCGTATGGACATTGCATTCGTCTCCATCCACGGTTCAATGCATCCGGCACTACCGGGTCGCTACGACGCCGACGAGCTAGTGCAAACTGATTTCACGGGCCTTCGTGGTCCAGTACCAGCGCTCAGCCTCCGCGGCCAGCAGATCCCGAAATACCTCGGGCGTATTCAACCGCGGCGGCAATGCGTAACCTGCACGCATGTAGGCGTTCTTCACGCGCGCATCATCCAGGACGGTATTCAGCGAGCCATTCAACCTCGTGAGTATCTCCTGGGGGGTTCCGGTGGGCGCCAATAATCCATACCACGATTCCACGTAAAGTCCCGGACCGCCCGCCTCTTCCAAGGTAGGAATCTCCGGCGCGATGCCCGATCGCTCCTTCGATAAAATTCCAAGGGCACGCAGGTCGCCGCGCCGTATGTGTTCGAGCGAGGAAGGCAGGCTGTCGAACTTGCTGTCGACCTGCCCGGCCATGATGTCTATCAGGGCCGGCCCAGCGCCCCGATAGGGAACATGCAGCATTTCTGTGCGCGTCTCCCTTTGGAACAGCTCGCACAAGAGATGGCTTGTCGAACCCACGCCGCCCGAAGCGCAGCTGAGCCTGCCCGGATCGGCTTTGGCCTGCGCGATGAACTGCGAGGCGCGGGTCGCCGATGAAGACTTGCCCACTACCAGCACATTGGGAACGGTTGCGAGCATGCCAACAGGAGCGAAATCCCGATCCAGTTTGTAGTCCGTGCTTCCGTTCAGGACTTCATTAAGTACGTTGGCGCGGGTCGCCAGATATACCGTATATCCGTCAGGTGTTGCGCGGGCTACGGAAGCAGCGGCTACATTACCCGCCGCGCCGGGTCGGTTTTCGACCACTATCTTCTGACGAAGGTCCTCGCCCATGCGTTGGGCGACGATGCGTGCCAAACCATCGGTGGGCCCGCCAGGCGGAAACCCGACCACTATCGTCACCGGTCTTTGAGGATACATTGACTCCGCTGCCAGGGCACCGGGACATATGGGGATCGCCGTACTCAGGAACAGAGCCGCGAATTCCGGCTTCCGGAAAAGTATCACAGTCACCACCTATCGAATTGAACAGCGACAGCCTGCGCGCTGTCCGCCGGGCGATAGGTACAGTCATACGGCGGCGAGTTCCCCGGACTCCCGATCCTGCGATCAAAGCATCACAGCCCCTGACTGGCGGGAGGCACCCCCAACAACCCCAACACCCGGGGCAGGATCGGCAGATTATTCCGCGGGTTCCACACCACGGAGTACTCCGCATGTGCCTTGACGCCTTCGATGGGGCGGAATACGACGCCCGGCAGTGCGGCGCGCGCGAAGGCGCGCGGGACCAGGGAGACGCCGCGACCCATCGCGACGAGACTGACTACCGACACCAGGTGCATCGCATAGTGGCGGATGTTGGGACTGAAGCCGGCCTGCATACAGGCCGTTATGACCAGATCGTGAAACGTAGGCGCGCTCTGGCGCGGTATGAGAATGAACGGGTCGCCGATCAGGCGTCCCAGCGGCACGCGCCGCCGCGAGGCCAGGGGATGGGACTGCGGCATGGCGACGACCAGGGGGTCGCTGGCGACCCGATGAAAACCCATGCCCGCCGGTCCATTGGAAATTTGCCCGAATCCCAGGTCGATGCGATCCTGCCTTAGCGCTTCCAGTTGGTCGGACGAGCCCATTTCCTCCCAGACGCTATCGATGCCGGAGGCCTCGCGATCGATGCGCCGGAAAACCGCTTCCACGCCCATGAACAGTACCGCGGCGACGAAACCGATGCGCACCCTGCCGGTATCGCCGAGCGCGCTGCGCTGCACGGCCCGCATGGACAGCTCGCTCTGCGCCAACAGGCGCCTGGCTTCTTCCATCAACGTCAGCCCGGCCGGCGTCAGGCGCACGCTGCGCTTGTTGCGGTCGAACAGCGACACGCCCAGCCGGGCCTCCAGCTGCTGGATGCTCTTGGTGAGCGGCGGCTGGGAGATATGCAACCGTTGCGCCGCCCTGCCGTAATGCAGTTCTTCGGCGACCGCAAGAAAGTAGCGTAGGGACTTGGGATCCATCGATATGCCTTTGCGACGCGGATGTATGCTGACACCCTGCGCGGGTGAGGCAGCCGCGCTGCGCCACGGTTCCCCGCGAAGTCTGTAATTCTATTTTGGAATTAAAGCTTTCCAAAAAATATATTGGACTGGAGCCAATCCGCCGCCCAGAATTCCAGCCGACACCGCGTGGACGCGCGACGGACAGCATAACGAAGGAGACCCAGATGGCACGCATACAACCGCTGCAACCCGGCCAGATGAACGCCGAACAACAGCGCATTCATGACCTGATCGCGAGCGGCCCGCGTGGCCGCGTCCGCGGCCCCCTGGCCGTGTGGCTGCATCGGCCCGGACTGGCGGAACCCGCTCAGGCGCTGGGACGGTACTGCCGCTATGAAACCAGCCTGTCCCCGCGCCTTTCCGAATGGGCGATCCTGATCCTGGCCAGGCACTGGCGCTCGGAGTTCGAGTGGTGGGCGCACAAGCAGCTGGCGCTGAAGGCAGGCCTGGCCGAAGCCATGATAGACGCGCTGCGCGACGGCAAGCCCATCCCCTACGTCAACGATGACGAGATCCTGGTGCACGAGTTCCTGACGACGCTGCATGCGCAGCGCCGCATCCCGGACGCGCTCTACGAGAAAGCCACCATGGTCCTGGGCGAAGCGGGCATCATCGACCTGGTCGGCATCGCGGGCTATTACTCGCTGGTGTCGATGACGCTGAATGTCTTCGAGGTCATGCCGCCTGACGGCGAGCCGCGCGAGATGGGCTCGATCCCCCCGTCGGCAATCGAATAAAAACGCCCGGAAACGCTGGAGACACACAATGAGCGGAAGACTGCAAGACAAGGTAGCCATCGTGGTCGGCGCGGGATGCGTCGGGCCGGGCTGGGGCAATGGACGGGCCGTCGCGGTCCGCTTCGCCCAGGAAGGCGCGCGCATTTTCGCGGTCGACAAGGACGCCGACGCAATGACGGAAACCCTGGAGCGCATCCGCGCCGCGGGAGGCGACGTCACGCCCTGGACCTGCGACGTCACGCGCGACGACGAGGTCGCCGCCATGGTGCAAGCCTGCCGCGAGCAGTACGGCCGGGTGGATATCCTGGTCAACAATGTGGGCGGTTCGGCCAAGGGCGGGCCGGTGACGCTGTCAGAGGAAGTCTGGGACGCCCAGATCGCCTTCAACCTGAAGAGCGTGTTCCTGACCTGCAAGCACGTGCTGCCGCTGATGGAAGCGCAGGGCGGCGGGGCCATCGTCAACACCGCTTCGACCTCCGGCATCCGCTGGACCGGCTCGGCCCAGGTCGGCTATGCCTCGGCCAAGGCCGGCGTGATCCAGTTTTCGCGCGTCGTGGCGGTGGAGTACGCCAAGAAGAACATCCGCGTGAACACCGTCATCCCGGGCCAGATGCATACCCCGATGGTCGAGGCGCGCCTGGCGAAGCAGCGCGCGGGCGGCGATGTGGAGACCCTGTTGCAGCAGCGCCAGTCGCGCATCCCGCTAAGCTTCATGGGCGACGGGCGCGATACCGCGAACGCGGCGCTTTTCCTGGCATCGGACGAGGCACGCTTCATCACCGGCGCGGAAATCGTGGTCGACGGCGGCATGAGCGTGCGCTGCGACTGAACCCAGGAGAACCAAGACGCCATGGCACAACAGGCCCCGCGACCCGAGTCGCAACAGGCCGCGCGGGAAAGCGCGCGGCAGGACGACATCTGGGACAGCCATTTCCATGTCTTCGGTCCATGGGATACATATCCCCTGCCGCCGAATCCTTCCTATCGCCCCGCCGAAGCCTCGTTCGATATGGCGCACGCCCTGCACGCCCGCATGGGCGTGACGCGCGGCGTCATTGTCCATGGGGCGAACTACGGGGCCGACCATTCGGCGATGCTGGGCGCGCTGGCCGCCAGCCGTGGCGCCTACCGCGGCATCGCCATCATCGATCCCGACATTCCCGAAGAGACGCTGCGCGCCATGCACGATGCCGGCGTGCGCGGCATCCGCTTCAACGTACTGGCGCATTTGAGCGGCGGCGCGCCGCACATCGATGCCGCGCGCATGCGGGCAACCGTCGCCAGGGTGGCGCCCTATGGCTGGCATGCGCTGGTCCACGCCGGGCCGGCCGACACCATCGCCGTGCTGCAGGCACTGGACGGCTGCGGCGTACCGGTGGTGGTCGACCACATGGCGCGCCTGCCGGCGGATGGCGGCTTGATTAGCGACGCGGGCCAGGCGCTGCTGCGCTGGCTGGAATCGCCCGATGTGTGGGTCAAGGTATCGGGCGCCGATCGCGTCACCGACGGCCAGCCGCACCGGGCGATCGACCAGATGCGGGCGCTGATCGCCGCCGCGCCGGACCGCGTGCTATGGGGTACCGACTGGCCGCACGTCAACGTCAAGTACACGGCGCCGGACGACGGCGCGCTGCTGGACCTGGCGCGGCAAGCCTGCGGCGATGCCGCCACCGCGCACGCACTGCTGACACGCAACCCGGCACGGCTGTACGCCTGACGCCGCGCGGTCGTCCATCGCATTATCTGGAGCCATCACCATGTGGGAACCCGCGCAACGCTACCCGGATCCGGCCGTGCGCAGCCTGACGCCGGCCTTCGACGCCCTGCACCTGCCCCTGGCAGCGGTCGAGCGCATCGCCACCGGCAGCCGCTGGGCCGAAGGCCCGGTCTGGTTCGGCGATGGCCGCTACCTGCTGTGGAGCGACATCCCCAACGACCGCATCCTGCGCTGGGACGAGGCCACCGGGCAGGTCGGCGTATTCCGGCAGCCATCCAATCACGCCAACGGCAACACGCGCGACCGCCAGGGCCGGCTGATCACCTGCGAGCACGGCGGCAGGCGCGTCACACGCACCGAATACGACGGCCGCATCACCGTCCTGGCGGATACCTACGACGGCAAGCGGCTGAATTCTCCCAATGACGTGGTCGTGAGATCCGACGGCTCGATCTGGTTCACGGATCCGCCCTTCGGCATCGCGGGCTATTACCAGGGCGAGAAAGCAGAGCAGGAACTGCCCGCCAACATTTACCGGCTGGATCCCGGCACCGGCCGCCTGGAGGTCGTGGCCGACGACGTCAATGGCCCAAACGGCCTGGCGTTTTCTCCCGACGAAACCACGCTGTACGTCATCGAATCGCGGGCGCGGCCGCGCGCGATCCGGGCCTTCGATGTGACGGCGCAGGGCACGCGCCTGGCGAACAGCCGCGTGCTGGTCGACGCTGGCCCCGGCACGCCGGACGGCTTCCGTGTCGATGTCCACGGCAACCTGTGGTGCGGCTGGGGCATGGGTACGCCGGAGCTGGACGGCGTGCGCGTGTTTTCGCCGCAGGGCGAAGCCATCGGCCACATCGGCCTGCCCGAACGTTGCGCCAATCTGTGCTTCGGCGGCAAGCACCGCAACAGGCTGTTCATGGCTTCCTGCACATCGATCTATTCGCTGTACGTCAATACGCAGGGCGTGGCGGGCGGCTGATGCCCCTGCCCCGCCCTGCGGGGCAGGATCGCGGGGCGGCACGCAGCGGCGCAAGGGCGCGGGCAATGTCCCGCGCCGGCGCCGTGGGCGCTATACTCGGCAAATTATCGATAGATCAACTATTGCCGCCGGAACGACCGCCGCCGGCAAGCCGCCACGCACGAGGACAGGCCGTGACCGCATTTTCCGCATCATCCTCCACAGGATCCGCATCTTCGGCGCAGCGCCCGACCGTGGGCGTTCTGGGCATCGGCATCATGGGATCGGCGATCTCGGCGAACCTCGTCAAGGCGGGGTTCCCCGTGGTGGGCTATGACCCCTTGCCGGCGGCGCGGGCGGCCCTGCAAGCCGCCGGAGCGACGGCGGTCAGCGTCCCGGAGGAGGCGATCGCCGCGGCGCGATTCCTGATTCTGTGCCTGCCCAACGACGCCGCGCTCTGCGACGTATCCCGGCAGATCGCGGCGGCAGGCGCGGAAGGATTGCGGGTCGCCGAAACCAGCACCCTGGCCATTCCAGTTAAACAGCAGGCCGCCGACCTGCTCGCGGCCCGCGGCATCACCCTGCTGGACTGCCCGCTATCGGGCACCGGCGCGCAGGCCGTCAACCGCGATCTCGCCGTCTATGCCAGCGGCGATGCCGCGGCGATCGAAGCCATGCAGGACGTCTTCGACGGCTTCGCGCGCGTGACCTACAACATCGGCGCCTTCGGCAACGGCATGCGCATGAAGCTGATGGCGAATCTGCTGGTGGCCATCCACAATATTTCCGCGGCCGAGGCCTTGCTGATGGGGCACCGCCTGGGGATCGATCTGGATCTCGCCGTCAAGGTGTTGTCCGATGGCGCCGGCGGTTCGCGCATGCTGCAGGTTCGCGGCCCCGCCATGAGCGCGGGCACCTGGGACGAAGCCACCATGAAGGTCTCGACCTGGCAAAAGGACATGAAGCTGATCGGGGCCGCGCTGGCCGACGCCAACGTACCGGCGCCGCTGTTCAGTGCCTGCATACCGGTCTACAACGCCGCCATGGGGATGGGGCATGGCGAATCGGACACCGCGGCCGTCTATGACGTGCTGGAAAAGATGTCGGCGATATCGCGATAGCGATCGCCATGCAAGCGCCGGGGGCGTAGCACCGCCCCGGCTGCCCGGCCGCTAGGACCGTATCGCGCCGACGGCCTCGAACAGGCCGCGTATCGCCGCCGCCTTGATGTTGCGGGTGATGAACACCAGGCGCGAGCCATGGTCCTCGCCGGGCCATTCGTCCAGCGTGACCGGCGGATGCATGATGTGCTGCACGGCCTGCACCACCACCGGCTTGCCTTCCACGTTGACGATACCCTTCACGCGCAACAGGTCCACGCCGCGCATGCTGATCAGCATATCCATCGCCGCCGCGAAGACATCCCAGGTAAAAGGCGCCTCGAAGCGCAGCGCCAGCGTATCGATGCCCGGGTGCCGGGAAGGCACGCGCTCGCCCAGATAACCGCCCTGCTCGCCGTCCGCCGGCGGCTGGTCGAATGCCGTCCCCAGGAATCGCAGCGCGCCTTCCCGCGAACGCGCGCTGGTCAGGCCCAGTCCCGTCAGTTCGGCCGGCTCGATCTGCCCCATGCTGGTATGCCGCACCGCCGCGTTGCCATTGATCTCGCGCAGCGAAGCCATCAGCGCGCGCACGCTGGCCGGCTGCGCCAGATCTTCCTTGGTGATGACCAGCAGATCCGCCACCGCCGCCTGCTTGACGGCCTCGGGTTGGCTCGTGAGTTGTTCGGGCCCGTTCACCGCGTCGACCAGCGTCACCACGCCATCCAGCCTGTACTGGGCGCCCAGCATCGTGTCGCTGGCCAGCGTCTGGATGACGGGCGCGGGGTCGGCCAGGCCGGTGGTTTCTATGACCACGCGGTCGAAATCGGCGATCTGGCCGGCGCGGCGCTGGCCGAACAATTCGCGCAACGTTTCCTGCAAATCAGTGCGCACGGTGCAGCACAGGCAGCCGTTGGCCAGCAGGCTGACGTTTTCCGACGACATGACAACGAGGTCGTTGTCGATGCCGATCTCGCCGACCTCGTTGATCACCACAGCCACCCGGTTCATGTCCGGGTGGGTCAGCAGCCGACGGATCAGCGTGGTCTTGCCGCTGCCCAGAAAGCCGGTGATGAGCGTGACGGGCAACTTGCCCGCCAGGGGATCGCGCTGATATGCCATGCGGGAAGGTCCGGCCGCGCCGGTCAGAGGGTCATCTCGAGAATGTACAGGCCGCCGGAGAAGCGGTCGATCGTGTAGACGATGCGGCGGTCGTCGACGTAGACGTCGTTCAACTGGATGGCGCCGGCCGGCGACAGCTTGGGCGCGCCCGGGACATAGTAGGCGACTTCTTCCACATGATAGGGATCGGTCGTGTCGTAGACCCGCACGCCGCCATTGAAGAACGTGCCGACGATCAAGGTATCCGACTGGAAGGAGACCGGCAGCGGCAGGTTTTCGTGCAGATTGTGCGCGCCGAAGCGGCCGCCGCGCTTGGCGAAGGCTTCCACCGGCGGCATCGGGAAAGTGCCGATGGGCAGCGGATGCGTTTCGGACTTGGCGTTCACCACCCAGACCAGCTTGGGCCAGTCCGCGCCGTCGTCCTGGACGCATTCGTCGCTGACGATCCACAGATCGCGGTCGAACAGCGGCAGCACCGTGTGCGTGAAGCCGTTGTTGGGCGGCGAGTGGTTCCAGCTGGAGACCACCTTGATATTGGATTTGTCGGAGATATCCAGGACGAAGGCACCGCCGTCGATGTAGCCGACATAGGCGCGATCGGGACGCTGGGGATATACGTTGGTGTTGTGCGCGCGAAAGCCCGTATCGAATTTTTCCGGCAGGCGCCGCGGCTGCGGTTCCTTATCGCCGACACGGGTTCCGGGATACCACCAGCGCCCGGCCTCGACCGGCTTGGCGGGGTCGCTGACGTCCACGATGCGGTAGAACTGGTCATCCTTGGGATCGTGCGGCTGGAAATCCGGCGCGCCGGACGCCATGTGCACGGTCTTGCCGTCGACGAACCACAGCGCGTGCACGCCGCGCGAATACGGCCCGGCGCAGTCGAAGTGCGACAGCAGGCGCGGCTGCTCGGGAACCGAGATATCGAACAGGTCGAAGCCGGCGGGCTTCATGCCCGGGGACTGCACCTGATAGGCGACCGCCATCAGGTTGCCGCACACATCCAGGGAGTTGGACCGCACCTTCATATGCGGAAGCTCGGTCTGCACCACCATGCGGGGCTGGCGCGGATCGGTCACGTCGACAGCGGTGAAATTCTTCGGCGCGGATTCGTGCGCCATCCACAGGATGCGGCGGCCGTCGCCGGTCTGCTGCATGGCGATGCCCTCGCCCAGCCCGCCAAAGCCTTCCAGCTCGTGTTGGGCCAATAGTTTCATATTGTGGGCCAGGGTCTGGTCGGCACGGCCGGCCTGGCTGGGACTGCTGAAATTCGCCATGAAATTTCCCGCTGAGGATTCTGTGATTGCTTTCTAATTTATCGATCGATAGTATATCCGCAAAGGCGCCGCATAGAACGGCGCCCTCATATACCACCAGGAGACAAGGAATGTACCCCCAAACCACGGCCCGCATGGCCGCGGCAGCGCTGCTCGCCCTATGGGCCAGCGTCGCCACGGCCGCTTTTCCCGATCGTCCCGTCCACCTTGTCGTGACTTTCCCGCCCGGCGGCGCATCCGACCTGATGGCCCGCATCCTTGGCCAGCGCCTGGGCGATGTCTGGAAGCAACCGGTGATTATCGACAACAAGCCCGGCGCGGCCGGGTCGCTGGGCACCGAGTACGCCGCACGCCAGCCGGCCGACGGCTACACCTTCATGATGGGGAATATGGGGCCGACGCTGGTCAATCCCCTTCTGAGCAAAGTGCCCTACAACATGGAGCGCGACTTCCTACCCGTATCGCTGGTGGCCACCGGCCCCGTGGTGCTGGTGGTGAACCCCAAATCGCCCTACAAGTCGCTGCAGGAAATCATCCAGGCGGCCAAGGCGAAACCGGGCGCGCTGAATTTCGGCTCGGGCGGCGCCGGCACCCTGGCCCATCTGAGCGGAGAAATGCTGGACGAGGCGGCCGGCATCAAGATGCAGCACGTCCCCTACAAAGGCGGTGTCGCGGCGGTCAACGACGTGATGGGCGGCCAGATCGATATGATCTTCGCCGATACCCAGGCCGTGATGCAGTACATCAAGGCGGGCAAGCTGCGGCCGCTGGCCATCACCAGCGCGCAGCGCTTCCCGCAACTGCCCGATGTGCCGACGGTAGCCGAAAGCGGATTGCCGGGCATGGTGGCCTTGAATTCATGGGGCGTTTACCTGCCTGCCCGCACGCCCGCCGATGTGGTGGCCAGCTACCGCGAGGCCATCCGCCGCGCCATGTCCGACCCGGCGCTCGTCAAGCTTTACTATGACCTGGGGGTGGACGCCATGCATACCAGCCCCGAAGAACTGGTACGCTTCAATCGCGCCGAGACCGGCAAATACGCCAAAATCATCAAGGACAACGGCATACGCGTGGATTGAACGCGTCGCCGCACACGGGAAGAATCTCAATGAGCAACGTGCTGCTGGAACAGGCGGACCGCATCGCCGACGAGGCCCTCAAGCAGGGGCGCGAGCGCGGATTCGCACCCTTGACGGTGGCCATCATGGATGCCGGCGGGCACCTGGTGGTCCTCAAGCGCGCCGACCACTCGGGCATCATGCGGCCGCAGCTTGCCATGGCCAAGGCCTGGGGCGTACTGGGCATGGGACTGGGCGGCCGTGAACTGGCGCGCCGGGCCCAGGGCGCGCCAGTGTTTTTCGCCGCCCTGAACACGATCTCCGAAGGTCGGCTGGCGCCCGTGGCGGGCGGCGCGCTGATCCGCGATGCCGCGGGCCATGTGATCGGCTCCATCGGCATTTCCGGCGACACCTCGGATAACGACGAGCTCTGCCTGGTCCCGGCGGTACGCGCGGCGGGCCTGATACCCGATACGGGGGACCCGCTGTAATCGCCATGGCGTCGACCACCAAGTCCACGAAAGCGGCGACATCCTCGCCAGAGAAAAAACCCCGCCTGCGGGCGGCGGAACGCGAGCAGCAGATCCTGCACGGCGCCATCCGCTATTTCTCGGAAAAGGGCTTTGCCGGCCACACGCGCGAGCTCTCGCAGCGGCTGGGCATTACCCAGCCGCTGCTTTACCGGTACTTCAAATCCAAGCAGGACCTGATCGACAAAGTCTATCTGCACGTTTTCATGGGGCGCTGGCAGCCGCAGTGGGTGACGCTGCTGCGCGACCGCTCCGTACCGTTGCAGGAAAGGCTGGCGCGGTTCTACGTCGAATACGCCCGCGCGACCTACCAGCCGGAATGGATACGCATCTATATGTTCGCGGGGCTGGAAAGCAGCGGCCTGAACCGGCGCTATCTGCAATTGATCAAGAAAGAACTGCTCGCGCCCTGCTGCGAGGAATTGCGGCACTACTGCGGCCTTCCGGACGACACGCCGATTTCCGAACAGGAAATCGAGTTCTACTGGACGCTGCACGACGGTCTGTTCTACACCGCGATCCGCGAGACCATCTATCAATCGCCGATGGAAGTTTCCTTCGACGACAAGGTGCGTTACGCGGTAGAGAATTTCCTCGCCGGGGCCCGTAGCGTGTATCCGCGGCTGGTCAGCGCCGAACGCGAGGCCGCGGGCGCCGCCGCGCCGGCCAAACGGCGGCGCGCCGAAACCGCACGCCCGGTATCGGGCCGCTAAGCGCCCGCGGGCGTACAGGTAGCGGATCTGGGAACGTGAGGAAGGCGGGGTTGCCTCGCCCGCCCTGCCTTGCCGGCAGAATCACCGGTCCAGCGTTTCCGTCCCCGACGGCCCGCGCAGTTCGTCCGTGCCATCCGCCAGGGTGACGAAAAGCGGCGGTGCCGACATCGAATGCACCGAGGCTTCCGCCGCGCTGTCGGGTAGTTCGCGGAACAGGCCGTCCACGTACAGGAAAGTCAGCTGGGCGGCCAGATGTCGCAGCGCGGCGCCCAGGTCCGGCAGATCCTGCCCCTGGATGCTACCCTGGTCCAGACGGTAGCCGTAGCGCCCGCCTTCTTCGAACAGATCGCCCACCTCGACGACTTTCCCCGCGGCATTCTGGATGTAAAGCCGGCCTGCCGCCGCCGATAAGGCGAACTGGTGCGCCGCGGGCGATCCGTCCCGCAGCTGCTTCGCGTCCATGGGGGTTTCCACGCCAAGCTCCATCGCCAGTCCGCGCATCGTGTCTTTCAAGGTGTTCATCGCGCATCTCCAATAGCCCGGAATGGGGCCGCAATCGGCATTCCCGACGCGGGCATGCGGATTGCTTGTTAGCCCCGCCGCCTGCTCATCCGTAGCCGCGGCGCCATCCCCCGGAGCATTACCATGACCGACCAGCCACGCATCACCGAAGGTTCGCCATTTCCCCTGGGCGCGACCTGGGACGGCGAAGGCGTGAACTTCGCCCTGTTCTCCGCCCACGCCACCCGGGTGGAGGTCTGCCTGTTCGACCCCACCGGCCAGAAGCAAATCGAATGCATCGAACTGCCCGAATTTACCGACGAGGTCTGGCACGTCCATGTGCGCGGCCTCCAGCCGGGCACCGTGTACGGCTACCGCGTGCATGGCCCCTACGACCCCGAGAACGGTCATCGCTTCAATCCGCACAAGCTGCTTCTGGATCCCTACGCCAAGGCCTACGTCGGCGAACTCAAATGGGACCCCGCGGTATTCGGCTATACCCTGGGCGCCGAGGATGGCGACCTGACCTTCGACGAACGCGATAGCGCCCCTTTCGTACCCAAATGCCAGGTCGTCGACCAGCGCTTCAGCTGGGAACACCCGACACGCGTGCGCGTCCCCTGGGAACAGACCATCTTCTACGAGACCCACGCGCGCGGCTACACCAAACGCCACCCCGCGGTGCCGGAATCCTTGCGCGGCACCTTCGCGGGCCTCGGACATAAGGCGGTGATCGACCACATCAAATCCCTGGGCGTGACATCGGTGGAACTGCTGCCCATCCATGCCTTCGTCAACGACAGCCATTTGCTGGACAAAGGTCTGACGAATTATTGGGGCTACAACACCATCGGTTTCTTCGCCCCGGACCCGCGCTATTTCGCCAAGGGCTCCGGCGAGATCGCCGAACTGAAGCAGATGATCGACCACTTCCATGAAGCGAACCTGGAAGTCGTCCTGGACGTGGTCTACAACCATACGGCCGAGGGCAGCGAACTCGGGCCGACGCTATCCTTCCGCGGTATCGACAACGCCTCGTACTACCGCCTGCTGCCGGACCAGAAGCGGTACTACATCAACGATACGGGCACGGGCAATACGCTGAACCTGTCCCATCCGCGCGTGCTGCAGATGGTCATGGACAGCCTGCGCTACTGGGTCACCGAGATGAACGTCGACGGCTTCCGCTTCGACCTGGCCACCATCCTGGGTCGCGAGCCAGGCGGCTTCGACTATGAAAGCGGCTTCCTGAAGGCCTGCCGGCAGGATCCCATCCTGTCCAGCGTCAAGCTGATCGCCGAGCCCTGGGACTGCGGACCCGGCGGCTACCAGGTGGGCGGTTTTCCGCCGGGATGGGCGGAATGGAACGACCGGTTCCGCGACTGCGTGCGCGGCTACTGGAAAGGGGACGAAGGCGTCGTGGCCGAACTGGCGGCGCGCATTACCGCTTCAGGCGACAAGTTCAACCACAACGGGCGCCGGCCCTGGGCCAGCGTCAACTTCATCACCGCCCACGACGGTTTCACCCTGCACGATTTGGTCTCGTACAACGACAAGCACAACGAGGCCAATGGCGAGGAGAACCGCGACGGTCATTCCGACAACCGCTCGTGGAACTGCGGCGTGGAAGGCCCGACCGACGACGCCGATATCCGCGCGCTGCGCGAACGCCAGAAGCGCAATATGCTGGCCACGCTGCTGTTCTCGCAGGGCACGCCCATGCTGCTGGCCGGCGATGAATTCGGGCGCACCCAGCAGGGCAACAACAATGCCTATTGCCAGGACAACGAAATCAGCTGGGTGGACTGGAACATCGGCGAGGAAGGACAGGCGCTGATCGAATTCACGCGCAAGCTGACCACGCTGCGCCATACGCTGCCGGTACTGCGGCGGGGGCGTTTCCTGACGGGGGAATACGACGACCTGCTGGACGTGGCGGATGTGCGCTGGATCAGCCCGGCGGGCGTCGACATCGCCGAGGAACAGTGGGCCGATCCGGGCATGCGCTGCTTCGGCCTGATCATCGATGGCCGCGCGCGGGCCACCGGCATCCGCCGGCCCGCGTCCGACGCGACCTTGATGCTGGTATTCAATGCCTACCACGACATCGTCGAGTTCAAGGTGCCGGAGATCCCCGGCAGCGATCAGTGGACATGCATGATCGATACGAACGCGCCTGTCCGCACGGAGCTGCCCAGCTATGGATCGGGAGATATCTACCAGGTCACCGGTCGTTCGCTGCTGCTGTTCACCCTGCAAACCAAGGGACAGACGGGACGGGTGCTGGAGAACCTGGAAGAAGCGATGACGGACGACGAGGCGCCGGCCAAGTAATACCGGCAGCACAAGGGCGGCTCGCGCCGCCCTTGTGCCCGCAAGGCGCCGTACCGGCGGTACGGCGCCCCGCGGATTGCCGCTTATGCGGCAAAAGGATCAGGGCTGGTCGTTCTTCTTGATGTCTTCGCGCGCGTCGCCGACGGCCTTCTGCGCCTTGCCCACACCCTGCTGGACGTCGCCCTTGAGCTCCTGGCTCTTGTTGCCGGTCACCTTGCCGACCGTCTCGTTGACCTTGCCCTTGACCTGTTCGCCCACGCCCTTCACTTGGTCTTTGTTCATCGCTGTGCTCCTGTCAAAACACGCCGGAATTGGCGCAACGATCACAGTTCAGCAAAGACCGTGCCCGGCAGTGGACAGGGGGCCCGCGGCCTTTCCAGCGATCCGTCGCGCCGGCGCGTCATGGATGAGTAGCGATGGAAATCATCACAGCCCCTCGCGGGACAAGCGCGTGCGCGTGTGCGCCGCGATGTCCTTCAGCCACGGTTGCCTTTTCCAATGGTCCGCGGCGTAGCGGTCGATCTGCTCGCGGTAGGTCAGGGACAGGCCGATGCTATCCAGGCCCTCGAGGAACATGCGCTTATGCCGCGGCACCAGTTCGAAGTCCGTCCGCACGGATCGGCTTTGCAGCGTCTGCGTGGCGATATCGATCGTGACGGCGTTATGCGCGGGATCGTCCGCATCGGACATCAGCCTCGCGATATCGTCGGCCGGCAAGGCGACCAGCAGCAGCCGGTTGTTCATCGCATTGGAATGGAAAATTTCCGCGAAGCTGGGGGCGACCACGGCCCGGATGCCGAACTGCTGAAGGCCCCACACCGCATGCTCGCGGCTGGATCCGCAGCCGAAGTTCGATCCCCCGATCAGGACCGACACGCCGGCATAGGCGTCCCGGTTCAGCACGAAATCCGGACAGGGCCGGCCCTGCGGGTCGTAGCGCAGATCGTAAAGCAGTCCGTCCTTCAAGCCTGACTTGTCGATGCCCCGCAGAAACTGCTTGGGCATGATCTGGTCGGTGTCCAGGTTTTCGATGCGCAGGGCCGCCGCGCGGCCTTCGATGCGGGCGGTGTGGGTCATTGTGCCTGCTCCTTCAATTCGCGTACGTCCATGATGCGGCCGGCGGTCGCGGCCGCCGCCGCCATTGCCGGGCTCATGAGATGGGTAATGGCGCCCCTGCCCTGGCGGCCCTCGAAATTGCGGTTCGTCGTCGACGCGCAACGCACGCCCTCTTCCAACACATCATCGTTCATGGCCAGGCACATCGAACAACCGGCATTGCGCCATTCGAAACCTGCCTCGATGAAGACCTTGTCCAGCCCTTCGGCTTCCGCGGCCGCCTTCACCGCCCCCGACCCGGGCACCACCATCGCCCGCACGCCCGCGGCGACGCGGCGGCCGCGCGCGACGGCGGCGGCGGCACGAAGATCCTCGATGCGGCCGTTGGTGCAAGAGCCGATGAAGACGTGCTGCACCGGCGTTCCGGCAATGGCGGCGCCGGCGGGCAGGCGGGTGTATTCCATGGCCCGTGCGGCGCTGCCGCGCGCCACCGCGTCCTGCACCTGGTCCAGATGCGGCACGTGGCCGTCGATGGCGATGACCTGGTCCGGGCTGGTGCCCCAGGTGACCTGCGGCGCGATCGTGCCGGCATCGATGCGGTGGACCGCATCGAAATGCGCCCCTTCGTCGGTACGCAGGTCGCGCCAGGCTTCCAGCGCGGCCTGCCTGTGCGGTCCGGCCAGATCCGGGGCGCGCGCCATGACGTAGTCGATGGCCTTTTGGTCGGGCGCGACCAGCGCGCCGCGCGCGCCGGCCTCCACGAGCATGTTGCACAGCGTGAAGCGCGCCTCGATGGAAAGCGCTTCCACCGCGCTGCCGCTGTATTCGACCACGTACCCGCGCGCGCCCTGGGCGCCGATCCGCCCGACGATGGCCAGCACCAGGTCCTTGCTCGTGACGCCGAACGGCAGCTGGCCGTCGATACGGATCTGCATGGTCTTCGCCACGCGATAGACCAGGGTTTGCGTGGCCAGGACATGTTCCACTTCGGTCGTGCCGATGCCGAAGCCCAGCGCCCCCAGCGCGCCGTAAGTCGTCGTATGGCTGTCGCCGCAGATGACCACCATGCCGGGCCGGATCATGCCGTGTTCCGGGGCCACCACGTGCTCGATGCCCTGCAAGGCATCGTTGGTGTCGAACAGCGGAATATCGAAGGCATCGCAGTTTCTCTTCAGGTTACTGGCCTGAAGCGCCGAGGCGGCGTCGGCAATCACCCTTACCTTGCCCGGATGGGTGGGAATGATGTGGCTGACCGTGGCCACATTCTGCCCGGGCATGGCCACGGTGCGCCCCGCGTCGCGCAGTCCCGCGAAAGCCTGGGGACTGGTGTACTCGTTCATCAGGTGCAGGTCGCAGAAAAGCAGGACGTTCTGTTCGTCCAGCGTTGCCACCGTGTGGGTATCCAGCAGTTTCTGGTAAAGCGTTCGTGGGGACATGTGAGCCAGGGGTAGGAAGGACATGAAGGACGGCAAGCGGGCTCACTGCATCGTGATGCCGCTTTCCTTGATGAGTTTTGCCCACTGGGGCATTTCGGTTTCCAGGCGCGTGCGCGCCTGGGCGGGCGACGACGGCGTGGCCTCGAAGCCTTCGCGCGTCATGCGGTCCACCATCGCGGGCGATGCCAGCACATGGGCCAGCGTTTCGTTCAGCTTGTCGATGACCGGCTTGGGCGTATTCGCCGGGGCGAACACCATGAACCAGGTCTCGAAGGCATAGCCCGGCAATCCGGCTTCGGCGATGGCGGGTACGTCCGGCATCAGGGGCGAACGCTTGCTTCCGGTGACGCCCAGCGCGCGCACCTTGCCGGCCTCGACCTGCCCGCGCGCGGCGGATAGGACCGGGAAACACAACTGGACCTGTCCGCCGATCGTATCGATCAGGGCCGGGCCGCCGCCACGATAGGGAATGTGGACGATATCCACGCCGGCCACGGAGGTGAACAGCGCGGCCGCCATATGGAAGGTGCTGCCGGGGCCGGCGGAGGCGTAGCTGAGCTTGCCCGGTTCGCGTTTCGCCAGATCGACCAGTTCCCTGACGCTCTTGGCGGGCACCTGGTCGTTGACGACGAGCACGTGCTGCGACGACGCCACCATGCCGATGGGCGCAAGGTCCTTCAATGTGTCGTAGGGCATGCTGGAGAACAACGCCGGATTGATCGCCAGCGAGACCGACTGCACGCCGATGGTGTAGCCGTCGGCCGCGGCTTTCGCCACGGCATCCACGCCGACATTGCCGCCGGCGCCACCCCGGTTTTCGATCACGATGGGACGGCCCAGTGTCCTGGCCCATTCGTCGCTGATCATGCGGGCGACGATGTCGACGCTTCCGCCCGGGGCGTAGGGGACGATCAGCTTGACCGGACGTTCCGGATATTGCGCCGCGGCCGATGCGCAGATGAACAGTGAGGAAATCAGGGTGAGAAAGCGACGGCTGAACATGGTTTGTCTCCCGTTGTGGTTTCTTGTGTGCTTGAATGTTAATAGTGAATTAATCTCCTATAGTGTCATTCAAATTAGTTGTTCATTTCTTTTGAGTTAACAATGAGTGCGCTTTCGGACCTGGAGTTTTTCTCCCTCGTCGCCAAACACAGCAACCTGCGGGAAGTCGCGCAACACCTGGGAATCACGCCCCCCGCCGTCAGCAAGCGCCTGGCGGCACTGGAGCGGCGGCTGGGGGTGCGCCTTCTGCAACGCACGACCCGGCGCGCCAGCCTGACGCCGGAAGGAGAAACCTATCTGGTCGAAGGGGCCAGGGTGCTGGAGGACCTGGAGGCGCTGGAGCGCAAGGTCGCCGGCGCGCGGGCGATGCCGCGCGGAATCCTGCGCGTGGTCAGCACCTTGGGATTCGGCCGTCGGCACGTCGCGCCTGCCCTGTCGGCCTTCGCGCGGCGCTATCCCGAAGTCGAAGTCCAGCTGACGCTGACCGACCGGCCCGTGAACATGATCGAACAGGGCTACGACCTGCAGATTCGCGTCGGCGAGTTACCCGATTCGACATTGACGGCCAGGCTGCTGGCCCATAACCGCCGCGTGCTGGGCGCGGCCAGGACCTACCTGGCCAGGCACGGCCAGCCTGCCAGCCCGCGCGAGCTGGCGCGGCACGCCTGCCTGTTCATACAGGAAAGCGACGAGACCTTCGGCACCTGGCACCTGCGGTCAGGCACGCATGCGGAAACCGTAAAGGTCCGTGGCCCGCTCGCCTGCAACGATGGCGAATGCGTCGTGGGCTGGGCGCTGGACGGACACGGCATCCTGATGCGCTCGCTATGGGAGATCGCCCCATTGCTGCGATCCGGCAGGCTGCGGCGCGTCCTGCCCAAATGGGACCCGCCGCCCGCGGATATCTATGCGGTCTTTCCCACGCGCAGCCATCTTTCTGCGAAAACCCGCGCCCTTGTCGATTTTCTGATGGAGGCTTTCGAACCGCACCGCCGCGATCGGGACGGACAGTGGTAGCACGGCAAACCATCGCCTTGCGGGCTTGGCCGCCTGGCAAGGACGAATGGCCCGCCCTACACGATTCGAACCAGGATAGGAAACTGAGTGGTTTTAGGCATTTCTTACTCGATTTCTTACTCAAAAAGCGTAGATTGGCTGGATGTAACTGGACTACTCTGGACCGTTGGTCGCGTCGTCGACAACCACGTAGGCCAACTGCCGTTGATGCTTGATCGCCAGCAGTAGCACCTGGGTATCCGAATGCGCGTACAGCACGGTGTGCTGATCCACCACGTACTCACGAAGCTCCGGCATCCCGGTCTGCTTTGCCAAATCCAACACGGGCGCAAGTCTCAAGCGTGCCTGGGCGGACCTGGTTGCGTGAAACCTGGCGGGCCGTCCACTGGCGGGCGACCACGCCAGAATGTCCATCATCTCGCTCAGCTTTGCACGCAGTTTAGCTGCCCTGCGCCCTGCGGAATCCTCATCCTGCTCGACGAAGAACTCCCTTGCTACTTCAAGACCACGATGAAAGTTTGGAACCGCCTCAACGCTGACATTCACCGGCAACGCCATTTAGTCCAGCGCCTTCAAGATGTCTTCGCGCGGGATGCGCTTGCCTTCTAAGTATTCACGCAAGCCGACCTCCGCCTCGTTCAACAACACCAAGGCTGCATGCTCTTCTTCAAGCGCATGGTAGTAGTCGAGCTTGCGAGCATCGACGATAGCCACATGCGCCGCGCCATTCTTGGTCAGAATCTTTTCTGCCCCGGCGACGACTTCATCGGACAGCTCGGTCAGACGAGCGCGGGCTTCGCTGATGGGAACGATGTCTTGTGCAGAGAAGCTCATAGCGCACCTCTTTAATAAATTCATTAAAGAATAGCGTAACATACGGGTTCAGGGCAAAACAACCACTGCGCGGGCAGATTTCTTCTCATGCACGCGTTTCTTATCCCTTCTCACTTACAAGCTCCAACTCAAATCCCCCCGGTCTCTGGGCTACCCGCCTCAGTGGAATGTCCATTGCTTTGCATAGTTCCTTCATGACAGCTTCGTCATCAGTAGCCGTCATAGAGCCAAGAATTACAGCGCTGGGTTTCGGCATGGGTTGCTCGGCGTTGGCATAGGAAGGCCCCAGCGGGACGATGATTCGCCACTCCTTCTCATAGGACCAATCCTTTTGCTTGATTAAGCACATATAGATGACCTGCCCCCTCCCAGCCGTACCAGCGTAATGGCAGCGAAGTCCGTCAACTTGGAGAATGACGGACATGAGAAAGAGCAGATTTACCGAGGAGCAGATCATCGGTTTCATCAAGCAGGCCGAGGC